>CAUZFZ010000148.1:0-26048 GCA_963579025.1 Planctomycetota bacterium | reverse complement strand
GTGAGCATCCTTCGCCTCCGAAGCCTCGAACCGGAAAAGTTCGAAGCTTCCTGAGACTGCTACGGTGGGTCCATTTTCAACGCCGATCAGCCACCCGAAGTGGGTCCGTTTTGCACGCCTATCTCCAGTCGGAAACATTCGGATCGACGGCCGACTCGACGAGGCCGTCTGGCAGAACGCGAAGACATTCGGTGATTTCACCTTCACGTGGTGGAAACAGGGGAGCAAGGAGCAGACCGTTGCGCGGATGCTGTGGGACGACCGGTTCCTGTACGTCGCGTACGAGTGCGAAGACGCTCACGTCTGGGCCGAGCAGACGGAACCTGACAGTCCGGTCTATAGGGATGACTGCGTCGAACTGTTCACAGCGCCGAACCCGAAACGTCCGCTGGACTATTTCAACATTGAGATGAACGTGAATTGCGCGAGTCTCGATCGGCACCACCCGAACGGTCCCGGAAAGCCACAGGTGCCAAACTGGAATGCCTGCGGAGTAATCATTGCGACGACAGTCGACGGAACGCTCAACGACGACAGCGACACCGATCGTGGCTGGGTTTTGGAAGTCGCGATCCCGTTCGCCAATTTCGCGTCAGCCACAGGGCGTCCGCATCCGTGCGACGGCGACGTCTGGCATCTGAATCTGAATCGTCTGGGCGGTAAGACCAATCCGCAGCACAGCCAATGGTCACCCGGTAAGACAGAGAAGCCCGCATTCCATGCCCCGGATACATTCGGACGCGTGACGTTTTCCCGGCAGAAGTAATGCGATCTCGCAACTCCGCCGCTCGAACTGAGTCGCAATAGTCTTCGCCGCGAGCCTCTCGATGTGGGTTTCGACACGTCCCGACCGACAGTCGACCCACAAAAAAAAGCCACGCGGCAAGGCGTGGCTTCCTGGTTCTTAATGTCATAAACGTCTTTATGAATCGCTCTTCTCTTCCGAACCGGTGTCTGCTTCAGACGCTTCAGCATTTTCTGTGGCCGCCTCGACGACGGTCCCTCCAGTGCTTTCATCTGAAAGAACTTCTGATGCGTCAGACGTGTCTTCGGACGCCTCGGCTTCAGAATCTGTTTCCCCGCGAACGGCCAGTGACGCTTTTGCTTTTGAGCGGCGGACTCGGTCGTTCTCACCAACGAACTCGATCAATGCCCGTTGCCCTGCATCACCCAGACGTGGTTTCGCAAGTCGAATGACTCGCGTGTATCCGCCCGTGCGGTCCGCGAATCGTTCAGCCAACTCATCAAACAGGATGGTCACGGCCTCGTCGTCACGCAGGACTGAAAATGCGCGACGCCGCAGAGCAATCGCCGGCGCAATTGCCTGAGACCATTGCTGCCACTGATCCGACGATCGCCATTGTTTCCATTCGTCGCTCCCTCGAGCGGCGGACGAAGCGTACTGCTCCGCGTCCGCTTGAATAACTGCAGCTTTTTTTGCCAACGTAATCAGCTTCTCGACGCGTGGGCGCAATTCCTTTGCTTTCGGGACGGTTGTCACGATTCGGCCAGCGACCTGGGCACGGTTCTCGGACGCGTCGTCCTGATCCAGGGTCTTGATCATGCTGGCAGCCATGTTGCTAAACATGGCCTTACGGTGCGAACCATTCCGGTTCAGCTTTCGGCCTTTGACTCGGTGACGCATAGTACAGCCTTCGAAAGATCAGTCAGTTCGAGTCAAACCATAACTCACACGTATGACTCGCCACTTCTAATTGACGCCCGCACAGACGACCTGTCAGCCTCGATTCTGCTGCGGAACTTTCATGCCCAGACGTAATCCAATGGCCCCCAGCCGTTCACGCACTTCAACAAGAGTCGTCTCGCCAAAATTACGGACCTGGAGCAGATGATCCTCGGACTTGCTGACCAGATCACGGACGGTGTTAATGCCTTCCGATTCGAGACAGTTTGTCGCTCGAACCGACAGATTCAGTTCGGCGAGGCTCTGGCTGAGCTTTTCCTCAAGCTCAAGATCGATCGGCGAATAGCCAGTCGCTTCCATCATCCCCTTAAGCCCACCTTCTGGTGATACTTCCGGACCAGGCTCACGGTATGAGATGAAGGGGTTCAGGTGCTTTCGCAGAATCTTGGCCGCCTCGACCAATGCCATGTCAGGAGCAACGGTCCCGTTGGTCCAGATTTCAATGACGAGACGATCATAGTTTGTTCGCTGGCCGACACGCGTCTCTTCAACGTGATGTCGAACGCGGACGACGGGCGAGAACCCTGCATCCAACGGAATGACACCCGGTTCGACGCCTTGATTATATCGCTCGATGGCCGGCACGTAGCCTCGACCGGTTTCCACAGTCAGTTCTACGTTGAACGGAACGTCATCCGTCATTGTGGCAATCACGAGATCGCGATTTACCACTTCAATCTGATCGTCACAAATGATGTCGGCGGCTGTCACAACGCCGCGTTCGTGACGGTCGATCCGGACAGTTTTCGCGCCGGAGCCGTGGTGTTTGAGGACAACGGACTTCAGGTTGAGGCAAATCTCGGTGACGTCTTCAACCACACCGGGAATAGCCGTGAATTCGTGCTGCTGCCCCTGAATGCGCGTCTGCGTAATCGCGGCGCCTTCCAGGCTTGAAAGAAGAATTCGTCTCAGGCTATTGCCGATTGTGTGTCCGAAACCACGTTCGAACGGCTCAACAATGAACTCGCCGTAGTACTTCGTCAGGGTGTCCCGACTCGGTGCAACGCGACTGGGAAGCTCAAATCCTCGCCAGCGAATCCGCATGTCTGGCTACTCCTGTTCAGAGGTACGATCGAAAGTCTTGAGGTGTCCGTTTCCTGATCGACAGACTCAGACTCGGCGTTTCTTTGGTGGACGGCAGCCATTGTGCGGCAGCGGTGTCACGTCTTCGATGATCTTGATGTTTATCCCGGCAGACTGCAGACCGGTGATCGCACTTTCACGACCGGACCCTGGACCTTTCACGCGAATCTCAAGTTCCCGAACGCCAAACTTCGCGGCGCGTTCCGCACAGATTTCTGCCGCACGCTGAGCCGCGAAGGGCGTACTTTTACGGCTACCCTTGAAGCCCGAAGTACCGGAAGTTGCCCAGCACAGGACGTCCCCGCTGGTATCGGTAATCGTAACCAACGTATTGTTGAATGTCGCTTTAACATGCGCCACAGCTTTAGTGACATTTCGACGCACCCGTTTACGCTTTGACTTCGCCATTCGCCTGTTTCTCCAAAGTGACGGCTACAATTCGCAGCCGATAGAACCGGAAGCTGTAGCAGCCGGATCAGTGCTTCATATCCTTCACACCCTTCTTGCCCGCAACGGTCTTCTTCGCACCCTTACGTGTTCGTGCGTTCGTTCGAGTCCGCTGACCGCGGACTGGCAAACCACGTCGATGTCGGACACCGCGGTAGCAACGGATCTCACGCAATCTCGCGATATCCTGTTGAACTTTACGCCGCAGGGCACCCTCCACAATCAGCTCTTTGTCGAGGTGATTGTTGATCAACGCGATTTCAGACTCCGACAGACTCGAAGCCTTCACGTTCGGATCAACACCCAACTCGTAACACATATTGATCGCTGTCTGCCGACCAACGCCGTGCAGGTAGGTCAGCGATACATACGCTGGTTTGTCATTCGGAACGTCAACACCGAGAACACGTGGCATGCTCTTATCCCTGTCTCTGTTTGTGCTTCGGATTGGCGGGGCAGATCACGTAGACCTTACCTCGGCGGCGCACAATTTTGCACTGCTCGCAGATGCGTTTGATACTCGAACGAACTTTCATCACGTCGCTCCCGAAGTTTGGAGCCAATCAGCCGTCTGACTCAAGCAATCCCGAATAATTCCGGGTAATCAGATGACTGTCGATCTTTTGAACAAGGTCCAAGGCCACAGACACCACAATCAGTAGTCCCGTGCCCCCGTAGAAACTGGCGATCAGCGGATTGATGCCCATTGAACTTGCAATCAGCTGTGGGATCACAGCAATCAGTGAAAGGAACGCCGCCCCAACATACGTGATTCGAACCATGACAGATTCGAGGTGAGTCGCCGTTCGAACTCCTGGACGATAACCGGGAATGAAGCTGCCGTGGTCTTTCAGGTTGTTTGCGATTTCCTTCGGATTAAAAGTGATCGCTGTCCAGAAGTAGCAGAAGAAGTAAATCAGCGACATATAACACATCGAGTACACGAACCCGCGACCGCCTCCAAACGCACTGTTCAGTATAGAGACAACCTTCCACGGGTTTTCCAGCGAGCTGTCGAGCCACTGAAACACCATATATGGAAACATCAACAAGCTGGATGCGAAGATGATTGGCATCACTCCAGCCTGGTTAATTCGAAGCGGGAGAAACTGCCTCTGCCCGCCGACCTGACGCCGTCCACGAACATGCTTCGCACTCTGTATCGGAATCCGTCGCTGACCTTGAGTTATCAATACTACCACAACAACGACGAATATAAACACGCCCGCCAGCATTAGAAATCGTTCGATTCCTGTGTCAGTCCCGATTTGGATTCCGTTGCGCAGTGCTGGCTCAAACAGCATTGCTCCACCCGCCGGCATCTGAGCCACAATCCCCGCCATGATCAGCAGACTGATACCGTTGCCAATTCCATAGGCGTCAATCTGCTCGCCGATCCACATCAATACGATCGTACCGGTCGTCATCCACACGGCGCCGACCATGTGCCAGTACCACGTATCCCACGAACTCAGCACGACGTTCGCTCCAAGCAGGCCTCCTGTCGGACTTGCTAAAGCCCTGATCCAGAAGAAACTCTGCCCAAGACATATCACGACCGTCGCGTAACGCGTGTACTCATTGATTTTTCGCCGACCAGACTCACCTTCCTTCTGCAGTTGCTCCAAAGGTGGATACACCTGCCCCATCAGCTGGAAGATAATCGACGCCGAGATATAGGGCATAATGCCCAAACCAAAAATTGTGGCGTTGCCAACGCGAGATGCCGAGAACAGGGCAACAATCTGCATAACCTGTCCAAAACCTTCCTCACCGCCGCCTTCCTGCATTCGCTCAATACTCTCCTGCATCGCCTGCTGATCAATGAACGGCAGCGGGATCCAGAAACCCATCCGGTACACCGCTAACAGAATGATCGTCAAAACGATCTTCCGCCGGAGTTCCGGTATCTTGAAGAGTAGGAGCAGCTTCTCGATCATCAGTCTCGTCCCTGTGTCAGACTTTGACCGCGCTGCCGCCGGCCTTCGCGATCGCTTCCTCGGCGGATGCCGAAAATGCGTTGGCCTGAATCGTCAGCTTTTTGGAGAGTTCACCGCGTCCTAGAATCTTGACCTTCACTTTTCGAGACAGCGAGAATGCCGCTTTCAGAGCCTGCAGATCAACTTCCTGACCTTCTTCAAATCGCTCCGTGATCTGGTCCAGATTGATGACTTTGATTTCATCGGCGAATGCCGCATTCGAGAACCCTCGCTTCGCGACGCGACGAAACAGTGGCATCTGGCCACCTTCATAGCCGCGACGACTGCGATAACCCGATCGGCTACCATCGCCCTTATGGCCGCGCGAACTGGTCTTGCCCCGACCACTGCCGGTGCCTCGACCAACACGCCGCCTGCGTTTGTTTTTTTGAATGCCGTCATTGACGTCAGATAGACTGACCATAACTTATTCCAATTGCCGAAGCCGAAAGACTTCAGAGTTGATTACTTACAGTTTGACGCCACGTAGTCGCTGAACTTCTTCAAGTGTCTGCAGTCGCTGCAGGCCTTCAAATGTTGCTTTGACCAGATTGAGCGGCGTGTTTGAGCCTTGACTCTTAGTGAGAATATCGGTCACGCCGGCAGCATCAAGTACGGCACGCACGCAGCCCCCGGCAATCACGCCAGTTCCCGGACGGGCCGGAATGAGCTTGACTTTCGAAGCCCCATACTGGCCCTTGATCTCATGCGGGACAGTCGTACCAGGCTCGATCTGCGCCAGATTGACACGAACCATGCTTCTCTCGGCCTGTTTTACAGCTTTTTCGACAGCTTGCGGAACTTCAGGAGCTTTACCGTAGCCCCAGCCAACCCGCCCGTTTCGGTCACCGACGACAACAAGAGCCGCAAAACTGAATCGTCGTCCACCTTTGACCACACAGGAACAACGACGGATCTGCACAACATGTTCAGCAGATTCGTTTTGTGTCGATGTCTCGCCCATAGCAATCCTGCTTTCCAAACCAGTTGGTCGCACGCGTCACGCGTCTCATGTGTACGCGTCGCTAACGCGTCCCAAGCGGTGACAGTCTGTCTTACAGTTGAAGCCCCGCTTCTCGCGCTGCTTCTCCCAGCGCTGCCACGCGACCATGATATCTGTTGGAGCCGCGATCAAATGTTGCTTTAGTCACCCCAGCAGCGAGTGCCAACTCTGCTATCTTCTTGCCAACTACTTTGGCAGCCTCAACGTTGCCGCCAATGCCTTCCACCACACTGTTCTGCGAGCTGCTTGCTGCACACACCGTCTGCTGCGCTAAATCGTCAATGACCTGAGCGTAGATGTGCGAGTTGCTACGAAACACAGACAACCGGTACTGACTTGTCGCGTTTCGGCGTATTCCATTTCGGACACGGTACGCTCGGCGAGCACGTCGCCGGTGCAGTCGCTTAACCTGATTCACCATTGAAGAACACCTCAACTCAAACAGCTAAACTGAAGCCGCACTTGAACTATTTGGCACCGAAGGCCTTGCCGGCTTTGCGGCGAACGAATTCGCCGTAATACCGAATCCCTTTGCCTTTGTACGGCTCCGGCGGTCGGACAGCTCGAATATTGGCCGCAAACTGCCCTACGGCGTGTCTATCACAGCTTTCCAGCACGATGAGAGTCGGGCTCTGCAGTCGGCAGCCAACATCGCTCGGGACTTCCAAGTCCACAGAGTGCGAAAAACCGACTTGCAGGGCGAGAAGGTTGTTGTTCAGTGTTGCCTGATAGCCGACACCTTGAATCTCCAAGCGTCGCTCGAACGGTGTGACGACCCCGGTGACCATATTGTTGATCAGGGCGCGCGTCAGTCCGTGAAAGGCACGGTCCTGACGGGTGTTGCCTTCACGGCCAACGACGACTTGTTTCGAGTCCGCCTGGAATTCAACGTTGATCCCTTCTGGAAAGTCCCAGCCCATCTCTCCCTTGGGGCCCTTGACTCCAACGTGTCTTCCTTCGACCGTGACCGTCACCGTGTCTGGAACGCTGATCGGTTTTTTGCCGATACGTGACATGACTCACATCTTTCAAATCAGCCGTGGTGTTCGAGAGCCCGCTCAAGGTCCCGCCAGTCCGGCCACCGTTTACATTGAAGAACAACGCAACTCTTCAGTCGAATCATCGAACGGTTGCATTTCCCTGAATTACCAGATTTCCGCCAGTACCTCGCCTCCGACCTGCTGACTTCTTGCTTCCCGATTGCTGAGAACACCTTTCGGCGTAGTCACGATCGTGATCCCAGTCCCATGACGCACGGGCTTCAAGTCAGCTACGCCGGAGTAAATCCGTCGACCGGGCTTGCTCACACGTTGAATGTGATTGATGACACACTCACCATTCGGCCCATACTTCAGACTGACGCGAAGCGTTTTCACGGGCTCCGTGTCCAGAACTTCGGAATCCCACACGAACCCTTCCCGTTGCAGAGTCGCGGCGACGCCCTGCTTGGCTTTCGAAAACGGGATATCCACGTGTGGACGCTCGATCGAGACCGCATTACGAATGCGGGTCAACATGTCGGCAATTGGATCGCTCAGCATTATTTGAACCTCGTCCTCGTCCAGCCTCGTGAACCGATCACCAGCTCGCTTTTCTGGCACCTGGCACCATGCCGTCGAGGCACAGATTCCGGAAACAGATGCGACACACACGAAACTTGCGATACACGGCCCGAGGCCGCCCGCACAGTTCACATCGACGTTCAATTCGGCTGGAGAACTTTGGCGTTCTTTTCGCCTTCGCAATTTTTGATTTACTGGCCACTGTCTGAGCTACTCCCAAACATGTTCCGTACTGGATCAGTCTTTTTTAAACGGGAAACCTAACGCTTTGAGTAGCGCCAGCCCCGACGCATCACTTGTTGCCGTTGTCACCACAGCAATATTCATTCCCTGGTTGTGATGAACTTTGTCCGCGTTGATTTCAGGAAACATCAACAATTCCGTCAGCCCCATGCTGAAGTTGCCGGCTCCGTCAAACGCTTTCGGATTCAGTCCGCGAAAGTCGCGGACACGAGGCAATGCGATCGAAACCAGACGATCGATGAACTCGTACATCCGAGCCCGACGCATTGTCACGCAGCACCCGATTTCCATGCCTTCACGAAGCTTAAAATTCGCGATGGATCGCTTTGCTTTCGTGATCTTCGGCTTCTGCCCCGTAATCGTGCCGAGATGACCGACAGCCTGTTCCAGTTTTTTACGATCCTGGATTGCATTATTCACACCCATATTGACCACGACACGCGAAACACGAGGCGCCGCCAACGGGTTCTTCAGCCCAAGCTCTTCTTTGAGCTGTGTGACAATTTCAGATTGATATCTCTCCTGCAGACGTGCCATGACTCACACTACCTCGCTGGCCAGACTGATAATTCTCATAAACTTCTTCACTCGCAACTCGCGTGCGACAGCTCCAAAAATACGAGTCCCACGTGGACTGCCGTCTGCGTCGAGAATCACGACCGCATTGCGATCGAAACGTACGTAAGAACCGTCTTCGCGCCGCGTCGCTTTGCGGCAACGGACGATCACACCGCGGACAACCTGACCCCGTTTGATCTGCCCGCCGGGAACTGTCTTCTGCACACTCAATACAACAACGTCGCCCAAGCCGGCAAACCGACGCTTTGAGCCGCCGAGTACCTTGATGCACCGCGCAACTTTCGCACCACTATTGTCTGCAACGTCGAGCAGTGTCTGCATCTGAATCATGGTCGTGTCTCCGGCCTCAACGAACTGAACGGCACATTGTTAACAGGCCATTCTGAACCCGAACCCGAACCCATCACTGTTTTGGCAAAACGCGAACAAGTTCCCATCGTTTCGTCCGCGAACGTGGACGACTTTCCTCAATTTCCACGCGATCCGCTTCCGAGGCCTGGCCTTCTTCATCATGAACAAAGCACACAGTCCGATTCCGGACGTACTTCCCATAAAGCGGATGCTTGACCTTACGCTGTACTTCCACGCGCAGCGTCTTAGCCGCTTTCGCGCTTGTGACAATTCCAATGAGTCGCTGTTTCAAGGCTCAACCCTCTATTCCGCAAGACGGGAGGTCCGTTGGTTTTACTGGCCTCAGGCCTGACTTGTTTCCAGTTCCTGCTCACGCAGGAGTGTCTTGATACGAGCCACGCGACGACGCAGGAAGCACTTACTTGGTCCTGTGTCATCCTGAGATGCCGACGCCCGCACTGCCCGGTCGAGCAATTCTTTTCGCGTCTCGATCAACTCGTGACTGAGTTGTTCCGACGTCATCTCACGAAGCTCTTTAGCCGAGTTATTCATTATTCCGTTCCGTAGGGCGTGTCTCACAACACGTCCAACTGGTCCGATGACCTATCAAATCTTTTTCAGACCTATACACCAGGCTGCCGGCCGATTAACCGCACCTTGATTGGCAGCTTGTGGGCGACACGGGCAAAACACTCCTGTGCCGCTTCTCTCGATATCCCACCTGCCTCAAACATAACGGTGCCTGGTTTAACAGTCGCCACCCAGTGATCCGGCTCTCCCTTACCCTTACCCATACGAGTTTCGAGTGGGCGCGACGTAACTGAACGATGCGGAAAGATCCGAATGTAGAGTTTTCCCTCGCCGCGAATGTACTGCATGATCGCGATACGACACGCTTCGATCGTCTGAGCCGAAACATGCCCCGGCTGTGTCGCCTGCAGGCCCCAGTCACCGAACGCCACGCGATTACCGCGAGTCGCATTACCTTTTATACGACCTCTTTGGCTTTTTCGATGCTTGACCCTTCTGGGCATCAGCGCCATCAGAACTCTCCTCGCTATAGTCACCCAAATCGATCCAGACTTTCACACCGATGATCCCCATCGTGGTGCGAGCCTCAGCAAATCCATAGTCCACGCGCCGCCTCAACGTTGAGCACGGAACCGAACCCCTACTGGCTTTCTCTCTCCGGGACATTTCCGACCCGCCAAGACGGCCCGACAGTTGTATCTTAATTCCATGTGCTCCAGCCTCAGTTACCTGCTCAAGAGCTCGCTTAATCGTCCGTCGAAACGAGCCTCTCTTAATCAGTTGCTGAGCAATATCCTGCGCCACCAGCACGGCATTCTTACTCGGCTGATTGACTTCAACAATCTTCAGATCAATGTGCCGTCCGGTCAGATTCTCTAATTCGGCCTTCAGCCGATCAACTTCCTGCCCTTTGCGCCCGATGATAATCCCCGGGCGTGACGTATGCAGATGCACAACGACCTGATCGCGAGTCCGTTCAATTTCAACCCGCGAAATGCCAGCGAACTGATACTTCTTCTGGATGAAATTACGCACCCTCTGGTCTTCGACCAGCAGTTCACCGAAGTACTTCTTGGGAGCATACCACCGACTGCGCCAAGGCTCAGTGATGCCGATCCGAAATCCCGTTGGTCGAACCTTTTGTCCCATGTTCTGTTTCCACCTATGGTCGCGTTAAACAGGCATCCATCTGTTGAAGTTGGATACCGTGCTATTCTGCGTGATCAAAGCTCTGGCGCGTCGATGCCGATTCGTATATGTGCCGTCCGATGCCGTTCAAGGTACGACATCCCGCGAGCACGAGGACGAATCCGCTTGTACATGGGACCGCCATTCGCAATCGCTTCCGTGATCTTCAGCTTTTCAACATTCCGGACACCCGCCTCAGCCGCATTGGCAGCAGCCGTCTGAACGACAGCCTCCACCAGCCGAGCCGCAAGGTTCGGAAGCGTCTTCAACACGTCCAAGCTATCCCCCACTTCTCGACCCCGAATAATGGGGAGGATGCGGTTGACTTTCCTCGCCGCAATGCGGGCGTATCGATGTTCGCTCTTAACAACTGCCATGACCGCACCTTTTGTTACCCAGCTATACGAACCGGGAACCAATAACGACCTGGCTCAAGAAACCAGGCTTGCCAATCGTGAACGCTACCTCTTACCGCGTGCACCGTGACCGCGAAACGTACGAGTCGGAGAAAACTCTCCAAGCTTGTGTCCCACCATCTCCTCTGTCACGTAAACGCTGATAAACGACTTGCCGTTATGGACCATGAACGTGTGGCCAATGAACTCCGGAGAGATCGTTGATGCACGAGCCCAAGTTTTAATGGGCTGCTTGGCCGCGCCGAGACGATCAATCTTCTTAAGAAGTTTCTCGTCGACATGTGGCCCCTTTTTGAGTGACCGTGACATCTCAGATTCCCTGAAGTAAACCGGTAACTGTGTCCTGATGACTACTTAAGCTGTCCATTACGTCGCGACTTGCGACGTCTCACTATCGCCTTGCTGGAGGCCTTTCGACGCTTTCGCGTCTTACCGCCCTTAGCTAGTTTTCCCGTTGGACTACACGGATGCCGGCCACCCGCGGACCGCCCTTCACCGCCGCCCATCGGGTGAGCAACGGGATTCATCGCCGTTCCACGAACATGTGGTCGACGCCCAAGCCACCGTTTCCGGCCGGCTTTCCCGAGCGTGACGTTCTGATGATCCGAGTTGCCAACTTCACCAATTGTCGCCCGACAACCCACCGGAACACGACGCACTTCACCAGAAGGCAGCGTAATCTGCGCCCACTTCTTTTCACGTGCATTCAATACTGCCCGCGCACCTGCGCTGCGACACAATTGAGCACCACGTCCGGGCTCCAATTCGATGTTATGCACCACTGATCCCAGCGGAATCTTCGAAAGCGGCATAGTATTGCCAACCTTCGGCTCAACTTCTTCGTCCCCGCTACGAATCACATCGCCTGCTGCCAGGCCGTCCGGAGCAACAATGTAAGCTTTTTTTCCGTTCGTATAGTAAACCAGCGCGATTCTGGCCGAACGGTTCGGGTCATATTCGATCGCCTTAATCACGCCATCGACTCCGTCTTCCCGACGCTTAAAGTCAATGATGCGGTACATTTGCTTATGACCGCCGCCCCGGTGCCGAACAGTAATCTTGCCGTGATGGTTACGACCACCTCGCTTCTTTGCCCGTTTGAGTAGACTCTTCTCTGGAGAATTGCCCTTCTCCGTCAACTCTTCAAACGAGCTGACAGAAGCGTTGCGTCGCCCGGCACTGGTCGGCTTGTAATGTCGAATTCCCAATGTTCACCTCTCCAAGTCGCAACGCCTGCCACTACATGCAATTCCGCGCTCGAACGAGTGCGGCTGCCGAACTGTGTCTCTCTCTTAGTACAGAGCAATCCGATCGTCTGGATGCAGCTTCACCAACGCCCTCTTGCGGTCCCTGGTGTAGCCGTACCTCATCTTGAATCGCCTCGGCTGACCGACTCGAGTCTGCGTATTAACTTTCACGACTCGAACCTCGAACGCCTGTTCAATCGCCTGTTTGATTTCTATTTTTGACGCCGTCAACGGCACATCAAACGCATACACGTTCTTTGCCTCAGCCAGGAAGGCTGTTTTCTCCGTTAACTGGACCCCCTTCAGGACCTGTTCCGGTTTCAATTCAGACATAATTATGGCCTCCACCTTCCTGTCCAACCATCAGGCCTTCAGAGCCTCGACGGCATCACTGAAGATGAGAATATTCCGGTGCCGCAACACAACATCCGCGTTCAAATCAATTCGAGGCAACACGCTGACCCGGGGAATGTTCCGGGCAGCCCGAACCAGGTCTGCGTTGATACCCTCTGTCACAAACAGGCAACTTACACCAGTCAACCCGGCCGACTTCAGAGCCGCAGCGACGTGTTTTGTTTTCAACTCAGGCAGAGCCAGCCCGTCCAGGACCTGCACCTGACCAGCCTCGATCTTCATTCGCAATGCCATCCGAGTCGCCGCCCGCAAAGCCTTCTTTGGCAATGCGTATCGCCACTCCTTCGGACGCTTGGCGAAGGCGTGACCGCCGCCGGTACGAACATTCGTCCGCCGCGAACCGGCCCTCGCCCGCCCTGTACCTTTTTGCCGAAACATCTTCTGCGTTGTGCCGCGTACGTCTGCACGACTCTTAGTCTTCACTGTGCCAACACGGCGGTTGGCGTGGTACATGACACATGCGTCATGCACAAGCTGTTTCGTCACTTTCGGAGCCAGTGCGGTTTCGTCGAATTCAACGACCCCGGCCTGTGCCATTTCTGAATTCAGTTGAGTCAGCTGAGTCATCAGCCTGTTCCAGAATCTAACAGTGAGACAGGCAGTCAGCCCGTCGTAAATAAACCAAACAACCCACAACTCGCGGGACAGCAGCCTACGGCTCCACCGCCTCACGAACGACAATCAACCCCCCATTCGGCCCCGGCACTGCACCCTTAAGCGCGAGCACCCGAGTCTCGGGGTCGAACTGTACGACCTTCAGATTATGGACTGTAATCTGAGCGTTACCGTACCGCCCTGCCATCCGCTTACCTTTGATTACGCGAGCGGGATCAGCACTCATACCGGTACTACCAGCGTGACGATGAACCTTCTTCACGCCATGACTGGCACGTTGTCCCGAAAAGTTGTGACGTTTCATGACACCGGCAAAACCACGCCCCTTACTGGTACCAATCACGTCAACCTTGCCGCCCACTTCAATGAACGGTGCGTCAAGCTGTTCACCAGATTCGTAGCTCCTCGCTGACACATCGATTCGCGATTCGCGATTCGCCACAGTTTGCCCGTTGCGACTCAGCGACATCTGCACAGCGTCGTATCCGTCTCGATCGACCGTTCGCACCAGCTCAACCTGACACGGCCCAACCTCAAGCACTGTCACAGGCTGTATATTTCCGTCAGTGTCGTAGACCTGAGTCATTCCGACTTTGGTAGCAAGTATCCGTGTGTGCATCGCAGCTCTTTTCATGGAGAGGTTGTTCGTAAACAACGTCGCAAAACCCCAAGCATCTCAAAACTCGCCAGCCTTCCAGTTCGCATCCATGCCGAAACACGGAGACCACAGAAAGCCGCGTCACTGATACTGCGACGACACAGCACGCCGAAGCGGCGCCAATCCATCGCACCCCAGAGCAACGCTCCGAGAATTTTTCAACAGGGCCGACAAACCGTGTACACAAGAGGCACACAGACGTCCGTCCTAAAAGGCAGGCAAGCCTATCTGGCTCCAGCCTTAATCTTCACATCCACTCCGGCCGGCAACGACAACTTGTTGAGAGCGTCGATAGTCTTCCCGGTCGGCTGAAGAATCTCGATCAAGCGTTTGTGAGTTCGAATCTCAAACTGCTCACGAGACTTCTTATCGATATGAGGACTACGCAGCACGGTGTATCGTTCGATCCGAGTAGGTAGCGGCACAGGTCCGCGTACTTCTGCTCCAGTTCGCTTCGCAGTGTTAACGATCTCACCGGCTGACTGATCCAGAATGGCGTGCTCGTAAGCTTCCATTCTGATTCGAATACGTTCCTGATTCATGCTTCTTCACCCTCCCGGGGCTTCATCAAACCAAATTGGCTGAGAAGTGATTAATTCCCAGAGAGCGATGGGTTTCCGACTTGATTCAGGAACCCGCATTGAACTCGGGACGCCGACCTCACCCGCCAGCCTGGGCGGGAAGCGAGGGATGTTATTTCTGAAGCCCCAAGGTGTCAACGAACGCCGCAGGGATAGTCGGGTAAGTCCTTAGACTTTTTCGAGATCGCCTGCACAGCGGACAGAGAAGGGCGCGAATGCCGGAAGATGCAGGGCCGAAATTCGCCATCCGACTCGCCTGATACAGTCGCTCGCCGAGCTTGCTGCAGTGCCGATTGCCGGGCGTCGACGTCAATACGCCTCGATGCCGAATCTCATCCAGCCGGTGAGAAGCTCATCACGAGAGTCGCGACGAAGATGACAGAGTAGACGGAAGCCAGCATCAGCGTGAGCCCGAACAGCATCGAGGGGCGCTCTGTATGCACCGAAATCGCCGACGAATCCGCCGGTGGCAACTCAACGGTCGGGTAGCCCGGGTCCCAAATCGAGCCATCGCTGCGGAGATATTGGACGCGACTCTTCCACAGGGCGGCAGTCGACATGATGACAACGGCCGCAGAGATTGCGATCAGCGGCAAGGGCATCGCCGCTTCTTCGTCCAGCCCCGAGCCTTCGAGGCTGTCGCCGAATCGAAGTAACACGACGGCCAGAGAGTTGTTCAGCAGATGCAGCAGAACCGGAGCCCAGAAGCTCCTCGTCACCAGGTAGACGAGATGAATAAAGAATGCCAGCGGCAGCAGGGCGATTACGTGAGCCGGGTGAATATGCACGGCAGCAAACATAAGCGAAGTCATCACAACACCTGCCATCACGCCATGTCGCGCAATCAGCCCGCGTCCGATCACTCCGCGAAAGATGACTTCTTCACCGATTGCTGGTGCGACGGCAATCACACCAATAAGTAGCCAGAGAGGAGCAGATTGGCCGAGTGGTTTGAGCGTCTGGTTGACGTCCATTCCCTGAAAAAGTTCGAAGATCGGAAGATTGCCCAAAGTGCTGTCCCACACTTCCGTCGTGACGTGATGGAAAGCACCGCACATGAGGGACAGCGGAATCGACACTGTCGTGATCAGGGCCAGGTGAGCCACGGGAATGCGCGTCAAACCCAGCCGTCGCCCGGAACTTCTTCCCAGACGCACGATTGACGCGATCACAGCAACCACAAGAAAGAACGCCATTTCACCGGTAATCAGATTCAACATCTGAGACTCGTCCTTCAGGACTTGCTGCGCTTCCATTAGCAGTCGGCGCGCGTTTGCGGGCGGCGTCGGCAGGGTGCGCAGGTGGTTCACGACAAGGACGGCCATCGTGATCACGCCGCCGATCATGTGAACGACCAGCATGCCGAACATCCAAAACAGAGCTTCCGGGACACCGGGCCCTGGAATGGTGAATGGTGCACGGTCCGGAGCGTCATTGAGAGAATCCGGCCGGACACAATCTGAGTTATCGTCGATGTACGGGTTTTCGGCCTCGCCTGACATTTCACCAGCGTCACCCTCGTCGGGGTGCGTGTCGTCTGTCAGCGCCGAAACTGCGGATTGTGCCGGTGAATTCGACGGAAACGTCTGGTCGGCGCTGGTGAGGTCCGGCATAGATAACCTGAGCGGGATGAGGCAAAATTGACCAGCTCGTTCCGGGGCCACAATCGCGAGCGACTTAGCGACCGGCGGCTGGCTCTTGTACGATATTCTGACTGCATTTGCCCGCGGGCACGGAAGAAAACACATCCACGCAACGGACGCGACCGATTCCCGCTGGTTGAACGCGGTTGGTGCCGGGCAGTCACAAGGTGAGGAAACGCCTGCCGGGCCGGATTGTCGAGTTGGTGAGGAACTCGCTCACGTACTGGTCGTGACGGGCGGACGGATACGATTCCAAATGTGAGCATCGCTGTGTCTGATCCATCAGGTGAAAATCTGTCCGCAACGTGGACTCTGTTCTGCGTCGGGTGCAACGAACGGTTTCCGTGCGACACGGACGTGCTGGTGTGTCCAAGCTGCGGCATGGAGAGAACCAGTACCAGTGCCTCCAATGAAACGGTCGTCGTCAGCCAGGACACTCCCTGGCCCAAGCGAGAGCTGGCACACGTCAGCAGCCCAAACGACTCGCTGATCGGTCGCAAACTGCACGTGTATCAATGTGTCTCGCTGATTGGCAGTGGCGGCATGGGGCGGGTTTATCTGGCGGTTCATGAGGATCTGGGACGCCGCTGTGCTCTGAAGATTCTGTCTCCGAAGCGAGTTGCCTGCGACGACGACTACGTCGTCCGATTCCAGCAGGAGGGGCGCGCGGCCGCGGCGCTCGTTCATCCGAATGTCGTGACAGTCCATGCAGTCGGCCACATCGACGGATGCCATTTCCTCGAGATGGAGTTCATCTCAGGCCGATCGATGCAGCAGTTGATCCAGGATGAGGGGTCATTGACCGTCCCCCGAGCGCTCGCGCTGACAGCACAGACCGCCAGCGGACTGGCGGCCGCTCACCGCGCGGACATCGTGCATCGCGACATCAAACCCGACAACATCATGTTGAACCGTCAGGGAATACCGAAGCTGAGCGATTTCGGTCTCGCCAAGCGCGTTCTGAACAGCGACGGTGAGCCTGTTGCGGATGGAATCTGCGGCACGCCAAACTTCATGGCCCCCGAGTTGTTTCAGGGTGAATCAGCAACACCGGCCAGCGACGTCTATGGACTGGGCATCTGCCTGTATCTGATGCTGACCGGCGTGTTGCCATTTCAGGCAATGTCGCTGGCTGACCTGCGCTATCGACATCAAAACGACTCGATCCCGAATGTGCGTGAGCGCCGTCCGGAGATCTCACTGGAAGTTGCCGGCTGTGTGGCCCGAATGACCGATCCGATTCCTGCCCGGCGGCCGCAGGACGCGATCGAGGCCTCGCAGTTGCTGTACGCTGTTCTCGGCCAGGAACGCGATCTTGAGTCGCTGCTGACCGAGGCGTTCGCGCATGAGCCCGGCGTCACATGGAAGCGCAATGGCGACAGTTACTCCCTGACACGTCTGTTGCCGGAAGACCGCCAACAGACGGTGTATCTCGAACCCAGTCCGCACGGAGTCGACGACCGGCTGCTGCTGTTCTACAGCATCTGCTGCAAAGCTCGACCGGACTACTACGAACACGCGCTGAGGATGAACTCCGAAATGCTGCACGGCAGCATGGCACTTCGGGAGATCAACAATGAGCCGTATTTCGTCGTCGTCGACACTTATCCTCGCGCTACCGTTGACCCCGAGGAAATTCGCCGGACAGTGCTTGAAATGGCCGCTCATGCCGACGATGTCGAGTACAGACTGACAGGCAAGGATCAACATTGACCGGACATTTCTGAATCCCGCGCAGAAGTCTCCGGGTAAACAACTCTGGTCCACGGAGTCGCGAGCTTGAAATCGACGATCCACTGGAACCCGACGCCCCAGTCCTGGAGCCTGTGATGAACGGAATTCGACGAGGAGTTCTAGTCTGTGCGGCAGTGATTGCGGGATGCGCACCACTGCGAGGTGCCGACTCGCCAGCGGCGTCGACACCCGACGACGCTGTCGTCTATGTCGAGGCAAGCGATCTGGGCTCGATTGTCAGACTCGCCAAGGATTCGACAGCACATAAGCTGATTCAAGCCTCGCCACAATCAGAGAAGGTGTGGCAGACACCGCAGGCTCGCAAGTTGCTTGCGGCAATACAGATTGCCGAAACGCAGCTTGGCATGGATGCATGGACGGTCGTGGAACAACTGCTGAGTGGAACAGTCACTCTGTCGTTGCACCCGCATGAAGGCCGCTCGCAGCCGGATGGTGTTCTGCTGGTCCGACCGGCCGATACCGAGATCCTCTCGCGACTGCGCGAACGCCTCGAGCCGTTTCTGGTGCTGGCCGAGGACAACATTACGTCAAAGGCGAAGGACGGAGCCCTGCACATCCAGGTGGGAGACGACCTGACGGTTGTGTACGCCGATAACTGGCTGGGAGTTTCCAACCGCCGCGAATTGCTGGAGAAAGTCGGCAGAGGGCAGGCAGGCAACGGATTGGCGAAGCTCGATTCATTCCAGGCCATGGAGCAGCAACTCGATAAAGACCATCTGGTCCGTGCGTTCGTCAACACGCAGATGATTTCACAGGCGGCCGGTGGTCGGTTCGTCCCAGAGAAACTCGACAACGCGGTGGCTTCGCTGTTGTTTGGAGGAATCGCCGAACAGCTCGCGCAAAGTCCGTGGGCGGGACTCACTCTGGACGTCGACGAATCCGGTCTATCACTGACTGGCGGAGTCGCCGTGTCGGACCTCGACGAACGGTGGGCTCCGTTCTTTTCGGATCCCGACTCAACCGGAGCCGCTGCGATCCCGAGACTCAAAGACCGACTCGCGGGATTCACACTGCATCGGGACTTCGCCGACTGGTACCAGAAGCGGGAAAAACTGCTGCGTGAGGACCTGCTTCCCGAGTTCGACAAGTTCGAAGCCGGAATCGGGAACTTCCTGCCAGGTCGGGATTTTGGAACCGACGTACTGCCACTGCTGGGATCGAATCTGACGTTTGTCACCGCACCGCAGGATTTCAGCCAGTTGGACGGCCGCCCAGGTGTTGAGCTCCCTGGTTTTGCTCTGCTGGTCGATCTGGCCAAACCCGAAGAGGGCAGTGACATCGTGAAACTCTTCATGCAGACGCTGTCATTCATCCTCAACGTGAACGCCGGACAGGAGGGTCGGGAACCGATGGTGCAGTCATCGGAGACATGGAAGGGTGTGCAGATTGCATTCTCGCGCCACCTTGAGCGTCCCAAAGGCGAACGTTTGCCGATCGCATACAACTTCACGGTGGCGTCCGCCCAGGTCGAGGACCGCTACATCATTTCGTCGTCCCTGGACCTGTGCCGTACGCTGATTGATCGATTGCAGGCGCCGGACGATGACGAGCGACGAGCGAACCGCAACTTCGAACTCACAGCCGACTTCGCTCCAGTCGCCGATCTGCTGGTGACGAACCGCGACTTTCTGACCGGGCGAGAGATTCAGAAAGGTAAGAGCCCCGAGCAGGCCGCCGCGGAGTTTGACCTTGGACTCACGCTACTGCGGATGCTCAAACAACTAAGTCTCAGCACGGGCATCCATGCGGAATCCCTACAAGCGACATTGAAAATCGACTGGTAGAGGGTCGGTATTCAAGGTTTGAATTTCGAATGTCCAACAAGGAATGTCGAAATCCGAAGACGGCACTTCATCATTCGGAGTTCCTTGTTGGATATTCGAAATTCACCTCACTGTCAGATCATTCGTCCTGCCGCCGCAATATGACGGTCATGCCGATCGCTTGTCTCTGTCGCCGGGAACCGACGGAATCGGTGAGTTCCTCAACATCCGCGCAGACTCGATACGACCGACAACCGGCCCAACCGAATCCGGGCCGCAGGTCCTCCTTTGCCGGAGACGCCAGACGCAGGGGGGTTATGGTTGGTATCGACTGCCGCAAGTGCGTGCTGCCTGCACGCTTTGCGAAGTCGATAACTGATTCAGCACTCCCGCCACCAGTGCGCGCCGGCTCCTCCGAGTCGACTTGCAACCACTGAGGCCAGCCCTGCTGCGAGGTCACCGATGAGTGAGGTTCTTGTTCGCATTCCGTTGACGAGCCAGTCTGACTTTCATCCGCTGGCGCTGGCGCCTGGGCTGCCAATGCTGGATGTGAAGAAACTGACCTATCAGGTGCTGCTCGGCTGGTTCGGCGATCTGCTGGCAGAACCGGAACTCGACGAGAACGGTGTCACGTTTCACGTCCAACGAGGTGGCAAGCGGGAGGAGATCGTCGAACGGGCACTGGCCACCGAAGCCGATCTGGAAGGACCGCTGTCATCCGATTTTGACCGTCTGAAGAAGTCGCTGTTTGACGTCAAACCTGTCAGCCCCAGCGAGCGGCTGATCTTCAACCGGTTGCAGCCGCCTATCGGGAACTATGACGGGTATCTGTATCGAGTCCGCACGAAAGACAATTCGGAACGACTCGTGTGGTGCTGGGGATTTCAGTGCCATAACACAGACGCGCGGGCGATGGTGTGTCCGAACGCCGACTGTCTGACACTCCTGCGACAGGTGGCCGAAGACCTCAAGGATTGCCCGCACTGCAAGCTGTCACTGGCGAAGAACTCATCGTCACGCCGTCGATCGCGGTTTCCCCTGGGAGCATTCTCAGCAGCGACCATCCTGCTGGGTTTGTGCGGCGGAACCGTCTGGCTCGCAGCGTCGCGCGGAGACGACATGCCGAAGATTCCAGGTCTCGCGCTGCTGGAACGCGTGGGGCTGAACATCCCTGGTGGACTTTCGGCAGGAGTCGACGAACCGCAGGCCAATGAACCGACCGGATCGAACCCGGTACAGCCGATCGAGGCACAATCGGGACAGTCCCAACCGCCATCGATCATTCTTCCCGATCCGGCTGCCGAAGCACTCGATTCCGCGATAGTCTCCCGACAACCAGACGGCACACCGCAAAACCCGACATCCTCTGCGAATAACGCGGACAGTGTTGTTGGTGACAACCCGGCACAGCCGCCGCAAGTGGTGGCCGCGGAATCACAACCGGCTCAACTGTCAGGCCAGGTCGAGCCCCCAGCAGGTGAACGCCCCAGTGCGGAGCCAGCGACGACGGTTGGAACGCTCACATGGCACCAGGATTACCAGACGGCCTACCAGCAGGCGACAAAGCAGCGCCGACAATTGCTGGTCGTATTTCGAGACACGGTGGATCCGGAGTCGATCAATTCGCTCAATAACGGATCGGCAGTACCGGGCCTTGCGACGCCACTGGATGCGTTCGTGCGTCTGGTCATGCCCGCCAACACGACAATCCCCGGACAGAGTGGTGGAACGTTGTTACTGGAGCACCGGGCATTCCGGCACCTGAACCTGCAACCCGGAATCGCGGTCGTCGACCTGACTGATCCCGAAAGCGCCTGGTATGGCCGCGTAGTTTCGGCGCTGCCGCAGTCTCCCGCCGGGCGTTTTTCACCGGATGTGGTGAAGACGCTGCTCGACCTGCCATACGGCACGGTGACACACCGCAGTGTGCTGCTGGCATTGCGGACAGCGAATCCAGAATCTCGCCTGGCTGCCCGGGAAAGTGCGGACATCCTGGATCAGCTGGCCGATCGAAACTGCCGCTTCATGGCTCAGTACGGACAGGCCGGTGCCTTTGAGCCGACCAGTCGCCGCGCCGCGATTGCGGCTGAATTCGGTGAAACAGCTCAGGTTCGCGAGCTGTTCTTTGCAGCCGACGACTCGCGATCAATTCAGGATGCCGCAGTCATGGCCGTCGAATCCTGGCTGTCCAATCCCGACAGCATCAACACACTGAACGGGCCGGTTGATGCGTACGGCGTGGAGATGTTTCAGGCACCGGATTCGAAGCGTTGGTTCGCGACACTGCTGGTGGTCGTCCGACCGTAGCATGTCCTGACAAGTGCCTCAGACACTCCTGATCGTGCCAGGCTCAATTCGCCCCGATGCAGTACAGGAAGCGGTCGCTGCGCAGGTAGAGCCGCCCGTCGGAGATTGTCGGGCTGGCGTTGAAAGTGCTGGTGTCATCCAGTTCGTTGTGGGCCAGTTGTTCGAATTCCGGTTTGGCTGCCAGCACGTAGGTGCCTCCGCGGCGTGTGGTGATGTAGATCTTGTTATCGCCGGCTGTCGCCGATGCGTACGGCTGATCCGGGAATCGCTCCTGATAGATGATCTCGCCATCGGTCAGTCGCAGACAATAGGCCACTCGACTGCGGTCGCTGACCCAGTACAGATGACCGTCGTGAATGATCGGTGAGCACACATTCGCTCCGGCTTTTGCTTCCCACAACCGGTGCGTCTCAGTGACATCACCTCGACCGCCGGCTCGGACAGCGATCGCTCGAGATGTGCGTCCGCCGATGACGTATGCGATTCCATCCTGTGAAACCACACTCGGGCAGACATAGTCCTGGATGCCATTGCAGCGCCACAGTTTCTCACCGGTTGCCGGATCAAATCCCAGAATAGCGCGTTGCACGCTGACCACCAGCTCCTGTCCACCATCTGGTACCTGCACAAGGTGCGGTGTGTTCCATGAACTGCTCATGCCCGGCGACCGCCACGCTTCTTCACCCGTCCCCTGATCGATGGCCACGAGAGAACGGCTCTCGACACTGGCATTAACGATGACAAGGTTTTTGTAAAGCACGGGCGATGTTCCACAGCCCCAGCCATGCGTGCCCGAGCCAACATCTGCCTGCCACAACTGATTGCCATCCAGGTCAAACTTGAGCACTCCGGTCTTACCGAAGAACACAAACAGAGACTTCCCGTCGGTCACGGGCGTCGGCCCGGCGTATCCGTGATCACGGACCCGCGCTGATTCGGGCAGTTTCGGCTGGATCTGCTTGTCCCAGACGATGTCTCCATTGGCCTTGTTCAGACAAACGACGTGCAGTCGCAGGTCTTCCGTGCTGCCCGAGTTTCGATCGATGCCGTACCCGCTGTAACACGTGACATACATGTGATCGCCGAGTGCGATGGGGCTGGACGCTCCGTACCCGGGCAGCGCCTTGCGCCAGACGACGTTATCCGAAGCGTTCCATGTCACGGGCAAGTTGGTTTCGTTGGACACACCAAGACCGCCAGGTCCTCGAAACTGTGTCCAGTCTCCCGCGAGTGCGGATGACAGCAACACTCCCGTCAGGCACAGGCTCAACACGACAAATCTGGGGACACAGGTATTCACTGGTTACACCTTTCGATTTCGGGCAGGCTGAATCTGCGATGACGATCCGGGCGTCTGCCATCGCATCCTTTCTGAATCGTCGAGGATAACGTCCAATACTGACAGCCGGTATGAATCAGTTCTGCGATGCTCTCGGTGAGCGTTGCGGATTGAATCCGATCTGGACTGACACAGGTGTGACATGCTTCGAATTCCAGCGCTGCTGATCCTGGTGTTTTCACACATATCAGCCTTGGGCGCGGACTGGCCTCACTGGCGTGGACCGTCCAGAAACGACGTTTCCTCGGAACCGTCCGGCTGGGACGGCAAACTGTGGCTCAAGGGCGATCTGTGGCAGGCCACCGTTGGCCAGGGCAGTTCATCGCCTGTCGCGGTCGGCAGCCGAGTCTTCCTCACGGGCTGGTCGAGCAATCGCGATTCGGTGATCTGTCTGGACGCGGATCGCGGCAAAGAACTGTGGCGGCAGACGTACAACTCGCCGCGTTACGGTCGTCACGCCACAGGCGATCAGAGTCTGTATTCGGGAGCGTGTTCGACGCCCGAGTACGACCCGGAAACTGGAATGCTGTTTACACTTGGTGTGGATGGCGATCTGAATGCCTGGGACACTCGGCTGGACGGGAAGCAGGTCTGGTCGCTGAATCTCTACGATCGCTACAAGGCGAAGCGTCGCCCCGAAGTCGCTGTGCGCAAAAAGACGCAGCGCGATTACGGCTACATGAGTTCGCCACTTGTCACCGGCAATCAGTTGATTGTGGAGGTGGGTGGAGAGACCGGTAACCTGATCGCATTCGACAAGCAGACTGGTCGCGAATTGTGGGAATCGGAGAGCTTCGACGAAGCCGGGCACACCGGCGGCCCAGTCCCGATTGTTGTCGAGGGTGTTTCGTGCGTCGCAGTTCTGACGCTGCGAAATCTTGTTGTGACGAGCATTGACGGTTCCCGTGCCGGCAGGACTGTGGCCGTTTACCCGTGGACAACGGACTTCGCGAACAACATCCCGACACCGGCAGTGTCCGGAGATTCGGTGATCATCACTTCGGCCTACAACCACTACGCGATGTGCCGCGTGAAAGTGACGCTCAAGGGTGCCACAAAGGTCTGGGAAAACGAACTGGCGTCGGGAGTCTGCAGCCCGCTGATTCACGATGGTCGCATCTACTGGGCCTGGCGCGGCGTCCATTGCGTTGACTTTGAAACCGGCAAAGAACTGTGGTCCGGTGGCAAAGTCGGTTCTCAGGGCTCGTGCATTTTGACCAGTGACGACCGTTTGATTGTGTATGCCAACAAGGGCGATCTGTCTCTGGTCGAAACGGCGAAGCGATCGCCGCGGAAGTACACACAGCTTGCCGCGGGATCGGTCTTGTCGAGAACTGATGCGTGGCCGCACGTCGTGCTTTCAAACGGTCGACTTGTTTGCCGTGATCGAAACGGCAGCGTTCGCTGCATTGCGGTCTCGGCGGAACTGGCCGCGAAAGCTGGTACGACGGTCGCGAATACTTCCCCCACTCCATCGCGTCCCACGACATCTCCGTCCGCTGCGACTCCCGTGAAGCCCGTTCCGGTTGTGCCACTGAAAGGCGAATGGCCGGGCACTCGCGAGGCTCTGGCAATCGCCTGGGATCGTGGCTTCGAGTCCAGGCGAGCATTGGTCGGATTTCCAGAAGCCTCGAAGGTCACCTTGAAACCGCGTGAGAAGGCGACAGTGGCATCCGGCGGCGAGCTGCAGTTCGACGGTGGAGCGTTTCTACTTTCGGGACTCGAGGGACCGCTCGTTCGAGCCGGTCAGCGCAGCAGCCAGATCAGCATCGAAACTGTGCTCACATCGAAGCGACCGAAGCAGACGGGGCCAGCACGAATCGTGAGTTTTTCATCGGATGGATACTCACGCAATTTCACGATCGGCCAGGAAGGCGACCAACTGATCCTGAGGTTGCGGACAACCCGGACGGGGACGAATGGCATGAAACCCGAGGTGAAGCTCGGCTCGCTTCCTGCGAACAAACGGTCTCATGTCGTCGTCAGTTACCGTCCTGGTCAGCTTGAGTGTTGGATTAATGGACACCAGACGGTGAACACGAATCGTGTTCAGGGCGACTTCACCAACTGGGACGCGAAGCATCATCTACTGCTGGGCGACGAGTGGGATGGTGGAACGGTCCGGAAGTGGCGCGGACAGATCGATCGGTTCTCGATCTACACTCGTGCGATGACTGGCAGCGAAGTGCAGCAGCGGTATCGACTCGCCGGATCGCCGAAGTGACGGCCGCCACTTCGACCCAATGCCGACTTCCCTTTTCGCGAAGTGGCCGCTCCGGGAGGGCGAGCCGTGCGACAGACAGTGCCCGGAGACAGACTGGGAGGTTGTCCCCGTGACGCATCAGAAGTTTCCGGAATCGGTCGCCGACCCAGAGGCAATGTCCCAGTCTTCCACGATCCTCCCGTCCCGATCTTTGAATCGTGTCATCTGGAACTGCATGGGTTGATTTGCGGGAAGACCGTCAACCGGGATCCTGACACCGTCGTCCGTGTGAATGAATGGATCGTCCGCAGAGATAGTGACGGTCTCGCCTGCGATAGACCAATGAAAGTGGACACCGGAAATAGAATTTAGACGGCGAGTTTAGTGCGGTGTTCTTCTTCGAATTCGTCAGGTGTTCTGTAACCGAGAGTCTGGT
>CAUZFZ010000147.1:0-26428 GCA_963579025.1 Planctomycetota bacterium | reverse complement strand
CCATGAAGGCCAGCCACTCCCCTGTTTGACTTCTCACCGGCGCGCATCACAAAAACAAGCGCAGCCATGCCTGCGAGGTTCGCTGCTGCGCTGATCTCTGCAAACTCCCCGGCAGTGCCATTCGTGTCTTCCACTTGATGTTCTGTGAGTTGCTCCAGTTAACCGGAGCTGTTTGTTTCGGTACGGCAGCAGTTCCGCCCGGACCTCGCCATTGAGCCCAGTCAGAGCCAGTAGCTCCACGTTGAGCAAATGTTTGCCTGGTGGTGACAGTCACGGTAGTCGCGGCGGTGGTCGCAAGGAATTGTCGACGGTCCATGAGTTGCTCCGAAGATGAAATGGCGTGATGAGGTGCGTGTTAAATGACTGATGTCACGTCAGGCCAGGCAGCGTGTTAGTGCTGTCACTGAAGGACTCCTGCTTTGCATCCATCCGGCTCAGCATCGACAGCAGCAGATTCGACTGCGGCTGACTGTCGATCGGGAATTTCAGGTGCTGGCCGGTTTTCATGCCGAGGGCTCTTCCGCCGGCGTAAATCAGCGGGACGTCCTTGGGCGAGTGTGCGCCTTTTTCGCCGTTGTTCATGCCGCTGCCGAAGAGCACCATCGTGCGGTCGAGCAGCGGGGCGTCGCCGTCTTCCACCGACTTCAGCCGCTGCAGGAGGTACGCCAGGTTTTCGATGTGAAATTTGTCGATGCGCGCCAGTGTGGCGAGCATCTTCTGGTCGCCGCCGTGGTGTGAGTACTCGTGCTGAACTCCGGCGCCGACTTCCTGGAAACGGCCGCCACCGGCTTCGCGTCCGAGTTCGTACGTCACGACGCGGGTCGTGTCCGTCTGGAACGCCAGCGCGATCAGGTCGTACATCGTGTGGAACCACGGCCGAGTGACGTGGTCGTTGGGTCCGGCATCCAGTGACAGGCCGCGGGCATCGACCTGCGGTTTCGGGACGTCGAGCCACGATCGGCCACGCTGCACGCGACGCTCGACTTCGCGGACTGATGTCAGGTACTCGTCGAGCTTCCTGCGGTCACGCGTGCCCAGTCGACGGTCGAGCGCCCGGGCATCGGACAGGACCGCGTCGAGAATGCTCTCGTCTTCGTCGAACCGCTGCTTCCGTGCCTCACGCGATCCACCGGCTCCGTCGACGAACAGTCGATTGAAGATCTCTCGCGGGTTGTTCTGAGCCGGCAGCGGAGTACCTTCGCGGTTGAACGACAGCGTGGCCGTGTGCATCGGCGGCCCGGTGCCGTTGTTTCGCGACAGTTGCAGCGACGGAATCCGCGTTTCCTGTCCGTGCACCGCAGCAGCCGCCTGATCGACCGAGACGCCGTTCTTGTAGTCGTAGCCGGGCGTGGCTTTCAGATCGACACCGGTGAGCCACATGTCGGCACCTTCATGCCCGCCGATCCCGCGCGGATGGCCAAGGCCGCTGAGAACGCACACGTCCTCCTTGAGCGGCTGCAACGACTGCATCGTCGGACCGAACTGCCAGTCTGGGCCCTCACCCTTCGCTCGCCAGCGAACGATGTTCACTCCGTTGGGGATGTAGATGAAGATCATCCGCGGCGGCCGCTTTGGCCGCGATTGAGCAAACCCCGATTCGGGCCGCATGGCATCCAGAAGTGGCAGGGCCACGCTGACGCCGGCTCCGCGCAGGAAAGTGCGTCGCGAGAGAGGTCGGTTCATGGATCAGAGTCCTTAGCCGGTTGTGAAATCGCAAACAGGTGCGTATTTGCCACGACGTACAACACGTCATCCGCTGCGACGATGTCTCCGTAGATGCAGCGATCCATCGAGATTTCCACACGCGGAGCAACAATGTTCTTGTCGACCTGTGTTGACTCACTGCCGTCGGCCGAGAGCTTGAGGATGGCCACATCGCCGTCCTCATCACCAAGATAGACCCGGCTGTCGGCGATTAACGGCGCAGCGTACGTGCAGGCAAACAGGTCGCAGGTCCAGTGCAGACGTCCGGTTTGAACGTCGAGGCAATGCACGAGTCCGTAATAATCCGGCGCAAAGAGCAGACCATTCGCGATGGTCGGGCGGGATGTGGTCCGGTGCATCTTCTCATCGTCATCGACTTTTCCATCGCCATTGGCGTCGGCTCCAGTGTAATGCCAGACGACTCCAGAGTTCGGGTTGCTTGTCGCGACTTCTCCAGCATCTGTATTCACTGCCTGCAGGCGACGCGGTGGTAGTGCCGTCTGCTTGTCACCGTCGACTCGGAATGCCAGTTCAGAGCTGATGTCTCCATGGCGCGTCGGATCGATACACCAGAGGCCTCCGTCGCCATCGCCATGCTCGGCATTCTGTCCGACGGCCACAAACACCTGCTGCCCGTGAATCACTGGACTGGCCAGGATGTTATTGCGTGTGCCGCGTCCATTGATGATCCAGCGGGACGTCTTGGGATTCGCGTCAAACTTCCACAGCAGGACTGGCCGCCGCTCCGCGATGTCCCACCTGTCTGCTCGGAAACTGTAAACCCAGCCGTCGCCGCCTCCGAAGATCACCTGAGGCACACCGTCAAACACGCCGACGGCCGGAGACGACCACTGTCCGTGCAGAATGTTTTCTCCAGGCGAACTGTCCGACCATGCCAGAGATCCGGTTCTCCTGTTGATCGCAATAAAACTGGGAGCATCCGGAGAAGGAACCTGGATGTGCGATTCATCCACACCGTTTCCGGTTGTTACAAACAAAAGGTCGCCAAAACTCGCTGGCGAGCAAGTCGACCAGTTGTGCGGGTACACGTTCAGCACCTTCATCATGTCGAACTGCCAGACGACGTCGGCTTCTCTCGAATCGGCGGCGATCTCAGGAGAAGCTTTGACCGGCCCGTCATCCTCTCCGTCAGTAAACCCCTGCGTGTCGAGGCAGACAACTCGACACTGGTTGTCGACGAACCACAGGCGATCATTGATCACGAGTGGAGTGCTGCGGATCCCAAACATGGGCCAGTCATTGACACGTCCACTTGCGAGCTTCTCAGCCGAGTACTGCCACAGCAAACGCCCATCGGCCGAGTTGAAACACAGCAGACAGCCGAGATCGACGTTCCTTGGATAGCGTTCGAGGTGTCCGCCTCCATTGTTGGTCCCAATGTAGACGCGTCCTTCTGCAACGACCGGTGAGCTCCATGTCTGGGAGCCCAGGCGAGCCACCCATTTGACGTTTCGGGAAGAGTGTCGATCCCACTCACCCGTTCTTGAGCTCACCTTCCCAGGTGCCCATTCTGACGGCCCGCGTGAATCCGACGTGTTGTTACGCGTCTGGGCCGGATCGTGCGCCGAACAGAATGTAGCGTGAGCACAGATTACCAGCAGCAGGAGCTGGCTCGGGGAATTACGTCGAATGGAACTGAACATGAATGACTCCCGGGTGACATGTGGTGGTGACCAGCAATTGGAGTATGGTCACCGCCGGATGTCTTCCGTGTCGTCGAGGTTACGTAGATCGTGTCGAGATCGTTTTCAGGTTGTCAGACTTCGTTCCCACGGTGTCACAATCACGTTGATCGAAATTGAGGACTGAGAACGATGCCGTGAATCAAACTGCGGAGTGTGTACCTGTTGGACTTGATGTGCGTGACGAGCTGCTCTATCCACTCGCGATCAGTGAACTCGACGGCGCGGCCGAGGGCGTAAGTCACCATCTTTTCGGTCAGACAGCGCAAGAACCGGTCCTCTTCTTTGAGCAGGATCTGTTGCAGTTCCTGGACGCCGTTGAAGGCGCGGCCGTCGGGCAGTCGGCCGCTGGCGTCGATGACGGGATCGTTGCGGTTGATGCTGCCGCCCCAGCCGTTGGCCTCCTGAGTCGCCCAGCCTCCGTCGCCGCGAAAGTTCTCCAGCGCGAAGCCGAGCGGATCGATCTTGTCGTGACACGCTGCGCACGCCGCGACCTGGCGGTGCTGTTCCATCCGGGCGCGAATCGTGGTCGGCTGGTTTCCCGGCGTGAGCTGTGCGATTTCTCCGGCATTTGGCGGAGGCGGCGGGATGCGTTCGCCGAGGATGTTTTCCAGGACCCAGACGCCGCGCCACACCGGAACGGTTCGCGTGCCGTTTGACGTGACGGTCAGCACGCTCGCCTGAGCCATTACGCCGCCGCGCGGAATTCCCTGCGGAACAGCGACGCGGCGGATGTCATCTCCTTTGACTCCCGGGATGCCGTAGAACCGGGCCAGGCGTTCATTGATCGTCACGAAATCGGATTTGACGAAGTTCATGACGCTCAGATCGTTGTGCAGGATTTCGGAGAAAAACACCTGGCTTTCCCGCACCATCGATTCTTCGAGGTGGTCGTCGTATCGCGGAAACAAACCGCGTGCCGGCGAGTTCGTGCCGACATCCCGCAGAGCGAGCCACTGGCCGGCGAAGTTCCTCACGAAGCGCCTGCTTTGCGGGGCGGCGAGCAGTCGGTCGGCCTGCGCGGTCAGGTTGCGATCGGTGTTGAGCTGGCCGGAAGCCGCGGCGGTGAAGAGTTCGTCGTCCGGCAGGCTGCTCGACAGGAAGTAGCTCAGTCGGCTGGCGAGTTCGTGGCTGGAGAGTTGGCGGGAACCACGATCGTTTAACAGCAAGCCGGAGCCGTCGGTGTTTCGGCGGTCACTCGTGTCTGACGCCGACGCCTGCGGCTTGCCGTTAAACGAGTCAGAGCGTGGCTCGGTCAGGAACAGAAAATTCGGCGAGGTCAGCGTGACGATCAGCGGGATATTGAGCGACTCTTCGAATCTCGCCTTCGACGAACGGGCCTGCTGAAACAGGGCGACCTTGGCGGCAACTTCGCCGGACGTGACGGGCCGTCGCCAGGCTCGCGTCATGAACTCACGCAGGATCGTCTCCGCTCGCTCGCCTTCCGAACCGCGTTTCGCCGCTGCTCCGAAGGCTGACAGGATGCGTTGTCGCGCTGTCGCGGCGGCTTCGTCGGGAATCGGGCCTTCGATTTCGATCCAGTCGACCAGCAGGTCCGGAGCCGCAAACTCGTCGTCGAGCCGGAACCAGTGATTCGAGAGGTTCGCTGGGATCCGGTAGACGTTGGCGACACTGACCGCCAGTCCTCGCTTGAAGTCGCCGCGGAATTCGTAGACCTGCGGGCGGTCCGGTGGAGCGGTTGCATCGACCTCGCCCAGTACGGATTGTGTTGTCGCATCCGTGACCTTCATGCGCGGGGCACCGTAGTCATAGAGGGGACTCTTCTCGAAATGCGGCCGCATGTGGGGAGGCATCCCGTTACGACGCTGCCACATTCGCTCGGCGGAGGCGATGACCTGCCGCCGCGTCGGGATGACGCCCGCGGCGCGAACGCGCACGATGTAGTCGCCCGGTTCGTAATCGCTCGGCTTGTTGAAGCGGATGTCCCGCACGCCGACGATCTGCTGCCAACCCTCTTGCCGCACAATGACGCTGCCGTTCCGCACGGGGTTCTTTCCACCCTGGACTTTCGCGCGGACGGACTGACCGCCGATCTCGTCGGGAATGTCCATGGTGTCCACACCCGGCTTGTTCGATCCTGTGGCAGCCAGATCGACTTCGAATCGCCAGCGATGTCGCTGCCTCGGTGGCTGCTCGGCGAAGACGCGGTCAAGAATCTCGCGAGCTGCGTGCAGGTACTTCTCGATCAGCAGCGGCGAGACCGTGAGTGCCGCTCCGATGTTGTCGAAGCCCGACGCCGGCGGGTCTTCCGGGAATTTTTCGTCGGTGTCGAAATCGATGCCGAGCAGGTCGCGGATGGTGTTGCGATACTCGTTGCGGTTGAGTCGCCGTAAGACGACCTGTCCCCCGGTGCTTTGCCGGGCGGCGTTGGCTCGTTCGAGTTCGCTGGTGACCCACGCCGTGAACTCACGCAACGCCTGTTGGTCTGGTTGAGGTGCGTCTTCCGGCGGCATCTCGCCGGCGTTCACACGATCCAGGACTTCGGTCCACTTTGCTGACAGCGACAGGTCACCGAAATCGGGCTCAAGCTGATCGAGTCGCAGTTTCGCGGACTGTTTTTTCGGGCCGTGACAACTCACGCAGTGCTTCACCAGAAACGGCCTGCCGGTCTTGTTGAAGTCCGCTGCGTTCACGGTAAATGCGATGGGCTCCGCTTCCGCGATCGCGGCAACTGGCGGTTCGCTTGTTCGGGGTTGCGCGTCTGACCGTTCCCGCTCGATCTGCGAATCCGGCTCGGTAGCTGGCGAGTCTGTCGCCGGTTCTGCCTGACTTCCGAAGAAGAAATCGTTGCGAGGCTGTTTGCTGTTCTCGACCGGGGCATCCGGCTGCCTGTTACTGCCCGTTGCCGATTGTCTGCGAGGTGGTTGCCCCGAGGTCCTCGTCGGCCGTGCTGGAGTCTCGGCAGGCGACTCGCGGCTGGCAGCCGTTTCTGTCGCCACCGTCTGGCTCTGATCCACGGCGACGACTTCGGGATCTCCTGATGTCACAAACTGGATCCCTGCGACCGCCACAATCACGATCGAGGCTGCCGCTGCCGCGAGCATGAGTCCGCGGTGTCTCGGCGGCTTCTTTGCACGCCGACGCGGGAGAACCGGCTGCTTTGGTTTTCTGCGCGGGGGCTTTTTCTTTAGCGACCGAACATCGAGATCGACAGTGTTCTCGTCTTCCTTGACGGCCTGCTTTGGCGCCTTCACGCGAACGGCTTCGCCACACCGCGGACAGGGGACTCTGCGACCAACAAGTTCGCGTTTGCGAACCTTCAGCTTCGCTTCGCAGGCCGGACAGTGGATGACGAACGGATTCATGGCAGCCGAGCAACCGGTAGGCCGGAACAAGCGCAGCGCAGTTCCGGCAGAGTGGATTTATGCACCATCGATTGCCGGAACTGCGCTGCGCTTGTTCCGGCCTACTCTCTCAACAGCCGAGTCGCACCTTTAATCCGTCCGTGGTGTTCCTTGCCGGATGAGTCCTTCAGTTGATCCGGATGGTCGTCGTCAAAGTGAAACAGGATCAGATCGGCTTCGTGCGCCGTGAACGAAGCTGTTGGCTCGAATGAGTTGCCGGCAAAGAGGGCAGCCGCGCAGACGCGTAGTTCATCGACCGTGCCCGCAAAACGCCGACCGTCATCGTCCGGCTGCCCCATCACCAGCGGTGACGGCTGTGGCTCACGCGGAAACAGGCTGGTAGCTGTGCCGTGCAGTTTGCCGTTCAAGTAAAGGCGAATGCTTTCCGCGTCATAAACACCGGCGATGTGAATATGCTCGTTCGGTTTGAGCGATATACGGCCGGTCGCCATCCGCCAGCCGGTATCAACACCCACCCCGAACATCGGTCGTCCGCGATCGATTGCCAGACCGATTCCCAGAACACTGTCCGGTGGTGGTGTGCGGAGAATCGTTACATGAGCGTCAGGTAACTCGTGTGGTGTGACCCACGCTTCGACAGTCAGTTCGCGTCCGTGATCGAATGCGATGTCGATATCGACCTGGCTGGTGCGTCCGTTGAATACGAGGCCAGCCGGTGCTCCGTTCGATGGCCGACTGTCCGTTGGTTCCGGTAACCGGAAGACACGGAGCCCGTCCGTTCCTGCGGCAGCTCCCAGACGACCATCGAGTGACATCGCGAGTCCACCGGGAAGATCCTTCTTCTCCACACCCGGAAACTGAACAACTGACTGGTCTTCATCAAGGTCCCAGTATTCGATCTTTCCTTCGGCATCCAGAATCAGCGCGAAGCGGCCATCCGGAGACAGAGCGACTTCACGCAAAGGAACATCGTACGGCCGGGATGACGCCCAAGTTGTCGCGGTATCGGTATCAATATCGACAATCGTCAGTTCCTGCCGGTCCTGACCCCGGAAGTAAGAACCGCAGATGGAGCGTCGACCGTCCGGTGTGACGTCGAATGTCCATAAGGAGCCCGGCAGTGTGATGTCGCGATGTGTTTCCATTTCAACGTCCCAGATAAACTGCGACCGCGACTGCTCGACGTTGCCGTGGACGAAGACTCGGCCATCAGCCAGAAAACGGGCGAAGTCGAACTTCGTATGCTCCGGGACCCCAGGTCCTGGCAGCGTTTTGATGTGTGTCGCAGTTTCCGCGTCCCACAGTCGCACCGTGCCGTCCCAGGACGCAGACACAATCATTGATCCGTCCAGTGACCAGTCCAGTCCCTGAATTCTGCTGGTGTGTCGCTCCGTTTCGCTTTCACTGAATGTGTGCAGCAGCTTGTGTCCCGGACTCTCGAAGATATCCAGGTGGACCTGCCCCAGATCGCTCCAGCTCGACGTGACAAACCGCGTACCGTCGGGCGAAAATGCGATCTGATCGATGCCGCCACCCTGCACTTTCCGGTGCAGCGTTGGGTGCTGAAACCACTCAATCTGAGTTGCCTGCGTGACGTCCCACAGTCCAATGCTCCAACCGGCAGAGGCCAACAGTCCCTGTCGAGTGAACCGCAACCGGCCGGGCAGCGGCTTGCTCGACAGCCGAACCTCGTCGGAAGAAATCTGCGGGTGAGCCAGCGGCGGACCGCTGACAGTCTCGGCCGTCGAGTCAGGCAGAGGAGGCCGAACGCCTGACGATCCTGACTCGGTCGGTGCCTCACGACGGTGCCCGGCTGTTGTGTCGACCGGCGTGTCGTCGGACTTCCACGGTTGCCAGATGGCAATGGCGATCGACAACGCGGCGAGCGCGGTCAGCAGTGTCGCGTAGGATCGCGCCGCATTTCCGACAGGACTCACAGTTCCCGGTCCTGCCTCGTCAGTCGACGGGAAGATCAACGTCGGAGCGGTCGCAGACACATTTGTGACCGTATCCGGAGTCAGGTCGAGTCCGCTTTGCGCAAGGGCCAGGCTGCTGCGTCCGGTGGATCCAGGCAGACTGATGTCGGCGCCAAAACTGCTCAGGATCGCAGCTCGGTCTTCGGCGGTCTTCTTCAGCAACGCCGTCAGGTCGGCGTCCGCAGTGAAAGCTCTCAGTGCGTCGGCGACATCGACTGGCTGCTGTGGCCGGTCGTCCGGTTCGCGGCTGAGCATCACTGTGAGCAACTCGACGAGTTCGTCGGGAAGATCGTCGCGTTTTTCGGTAATGGGCGGCGGATCCTTAGTCGTCAATGCCTGCAGTCGCTGGAACGTCGACTTGTAGACGTTGGCTGCGAATGGCGAGGCGCCCGCCAGCAGGCGATAAAGCGTTGCTCCCAGACTGTAGATATCGGCGCGGACGTCGACCGCATGGGTATCGTGCGCCTGTTCCGGGGCCATGTAATCAACCGTGCCCAGAATCTGCCCGCTGCCGGTGAGTTCACCAGTGTGTTCGGCGTCAGACGCCGCTCCGGCGACGAGTGCCAGGCCCATGTCCAGAATCTTGACCGTGCCGTCTTCAGTGAGCATCAGGTTCGGCGGCTTCATGTCACGGTGAACCTGCCCATGCTCGAATGCATGCTGCAGCCCGAGTGCCGCCTGTCGTGCGATCTCACATGCGTCAGCAACCGGCATCGGACCTGCCAGCATGGCCAGCGTCGAGACATCGCTGCCAGGCACGTATTCCATGACGAGATAGTGCAGCCCGTCGGACTCTCCCGCATCCGTCGCCCGGACGATGTTCGGATGATCAAGCCGCCCGATGGCCTCCATTTCCCGTTCGAATCGTGCGACGGCACGTGGATCCTGCAGCCGCGGCGTTGTCATGACTTTCAGCGCGACGATTCGCTTCAGACGCGAATGCCGGGCCTTGTAAACAGTGCCCATCCCACCCTGGCCCAGCTTGCTCAACAACTCGTAGTCGCGGATGCGGGTCGGCTGCGTGTTCCGAGGCTCTGGTGCGACTGACTCGGTGTGTCCAGCGACACTGTCCGTGTCTTTCAGTGCGGCGGCCTGCAGTTTCACCGCCGCGCTCTGCAGCTCAGGCTCGTCGAGGTACTCGCGATCGGGATCGTCCGTGCGCAATGCCTTGATGAGAGAGTCGGACTGCGATTCCACATCCTCCATGAGTCGGGCGCACGACTGACAACTCTCGAGCGCCGCCAGCACTTCGGCCGAGTCCGTTTCCGCGAGTTCTCCTCGCAGAAACGTTGTCAGCACGTCGCGTTCGTAACAGACATGAGCCGTCATGCAGTCACCTCGGGGGAGTGGGTCCTCCGGACTGCCTGCGTCCGAAGCACTTGAGAAGACTTACGGAACCGCGTCACACGAAAATCTGAGATTCCACTGCAACCGCGAGAAAGAGTGGTCCGATCACTCGGCCAGTTCTTCGCGTAACCTCTGCAGCACCCGGTACTTGGCCTGTCGAACGGCGCCTGCAGTCATGCCCAGCTCTTCTCCCACAGACTCCGCCGACTGCCCGTCGATGACGACACGCCAGAACGCCGACCATGTCTGTGGCTCAAAGTCATTCCGGAGTAACTGCAGCGCGGTGTGCCAGGCTGCTGCGAAAACTCAATGCGTTGGACGGCGGTTCCTGAGGGGCATCGGCGAGCGCTTCAAGACGCTGAATCTGACTGCTGCCACCGAGTCCCTGCGGCTGAACGTTTCGCTCTCGACGGTGGTCGAGAAACGCGTTGCGTGTGACTCCCCACAACCAGCCGCGAAAACCGCTTGACGCCCGCACCGGGTCATACTGCGAGATTCGTCGGGACAACGTCTCGAAAACGCTCTGCGAGACGTCGGCTGCGTCAGCCGGCTGCAATTCCAGTTCTCGAAGCCAGCCATAGACTACCGGCAGATACAACTCGACAAAACGACTCCAGTCACGGTTGTCGCGAGTCCTCAGTCGGCCGATCAGGCTGGACGATGTCGACAGTGAGACATGAGCGGGCATGAGTATGTCGTCCTCATCGCGATGAAATACGCAGCCGCACACAGTACCAGTTATCACCGCACGGGCAGATCGGATTCTCGGCCTGTGGAGGTCTAACCAGTGTTTCAGATCGATGCTGCTGTCCGTTCGACACTCAGCCGATCCGGTCCTGGCCGACCCATTTTCGCAGGACTTCGGGGATAGCGACGCTTCCGTCGGCCTGCTGATGGTTTTCCAGCAGGGCGATCAGAGCGCGGCAGATCGCGATGGCCGTCCCGTTTAGCGTGTGGACGAACTGTGTGCCCTTCTTATCCGGGATGCGCGTGCGGACTCCCAGACGCCGGGCCTGATAATCGGTGCAGTTCGAGGCCGATGTGACCTCGCCGAATTCACCCGCTTCGCCCCGGCCAGGCATCCATGCTTCCAGGTCAAACTTGCGATAGGCGGGACCGCCGAGGTCTCCCGTGCAGGTATCGACGACCCGGTACGGGATCTCCAACGCCTGAAAGATCTCCTCTTCAAGACGCACGATTTCCTGATGAAACGCGTTTGACTCTTCGAAGTCGGGTGCCGTGAATCCGAAGATCTCGACCTTCGTAAACTGATGCACTCGGTAGATGCCGCGTGTCGCTCGACCGGCTGCTCCGGCTTCCGTGCGGAAACAGTGAGAGAGTCCGGCGTAGCGGAACGGCAGGTCTTCGCGGTTTACGATCTGGTCTTTCAGCAGGCCGCCAAGCGGAATCTCGGCGGTGGCGACCAGGCTCAGGTCTGTGTTGGCGATTGAGTAGATCTGCGTCTCGTCACCGCGCGGGTTGTAGCCGGTTCCCTGCAGTACTTCCTGTCGCGCGAGGTCCGGCGTGGTGTGCAGCGTGTAACCCTCTGCACGTAGTTTTTCGAGGGCGAACTGAATCAAAGCCATCTCGAGCATCACGGCTTCGTTCTTCAGGAAATAGAAGCCTGAGCCAGCGACACGTGCACCGCCTTCGAAGTCGATCAGGTCGTGCTTCTCGGCCAGTTCGACATGATCCAGCGGCTTGAAGTCGAACTGGGGCAGCTCGCCGACACGACGAATCTCAACGTTCTCCTTGTCGAGTTTTCCGACCGGAGCATCCGGATGACTGAGGTTCGGGATGAACGACAGCAACTCATCGAGCTGGCACTTAACGGTACTGACTTCTTCATCGACAGCCGCGACCAGTTCGCGCAGCTCGCGGCCACGGTCAATCAGAGTCTGTCGTTCGGCCTGATCCTTCGCGCCTTTGATGCCGGACTGCGTCGTCTTCTGCTCGCTGCGCAGAGCGTCGCCCTTCTGTTGCAACTCACCACGTTGCTTACGCAGTTCGATGACCGCGCTGATATCCGCATCCACACCGCGATTACGGCAGTTTTCAGCCACAAGGTCTGCGTTGTCACAAATAAATTGCAGGTCGAGCATGATCGATCACCGTCTGGAACATCCCTGGTCAAGCCTGATGGCGCGGGGAGTTTATCGAGTCCGCGCGACGGTCGGAAGAACCGCTTCAGAGGCGATCAGCCTCTATATCGTCGGACGGGCTCTCAATTTGATGCCGACGGTCGAAGTCGCGAAAAAACTGACGCATGGGCACTGTTCGACCAGCAATGACATCCGAGATGCCGGATTCGATCGCGGCGAGTGAGGCACGGTAGTCCTCGTCGCATTCACCGTCTGGCTCGCGTCCCAGTCGTTCAGCCTTGTGAACGGACTTGTTGGTGCGTCGTCGCTTCATCACGGCCCATCCGCAAGTGCCTGCCAGAGGTACGCACTGGCGAGCGTGCCTTTGTGGAAATCGTCGATCGCGAAATGTTCATCCGGACTGTGCAGGTTGTCGGTGTTCTGGCCCCAACCAAGCAGGAGAGTGTCGACTCCCAGCAGTTCTTTGAAACTCGCCACGACCGGGATCGAACCGCCTTCGCGGATCAACACCGGAGCCGTGCCGAACGCTTTCTCAATGGCTGAACGGGCAGACGCCATATACGGACTGGAGAGGTCGGCCATGGTGGGGTGGCCACCGTGTTGTGTTGTGAAGTCCATTGTCAGTCCGGGAGGCAGGTTCTCGGTCAGGAACTGCCGCAATGCCTCGGTGAGCTGATGCGGGTCCTGATCCGGTACGAGTCGGCACGTGATCTTTGCCGTTGCCTTTGACGGAACGATTGTCTTGGGTCCCTCGCCGATGTAGCCGCCGAAGATGCCGTTCACGTCACAAGTCGGACGCGCCCAGCGTCGCTCGGTGGTCGAATATCCTTCCTCGCCCCACGGCGCGTCCGTTCCCAGATCGGCCAGCCAGGCGGCTTCGTCGAAGGGCAGAGCCGCGAACTGTGCCCGCTCTTCGGCAGTCAGCGGAATGATGTCGTCATAGAAGCCCGGTATGGTGACTCTTCCGGATTCGTCGTGCAGTTTGCCGATCAGACCGCACAGCGCGTTGACCGGATTGATGACGGCCCCACCAAAAACTCCGCTGTGCAAGTCGCGATTCGGACCGGTCAGGGTGACTTCGCAGGCCAGAATGCCGCGGAGACCGTACGTCACGGCGGGCATTCCAGGTGCGTACTGGGCCGTGTCACTGACGACAGCGACGTCGCAATTCAATTTCTCGCTATTCTCGGCGAGATACGTATCGAGGTTGTTGCTACCAACTTCTTCCTCGCCCTCGATGACGAATTTCACATTGATCGGCAGTCCACCGGTGGCTTTCAGCCATGCCGCGACAGACAGGACGTGCGTCAGCATCTGGCCTTTGTCGTCGGTCGCTCCGCGGGCCCAGATGCGGCCGTCCCGGATGTCCGGCTCGAACGCGGGAGTCGTCCACAAATCGAGTGGGTCGGGTGGCTGCACGTCGTAGTGTCCGTAGACCAGAGCAGTCGGAGCCCCCTCGGCCTTCAGCCACTCAGCGTAGACGATCGGATTTCCAGCGGTCTCGGCAACCGTGACTTCCAGGCCTGCGTCCAGCAGCGTGTCGCGAACGAAGTCAGCAGCGGCCCGCACGTCAGACTGGTACCGTGAATCAGCGCTGATACTCGGAATACGGAGCAGATCAGACAGCCGCTGCACTGCGGCGTCGCGGTTCGAATTCAGATAATCAATCACGTCCTGCATGATGTTGTCCGTTTCTGTTCCTGTCCCATCGCTTCGGGGCTGTGAGTTTTCCCCACCGACCATGGGGCTCGCTGAAGTATCGGGCAATCCGGTTGAGTGGTGAAACCATCACCAGGTCGGTTTCCGCGAATCCGTCAACCATTCCCGCCAGCGGGGCTACTGAACAAATGAGGGCGTTTGTCCAGTATTGCCGCTCCGCCATGAACTGCGCACTCCACTCCGGCACCTGCGGGGCGGCTCCGCCTTGCGCCCCTCCGGGCAACGCCGTTAAGGATTCTCGTTCCAGGGCTCTGCCCTGGAACGCACTGATTGTGAGGCTCCGCCTCACGTTCAATGCCGCGAGGCGGAGCCTCGAAAGCAGCCCGTTCCCGGGCAGAGCCCGGGAACGAGGGCCTGGAAATCCTTAACGGCGTTGCCCTCCGGGCCTGCGTTCCGTGCTCCGTTCACCGCTCCGCTCCCTGTTTCCCTGAGGCTCCGCCTGCCTGACCTGTTGCCGGAACTGCGGCAACACGAAAGCCCAGGAGGCTGCTCCGGAACGACGGCACGTCCCAGCTCCGGAACGCAGAACGACAGAACCGCGCGGAGTCGGACCAGCTGCCCCCCCGAATCACCCGGTCCGAGCCACTCGATGGCCCGGCCGGATCGACAGAGTCCGCCGACTGATAATTGTCGACCCAGTAGTCCTGGCACCACTCGTACACATTGCCGTGCATGTCGTGCAGCCCCCACGGATTTGCCGGCTTCACGCCGACAGGCTGCGTCTGCTGTTTGCTGTTCTCGTCGAACCACGCGAACTCGCCAAGTTGTTCCGCATCGTCGCCGAACCAGTAAGCCGTCGTCGTTCCGGCCCGACACGCGTATTCCCATTCCGCCTCGGTGGGCAGCCGCGCGCCGGCCCACTTCGCAAAGGCCGCGGCGTCATCCCAGCTCACGCCCACCAGCGGCTGTTCCGGCTGATTGAAACGACGGTCGCCCCAGTGCTCCGGCTTCTCGATATCACCACCGACGGCTTCCATGTACTTCTCGTACTGCGCGTTCGTGACCGGATAGCGTGCCAGCCAGAACGGCTGCGTGATCTCGACTTCATGTTGCGGGCTTTCGTCGTCCCAACGGCCTTTCTCATCGTCCGGCGATCCCATCAGAAACCGCCCGGCTGGAATCCAGACGTAGGCGATACCCGTGCGTGCTTCGGTCCAGACCGCGTCGGCCAGTTCTGGACTGATTCCGCGAACGGCATCGGCCGATAACTCGGCTGGCACCGGCGCGACCAGCGTTGGAGCGGTCTCGGCATCCCGCTGTGTCGTGATCTCTCGAGCGAGAGAACTCACCTGCGGATGGTTCGACGCCATCAATGGACTGGCCACGTCCTTGAGCTTCGGGATCTGACGGCACCGACTCCGCAGCAGCCGCAGCACCGCGGCCAACCGGTCCGGCTTCGTTCGCTTGCTGCGGAGCACTTTCAGGAACTGGTCCCACGAGGGATGAGAGGTCTCGTTCAGGCACCGTTCCGCCAGGTTCGGATGGTCTTCCGCAATGCCGGCTTTCAACAGTTCCCTGAAGAAGTCCTCGCAGTACGGCCGTGATGACCGCAGCGAAAGCAGAGCCGTCTCCCGCCACCAACTGTCGGTCGCCTGAGTGGCAAGTTCCTTTGCCTTGCCCTCCGTCGCGGCGTACTCGGCCGCGAGGTATTCCTGAAACGTCAGATGCAGAAACCCACAGTGCGCTTGCCCATCGTCGGACATCGCCAGGAGTCCCGTCTCGTCACGCATACGATCGATGAACACACGACCGTCCTGGCCCAGTCCCGCGGACGCCGAGAGCAGTTCGAGTCCCGCCTGAGCTTCCGCAGCCAGTTCATCGAACGGCGCCGATGTCCGGCCCTGTTCCTGATGCATCCACCACGCCAGCCGGGCCAGCACCGACTGAGCGGCCTGGGCATCGAATGGTGGCAATTCCGTCACGATGTCCGCAGCATCCGAGTCTTCGTCCGCGTCGGATTCACTGGGCTTCCCGTACAGGTCGTGCCGCCAGTGCTGCAGCAGAATGCGGATGCACTCGGCATACAGCTTCGCCCGTTCCGTGGGCAGGTTCTGCTGGTCGTGATACACGATGCACAGGATGGTCAGCAGCAGCGGATTCTGGCACAGCTCACTCATCCGCCCCGTTTGATACCGCGGCTTCTGCAGCACACTCAGCAGACCCCGGCTGCGCACCGCCGCAGTCTCCGGCGCAATCGGCAGACGCCGATACGCCGCCGAGTACCATTCGGTGACGAACCGCTCGATCTGCGCGTCGTCCAGCGGCCGGACATGGAACTCGGCAAACGACGCCCCCAGCGGAACACCATCGTCCCGGAAGTACCCCTGAAACCGGCATGTCACCAGAAACCGATCGTTCGGCCGGTTCTTCAGGGCCCGCTGGATCCAGCCTGAGACCTTGCTCCGCACCTGCGGATCGACGACTTCATCCAGTCCGTCGAGAATCCACAGCAGCCCGCCCGGAGCATTCCACAAATCCGGCCCTGGATCGCCCAGTCCGTTGGGAGCTTCGTCACACTGCGCCTGCTCAATCAGAAAATGTTCCAGCCCTCTGTTCTTCCGGGCCAGAACCTTGCGGCTCATCTCACGAAACCGCAGCAGCACGGGAGTGATCCCCGTCGGCAGCCCGAGATCCTGCGGCAGCTTCTCCCGACTGGCCAGTCGCCACGCAAGCTGCCGCGCGCCGGTCGTCTTCCCCGACCCCGGCTCACCCAGCAGCACCACGCCCCGCAGTCCCAGTTCGCTTCTGTGTGCGAAGACATCGTTCAGATCGATGTCGGTGGAAGATTCGCCGAATTCATCCGGATCTCTGAGCCCACCCCCGCCCGGCAGGCGATCAGTCTTCCGCCCTTCCAGCATTCGCTGCAGCGAGGTCCGTAGCGGCACATACGCCTCAGAGATCGGCAGTTCCACCTTCAAACTGCGTCCCAGCCCGAGCAGTTCCAGCGTCGCGGTGTTTTCTTCCAGCCGCCGCAGGTAGTGCGAGACGCTGTCCGCAGGCGGACCTGTCCCACCTGGACCTGTGCCAGAGTTCTGCGTGTCGCCATCCGGCGTCGTCTCGGGTATCAGGCCGCGCAGAAATGCGGCGAGGTCGCTGTGTTTCTGACCGTAAACCAGCGGACACAGTCGCCCCATCGGTTCGAACCAATCAGACTCCCTGACAAGTCGATAGTGACGATGCTCATGGTGTCCTTTGACATCGTGATCCCTGAGCCACTCCAGAAACGGTCCCCAGTTAGGATCCTGGAGTCCAGCCTCGCCGCAGCCGACGAATAGAAAACTTGTGGTGACGCCCAGAGCCTGCATCACCGCCTGAGTGTGACCGTGTGCGGCGACCTCGCCGTACGACCGAATTCCAAGTACGACTGACTCGGGGACCCGCCAGTGCCCGTGCAGGTGCAGCACACGACGGTCTTCGCCCCGAACGACCCGTATCGCGTCATTGGTATCGCGCCACGTGACGTGTCCGAAGTCGGTGACCTTCTCGATCAGGTCGTCGTAATTGGTCGTTGCCAGCGGCGCACCCAGCGCTGCCAGTGAGTCGATGACGGAGCGGTCCTTCGGCTTCAGGGGCTCGAATTCCTGCCGCAGCCATTTCGTCAGCTCTCCACCGCCGTTCTCGCTGAGTTTGTCATGGACGGCTTCCGCAGCCGGCAGCAGCGCCCCGATCAGTTTGAGTTCCAAACCGGCACGGAAGTGGGCACACAAGTCCGCCGACATTCCCATCGTTTCGCAACGATCGATCCCTGACGCGATCAGTGCATCCCACATCGGCGTTTTCGAATTTGTGGCTTTCGACACGCCCGACCCGACGACCACAGTGATCTTCCGCTTGAGGATCAACTCGCGCAGGTCGTCGACCAGTTCATCGTTCCCGCTCATCGGTGCTGCTCTCTGCTGATCGTTCACGACGATCCGGATACAGGCGAGCCGCCCTTCCCATCCCGCTCCGTCCAGATTCTGTCAGTTACAGTGATCATCTGAGCCCGAATGTTCAAGCGGCTGCCAGTGACGCGTCGGGCAGGCTTCATCGACCGGTTCCGGAGCCTGGGCGGTCTCGCTGTGGAACTGGCAATCTGTTTCCGCCACTCGCGGAGTCTGGCGAAAATTTCGAATTCGGCGGGCGTAAGGCGAGAGGCAGATGAGAATTTACCAATGCTAGCCCGACGCGCGAGTATTGATGCTGCGCTGTTTCAGTCCCGAAGGGACGGCGGCAAATAGCCCGGGGCCTTCAGCCCCGGGAAAACGGACACAAATTGACCTGAAAGCCCCGGAGGGGCGACGTGCCGAATACATGCAATCTGCCGTCGCCCCTCCGGGGCTCAAGGTGCAGTTTGAACCCTGTTTCCACGGGTTGAAACCCGTGGCTATTCGCCTTAGTCCCTTCGGGACTGAAATAGCGAAACATCAAAACTGGCGCGTCGGGCTAGAGTTGCGGCAGGTAAATTCTCATCTGCCGCTCGCGTCAGGACTTCGCGATAGTCGATGCGATTGCGAGTCGGCGGCACGCTGCCCGTGTTCGACTTCGTCCGTTCTGAGCTGTCGAGGTACTCGACGGCATAGGCCCAGAAAGACAGTTCTCCGTTGGCCACGAAATGCCGGTCGACACTGACGACGCGGTGCGAATTGAGAAGCGCGTTCAATTCGGCTTCGATCGCTTCACCGTGACTGACCGGTATTCGGAAACTGCGGATGGCCATTGTGTTTCGTTGCCTTCAACAGAACCGCCTGGTTGAGATTCTGCTACTGAACAAATGAGGGCATTTGTCCAGTAGCCCGCTCCGCACTCCACTGCGGCATCTCCGGGGCGGCTCCGCCTGACGCCCCTCCGTGCCTCCGTTCCGTGCTCCGCTACCCGTCACTTGAGGCTCCGCCTTCTCCTGTTGCCGGAACTGCGGCGACGCGGAAGCCCAGGTAGAAGTCCCGGTAGCCGGGCGAGTTCCTGTTGCGGTACGCCGAACGCGCGTGCTGCGACGAGAGGAGCCAACAGCCGCCCCGGAGCACCCGGAGCGAGCCGTCCGACGGGCCGGCCGGGTCCACCATCATGTCCGTCGAATAGTTGCCGTGCCAGTCCTGGCACCACTCCCACACGTTGCCGTGCATGTCATGTAGCCCCCAGTTGTTCGCCTGTTTGGCGCCCACCGGCTGGAGCTGATTTTCACTGTTTTTGTTGTACCACGCGTACTCGCCGAGCCGATCGACATCGTTCCCAAAGCAAAAATCGTCCGGACTTTCCGCGCGACAGGCGTACTCCCACTCCGCTTCCGTCGGTAACCGAGCCGCGGCCCATTCCGCGAAGGCGATCGCGTCGTCCCAGCTCACTCCGACCACTGGCTGCTCCGGCTGATTGAATCGCCGCTCGTCCCAGTATTTCGGTTTACTGATCTTTTCGCGGGGTGCTTCCAGAAATCGCCCGAACTGCGCATTGGTCACGGGATACCGGGCCAGCCAGAACGGTTCGGTGAGCTGCACCTGATGTCCCTTCTGTTCGCTCTCAGCCCCCATCATGAACCGGCCAGCCGGAATCCACACGTATGTGATCCCGGTCCGATCATCGACCCACAATGCACCGGGCTCAGCGGCGACGCCTGTCGACGACGTGTCCGTTGGTTCGGCCTCTGACGAAATTACCCGCGGAGCTGCCGGGTTCAGCTTCGCCGTGATCTCCTGGGCCAATGAAGCAACCGGACCGTGCTTCGATGCCGCCAGCTTGCCGACGATGTCTTCCAGTCCCGGCACCTGATCGGTGCGGCTGCGCAGCAGACGTAACACCGCCGCCAGTCGATCCGGGTTTGGCCGCTTACTCTGCAGCAACTTCAGGAACGGTTCCGGCGGGATGAACAGGGCCTCGTCCAGGCACTGCTCCGCCAGATTCGGATGCTCCTCCGCGATCCCGGCTTTCAGCATCTCGGTGAAGAACTCCCGACAGTACGCCTCCGAAGACCGCAGGGAGAGCAGCGCCGTTTCACGCCACCAGCTCGATGCCGCCTGCGTCGCCAGTTCCTGCGCCAGACCCGCACTGGCTGCGTACGTCGCCGCGAGGAACTCCTGAAAACTCAGATGCAGGAAACCACAGCGACCGTCTCCTTCGCCGGACATTGCCAGGATGCCCGCTTCGTCACGCATCCGATCGATGAACCTGTGACCGTCGCGACCGAGTCCCGATGACGCAGCCACCGGAGCCAGTCCCTGTTCTGCTTCGGCCGCCAGTTCATCCAGTGGCGCGGCGGTGCGATCCTGCTGCTGGTGCATCCACCAGGCCATGCGAGCCAGCACCGACTGGGCGGCATCCGCGTCGTACGCCTTCACGTCGCCGCCCGTATCACCGTCATACAGCTCGCGCCGCCAGTGTTCCAGCAGCACGCGCACACACCGCGAGTACAACTCGGCCCGTTCCGTCGGCAGCTTGCGTTCCTCGTGGAACACGATGCACAGAATCGTCAGCAGCAACGGGTTGGTACACAGTTCACGCATCCCACCCGTCTGGTAGCGCGACAGCGACAGAATCGTCAGCAGACGTTCCCGCACCTCGTTCGCCCGCGTCGTGGCGTTGTCGCCCGGTCCGTACAGCTTTTTGTAGGCCGCTGTGAACCAATCCCTGACGAACTGTCTGATCTGATCGTCGTCCAGCGGTCGCACGTGAAACTCGGCGAACTTCGCTCCCAGTGGAACGCCCTGACGGTAGTAGCCCTGAAACCGGCACGTCACCAGGAACCGGTCCTGCGGACGATTCCTCAAAGCACTCTGCACCCACTTCGAGACTTTACGGCGAGCCTTCGGATCAACGACCTCATCCAGTCCGTCCAGGATCCACAGCAGGCCGCCGTCGGCATCCCACAGGTCCGGTCCGGGATCGGTCCAGCCGTTGGTCGCTTCCGGGCAGTGTGTCTGCTCGACCAGAAACCGTCTCAGGCCGTTCTTCTTCTCGGCAATGATCTCGCGGCTCAGTTCGCGGAACTTCAGCAGCACCGGCGTAATCCCGGCCGGAAGCCCCAGATCGGTCGGCAGACTCTCGCCGCTGGCCAGACGCCACGCGAGCTGCTTCGCGCCGGTCGTTTTCCCCGAACCTGGTTCCCCCAGCAGTACCACGCCTCGCACGCCCAGCTCGTCGCTGCGGCGGAAGACTTCACCCAGCTCGACCTCGGTCTCCGCTTCGTCGTGACCATCGTGAAAGCGGTCGGTTTCCCGGCTCTCGAACGAACGGTGCAGCGTCGTGCGCAACGGCACATACGCCTCAGCAATCGGCAGCTCGACCTGCAGGCTGCGGCCCAGACCCATCAGTTCCAGATGCTTCGTATGTTCCTCCAGACGGCGGATATAGTCACTCACGCAGTCCGAGACCGTCGTCGTCACACGCTGAGTTGTCACGTGTCCCATGGCGGCTGTCGCGTCTTCCGGGGCGAGGCTGCGCAGAAATCCCGCCAGCTCCGAGTAATTCGTTCCATACACCAGCGGGAACAATCGTCCGTCCGGTTTGAAGCGATCTTTCTCCAACACGAGCCGGTAATGCCGATGCTCGTGACTGCCTTCGATGTCGTGCTGTTTGAGCCACTCCAGAAACCGGCCCCAGTTGGGATCGCTGAGCCCTTCCTCACCACACCCCACGAACAGAAAACTGGTGCCGACGCCCAGTGCTTTCAGCACGGCCTGCGTGTGCGGGTCTTCAGAAACTCCGATGTAGGATCGGAGCCCCAGCACAACGGATTCCGGCTGCTCCCAGTGACCGTGCAGATGCAGCACGCGCCGGTCGTCACGGCGGACTTCACGCGTGACCAGACGCCGATCCTGCCACGTCACATGCTTCAATCCCGTAACCTGTTCGATCAGGTCGTCGTAGTTCGTCGTGATCAGGGGCAGTTCCAGCGTGGCGAGCGCCTCGATCACGGTCCGGTCTTGCGGTTCAAGCGACTCGAAGCATTCGCGCAGCCACGCCGCGAACTCACCGCCGCCGTTTTCGTTGAGCTTGCCGTGAACCAGTTCCGCCGCCATCAGCAGCATGTCCAGCGAGCCGACCTTCAGCATCGAACGCGCGGCGTCGCACCACGCCTGCGTCTCGCCGACCTCGACACATCGCTGAATCCCGGACTCGATCAGATCACCCCACAGGGGAGCGTCCTGCGTGGTTGCTCGGGAAATGCCCGATCCGGCCACGGCAATGATCTTCCGCTCGGCGATCATCTTCTTCAGGTCTTTGGGCTGTGCTGTTTCACTCATACGATTCTCCGAAACCATTCGCCACCAGGCTTGTCGAGGCACCAGACGCCCTGCGAGTAAGCTGATCGAACTATATTGTCAGACCCGTCCACTCCAACTCACGAGCGGTGATCCAGACGCGCATGCCTGTCTTCGAAAAATCATCCGAACTCCCGGTTTCCGGCCAGGCCGCGTTCGAGTGGCACTGCCGCCCGGGAGCATTCGGCCGTCTGGCACCGCCGTGGGAAGCCGTTGAACTCGTCGAGACCGCGCCGGTCGAAGACAGGTCGCGTACGTGTTTTCGGCTACGGATTGGACCGTTCCGCAAGCTGTGGGTGGCCGAACACCGCGACATCCAGCCCGGACTGCAGTTTTGCGACGTTCAGCTGCGTGGTCCGTTCGCACGCTGGCAGCACACTCATCGCATGCAGCCGCACGGACCGAACCGGTGTCTGCTTTCCGATCGGATCGAATACGCTTTGCCACTGGGATTTCTCGGACAACTCTTCGGCGGCCGGTTAATCCAACGACAGCTTGAACGGTCATTCCTCTTCCGTCACGAGGTCACGAAGCGTGACCTGCAGTTCCATGCAGCCAGCAGGACATCGACTCCCATGAAGATTGCAATCGGCGGTTCAACCGGACTTGTGGGTTCGGCACTGATCCCGTTTCTGACAACCGGCGGGCACGAAGTCGTGCGGCTGATGCGTGGTGGAAAGCAGCCGGCGGATGGGACAAGTGCCGTCGAGTGGAATCCGGCGGAGGGCACGATCGACTCGACGGGTCTGGATGGTTGCGACGCGGTGGTGCATCTAGGCGGACACAACATCGCGGGCGGCCGCTGGAGTACGTCAATGAAAAATCGACTCCGCGAAAGTCGAGTCAACAGTACGGAGCTGCTGTCGAAGACGATGGCGAGTCTCGCCAATCCACCGAAGGTTTTCGTGTGTGCCTCGGCAATCGGATTCTACGGCGGCGACCGCGGCGACGAGCTTCTGAACGAAGACAGCCAGCCCGGCTCGAAGTTCATCAGTCAACTTTGCCAGGACTGGGAGAACGCGGTCGCGCCGGCACGTGAGGCGGGGATTCGTGTGATCAACCTGCGAATCGGTGTCGTGCTGAGCCCGCAGGGCGGCGCGCTGCAAAAAATGCTGCTGCCCTTCAAACTCGGAGGCGGAGGGGTTGTCGGCAACGGAAAGCAATGGTGGAGCTGGGTCAGCATTGAAGACCTGCCACGCATCATGCTGCATTGCCTGACGACGGAATCGCTGTCCGGCCCGGTCAATGCCGTCGCACCTGGAGCAGTCAATAATCGTGACTTCACGAAGACACTCGGTCGAGTGCTGCGACGTCCGACAATCGTCCCCATGCCCGCCTTCGCCGTTCGGCTGGGCTTTGGCGAAATGGGCGAAGAACTGCTGCTGGGCAGCACGCGCGTCCAACCGGACCGATTGACGCAATCCGGTTACGAGTTCGCGTTTCCTGAGCTTGAGGGCGCGCTTCGCAGTGTGCTCGGCCGTTCGTAGTAACCGCATTCATGCGGTTCAGTTCAGTGCGGTTTACCACGGCACCATTCGAGTGCGGACCGTTCTTTCGGATCGTAAGTGCTTGCTGCTGGTGAAGCACACAGACCGGTCCGCCGTCATATCACCAATCGCAACCGCATGAATGCGGTTACTACGAACGGGCTCACACAGGTGTCGCGCGAGTACTGAGTGGGACGTGTCGGGAATGTGGCGAGCCCGTCGGATGCATGAAGTGTTCGGTTAATGCCCGCTCGGTCAGCAGACCGCGGATGTCATCGCCTTCGCAGACCAGGCCAAGTGCATCGTTCGATTCGCGGAGCTTCATCAATGCAGTCAGCCGGCTGGCGTTGTGAGCGATACGCGGCAAGGGACGAATCGAGTCACTCCACGACCCTGTCGACAATTCAACATCCAGCATGCGGATATAGCCGAACCAGTCCTCGCCACCATCGTGACTGACTGGCATCTGCGTCAGTCCGTACTCGCGGGCACGTTGCACCAGTGTCTCACGATCAACGGATTCATCGACACCAATAATTCGCAGCGGCGGGATCATCATTTCGGCGGCGGGATTGCTCGCTTCGTGCAGCAGTCCGTGAATGAGTTGCCCCTGCTCACTGGTCAGCAGTCCGTGTTCATGTCCTTTGCTCAGCACGTGAGTCAGGCGGTGCCGGCCCAGCACCAGCTCCATGTTCTGCGGCTGCGAACTACTGAAGCGTTCGATCAGGCGGGTGATCCATACAAGTGGCGTCGACATTACCAGAAGCAGCCGATACCAGAATCGAAACTCGGGCAGCCCTTTGCGCAGCAGTGTTGTGGGAGCGCGAAAATACAGGTTCTTGGGCATCACTTCGCCAAATACGAAAATCACCGGCGAGAACAGCAGCGTCAGGCCGATTTCGACGAACGCGCTGTCCGAATGAATGATGCTGTCGCCCCCCAGTCCGATCGCCAGTGTCGTCAGGTAGTTGGCAATGTTGTTTCCAACAAGCGTTGTGGCGACGAAGAACTCCGGATTGTGAACAAACCAGATAAGGCGTTTCGCAACTTTGTCACCCGAATGTGCGTCGATACTCAGACGCAGAAAACTGATCCGATAGAAGCCGGTCTCTGAGCCACTGAAGAAAGCGGACAGACGGACTCCTGCCAGAAACAGCAGCAGAGCGGCGGTGATGGTCAGCCAGAAGGTCATGCGGTTCGGTGATCGGTAAACAGTGGATCGGTGGTCGGAATGAAACGCCAGTTGCTTATTGGTCTCGTGTGACGATGATTCGAAAACTCCCGCGGGCGGTTGTCTCAAGAACTCTCATACGAAAGCCCTCCCAGACGCATTCGTCGCCGACTTCCGGGATACGCTCAAGACTTTCGTGAAAAACTCCTGCAACGGTGACTTGTCCGTCTTCAGGTTCGAAGTCGATTTTCAGCCGCCGGCTGAGATATCTCAGAGAGGTGATGCCATCGACGTGCCAGGTACCCGGCGCAACATTCAGGACCGGATCGCGCTGCAGTACTCGTCGAGCCCGGCTGGGTTCGGGGGCGAGGATTGTGTCCACGATGTCTTCGTAGGTTGCGATGCCGACCGTTTCACCGAATTCGTTGACGACCGATGCCAGCTTGCACTGAGCTGTCTCGAGGCGATGCAGCACGTGTGCGACAGTCGCGCACCACGGAACGTGAACGACCTTCTCAGCGGCTTTCTCAAGATGCACTTCTGGCAAAACAGCGAATCGGCCCAGCGGCACGGCTGATTCCACGTCGTCTCCTGATTCGGCCAGCACAGCGAGATAGTCCGCGGGAACGTGCGCAGCCAGTGGCTGACCATCGCCCTGGTCATTGAGACTGGTATTCGTCGCCGATGTCTCGGCCGCGTTTTCGGTGTGACGCCTCGCGAACGCTGCTGCCAGGTCAGCGCGATGGATGGGCGGACGCATCGCGGGATAAGTACCGCGAGGACGCATCACTTCTTCAATTGGGATTTCGGACAGATCGAGGATATTGTGCAGCACATGGCGCTCGTGGCGGATCACGTGTTCGTCGCCAGCCGAATTGTCGATCGCCTGTTCGAGATCGTCAGTTTCCAGGTAGCGTTCTTTGCGCAGCTTTGGCCAGAACATCCGTCGCAGTGAACGCGTCACCGTTTGGAACATCGGGGCCATGGGATCGAACGCACGCAGCGACATGGCCAAAGGCAGACTGACTGTCCGGGCCAGTCGTTGCCGGAACATGACCGCGCTGCTCTTGGGGATCACCTCGCCGAAAACGATGATCGCAGCCAGACTGAAGACACTGAAGAATCCAGCGGTGGTGCTGGCTCCTTCGGCCAGCAGCCTTTTAGAGACGACCACGCCACAGGCAAAAAACGACACGTTGATCAGCAGGTTCCAGAAGAGGACCGCGGTCAGCAGTCGGTCCGGATCGGTGAGCAATTCCACGACGCGCAAGTCACTCGCGCGGCCACGGCGTTTGAACTCCTGCAGTTCTTCCGATGACAGGAAGAAAAGCGCGGTTTCGCTGGCGGAGAAAAAGCTGGAGCCTGCGAGTAGGCAGACCATGACTCCAAGAATTGACAGCAGCTCGGAGTTGTCTAACAGGATGGGCATCAAAGCTGTGCCGGAAGTGAATTAGAGGACTGTCTGCCCTGCTTAGTAACTAGGAATCATTGATTCCCGAATAGCCGCTCCGCAGCTTTCGTCGGTCTGGTCTGGCTGACCCCTGGCTTACGCCTTTTGAAGTTGCACACTTTTTGCCCCCTCTCCCCCGAAACATTGGCGTGGTCGACTGTCTTTTGCAGCAGAGCCCTGGATCGCCAATGTTTTGGGGGAGAGGGCTGGGG
>CAUZFZ010000146.1:0-26468 GCA_963579025.1 Planctomycetota bacterium | reverse complement strand
ACAAACGCAGACCGAAAGTTCTGGCTCTAATGAAGAAACCAAGACACCAGCTCAAGGCCGCCGCATGACGTAACCCCTTGCTACCAAACCGGCAGTGCCATTCGTGGCTGGCTCCTCTCCTGTCAGTTGGTTCAAAAGGCGAGCGGAAACAGGATCGTCCGGCAGTGCTTTGACGACCAGTTTCAATTGGTCCGTCGCCACTTCACGGTGTCCACACGTGAGATAGTGATACGCCAGCACAAAGTGGCCATCGGGAGTGTTTGGATGCGTCTTCGTCCATTCCTCAAGGGCTCGCAATTGCTGCGAGTAAATCTCGACGCTGGCATAGAGCTGCGCCATTGTTGTCCAGTCCCATCCCGGTCCAACGGCCAGCACCGAATGCAGCGCCGTTGCCGACTCGCTGTAACGCTTCAGCGCAAACAGCGTGAGTGCGCGGAACTCATGCACAACCGCGTCGTGTGGCATCGTCTTGAGTGCCTCGTCGGTGTGTCGCCGGGCCTCGTCGTAGTTCCCAGCGAGGAATGCTGCACGGGCCTGGTCAAATGCCAGCAGACCCTTTTCCGATACCTCGGGTGGTTCTGAGTTCGGTCCGTCTGTAACAGTCTGCTCAACGACCAACTGCGGTTGTGAGTAATCGATCCCCCGGCCTGACGTCGACTCGACGTAGTACGGGTTCGCATAAGCCGACGTTCCAAACAGGTAAGACATGGTGTTGGCGCCCCACCAGGTCAGTCCAAAGGCGGCGGCCGCAGGATGTTCCTCCCACATGTGTTCCCAGCCGTCGTGCCAGCAACCGTTATGCCAGCCATAGTGCTGGGAGTAGTTGTCGTCGTACCAGTTCTGCCAGTCCTCTCGTGCGCCGCCGCGGTATTCCTGCCGGTCGTCACGATTCTCATTTCGATTCTGCTGCCATCCCTCGCGATCGACCTGCGAAAAGCGGTCCTGCAGTTCCAGTCTGCGCTCTGGCGTTCGCACGCGTCGATCACCCTGCTGTTGCTGCCAGGCCTGGAGTTTCTCACGCCTGATTGTCGGTGACTGATCCGCGCTTCTGATCTGTTGCCGCAGATTGTCCCGATTGAGGTTCGGGTAACGCTCCGTCAATCGTTGCCCGGCATTGCCACTTCCCAGCCCCGGCAGATTCGCCGTTGAGCGACTGCCCAGTCCCGGGAATTGACCAGTGTTAACTCGCCCTGAGCCGAGGGAACCGCTGCCGACCCGACTGCCGCCCGTGCCGACACGGGTTCCACTCCCGACTTGAGGACGCGTGCCGGGCTGGATGCCTCCCGAGCCGATGCCCGGACGAATCGTCACGCCCGCTCGATTTGATCCAATGCCACTGGAACGCGGCGTTCGACTTCCAGACCCGATCCGGCTGCTTCCCGCGCGTGGCGTGCTGAATGACGGACTCCGATTCTGGATGCCCCCGCTCGGCATGCGTGAGGGAGTCCGACTACGTGAGATTCCACCACCGGATATCCCTCGTCCGGAAAATCCACCGCGAGGAGCACTCCGCATTCCACCGGCACGGCCACCACCAATACGTCCACGAGCACCGACTTCGGGCGTCAGCCAGGTTGCTGTCACGGCAACTGCGCACAGGACCGTCTTTCGGAATCTCATGATTCACTCCACGGCCCGCGGATGTTCGACTTGACGTATTCTCAGGCGCGAGCATCTTCAATGGTGTGGCTACCTGATGCACGGCTCAGTTGAGCAGACGATAACCAACCCGGAAATGGCTTTCCAGCAGGCTGACAAAGGCACTAGCGTGCTAATGTCGTCAAGAGTGGACACGATTGCGTCCATTCGAGGAGACGGCACGAACCCAGACATACTGTCATCGCACGACGTGGAGTCACGCTTGGACTGGCTGTTCAATGTGTAGCCATTGTTGACGCCATCATGAGCCTGGATTCAACTCGATGAACCATCGCGTCGTGGAGTAAACCGTTAAGAGAAACGGATAAAGGCAGCCTCCACGGACTGGTTGATGGCGGCCACGTCCCGGCTGCCGTGGCCGGGGAGACTCCTTATCCGACCCAATCGGTGTCATCGGACATTCATGACGGAAGCTCTGGTCGGGTCTGGCTTTCGGACTCTTGAACAGGCGCAGAACCCGGCCTACAGTGAGGTCCGTTTTCGAGAAGTGCTCCTGGTCACATCGTTCGGGGTCCGCATCGACGTGGTCAGAGCTGAAGAATTCTCCGCCGTGTGGCGGGATTTATCGCGCGTCGCGGCGCAGGGACACGTACACCGGCCTCATATCCATTCACGGAGGCCGGTCCCGGTGTATCCGGAGCATGGCTTCAGACAGCAGATAACTTATCAATTCCTGCGGGGTACCGGCTGATTACGGCTGACCCGCCCGTGTTTTTCTTCTCCATTGTCTTCCGTAATTCTGACTCTGGTGTCACCTGACGGGATAAGTTGATGAGCGAACCGGTCATTCAGATCCGCAACCTGACAAAGATTTATCGTGACTTCTGGGGACGCAAGAAGGTTCGGGCGCTCAATTCACTGAGCCTCGACATTCAACCCGGGGAAGTCTTTGGTCTGCTGGGCCCCAACGGGTCCGGGAAAACGACGACCATGAAGCTGCTGCTGGGACTGCTGTTCCCGACCGAGGGCGAGATCAGCATCCTGGGCAAGTCCGCGTCCGACGTTTCGAAGAACGAGCGGATCGGGTATCTGCCCGAGGAATCGTATCTCTATCGTTTTCTGAACGCGGACGAGACGCTCGATTTCTACGGGCGTCTGTTCAAGATGTCGGGCGCCGATCGCCGCAGGCGAACCGACGAACTGATCGAGCAGGTCGGTCTGCAGCACGCACGACGTCGGCAGCTCAAGGAGTACTCGAAGGGGATGACCCGGCGAATCGGACTCGCCCAGGCACTCATCAACAATCCCGATCTTGTCCTGCTGGACGAGCCCACCAGTGGACTGGACCCGCTGGGCACGCGGGACATGAAAGACATGATCCGCAAGCTGCGGGACGAAGGGAAAACGGTCGTCATGTGCAGCCATCTGCTGGCCGACGTGCAGGACGTCTGCGACCGCATTGCGATCCTGTACGGTGGCGAACTCAAGGAGTTTGGCCGTGTTGACGAGTTACTGAAAGCTCAGGAAGAGACGCAGTTGCTGACGTCACAGCTTGACTCCACGGCAGTCGACGAAATTCGTCAGGTCCTGGAGAAGCACAACGCCACTCTGCACAGCGTGGACAACCCGACCAGCAGTCTGGAAGACCTGTTCCTGAAAACCGTGCAGCGCAGCCAGGATCGTCCTGGTCAGCGATTTGTCCCATCGGGTGACGGAGCTGCATCGGGCGATGACGGGGCTTCAGGTGATGGCGGGGCCGGTTCGAGTTCCGGATCGGCAGACGCGTCTGAAAAACCGGCCAGTGTTGAACCCTGAGGACACAATTTCACCGCGTTCGCCGCAGAACGCGGGACAGCCGCAGACTGGCGAGTGCGGCTACGAGTTCCTGCGTCGCATCGACTGAACGGTTCATTGGATATTTGTCATGACATTGCAGCCAGAATCATTCGACCTGCTCACGGGAATCGTCCAATGGGTCATTACCCTGGGCACCTTCGGACTGGTGTTCTTTCTTGTGGCCACCGCAACGTCGCTGGCGGGACACGGTCGCAAGGGACCGGGGCGGGTCGTCAGAGGCACAATCCGAGGCCTGATCGATTTCCTGACGCCATCGCCGCGCCGTGTCCTGGCGATCGCATCGTTGACGTGGAAGGAGTCGATCCGCCGCAAAGCGCTGCTGGTCTTTGTGGTCTTTGCGATCGTGTTCATGTTCGCGAGCTGGTTCATGGCGGATACCACAGTCCGAGCTGACCATCAGGTTCGTAACTATGTGGCGTTCGTGTTCATCGCGATCAATCTGCTCGTGCTGCCGGTCGTGCTGCTGCTTTCGTGCTGGGGGCTGCCTGAGGACATCCGTCTGCGGTCGTTGCACACGGTCGTGACAAAACCTGTCCGTCGCAGTGAGGTCGTGCTGGGGCGCATGGTGGGCTTTTCCGCCGTGGGCACTCTGGTTCTGGGAATCATGGGTATCGTCGGATACGTGTGGATTCAGCGGCAGGTTGCGGACGACGTGGATTTGATCTGCCGCGTCCCGGTGTATGGCGAGCTGTCATTTCTCGACCGTTCCGGCGCCCCCGCCGAGAAGGGTGTGAATGTTGGTGACATCGTCGAAACACGGAGCTTCGTCGAGGGGGGAACAAAGGCCGTCGGTATCTGGAAATTCCCTCTGACAGAAGAGGCCGACTCGCTGAAGCTGGAGTCTCGGTTTGAGGCTTTTCGGACGTGGAAGGGGGATATGAAGCAGACGTTGCGGGTCCGCTATATCCTGGTCAACCCCGAGAAGTCGCTGCGCGTTCCGTTGCCACCGTTCAATGTGCGGGAATTCGCCAACAACGAGTTCGATGTGGCGCGGCAGGTGACATGGACCGACGAGGCCAGTCTGGAAAAGCGGACAGCCGACATCTTCAACGATCTGGCGCAGCCCTCGGATCAGGCCAGCCTCGGTGTTCTGGAGGTCCACGTGCAGTGCCTGGATCGCAGTCAGTTTCTGGGCGCATCACGGGGCGATTTCTTTGTTCGGCTCCCCAATCGGTCCTTTGCAACCGGTTACTTCAAAGCGATCGTCGGCGTCTGGCTGAAAATGCTGGTCGTGGTCATGATCGGGGTGACCGCGAGCTGCTTCGTCAAATGGCCAGTGGCGACTCTGTTGTGCTTCACCGTAATCGTCATCGGTCAGCTGGCGCGAGGGTTTCTCGACAAGATTCTGGCGGGCGAGCAACTGGGAGGCGGACCATTCGAGTCGATTTTTCGACTGCTGACCCATATGAACGACACCTCGCCTCTACCGGAAGGGACGCTGACCGTCATCATTCAGGAGGCCGACAGAAGCCTGACTGGTGGCCTGTGGATCGTAAAATACATGATCCCGGACCTCACGACGTTCTCCATGTCCGAGTGGGTGGCTAAAGGATTCGACGTCCCCTGGGACGGAGTCATGTTGCCATCGCTGGCCGTGACTGTGGCCTATGCGATTCCCTGTCTGCTGCTGGGTTACTTCAGTCTGTCTCTGCGAGAGCTGGAATCCAAATGAACAATCTCAATTCCCGTCAGCGAAAGATCGCGTATATCTGTGGCATTCTCGTGCTGCTGATACCGATCGCGTTGCTCGGTATGCCCTCCAGCGGTGGAGCGGAGGCATCTGGCGGCACGCTGGCCCAATTGCGGCGCCAGCATGACCTGGGAGAAAGCGACCTGGGCAAGATCGATCCGACCAGCGTGACAATGAACCTGATGCTGCTTGGGCTGCGGGGAGTCGCGGTCAATCTGCTGCGCATGGACCTTGACTACTACAAGGACCGTAAGGAATGGGCCCAGATGCGGACCACGACAGAAGCCGTGATCACCTTACAGCCGCATTACATTGAAGTGTGGCGATTCCTCTCGTGGAACCTGGCATTCAATGTGTCGGCCGAGTGGGATGCCGTGCCAGACCGCTACTACTGGGTCAAAGAAGGCGGCAAGTTTTCCCAGCGCGGCTCAGATCGAAACACTGCAATTCCCGAGCTGTACTGGGAAACCGGTCGTGTCTGGGGTCAGAAAGTCGGGCGGGCCGATGAGTGGCGGCAGTTTCGCGGCTTTTTCGTCAGTGATCCCAACGTCGATCGATTCGGTGGGGCTGCCGATCCCGAGATCAATCCTGATCAGATCGACAATTACCTTGTGGCCCGGACGTGGTACGAAGATGGCAACACCGCAGAGGACAGTCGCGATCAGCACATCATGATGCGGGCTCTGTTCCGGTCTTACCCGGCACGTTCGTTGCTTGATTATGCGTACGCCTTACAACGGGAAGGCGATTTCGGAACGCGCACCGTGGCTGCCTGGAACCGGGCGTTGACGGGCTGGACCCAGTCGTACGGCATAATGCATTTCCAAACGCCCGTATGCGAAGTCTTCCTGGAAGCCAACGAGGACGACGTTCGCGCGTTGGCACGTGAGCAGGATGTCGACGTGAAGGACGTCGTGGTGTGGCTGGGCCGATACCAGGACACTGTCAACTATCGCTATTGGCGCACGCGTGCGCGGGCTGAAGCCGAGCAGGAAACCGGGGAAACTCACGCGTTGATCTACGAGGGCGAACAAAGCTACCTGGCTGGCAATCTGGATCTGGCCAGCGAACAGCTTACCCAGGGGATGAGGGACTTCGAAAAACTGCTCGAACGCTACCCCTCATTCATCGATGAAGACCTTTCAATCGAAGAGGGGATGTGGGCGGTTCTTGTCTGGCAGAGAATCCTGCGACTGAATGGCCAGCCGATTCCTGAATCGTATCCGCTGAAACCCCTGTGGGATAAACACCAGGGGCGTCTTCCGGAACTTCAGCGACGCTTCGACCGCCTGGGTGGACAGAACTGAGTCCGGGATGTTTCGATCTCCCGGTTACGCCAGGCTTTCTCCCGCCAACGCGTCTGATGTAGACTGCCGGTGTCGTTCGCGCAGGGCCTTGTTGACCGGTGATGCGACGCCTCCTTTCGGATGCAGGCAGCCGCACCGGCGTACTAATCGATCACAATGCAATTGGCGGGAGTCCGCGCATGTCTGTGGAAGCTGAAACGCAACAGGATGCCATTTCAGCGCTGACGGAAGTCGGTGGCCGCCTGGTCGAAGATGCGGGAGTCATTCAGCTCATCGATTTGTCTGATACGGAAGTCCGCGATGACGACCTGGGACTGCTGGCCTGTTTCCCCGAACTGCGCAGCCTTTCGCTCGCCGACACGCAGGTCACGAACGCCGGACTGGAGCGTCTGGGGGAACTGCAGCAACTCGAATCGCTGGACCTTTCGACGACACAGATTACCGACGCGGGACTGAGCGCACTTCTGTCGCTCAGTTCGCTCGACATGCTGATGCTGGGCGGGTGCCGCGTGGACGGTTCCGGTATTGCTCAGCTCAAGGCCTTGCCGCGGCTGCGAATGCTCATTCTTTCGGACACCGACGTCACAGACGCTGGTTTGGCTGAGATTGCCGAGCTGACCGAACTGCGGAACGTCAACGTTGATTACACCAATGTCACGGACAGCGGGCTCCCCCATCTGCTCGCGCTGACAAAGCTCGAGTTCCTGGGGCTCGTGTTCTGCAAAGGGGTTTCGGATGACGGTGTCATTCATCTTAAGTCCCTCAGTGAACTGCAGATTCTTGATGTCTGCACGACGATGGTGACGCCCGCCGGAGTGAAGCAACTGCAGCGTCATCTTCCCGGATGCTACATCGCCTACTCACCCGACCCGCTTCTCGAGGCCGTACAGGAGCACGATGGCGACCTGATTTCCGCACTCAAGTCAGTCGGACAGATTGAGCAAAACGCAGACGGAAAGGTCACGAAGCTACGTGTCGACCAGGCACAACTGACTCGTGCGGGTCTTGAGTTCCTGCGTCGCTTCGTCCAGCTCGAAGACCTCAGCCTGTATCATCACAGGCAATTGCCCGACGCGGGTCTCAAGCACCTGCGAAACCTGAAGTACCTCAAAAAACTGGGGCTATTGGGCACCAACGTGACCGACGAGGGCCTCCAGCACCTGAGTGAGCTCTCTGGCCTGACCGTCTTAAACCTGGCCTACACCCCGGTCACCGACCGGGGACTGGCCCATCTGGCCGGGTTGCTGGAACTCGAGGAGGTGTTTCTGGGCGACACGCTGGTCACGGACGGCGGGCTGGCTCACTTGGGCCTGATGCGGAATCTGAAGGGCCTGGGACTGAGTGGAACGCGGATTGAAGGTCATGGTCTGAAACATCTGCAGCGCTGCGAAAGTCTGGTGCGGATCGGACTGAGCGGGACGCTTATCTCAGACGCGAGCCTGCGTTTCCTGGCCGACCTGACCAGTCTGACCGCGGTCAGCCTGCGCGGCACCTCGATCTCTGACGCTGGAATTGGCGCACTGCAGTCATTGACGCGGCTGGAGGTCCTCTGGCTGGACCGCACAAGTGTCACCGAACGCGAACTTGGCTGGATTAGCGGGATATCCGGCTTACGCGAGATCGGGCTGAGAAACTGCCCGGTGGGCGATGGCCTGGTTGATCTGGTCGCTTCAATGCCCCAACTCAGCGTGCTCAACCTGTTCGGCACGTCAGTCTCTGAAGATGCACTGTCTGACCTCGCGAAGCGACTACCCGATTGCGAAATCATACGGTAACGGGGTAGGCTGGAATGCTGCGGTGCCGTTTGCCGGTCTTGAGTCCGACCATTTTCGGATCTTCGAGCGGACGGGCCTCGGAAAACCTGGGACTGGCATGAGCGTCATACTCAAACCCGCACGGGGGGGGCGACCGGTTGTGGTCGATAAGCCGATCATGTTGATCGGCCGGCACCCGGACTGTGACATCATCATCAAGGAAAGTCCCAAGATCTCCCGCAAGCACTGTTGTCTGGCTCTGGTCGACAACCGCTTCGTTGTACGCGACCTGGACAGCATGAATGGCGTGTGGGTCAACGGTGACCGTGTCGTTCACTCATCCGACGTCCGACCCGGAGACGAATTGACCGTTGGCGACGTGGCGTTTCAACTCGTGAACAACGGAGCGGGCAAAGACACTCCGAATCAGTCGCAACGTCAACAGCCGCCACAGCCGCCCAGGCCAAAACGTCGGGAAGCGGTCGAGGAACATCGCGAAAGTACGGACAGCAATCCCGAAGGTGCGACGGACAGTAGCGTCGGCAAGGCGATTCAATTGGATCCAGACGAGCCGCTGCCGTTCTCGCTCGATATCGAATCCGGCGAAGGTTCATTCATCCCGCTGGCCGACAAGGACGAGTAGTTCCGTGACCTCGACGCCGCGCGAGTTCACAGGTTAACCCACTCGATCCTGCTGCGCGACCCGTTCATCGGCAGCGCAGATTGCGGCGTGAGCAGTGTCGGCGTCCTCGGTCTCGCGCAGTTGGTCAAGGAAGTCGGGCAACTGCAGCATGCGACCAAGCCTGGCCACGATCTGCAGATGAGTCTTCGCGTCCATACACAGGACCAGGAAGAACAGGTCGGTCAGGCCGGCATGACCGGCACCGAACGGAATTCCTGAATACGTGCGTCCGAAGGCCACAACGGACTGCCCCTGAGCGTTCGGCAACGGATTCCGCGGGTGAGGAATCGCCACTCCGCCCGGATAGGCGGTGGAAAACAGTTCCTCGCGATCCTGCACGGCTTTCAGGATGTCGCTCGGACTCCAGACCTGCCATGTGCGCCCGGCGACTTCGACGAGTTCCTCAAGGATCGAGCGTCGAGTCCGTCCCTTCAACGGGACCTGCACAGTCTCGACGTGCAGGATGGAACTCACGGGCAAGTCGCTGCAGATGTCGTCCGAGCGCTGACTCACTTCGACATCGCGCAACTGAGTGCTGGAATAATCCCGCATCTCCTGTTCAAGCCAGCGTGTGATCTCCATCGACTGGAATTGCCACGTGCTGCCAACCTTGCGGCCCGGAATGCGACCCCGACTGGCCAGCTTCTCGATCTCTCGACGATCACGACCCAAATGCCGCGACAGTTCGTCGATCGTGAACATTTCGTGAGACATCGAGCCAACTCCAGGCGGGCGAGACGGAGTCGCGAATCGAACAGGAAGGACAAAATACAATCGATTCGACGAGTCCCCAGGCGGGCAGTTTCGTGGGACCCAACATCGTAGCACGCAGGCACGAGCAGTTCTGCGCCGCCTCACTGCGTCAGTGAGCAAACCAACACAGCGAGTCCGCAACTGTCCCGGCGGGCGGAGAGAGAGGGATGCGAACGAATCGGGCGATTCCGACTATGTCAGACCACCGAACTGTCGCACCGCTTCATAGACCACCGTGTTAACCGTGCTGGCAAGATTCAGACTGCGCACCTGGTCCTTCATCGGCAGTCGCAGATTGCGACTCGCATGTGCTTCCCGAATGCTCTCGGGCAGTCCTCGCGATTCACTGCCGAACAGCAGTACGTCACCGTGCTCGAACTCTGCGTCCCACACGAGACGTGTCCCGAACTTCGTCAGGCACCAGATGGTTCTGTCCCCCATCCGGTCGCAAAATTCAGCCCAGGAATCCACAGCTTCCCAGTCCAGATGTTCCCAGTAGTCCATCGCAGCACGTCGCAGATGCCGTTCGTCCACACGAAACCCGAGCGGCCGGATCAGCCACAGCTTCGCTCCCACCGCCACACATGTGCGGCCGATGTTGCCCGTATTCTGCGGGATATCCGGTTGATACAGCACAACGTTCAGGAGCGGTTCCGGCACGATCGATCCCTCAGTCTTTCCGATGTACCAGGTCGCTGTCGAAGTAGTTGATCGACATGCCTGCGTCGATCACCAGCCCCTGTGCATTGATCCCGGACGATCGCGGACTCACTAGAAACGCAACGGCATTGGCAACCTCGTCCGTCTGGACAGCTTGCTTCCGCAGCGTCGCCTCTTCCGCGTACAGATAGCTATCGACGTATCCGGGAATCCCCGCCGACGCAGACGACTTCAGCAGTCCGGGGCAGACACCGTTAAACCGCACCTTCGAAAACGCTGAAAACGACTTGGCCAGAAAGCACAGTGACGAGTCGAGTGCGGCCTTCACCGGCGCCATGTACCCGTAATTCTCCGCAGCCATGCGTGTCGTCGAAATCGAAATCGAAACCACACTGCCCGTCTCGGCGTCAAGCAGATCTCGGAACGCGTTCGAAACGGCGATCAGTGAGAAGCACGAGATGTCGACCGCCTGCAGGAAAGCCGTTCGCGGAGTCTCATGAAACGGCAACCATCCGGCCGAGTAGTCCGCAAATGCGATCGAGTGAACAATGCCGTGCAGTGTGCCAACGGTCTCACTCACATCATCCCGCAACTGATCGATCTGGTTCTGATGCTCGTAGTCGCACAGGAACACCTTGGCGTCGGGAAACAGCTTCAGGACCGTCTCACGTCGTTCTTCAGACCGCACACTGAACAGGACGTTGGCCCCGGCCTCAATCAGCACGCGCGCCGAGTGATACGCGACGCTCTTGCGATTGGCGACTCCGATCACCAGCACGTTGCGGCCATTGAGCTGAAGGAAATCCATGATTCATGTCCCGACGTGCGGGGAGTCCGGTATCACACAAGACTCAGCCGATGGTGACTCAGCCGACGAAAACCCGTCTCGGTAATCAGGTAGTTGTGCTCGATCCGCACGCCGCCCACACCTTCAACGTACAGGCCGGGCTCCAGGGTAACGACATCTCCTGCCAGCAGAGTGTCGTCGCTCTCCGGCACAAGAATGGGCGGTTCGGGATGTCCCAGTCCGATCCCATGACCGGCGTGATGCCCCAGCGGCGGGGAACCGGCATCTTCCAGCACATTCGACGTGGCCGCATAGACATCCGCTGCCGCTGACCCTGCCTTAAGTGTCTGTTCGCCAGCCTGCATCGCCGTTTCGCAGACCTCGAAGATACGCCGTTGTTCCGCAGTCGGCTCACCAACGGCGATCGTGTTGGTGAAGTCGCTGCGATAACCGTGCAACAGCACGGAATAGTCCAGGATCAACAGATCGCCATCCTGCATGAGTTCGGTCGTGGGCAGACCGCCGCGTTTCGGGATCTCGCTGTTAGTCGTCCGGAAATCACCATACACAATGATGGGATGGCCGGCGGCGGCGGTCGCGGCGGATTGCACCTCACGGTACACGTCCAACTCCGATCTGCCTGGTTGAACGACTTCGAGGGCCCGCGCGTGTCCGGCTTCACACGCACGCATACATTGCTCCATCAACGCAATTTCGTCCGGCTCTTTCTGTCGCCGCAACTGGCGGATGATCGTCCCCAGTTCGAGCGAGCGGGTGTTGGGATCCAGCTCCAGTTCGTCGGCGATCGCGACAGGCAGCCATTCGGACTCGACCAGCCCGCGTCCCCAGAGTCGTGCAGCAATCTGCTGCAACTGGCCGAACAGGAACCGATCCCGGTTCATCACTGAGTGGCGATGGTCATACCACTTATCAATGATTTCTTCGTCAACAAACGGATCGGCCGTGGCAGACCGACGCGAAAAGTTCTCGGCCAGCAATGTTGATCGACCGGATCGTTCCAGCAGCAGCAGGCCACGTTCGCTGGTCGAGAAGCTGATCGGATTGACCAGAAAATTCGAGAAATACAGCACGTGACGCGGGTCGGCGACGAGTACCCATTCGTACTCCGTCGGCAGGACGTCCCACAGTCGCGATCGCCGGTCGGTGCAGCCTGCGGCGGTGAGCATCACTCGAACCCTTTGGCCGCCAGCCATCGCTCGGCATCGAGAGCCGCCATGCAGCCTGTCCCGGCGGCCGTGATGGCCTGGCGATAGTTATCGTCGGCAACGTCGCCCGCCGCAAACACACCGTCAACGCTCGTGTTGGTGCGAGCGGCGACCGTCCAGCGGACATAGCCTTTCTCGTTCACCTCAACCTGACCGGCCAGGAAGTCGGTGTTGGGAGTGTGTCCGATCGCCGCGAAATAGCCCGAGCATTCCAGTTCCTCGGTCTGCTCCGTATCTGTAGTGCTTCGCAGCCGAACTCCCGTTACGCCGGCTTCGTCTGTTCCGAGAACCTCGTCGATCGAAGAATTCCACTTCACTTGGATCTTCTCGTTCGCCAAAGCCCGTTGGGCCATGATCTTGCTGGCCCGGAATTCACTGCGGCGATGCACGATGTAAACAGGCGAGCCAAATTTCGCCAGATACGTGGCTTCTTCCATCGCCGAGTCGCCGCCACCAATCACAACCAGTGGCTTGTCCCGAAAACGCGGCAGTGCACCGTCGCAGACCGCGCATGCCGACACGCCCATGTTCTTGAAGCGGTCTTCAGATTCGAGTCCGAGATAATTCGCGCGGGCTCCCGTGGCAATGATCACGGACAGAGCCTCGATTTCCTCACCGCCCAGAGTCTTCAGTTGGAACGGATGCGACGAGAGATCCACTGCGGACACGTCGTCGGTCTTGATCCGCGTGCCGAAGTTGGCCGCCTGCTGCCGCATCAGCTCCATCAGCTCGGGCCCGGAGACGCCCTGCTTCTCGTGAGGAGCCATGTACTGTCGCCGTGGCTTGTCGATCGAGCCGTCCAGATAGGCGGTCATGTCGCCGGACGGAAAGCCGGGGTAGTTCTCGACTTCGGTCGTCAGCGCGAGCTGGCCCAGGGGCAACGTGCCCTTCTGTCGGTTCTCCTCGTTAAACGCCCCTTCGATCACCAGAGGATCAAGGCTGGCACGCGAGGTGTAGATTGCCGCCGCCCAGCCTGCGGGACCGGAACCGATAATTACGACTTTTTCCGCCACGACAGGACCCTCTCAGGAAGTGAACCGGCAACTGACAGGTTGGCGGAACGATAGTGGCCGATCGAAAGGCCCACAACTCACGCAGAGCGTTCTCCCGGCGCGTCCATAGGAGTTTGAATCGACGTACATTGCGGTACTTTTGTGTGATGCGGGAGACGTGATACGCGGCACAGATACTTCCTGCATTGCGATCATTCGGTCACTGTCTAGAATCTCTGGACTTTCGACAATTTTCGCCAAGGATTGTGTGTAAAATCCCGAACGTGGACCTTAAGGACCCGAACCAGCTATGCCAGCTTTGACTCTCGAATCCATGACCATCGACGAACTGATCGAAGAATTCGACGATCTGGGCGACTGGGCCGATCAGTGCGAAGTCCTGATCGACATGGGCCGCGACGACCTCACGCCGATGGAACCGTCGCTGAAATCAGAGTCCAATCGTGTGCATGGATGTCAGAGTAATGTGTGGATGGTGGCCCTTCTGAATGAAGCTGGCCGTGTCGAGCTGACGGCCGACAGCGACGCGATGATTGTCCGCGGTCTGTTGTGCATCATCCTGATGGCGTTTTCCAATCGGACACCTCAGGAGATTCTTGACACAGACATTACGTCCATTTTTGATCGGCTGGGCCTGGATCGTCATCTGAGCGCTGCCCGCAAGAACGGACTGGTGGGTATGGTCAAGCGGGTGCGAGCGTTCGCGGCCGAAGCCGCCTGCTGATTTCAATCTCTTTGAGCGGACAACTTGCGTCCGCGGACTGCTGTGATGTCCGGAGCCGCCGCGATGCCCGCAACCGCTGCGATGAATGCTCCGTCATTTGACGTTGAAGCCATCCGTCGGGACTTTCCGATCCTGAACCGTCCGCTTGAGACGGGACGACACCGCAAGGGCACGCTGCCCGTTTTTCTTGACAGTGGCGCGAGTGCTCAAAAGCCACAGTGCGTCATCGACCGGGAACGTGAGGTGCAGGAGCAGTACTACGCGAATGCCTATCGAGGCGTGTATTACTTCGGCGCACGAATCGACGAGGAACTGGAGCGTTCGCGGCAGGGCGTGCAGCAGTTGCTGGGAGCGAGATCGGTCAGCGAGATCGTCTTCACGTCCGGAACGACCATGTCGATTAACCTGGTGGCTCGGGCCTGGGGCGGAAAGTTCCTGCAGCCGGGCGACGAAGTGCTCATCACCGACATGGAGCATCACGCCAACATCGTTCCCTGGCAGATCATCTGCCGTGAACGCGGAGCGACGCTGAAGTGGCTGCCGCTGACGGACGACCTGCGACTCGACATGAATCGACTGGACGAGTTTCTGACCGACAGAACAAAGCTCGTTTCGGTAACCGGGATGTCGAACATGCTGGGAACAATCAACCCTGTCGATGAACTCGCCCGCCGCGCCCACGAGGTTGGTGCCCGAATTCTGGTCGACGCGGCGCAGACAGCGCCGCACGGGTTGATTGACGTGCAGTCATCCGAGATTGATCTCCTGGCCTTTTCGGGACACAAGCTGTTCGGTCCGTCCGGGATCGGTGTCCTTTACGGGCGTGAAGAACTGCTGAGAGAAATGGACCCATTCCTTGGTGGCGGTCACATGATCAGCCGCGTGTACAAGGACCGCTCCGAATGGGCCGACCCACCGGCAAAGTTCGAGGCTGGCACAATTCCCATCGTGCAGGCAATCGCATTGGGAACAGCGGTCGAATACGTGCAGAACATCGGCTTCGAGGGACTTCGCGCGCATGAGGCCGGGTTGTTGCAGTACGCTCACCAGCAACTGGCGACGATTGACGGTCTACAGATTTACGGGCCGTCACCCGAGCACAAAGGGGCCATCTGCAGCTTCACAATCGACGGCGTGTCCGCTGAGGACCTGGCGAACCTGCTGGATATCCGGGGCGTCTTTGTCCGGCACGGACACCATTGCACAATGCCACTGCACGATCTGCTGGGAATATCAGCCTCGGTTCGAGCGAGCTTCGCCGTCTATAACACCCATGCAGAAGTTGACCGTCTGGTCGATGCCCTCAATTTCGCCCTCACAAAACTGCGATGACTGACACACTCATGTGTCACAGAACTATCGTTTTGTGCCTCATGATTCTGTAGCCAGCACGAGCACCTCCGCATGACTGTTGCCACGACTTCGAACGAAATCGCATTCAGTCAGCGCCGCCATCGAGCTGCCCGGCAAAGCATCAGCTATCTGATGCAGCAGGGTATCGAGAACCGGGACGTGATCTCGCTCGCGGCCGGTTTCGTCGATGAAGCCACCTTGCCCGTGCAGCTCGTGCGAGATTCGATCGGCAACATTCTCACCGATGACCCTGCCGGTCATCACGTTCTGCAGTACAGCACGACCGCCGGCGATCGGGATCTTCGAGGCCTGTTGCTCGAGCATCTGGCCGGGCTGGAGCAGACAGATGTCAGCTCGCTGGGCGTCAACGTCGACGATGTTGTTGTAACCGCGGGCTCGCAGCAGATTCTGCAGCACGTGGCTGACGTGTTACTCGACCCGGGCGATATTTGTCTCGTGGCCGGTCCGACCTACTTTGTTTTCCTGAGCACGTTGAATGCCGTCGGAGCACGGACCATTGCCATCGAGACGGACGAGCATGGCATGCGTATGGATGCTCTGGAAGCCACGCTCGAGCAGTTGGAACAGTCCGGCGAGCTGCAACGGGTGAAACTGATTTATCTCGTGAGCTGGTTCGAGAATCCGAGTGGTCTGACACTGTCACTCGACCGACGCCGACAGGTGATTGACATCGCCGAGTCCTGGTCGAAGCACCATCGCCTGCTGATTCTGGAAGACACCGCCTATCGCGAACTGCAATACGACGGCGAGACATTGCCCAGCGTCTGGAGCTGCGATGACAGCCGCGAGCGAGTCATTCTCGCACAGACATTTTCGAAAAGTTTCTCACCAGGTCTGCGCGTAGGTTACGGCGTACTGCCGAGCGACATTGCCGCCGCCATTCATGACGTAAAGGGCAATCTCGATTTCGGCTCGGCGAATCTGAATCAACAGATCCTGGCCAGCGTTCTGCGATCCGGAGCCTACGCCCAACACTTAGACGAACTGCGTCAGGCGTATCGCGGCAAACGAGACGCCATGCTCGCGGCCGCCGACAGGTATTTCGGCGACATTCCAGGCGTGTCCTGGCATCATCCCGAAGGCGGGCTGTACGTCTGGATGACGTTGCCCGAGTCCGTAGCATCCGGATTCGACAGCCGCCTTTTCGACCGCGCCGCAAGCACCGAGGGTGTCATGTTCGTTCCCGGTGAGATCTGCTACCCGGACGATTCCGACATCCGACAGCTCAATCAGATGAGGTTGAGTTTCGGAGTCGAAACTCCGGAGACAATCGACGCGGGCATGCAACGACTCGCGTCTGCAACACGCTGGTGCCTCGACGATTCGTAGAGCATTTGAATTGCCGGACTGCGGTTGTTCCGACCTGCTCGACGCGCACAAAAAACTCCCGATCGGCCTGGTAACCGAACGGGAGCTGAAAACCACTTCTGCAATGGCGTTTCAGCCGCTACTCCGTAACCGTCGCCTCGCGGAATGGGAACGTGTCAATCGGGAAGAGCTGCACGGGCGGTAGTTTCACCTGGCTGATTCGGTACGGGATGGCGTACCCAGCGACTTTACCGGAACTCAGCTCGGCTACGTACAGGGCGTGCGTACCCCATTGATTCCCCCCACGACTTTGAATCTCGGCCAATCCGACGCTTACGGCGTATTGAGGCTCAAGCGACGGATTGATCTGAAAATCCTCGGCCAGATTGCGGTAGTAGTAGCTGATGAATGACGTCCCGGTCCGGGATCGAGCCATCGCGGCGCCCGTCAATCGTCCAGTCAGAAAGTCGAGCACGAATACGGCATCGCCACTGGTGAGCCCCACGGGAACGCTGACGAGGACGAACTTGTCGTTTCGGTCCGATGAGAATGCGGCCACGGGTTCATGCGGCCAGATCGACGCCAGCGTGATTCCGGCCGCGAATCCGGTCACAAGCCATAGCCACTTTACGTTGCGCTTTTGACGTGTCACGGAACTGTCTCCAAGTGAGAGGATTACTGCTATTGGGAAGGTGACGGCGAGGCCTTCGCCTGTCTGCATCGCTCTTCAGACTTTACCGGCTGCTCGAAGGCACAGCCACCCACGTTCACACGATGTAGCCCGGCATTACAAGAAGGTTCCTGATCATGCGCAACGACTTTTCCGCTACTACTCAACAGAGAATCTTCGGTGAGCCGGCCGGAATCCCGATATCAAAGGCGGGTTAGTTCTGCGCCAGACGCCGCCACGGCAGTCCGAGTTGCAGGACCAACTGACGAATCCTTCCGTTCCGCTGTCTCACGAGGATCTGCAGCCCGAATCGAACGCGACGGTCACGCACGATGCGAGCGGCCAGACGTCGGCCGGATGCCGCGAATCGAATTCGATTCCACTCCGATCCGACTGGCTCGTGCTGCGATCGGCGGCTGAGCCACAGCCCGAATTCGATAGCGTCACCCAGATGACGCGTGTGTCCTTCCGGCCAGGCCGACTCGGCGGCATATGTGCGGAACAGACCTGCGGCTTCCTGGCCGAGCTGCTTCCAGGTCAGCGGCAGAAGCTGAGCAACTTCGTGCTGACGCTTGCTGACGAGCGTCTCTGCCTGAGCCTCAAGTTGTGCGTGATCGATCGCCAACAGAAATGTCACATCCGCTTCGTCGTCGGCCAGTTCTAACGCGACGCTTTGCGCGTCTTCGCGAAATCGCTGTCTTAACTGACTGTCACTGAGCAGCCGCGAAAGTAGAGCCACCTCCGAATGACCGGACTGCCCGACACCAGGACCAAGTGAACTCTCAGACATCGCGAAGCTCACGGGACTGTCGAGCGGAGACGCACTCATTCTCCAGTCGCGTCAACTCCCGCGCCAGTTCCTCATCGGGAGGAAAGTGCGTGTCGCGTTCGATAATGATGGCACGGACGGAGGTGCTTCGAACGACTTCGCCCACCAGGTGAAACAGGTCATCCTGAATCGCGGCACCGTGATAGTCCTGCCAGACTCCGTTCTGCTCGGAGTATCCAACGACGTGCAGTTGAACGACGTTGTCTGAATCCAGTTCGCTCAACCAGTCCAGTTCATCGAACCTGTGATTGCGAGCGTTGATGAGCAGATTGGTCACGTCCAGCAGCAACCCGCAACCAGACCGCTCACACAGGCGGTTGAGGAACTCAGTTTCTGACATCTCACCAGGCAGCCGCAGGAAGCTCGTGACGTTCTCAAGGATTAGCGGTTTCTGGCAGCGGTCCATCAACTCGCGTGCGTGGTCAACCAGCACGCTTAGCGACGATTCGGTCGGGGCGACGGGATTCAGGTGACCAAGATCAACTTCGTCGGATCGCGTGAAGGCCACGTGCTCACTGATCCATTCCGCACCGGCGATGCTGGCGATTCGAGCGAACTTATCAAGCGTGTCGGCATCGAGTCGGCCGGGTGTTCCCAGCGACAGTCCCAGGCCGTGCACATAGAGCGGGTAGCATTCGCTGAGCCACTCCAGATGCTCCTCGCCGTGATCAAAGAAGTGCTCGGCTGTGATCTCCAGACAGTGGACTTCGGGCGGGCGACTGCTGATCCAGTCCGCGAGTGGTGCGCGGTATCCGAGACCGGTCAATGGGACTTCGATCAGTCCTGGTGTTTCAGCCACCGCAACCACCACAACCTCCTCCCCCACACCCGCCACCGCATCGCATCCACCGCCGCCGCAACTGCTAGCGCTCCCACCGCTGCTGCAGGAGCTTCCCCCGAAGCCACTCGACGAGTGGGAGCTTCGCCCGTACCCCGAGTATCCCGAAAATGCTCCCATGTCCCATGAAACGCTCTGAAGCATGGCGACGATACCCAACACAAACGGAACGGTGATCAGCACAGCGTACAGAATCTGGAAGCGATGCATCCCCTGAGACATTCCGTACGCCAGCCGGATGACTCCGACCAGCTCGATCGCGAAGACCCACAGAATGACGGCCGCCAGCTTCTCACCGTTTTTCTTACTCGCTGCCGTCACACAACCAATGGCAGCCAGGACAGACACACCAAGCGCCACGAGAAACTGTGGCCCCGTCAGCGCCAACTGAAGCAGGCTGACCATGACCACGATGACTCCGGCGATCGGGAGTTGTGCACGCAGAAAACTTCGATGCCTGTCCGCGGCTGCACTGACGGTGGCCGACACGGAAGTCATCGGAATCTCGCCCGCCGGATCGGGCTTGTCGATCATGATCATCGCGCCGCAGTGCGGGCAGGTCGCGAATGCGTCTATAAACGTATTGCTGACCGCGAAGCGATGATTACAGCTTGTGCAAGTTACGATTGGAGACATCATTGCCCTCGCGAGCGGGAATTATTGACAGGAAGCTCAGCCGCCACATCCACCGCATCCGCCACCACAACCGCCACCGCATCCTCCGCCAGAGCAACTGGACCCTGCAAACCAGCCGTCTGCGCGACTGTGGTCGTGATTTCCGAACGTCAAAACCCCAGCAAGAACGCCACCGATGAACATCATCCCCCACATGAATTCGAACGTCTGCATTCCAATCGACGACCCATAAACGAAGCGAATGAGACCCAGACACTCCCAGGCTCCCAGACACGCAAGACACGCAAGACACGTGCGGCCTTTGCCCAGATCGTGAAACTCGGCGCCGATCGTTGTCGCCATGCCACACAGCCACAGGAACGCGAACAGAAACAGAAACTGTATTCCTGTCAGTTGTGTCTGGAGCACGGCTGCGATGATCAGAACAACCAGCACGGCAGGCGCCAGCCGGTACCAGAACGTCTCAATTGAAGCACGCTCGGAGTCCGCCTGGGTAGTACCGGTGCGACGGTTGTATCCGCAGTTCGTACAAATCACTGCGTCAGAATCCACAGGACCAGTGCAGTCCGGGCACTGCTCCCACGTCCCGGCGACCGGTGGATGATCGGTGCCGTCTCCAGCCGATCTGGAACTTGTCTTAACCGAACTCGCCGCGCTGGAACTATTCGCATCCGATGTTGCACCGAGTGCATTTGTCTTGGCTTCAGGTGCGGGAATCAGAAGAGCCGTTCCGCAGCCCGGGCACTTGACCGTCTTCCCGGCGAGGCGTGCTCCGGCACGAAAGCGTCGCCCGCAGGTACACGTCAATCTGATCTTTGGTTTCGACATGCTGACCTGTGTGCTCGAGTCCCCGGACGCATCGCCGTTTTACAAACGACCGCTACGGCGCATCGTCATCGAGTTGATCCACAAAGTTGGCAGCCGTTTCTACAACACCAATGAACGTGTTGAACAAATCAGCCAGGTCCTTCGATGCGCCGCTACTGCTCGCATGGAATTCCAGTAGCCGTCCCAGTACGTCACGATCCAGAGACAGAACATTGGCAGCCGAATCCGCGGTCTCTCGCTCAGACACTGGCGTCAAGCCGGTCTTCAGGCTCACGGCAGCACCCAGCGCCGTAAAGAATGGAGCGACTCCGAATTCGACGGCCTTTTTCAACGCGTCGTCGTTGCCAGCGTTTCTTAAGAACACATTGCGCAGTCGCAGCAATAGATTGCACAGCTCCTGTTCGCATCGCAGTCGCAGGTGCTCAGTAGAAATCTCCAGCTCGGACAGCACATCACGTCCGGCCAGCAGAACATGGTGTGTCTGCATATCGAGAAACTTGATCGGAAAGATGTCAGTCGACGTCTGCAAGTCATGCAGGCTCACGACAAACGGAGCTGCCTGAATCGAAGCGATCGCTTTCTGAGTCACGTCGGAGATCTTTGAGAGGGACCGGACTGTGGCGTCCTGCAATACAACCAGTACCGGTACGGGAGTCTTCCCGAACTCGATGGACTCTCCCCTGGCGACAGCTCCGTAAATCGCGACCGACAGTAATTCGTCTCCCAGCGATGAACTCAGGTCGGCACAGAATTGCTCCAATCCGGATTGCAGATTCGCAGGCAACTGATCGTATGGGGTCTCGGGTGATGGCATGTGCGAAGTCCATGAGGGGTGCCGTGTCAGCGTGCAATGGACGTGGACTATGGAAGACCAGAGCCGGTTTCTGCAACTGCCGGCCAATAGCGCCGCGTAACGCAATTGCTTTCGCCCGGATCATGCATCGACCACACTTTCGACGACGTCATCGATCATCCTTCCCATGGAGTCACGTTCATGTCGCGTCCTGCTATCCACATCAGTCGCGTTGCCATTCTGGTTGCGTTCGTCGCGACCGTCGCTCGGTCGGAAGAACCTGCGAAGTTCTATGACCCGGTCGAGAAGAATATCGAAGGCTGGACGATCGCGGTCGACCCGCAACTGCTTTCCGAAGAGCATCGCGAGGTCGGCGAGAAGGCATTCAAGGCGCTGGCGAATCACCTGCAGCGAGTCGAATACATCGTGCCGGCCGATCGAGTTGCTCAACTGAAGAAGCTGCGCATCTGGATCGATCTCGACCATCCAAAGCTGAAGAACATGCAGTACCACCCTGGCAAGGGCTGGTTGACAGCGAACGGCCATGATCCACGACTCGTCAAGCACGTACACATTCCGGTCGCGCGACAGCTCTTCAATCGTCACACGTGGGCCAAGCATCCGTATGTGGTGCTGCACGAACTCGCACACTCGTACCACGACCAGGTGCTGAGCTTCGACCAGCCCGACGTCGTCGCGGCATTCGACGACGCCAAGGAAAAAGGCATCTACGAAGACGTGCTGCTGTACACGGGCCGGAAAGTGCGGCACTACGCACTCAGCAATCACAAAGAGTATTTCGCGGAATCCACGGAAGCCTACTTCGGAGTCAACGACTTCTACCCGTTCGTGCGAGCGGAACTGAAGGAGCATGATCCGACAATGTTCGGACTGCTGGAGAAAATCTGGGGCGAGGTGCGGTAGAGTCCTTGTGCGGAAGACATGCGCACGTTGAAAGCATCCCTCAACACGCACATCGCGTTGTGTTCCTGGTAGTAATTGGTCACGAAGATGTCGAGAGCGGCAATTCCATCAGCGTCGCGACATGGAATGCCCGTACAGGCTTGTGAGGCCCTTCCCGATCGACACCAACGCCGTGTAGTGTTGCAGACTCGACAAATTGAAGTGATCAGTTATCAGGACGACGATTGTTGAGATTGTAAGGACACAGCCGACTGACCGCAGGGTAAGCTCACGTCTCGTCACGAAGGCGATTTCGGAAGCTGAGACGACTGACCGCATCGACAATTGACGGGGTCCTGAAAACCGTATGAACGCCAGGATACGCCGACCGAACAGGCTGCTCGCCGCGACTGGCATTGTCGTTGTGCTTGGGTGCGTATTCTACACCTGGCACCAACTGACCGGCCGTTCGGATGGCGAACTGGTCTCGGATGCGCAAACGGCGATGACCGACGGCGATTTCCAGACAGCATATGAAATTGCCGCTTTGTTGCTGGAGAAGTCGCCGGATTCGCAGGAAGCCCTGAGTGTCGCCGGACGGGCGGCATTGCACCTGGGACGTTGCAGTGAGGCCGAGGAATTGCTCATGCGGGCGATCGAGGTCGATCCAGCAAATCGAGAGGCAAGACTGAGTCTCGTGTGGCTGCGCCGAGTGGAGGGTCGGTTCCGGGAGGTGCAACCTCACGCACTCGCACTGCTGCGTATGGGAGACACAGACATCTCCTATCTGCTTCCCTTAGCCGCACCTGATGCGCTTCGGCTCAGCGCCGCCGAATTTGAGCTTGCTGCAAGTTGTCGAGCGTTGGTGCCCGAAGATTCATTGCCGACACTTGGCTTCGCTCGCCATCACATGCAGGTTGGCGAGTTCGTTCGGGCGACAGCGCTTCTCAAGACAATCGTCAACGGGGAACCGCAGCAGGTCGAGGCACAGGCTTTACTGGGATCGGCTCTCCTTGAAATCGACAACGAGACAGAATTTCAGCGATGGCATCAACAGTTGCCGCCGTCGGCTGAGGAGCATCCTGAGATTTGGTTCCTGCGCGGTATTTGGGCTCGCTCGCACCAGCAACCGAGGGCCGCCATCCGCTGCTTCCTTGAGTCAATCACGCGTGATCCGAGCCATCGTCGAGCCCATTATCAAATCACTCAGACGATGACCGCTCTGGGGATGTCTGAAGCCGCAAAGGTGCTCACTGATCGATTCAAATTACTTGAAGAAGTCTCTCGGCTGGCTACGAAAGGCAACGACGGATCGGGGGGGCAATGGAACGCGACGATAATGCTCGAAATTGCCAGCCGGATGGAACATCTCGGACGGTTCTGGGAGGCGACCGGTTGGTACCGCGCCGCGATTGAGTTTGTCGGGGAGTCCCACCAGGCACAGCAACGGCTAAGCCACATCGCCGGGCAAATTACTCAGGACACACCATTGACACATCCTGCGTTTCACCCTGCCGGTCAAATGGATCTGTTGGAATACCCACTGCCAGACTGGGTCGCGGACGGTGCGCGTGAGTCAGCCGCGGCACAGCAGATGTCGCCTCAAACAACCGTGGCATTCGCGAACGAGGCCGCATCGGTGGGACTGAACTTCACGTACTACAACGATGCAAAGCCGGAGCTGGGGCGCGCTCGTATGTTCGACTTCAGCGGTGGCGGAATTGCCATTCTGGATTACGACGGCGATCTATGGCCCGACGTTTATCTGACTCAGGGCTGCGAGTGGCCACCGAAATCCAGTCGGCGACAGGATCGAGACAAACTCTTTCGCAATGTGAATGGTGAACGGTTTGAAGACGTCACTGAGGGCTGCGGTCTGGGAGATGAACAGTACAGTCAGGGAGTGACCGTTGGTGATCTCGACAACGATGGTTTCCCCGACCTGTACCTGGCTAATATCGGGTCCAATCGACTCTACCGAAACAACGGAGATGGCACGTTTACGGACGTCACAGCGGTGACCGGAACCGGTGGAACCGAATGGACAATGAGCTGTGTTCTGGCAGATATCAACGGTGATTCGCTGCCCGATATATATGAAGTCAACTACCTGACTGGTTCCGACATTTACGAGCGGCAATGCACACGTGACGGGTTGCCGGTCCAGTGTTCGCTGAACTACTTCCGGTCCGCGCAGGATCGTCTGTATCTGAATCTCGGCGACGCGGGCTTCAAAGATGTGACGGAAGAGGCTGGCGTCGCATTGCCTGAAGGGAAAGGCATGGGCATCGTGGCGGCCTCATTCGGGCCGTCTGAGCGTCCGTCATTGTTCATTGCCAACGACGACAAACCCAATTTCTTTCTCGTTGACAATCAACCGCAAAGCAGCGGGACTCCCCGGTTCGCAGACTTCGGCGCCGCTTCCGGACTGGCCTTTGATGACAAAGGCGCCACGCAGTCATCGATGGGGGTCGCCGCCGGTGACGTGAACAACGACGGACTGCTCGACATGTACGTGACCAACTTCACGAAAGAGCACAACAATCTTTACGTGCAGCAGGCGGCCAACGTATTTGAAGACAAAGCTCGCGATGCGCGACTGCCGACACCCACAGTGCGACAGATGGGCTGGGGCGCGCAGTTTCTGGACGGTGACCTGGATGGTCTACTCGACATCGTCGTTGCCAACGGTCACCTCGACGAGAACACGTCCAAGCCGGAACCGTATCGGATGCGAACTCAGTACTTCCGAAACCTGGGCGACAACCGGTTCGAGGAATCAGTACCGAACGGCGAGGACAGCTACTTTGGACAACCACACGTTGGCCGGGCTGTCGCCCGAATCGACTGGAACCGAGACGGCCTGAACGACATCTGCATCACGCATGTGGATTCGCCTGTCGCTCTGCTGACGAATCGGACAGTCGATGCTGGTCACTCTCTGACACTTCATCTCCGTGGAGTCACCTGCAACCGTGATGCCATCGGAAGCGTCATTCGAGTCACTTCAGGCAACCGGCAGTTCTACCGACATCTGATCGCGGGTGATGGTTTCCAGGCCAGCAACGAAAGAAAGACCGTCTTCGGCGTGGACGGCGTCGACACGGTCACGGTCTTCTGGCCGTCCGGAGTTGAGCAGGTCATTTCGAATCCGGCAGTAGACATCGAGTACATTGTCATCGAAGGACAGCAGCCCCATGAGGTCAGCGGCAGTCGATGACGGTGCGATTCCGGGAAGAGTTTGTGATCGTTGGTGTCTCGGATTCTCGCAGAACATCATCCGAGATAGAGTAGAGTCGTTGTGTTAACGAACTCACACGCCATTCAATCTGACTCCTGTCGATGTGCGGTATCAACGTATGCCTGAAGGCCGTAATCCCACGAATCAAGAGGAACTCAGGGCCTGGTCTGCCCGCTGGAAGCAGGTGTCCGACCGCCAGGCGCATGAGATTCAGAAGATGTCCGTCACTGACAAAGCGACAGTCGTATCCCGGTTGATGGGCACTCAAGTCTCCGACGAAACCACGGCGAAGCGGGAAGCGGAGGTCAAGGCGGTGCGTAGTCGCTGGGCCAGACTGAGAGAGCTGTATGGCATCCTCAAATGAATTGCCCACCCGCGTGTTGGAGACGGCAGCGGCTGTGACGCAGTGGCTGAACGCCAGTCACGTCGAAGGCGCGATCATTGGCGGTGTTGCCGTCAGCCTGCAGGCCGAACCACGATTTACGGCGGACGTTGACGTCGTCGTTTGGCTGGGGGATCTGGCATGCGACGATTTCCTGGCCGCGGGGGACGAATACGGCATCACACCCAGAATTGCTGACGCGATCGATTTCGCGCGTGAAAGCCGCGTCCTGCTGCTCAGACACGAACCGACGGATACCCCCCTCGACGTTTCGCTGGGTGGACTTCCATTCGAATTTGAGGCGATCACGCGAGCGGGTTTGCACCAGTTGGGCCAGGTGAATATCCGACTGGCCGGTCCCGAAGACTTGATGGTCATGAAATCGGTCGCCGGGCGTGCTCGTGACCACGCTGACATCGAGAGTTTGCTGATCGCATTTCCCAATGCGGACCTCGATCGCGTTCGCCACTGGACACGCGAGTTCGCCGGGTGTGATCTCTCTGAGGCGACAACACGTGGGAGTTTTGAGTTGGTTTTCTTCGGCTTTTGCCGTGAGTTGAAGTGGTCTTGGAGAAAGCGGCGTCCTTTGCGATCCTGATTTCTGAACGGGAATT
>CAUZFZ010000145.1:0-26684 GCA_963579025.1 Planctomycetota bacterium | reverse complement strand
GGTGACGGACAGTGAGATGCAGAGCGTGCGTCTAAAACGTAATGCTTTTCACGGCGACTGGAATTATGAGATTCACCCACATAAAAACAGGCGAAGCGGGTAAGTTAATTCTGAACGACGCCTTAGCACTGCCGACGCCGCCCCAGATCGGAGCGTGAGAACGTTGAGCAGTGAGGAAATGATCTTACGAAATCGAGCGTCGATGAAACAGCGAAGGTGTTCCGGCATGGATGCCGGACCTTGCGGCACGTGCTTTGTTGGCAGACGCGACTAAGCTAACGCCACGCAAACTCCGGTCGAGCATATTGCTCAAGATAACCGCACGAATTGCACCGAAACGTACCAACAGGGAGTATTGTTTCGTCGGGAACTATCGTGAACCAAAAGAACGGCGGCTTCTTCGGCGAACCCGGAGCCCATTGACTCGCGATTTGACCGCGCCTATGAAAGTCCAGAATGAAGCCCTGTTCCATTTTACCGTCGCACTTTGTGCAATTCGGTGGATGCTCAGTCATTGAATGGGCCTTGACGGGGCAGGATGATCTGCCAACGGGTTGTGTGGCCGACGCCGCCCGCAACGGAGCGAAATACGTTGGCCAACCAAGAGATTATACAACAAGAGCCCGTTTGGAATGAGGAAGGAAGGCGTTTGCGGCATGGATGCCGCAACTCAGCGGCCACACATTGTTGTGCGGCGCTGCGGTGTCAATCAGTCTCAACACACAGGCGGCCAGACCAGAGACGGAAAGTGAGTTGTTCGTTGGGTTGTTGATACTTGCGATCCGCCACCGGATCGTCAGTTACCCATGCGTCGTGAATGCGACCGTCAATTGTTTGGACAGCAATAGTCGTGCGATCGGAGAGTATGTCATCGACGAACGAGCGAACCGCGTCCGATTCCGGACATCCAGCGATAGACGCGAGAATGTCAGCGTGAGTATGCCACGAGAATCCGCGAAATCCGATAGCGATGTCGCCATCGGGTAGGGCCTCAACGGCCAGTGTCAGAAGCCCGTCAGGACTCTGGTGCTCTTCGGGTTCAACCATTCTTGAGCCGCACAACGGGAAGCATGGCCGACGCCGCCCCTGATCGAAGCGAAGGACATTGGCCAACGAGAGAATTATACAACCAGTGCCCGTCGTGATTGAAGAAGGAAGGCGTTTGCGGCATGGATGCCGCAACTCAGCGGCCAAACAGTGTTAGGCGTCCGCGCGCACAGCGTGCATGACAGCATCGAGCGGTATTTCAAACAGCGTGGCAAGCGCGATTGCGTTGGGGACAACCCAGAACGGTGAGACTGAATGGAACGGATCAACAGGGTCGGTTTCGTTGTAGAGTGATTCGAGGCACGATTCGGCGAAGTATTATTGTCCCAGCAATAGCTCATCCTTCGTAGCAAGCAATCGATCACGCACGGTGCCGCGATAACGATGCGCGTCAGGCCAGCGGGAGGAATCCGACGCGATTGCGTAGAGTTGCTTTTGGACTTCAGCGTCGGGCATGCGACCGTCGAATAACGCGACAAGTCGAGTAATGGAGTCGCCCATCTGTCGAGCGTATGGCGATGGCATGCGTGTGACTGGGACGCCTAACGGTTAGCACTGCCGACGCCGCCCATGAACAGAGCGGAAACACGTCGAGCAGCAGAACAACATTCTACGAGAGCGGGCGTTGGTTGAAAGGCGAAGGTGTTCCGGCATGGATGCCGGACTCTGCGGCTACGTGCTGTGTTGGGTGAATTGTCGTGCCGTGCTCGGCAATCGCAGATCGTTTTTTCTCGTATTCGCGGAGGGCTTTCTGGACGTGTCGAATCCAGGCAACTGAGACGCCGAAGACAAACGACATCATCGTGAACAACACCAACGAGAGGTAATGTTCATAATGCCGGAACTGTGGTGGTTGCGCCCCGTCAAATATCACCCATAAAAAAGCGGCGATAACATAACTCATGCCGACGAGGAAACTGAGTGTGGCCCACATGAAGCCACAGAGCAGCGAGTAACGAACGCGTTGCATTTGAGATTTCATGAAACGACGGATCACCTGGTGGTTCGAGACTCGAACACCCAACGGGGTTCTGGGTGACACACTGTCGCAAAGAAGGATTGCGAGTGTGGAAATGTGCAGCGATCGTACCGAGGTTGGTTCACGTCGGCAATTGGGATACTCAGCGAACCTGCCTTCCGTGAGCCATCCGACCGGAAATTGTGTTGGGAACGAGCTCACAGAAGAGCCGATTCGCTGGACAGAGGCTTGTTGGTGGCGTGCCGCGCACACCGTGTGCGGTCTTTGTCGGGAAGTCGACCGGATGGAAAATGGAAGCGGCGGTCCGCAGCTATTCAAGCAACCGCAGAAATCTGTCGCCGAGCTGCTTTTGCAGGTGCTGGTAGAAGTCGGGGCTGGTGATCCGTTCGCGTTGTTGCCGAGTCAGCCACTGGAAATGCTGCTCCCAGGTTTCCAGCGGTGGAAGTTCCAACGCGACCCAACCGGGGCGGGATTGACTGAGAACGATACCGTCGAGGGTGACGGGCGGATCGTTCATGATGGTGACGGTCGCGTCGGCGGCGAGTGGTTCATCGGCAGTGGCCGGTCGAGGAGTGACGGCGAGTGCCATGCAACCCACCGACTGAGGTGGTTTCTCAGTCGTGACTGCCTGTGAATTCGCGCCAGTCAGTACGTCGAGCGGACTGGTGACGCGATTCTCTCGCAGCACGGCCACGCGTGTGTAGATGGTTGTCGTCTCCAGCTTCGCATGCCCGAGGTACTTCTGAATGAACCGAATGTCCGTGCCGTTTTCGAGCAGATGAGTGGCGAAGGCGTGTCGCAGACAATGGGGCGTGATGTCTTTGGCGACGCCTGCGAGTCGGGCAGCGTTCTTGACGGCACGTTGCACCGTGCGGGGTGAGATATGGCGTCCCTTGCGATCCGCCGGAAACAGGAACTCGTCCGCGGCATAAGCATTGGCCATGTGACGCAACAGCGGTTCGAAGCTGACAGGCAGCATGACCTGTCGATCGACGCGGCCCTTGCCCTGCCAGATCGTGACGACGCGCCGGTCAAAATCGATGTCGCGGTAACGCAGCCGGACAACTTCACTGACGCGGACTCCCAGGGCGTAGAGCAAACCGACCAGCAGTTTGTCTCGCAGGGACGTGACAGCTTCGAGCATCAGGCGGATTTCATGGACGCTCGGCACGACAGGCATCCGTTTGGGACGGCGAGGTGTTTCGAGCCCCAGCGTGACCTGTCGACCGCACATCTTGTCGAACGCAGTACGCAGCGCCGCGAGGTGGACTCCGACCCAGGAGGAACTGGCTCCCCCGTCAACCAGGATTTCGAGGAAGTCGCGGATGTCCTCGCGCGTGACTCGGTGAGGTGGCGCGCCGAACCAGCGCAGGAATCCGATCAGGGTGTTGCGGTAAGTCTTGATTGTCTTTGGCTGATAGAAGCGAATTTTCATTTCCCGTACGATTGCACGCGTGAAGTCGGCCGAGCTGGGAAATCCCTGCACAACGGGATGGATCGTAGAGAGATGATCGCCAACGGCATCGCGGGGAGCGTATCGACCCCGCGGCGGAATGTACGGCTGGCCGTTGTTGTACGTGTTGGGTCGTCGGCGTGCGGTCATGGACGAGTCTCCTGAGCAGCTGCGTCCGTCCCTGGCTCCCTATTCGATTCGACGGAGTATTCTCGATTAATCGACTTGATGCGAGCAAGGCGTTCAGGCGTCACACGGCGCTCCGGATTCGTGAGACGCAGATCCGTCGATCCACGTTCCTGTCACGCTCGACTGCGATAGCGCCCGACGCAGTCGCCGCAAACTTGCCTGAGCCGGACGCAGGCAGCACACTCGCGTAATGACAGATGAGACGCCTTCAGACAGTTCCGGGAAGAAAACGAATTCCCCCATTCGGACGGCACTGGCCGCCGCACGCGAGCGGCGGCGTCCGTCCGGTTTGGAATTCGCTGTGGCCGACCGTATTGAATTCCTCAACGCCCGGCACTGGGATGTCGCGACCCGTTCGGCCGGGTTGTTCATGTCGCGGGATTACCTGTCGACGCTCGCGCATTCCGGCCCACAGTCGCTGCGATGCCGCTACGGTGTGATCTATCGCGAGGATACCCCGGTTGCTGCAATCTCCGTGCAGTGCCTGACGATCGACGGTACGCAGCTTGTGCAGTCGGTTGATCAACTGTCTGACGATGATCGGGCTCAACTGGCGATACGGAAACTCGGGCGCCGGGCACTGGGCCGGGTCAAACGCCGCGTGATGGTGTGCGGGAATCTACTCTCCTGGGGACCACATGGCGTCGCCTTTGCCGACGGCGAAGACCCCAGTGAACTGTGGCCGGCGGTAGCCGAGGCTCTGTATCGCATCCGTCGGGCAGACCGGCTGCATGGCCAGACTGACTACGTCCTCATCAAAGACCTGAGCGATCAGCAATGTGAAGCGTCCGACTCACTGACGCGATTCAACTACCGACGCGTCGAGACGGAGCCGGACATGGTCCTCGACGTCCCCGCCGAGTGGGCATCTTTTGACGACTATCTCGCGAGTCTGAATAAGAAGTACCGCAAGTCGGCTCGCAACGTGATCAAAGCCATCGACGAGGGCTCCGGCGCAGTCGTTGTGCTGGACTCGCTCAGCGAGGACTCGGACCGGATGAACGAGCTGTATGCTGCCGTGGCTCACCGGGCCGATGTCCGTCTCGCCGAGATGCCGGCTGAGTTCCTGCCGGCCCTGGCTGAGTCGCTTGGTCCCGACGTATTCGCCGCGATCGGAATTCGCGTTGACGGTCAGCTTGCCGGTTTCGTCACCGTGTTGAAAGACGGTGAGACCGCCATCGGCTACTACCTGGGCGTCGATTACGAAGTCAACGACCGAATGCCGCTGTATCACCGGCTGCTGTATTCAGTCATCGAGCAGGCAATCGCATGGCAATGCCGGTGTGTATCTTTCGGGCGCACGGCATTGGAGCCCAAGGCCCGGCTTGGCTGTCATCCCGTGTCGACGTCCGTGTGGATTCGGCACCGCGTTCCGGTCGTCAATCTGATCGTGCGGCAATTGCTGAAAGGCGTTCCCCACGAGGAACCGCCTGAGCGAAATCCGTTTAAGGCACAACCGCAGGAAGTGACCCCCAATGTCGAGTGATGATCCCGAGTGGCTGATCCTGGAAGACGGTCCATTGATCGCCGTTAACAAGCCCGCCGGACTGCTGACGGAAGGCATACCAGGCGGGCATGCGACAATGGTCGGCGAGGTCAAAGACTGGCTTAAACAGAAATACGACAAGCCAGGCAACGTCTACCTGGGGATTCCACACCGCCTTGATCGTGCCAGCACGGGGGTCCTCGTCTTCACCCGAAATTCGAAAACTGCCGCGCGAGTGGCTGAGCAATTTGAGAAACGGGAAGTCACAAAGATTTACTGGGCGCTGCTGGAATCAGCACCCGAACCAGCATCCGGGACGTTGACCGATTGGCTGCGAAAAATTCCCGAAGAAGCCCGGACAGAGATTGCCGAGCCTGGCAGTCCCGGCTCCAAGGAGGCCCAATTGAATTACCGCGTGCTTTCCCAAAGCAGCGGCGCCAGCCTCGTCGAAATCGAGTTACTCACGGGCCGGATGCATCAGATCCGAGTGCAGTTCGCATCTCGCGGTTGCCCGGTCGTTGGCGATGACAAATACGGAGCGGCGCCCTGGACGACCAATTCGTCGCAATCAGCGACACCGAATTCCGAACGGTCGGACATCCGCATTGCGCTGCACGCCCGATCGCTGACCCTGAAGCATCCGATCCGCTACGACACGCTGACGATCGAGGCCCCGCTTCCAGACCACTGGCCGACCGGAGAGGTCCACGAAATACACGAATGACACGAAAATACTCATTCAAGGTCGGGAACAAGGATGTCCCAGTTGTCGTGCCCCGAGGCCACGAGTGCGACACCGGCCGGGCAGCGTCTGAATGTCGAGCAAAGTCAGGTAGCGTGGATGGCCGATACGTGAAACTGTGGCTGCTGCCCGGACATTCCTACCCTTTCGTGTCTTTCGTGGACCCCCAATCCAGTCCAGCGGCAGCCGAGTGACGAGTGTTTCAAAGTGTTGGCCGTCTGGTTAGACTGCTTGCCCTTCGCCGCCTCGGCGGAATCAAATCCTGTCTGACAGCGGTTCCGACCGCTCAACGTCCTGAAAGGAAAGTCATGGCTAAAACACAGCGTAAACTGAAGAAGGCGAACCACGGAAAACGTCCCGCCAGCGCCAAGGCCCGTCGCCTGAAGCGTAAGCACATCAGGACGTAATCGCGGTTGGCAAAAGCGATTCAGCCCCGGAGGGCGGCAGGAGATTCCTGTTACCCTCCGGGGCTTTTTTGTTTGGATCGTGGTTTTTCGTTGGGATCTGAAGCTCCACTTTCATCACTCGATGAGGTCCCGCACGACTGACATTCTGGGGGTGTCTGGTTCACAACCCTGTTTCCCGCAGAACGACGTGACGTAAAATCGACCGTCTAACCACCGACCCGGATTAACCCTCCCGAGAGAACTCGAATGCCCTCTCCATTCTCTCTGACCGGCCGCAGACTATCGCGCCGCACGTTCCTGCGAGCATCCGGCGTGACGGTTGCCTTGCCGCTGCTGGACGCGATGAGGCCTGCTCGGGCTGCCGATTCGGTGGCCTCGCCACGCCGAATGGTTGCGATCGAAACCAACATGGGCATCCTGCCCCAGTATTTCTTTCCAGAGAAGTCTGGAGCGGACTACACAGCCAGCCCGTATCTCGAACGACTAGCCTCGCATCGCAAGCAGATGACGGTGTTCTCCGGCGTCAGCCTGCCGGGTGTGACTGGAGCGCACGCCGCCGAGCGATGCTTCCTCACGGGGACTCCCCATCCGGAACGCGGCGGGTTTCGCAACTGGGTGTCGCTCGACCAGTTTGCCGCCGAGCAGATTGGAAACCAAACGCGGTTTCCATCACTCGTCCTGGCGATGAGTAACGAGAATCCGACACTCAGTTACACCCGCAGCGGTGCACCGATTCCGGCCGAGAAGAGTCCTCGAAAGCTCTTCGAGAAACTGTTCGTCCAGGGTCGCTCGGATGAGATCGAGGCTCGCGTCGAATCGCTTCGCCAGGGACGCAGCACACTCGACTTTGTCGGCGACCAGTCCCGGCGTTTGAACCGATCTCTGTCGGCTGTCGACAAACGTCGGATGGATCAGTACCTGACGGCTGTGCGGGAACTCGAACGTCGTCTCCACAGTGCCCAGGAATGGGAATACCGACCCAAGCCGAAGGTCGAAGCGAAGGTCCCCGATGAGAACAAGGATCCGCGACAGTTCGTCGAGCGATCCCGGATGATGTTCGACGTGATCAAGCTGGCCTTGCAAACAGACTCGTCGCGGATCGTGTCCCTGTTTATCGACACGACCGTGATTCACAACATCACGCATCACGGCAACCGCCCGGAAGTCCTCACGGAACTGCGCGGGCACGAGGAGCGCCAGTTCGACGCGCTGAACGGCTTCCTGACATCGTTGAGTGAAACGCGAGAAGAAGACGCCTCACTGCTGGACCGCACGATGGTGCTTTACGGCACATGCATGGGCAGTGCGAACTCACATTCGAACGTCAACCTGCCAGCGCTGCTAGCTGGTGGTGGATTCAAACACGGTCAGCACCTCGCCTTCGACACCCACAACAACTATCCGCTGTCGAATCTCTACGTCTCAATGCTGCAACGTCTGGGACTCGAAGTTGACGAGTTCTCAACGGGCAAAGGCACGATGCGCGGTCTGGAGTTCACAAAATCATGATCACAGAATCATTCTGTACCACATGATTCTGTGACGAAGAGCATTGTCATGCCCATTTTTTCTGCCGCTCCGGTAACGGTTTTTGATCAGGAAAGTTTTCACCAGATCGACAGAAGAGTGACTGGTTTTGCTTTCGACATTCACAACGAGTTCGGCCGTTACCTCGACGAGAATCTCTATCGGAACGAACTCGCAAGGCGATGCGATGCGGTCGGCTTTGAGGTCATCCGTGAGTTCCAGGTGACGGCAAGCCTGAATGGGTTCGAGAAATCGTATTTCGCCGACCTGCTTGTCGACCGCGGAGTAATCATCGAGACAAAGGCCGTGACGTCACTGGACTCCAGACACAAAGGCCAGACACTGAATTACCTTTTCATGTGTGGTTTACATCACGGAAGTCTGTTGAACTTTCGGCCGGAGCGTGTTGAGCGCGAGTTTGTGTCGACGCGTCTGACTCATGAAACGCGACAGCAGTTCGAATTCATGACCCGGCACTGGAAACAATTGACAACGGAGTGCGGCCGGTTTCGTGAGCTCCTGCTGCAGTGCCTCTCCGAATGGGGTGCGTTTCTCGATCCTTATCTGTATCGCGACGCCCTTACGTATTTCCTTGGCGGCAAAGATCAGGTTGTTCGCGAAGTGCCCATCCTGTCGCACGGAACTGTCATCGGCACTCAGGAAATGCATTTGCTGACTGACGACGTTGCATTCTCTGTCACGGCATCCACGCACCGTCCTGAAAAAGTTCTGGAACACCAGCAGCGGTTCCTGAACCACACGCGCCTCAGAGCACTGCACTGGCTCAACCTGAATCACAATCAGGTCGAGCTGCGGACTATTGAAAGATCACAACGATGAGGAATTCGCATACTCACAGAATCATGTGGCACAAAATTATGATTCTGTGCTCCATCATTTTGTATTCATCGCTTCTGGGTGCCGAGGAGCCGGATGTTTTCATTCAGAGACATTGTTTCGAATGTCACTCCGAGGATTCTGCCGCGGCTGGTCTGAATCTCAAGACGCTTAAGCGGGAGTTTGAGAATCCGGATGTCGCTCGGCGGTGGGTGAGGGTTCATGATCGAATCGCGTCCGGTGAGATGCCTCCCCGCGATGCCGAGCAACCAACCGACGCTGAGCGGACTGCGATTGTGAAATCGCTCAGCGAGTCTCTTGTGGCCGCGGAGCGAGTTGCGTCGAAAGAGGTCCCAAAACTCCGGCGGCTGACTCGGGCCGAGTATGAGAACACGATTCGCGATGTGTTTGACATGCCGGGTATCGCACTGGCCGGAAACCTGCCGGCGGACGGCTCTGCGCATGGCTTCGACAAGCACCCCGAAGCGCTCGACATCTCGCACGTCAACGTGGCGAAGTATCTCGAAGCGGCCGATCACATACTCGACTACGCAATTGCCACCCGCCCGCAGCCTCCCACCATTCACAAGCGGCGCATTTCAATTGTCAATCGCGGAGGTTTCGTGGCTCATATCGTCATGAATGGCGATGGCGTCCTGCTGAAGGACAAGCAGCCGGACCCTGACTTTCCTCCAGCAGCCGAACAGAATCACCTCGATCAGGGGACTCACGAGCGTTGGGGTTCGTTCCGCAACGGAGCCAGCGTCGGACTGTTTCGGCATGAAGACGAATCTGTCAGCCCCTATTTTATCGAGCACGTCACCATTTACCCGGCGCGATATCGAGTGCGCACGTCGTTGTGGAGTTTTCAGTGGGATCAGGGAAAGATGCTGCCCGGCCGCGGAACTGAGGCAGCTCGTCTTTCCGTCGTGCAGCTCACGGGCGACGGACACGGGGGACAGCATCCAAGCTACGCACTCGGCTACTTCGATGCCCCCGACACGAAAGCGATCGAACATGAAATCGTCGTCTGGTTGAATCACAACGAACTGATCGGATTCAACACAGCGTCACTGGCTCCTGCGGCGAACTACTACAAGAAGCGGCGAGCCATGGAGTTCACGGGACCCGGGATCGCGGTCGACTGGCTCGACATCGAAGGACCGCTGTACGAGACGTGGCCGCCGAGAAGCCACAAACGTCTCTTTGAAAATCTGCCGCTGGCCGAATTCAAAGCCGCCGACCATCCGGGAAAACGGCCACCTCGACGAATCCGCCCGCGACAAATCGGCGCCGGCCGGAACCGTCCCGATCGCGAGCCCGGCCTGTGGACCGTCGACAGTCAGAATCCACTCGAAGATGCAGACCGTTTGCTGGCGACATTTCTGCCATCACTCTTCCGTCGACCAGTCACTGACAGCGTGCGGGAACAGTATGTCGATATTGTCCGCACGCGACTTGAAGCGGGTGACTGCTTCGAACTCGCCATGCGGGCAGCGTACCGCAACGCGCTCGTTTCTCCGGACTTTCTTTATCACGTCGAACCCAACGAAAAACTGGACGATTTCGCCCTAGCATGTCGCCTGTCCTACTTCCTGTGGAATTCGCTGCCCGACGAGCAATTGATGCGGCACGCCGCGGCGGGTGATCTGCGTAAGACCAGCGTCCTGCATTCTGAAATCGAGCGTCTGCTGCAACACCCACATTCGACCCGCTTTGTCGAAGACTTCCTCGGCCAGTGGCTGAGGCTGCGTCAGATCGCGGCGAACGATCCGGACAAAAAACTGTATCCCGAATTCAACCCGTACCTGCAGGACTCCATGATCGCCGAGACTCGCGCCTATTTCCGCGAACTACTCGACAGGGACCTGGATGCTTCGCACCTGATGAAGTCCGACTTCGTGATGGTCAATGAAAAACTGGCCACTCACTACGGCATCCCGAATGTCTCGGGCGCCGAGACTCGACGAGTGGCACTTCCGGCCGACTGTCCGCGCGGCGGATTCCTGACGCAGGCATCGATTCTGAAAATCACTGCGAACGGAACGACGACCTCACCAGTTCCGCGTGGTGCATTTGTCATCGATCGTCTACTTGGAGAACCACCCGAACCACCGCCAGCCAATGTCGCCGCCATTGAACCGGACGTTCGGGGAACGACGACGATTCGCGAGCAACTGGCGAAACACCGCGAGCATGCTGTCTGCGCGTCATGCCATCGGCGAATCGATCCGCCTGGATTCGCTCTGGAATCCTTCGATGTGATCGGCGGCTTCCGCAATCGTTACCGATCGATCGGCGAAGGAGACCCGGCCGAACGCGGATCGATTGATCCGTCCATTGGTATCAGCTTCAAGCTGGGACAGTCCGTGGACACAAGTGGTGAACTGAACGACGGCCGCGCCTTCAAGGGGGTCAGGGAATATCAATCACTCCTCGCGTCCGATTCCACCCGTCTGCTTCGCAATCTGGCTCAGCAATTTGCTGTCTATGCGACCGGTCGAGCTGTCCGGTTCAGTGATCGCTCCATGATCGACGCAATCGTCCACCGGACGCAGTCGCGAGGGGCAGGCATTCGCACTTTGATTCACGAACTTGTTGGCAGCCCCCTGTTCACCGGGGACCCAAAGACGATTCCCGAATCCGAAGTCGTCCGTCAGCGTCTGGCAAACGTCAATCCACGGCGCAGCACGATGATGACGCCAAACCTGCCTGGCGTCGCATCCCCCGTCATACGGGCAGCAACGATCACCGAAGAGCCGGAACCGCGTGACTACCAGTTTGGTGACGAGGACGTCGTCGAGCTGCGAGTGTCCGGCCTCTTCATGCCTGACCGAGCCGACGACTTCCGTGATCTGATGAAACAGTTCCCGGAAGCCCGGTTGCTGAACGTCGACTTCGCGACCGCCGAGGCGCAGTTTGGCTACGCCGCAGACAGCGAATTGTTTCACAATGCAAAGCCCGAACAGATTGTGGAAAGGCTCAACAACCGAGTCCGACAGATGTCCGGTTACACGCTTGCGCTGAAACCAGTCAGTTCGATTTCCCGCGAGAAGCTGGAACAGGTCAAGATTCCCATCACGGGCCTCGACTGCAAAGCCTGCTCGCTGGCGGTCTATGAGATCCTCGCACGAATCGACGGAGTCGACCAGGCGACCGCCAGCTTTCACGACGGCCTTGCCACCGCCTGGATCGACCCGGACAAAACCGACCGGCCAGCAATCGAAGCGGCTCTCAAGCAGCGAGGCGTCACACTGACGAAATGATGACTCCGACGCCTGATTGGGCAGCGTCATTTGTGGAGTGCGACGATGCATCGTCGCTTTCAAATTCTCTTCTCGCGGCGTAGCCGCTCTTTTCTCTCCGGCTCGTGAGTACGGGATCGCCGAAAGCGCCTGCGCCGCAGTGAAAACGGGAAAGGGGAAAGCGGTGATGCATCACCGCAATCCAAAGTAGCGCTGTCCGACTTAACGACCTCCCTGATTTGTTCGGTGACGAATGCCTTCGTTTCTCCACCAGCGCACCTCGTAACTGCCGTGCTCGGCACTGGCCACGATGTCGGGTCGGCCGTCGCCGTTCATGTCGGCGATGATGGCCTGATTCGCACTCGCCCAGTTGTCCTTCAGCGGATGATGAATCCACTTTCCGCGCGGGTCGCCGGTGTTTTCGAACCAGGCGATTCGGCCGGGAGTTCGCCATGATGTCGCGACGACGTCCACATCGCCGTCGCCGTCGAGATCACCGGCAACAGCTTCAAAAGCATCGTCGAACCTCGTCTGAATGACGTGTTTCTTCCACACGGCGTCGGCCGGTTTCCCAGTGTTTTCATACCAGACAACCTGATTATCCTCGCGACGGAGCGATGCCATGCTCTGGCCGGAACCGGGGCGATAATAAAAACCCAGCGCCATCACGACATCCAGATCACCGTCGCCATCCATGTCGGCGGGATGTCCATGCACCGGGCGGATCGACTGGTTGTCGATGTGGTGCTTCTTCCAGACCACACCGCCGTCCTGCGAGTGATTTTCGTACCAGATGACTTCGTTCGCAATGCGTGCAGTGCCCAGCAGGTCGGCATCACCGTCACCATCAAAATCCGCTGTTTCCATCGTCCGCGTCTCGGCGATGTCGGATTCGATCATATGTTTCTTCCATTCGCCGTCTGCTGGAGTTCCATCGTTTTCGAACCAGGCGAACTGGTTGCCCAGAGTCCAGCTCGATGCCGCCACGTCCAGGTCTCCGTCGCGATCAAAGTCCGCCAGAGCGACGTCATACGCTCCTGGCAGATCGAGCGTGATGACGTGCCGTTTCCATAAACCCGCCATTGGCTTGCCGTTGTTTTCAAACCACAGCAGATCGCCACGCAGGTTCTTGACAATGACAATGTCCAAGTCGCCATCATCGTCGACGTCGCCAACAATGTGCCGTTCCAGACGCTCTGGATCGTCCTTCTGCACGAGGTGTTTCTTGAACGTACCTGTTCCGTCATTCTGAAAAAGATACAGCATGTTGTGCGGCTGATAGTCCGCACTGCTGAGGTCCAGATCGCCATCCTGATCAAAGTCGGCCGCCGCGATGCCATACGCGTACGCATAGTTCTCCGCGATCAGATGCTCTGAGAATTGAATTGATGAAGTGTCGGGCGAAGTGCGTTCTTTCGCCGTGAAGACGTAATCCAGAGCCGCTTTCAGATCGAGTCGCTGATAGCTGCGTTTTGTCGCCGGATCATGCACGGCCGGACCAGTCTTCTTCATGATCTCCAGCAGGGCACGGGGGAGATTCGGTCCGTCGAGTTTCCAGTCGTAGCCGGTCTTCGCGATGGCTTCCTGCAGAACAATCGCGGCTCCGCAGGCGATTGCGTTTGAGGACGACGTTGCACCCGCAGGCACAACCAGATCCACTTGAGCGTGTCGGTCCAGATACACTTCATCTTTGCCCGGCCGGACGGCTCCGATGGCGAAGCAATCCGTCTGGCACGCCGGCCAGGAGATGCCCGTCGTGAAGTTGTGATTGCCCGTCGGGGCACTGACCCAGATTCCCAGCTCACGCAGTTTTGTCAGCTTCTGATCGATGTCCGTCGGAACCGGGACGTCGTGAGCTTTGTCGTCCACAGGAGCAACGTTGACCGTTGTGATGCGATACTTCTTGTGGTTCTCAATGATCCACTGCAGAGCCTTCGCCACTGTCGTCCCGTCGCTGACGTTGCAGTGGCAGCATTCCAGAGATCGAATCACTGCAAGCTGATCGTTGTAAGCGACTCCCCATTTACCGCCGAAGTTCACCGACGACGGAATACCAATCGTCGATCCGTGATAACCACGACCTTCGTGCTTCGGGTCGTCATCGCCATCGACACTGTCATAAGTCACCAGCACCTTGGGCTGGTCGCCGTCGGACTTCGACCACTCCGGCCGGGACAGCGTGCAGCCGTCATCGACCAACGCCAGAGTCTGCCCTTTGCCAAACGTGAGACGATCGCCATAGACCTTCCACGCCTCGACAACACCCGCGTGCTGAAATGCGGCCGCCTGCGCAGGCTCACCGGCCCGTACTTCGGTCACACCCACAAGCAGAAGCAGCGAACACCACACGAGTGATCCGGAAAGACGACTTTCATTCATTGAACATGACACGGCATTTCCTCGGTTGCAGTTCGATACGATTGATTCCGTAGTTGGACGTCGCCACTTTTGGACTGCGGTGATGCATCACCGCTTTTCCCTTTTCACCGCGGCGCAGACGCTTTCGGCAATGTGTCGGCGATTCCTTACTTACAACCCGGAGAGAAAAGCGGCTACGCCGCGAATAGAGAATTTGAAAGCGACGATGCATCGTCGCACTCCAGAACTGGCGCTGTCCGATTAGTCAACGAGTTTCCCGGAGTTTGCAGAAGTTCGGCGGACAAGTCATCTCAACCGACGAATTTCGAGGACCACGAGTTGTGATTCGACGATGTTGAGCCTGACGAGTTGATCCACCCGCCCGCCCCAGTATGCTGACACGCGCCCTGGCGGTGCTCTTCGCACGGGCCGATGTTTCGTCGGCCGGGTCGTATTGCGACCTGTTGAGACTCGTGGGTCTGCGGTATCCGAAAAACGCGTTTTTCGACCCGCAGCGCAGGGCTGGCCGGGCGCCTGTGGGCGCCCGGCTTTTCTATTTGAGATCGCCAACATGCTTGACGACCTGCTTCCCTGGCTATGCATCGCGCCCGTCGCCCTCATCGTCGGCGCTGTGTTCATTGCGACTGTGTACACAGCATGCCGTCGGGCGACAAACAGGAATCCAGGACATTGGTTGCGCGTGCGGAGAGGGAAAGGGCTCGGCATTCCGGAGCTGGCTCGTCGGCTGGGCATGACCGTCGAAGAACTGGATGTGGTCGACGTCACTTACCACACTCGCTGGATAGAAAAACGCGGCGGGGGCTCGCGGCGGCTGGACGTTCCCGGCCCGGAACTCAAGCGTGTGCAAAAGCGGATTCTCAGAATGCTGATCGCGAAGCTAAACACTCATTCCGCAGTCACCGGATTCGAACCAGGTTGCTCCATCGTGGACAACGCGACTCCGCACGTCAGCCAGGCTGTTGTGATTAACATCGATGTGCGCGACTTCTTCACGGAAACCCATGCTGGTCGTCTCCAGGCATACTTCCAGCGAGTTGGCTGGAACCGGGAAGCCGCAGTGCTGCTGACCAGACTGACAACGCACGACGGCGGACTTCCCCAGGGAGCACCCACCAGTCCGAGGCTGAGTAACCTGGTCAATTACGGCCTCGACGCTCGAATCGACAGTTTCGCACGTACGCGCCGCGCAACGTACACACGCTACGCCGACGACATCACGATCAGCTTTCCGCGAGATTATCCGAAGAAGGTGCGCGGCATGGTCCAGGCTGTCCGTCGGCAACTCAAAGCTCACGGCTATCAGATGCATGGCGACAAACTGCGAATCCGACGGCAGCATCAGCAGCAGAAAGTGACGGGGCTGGTGGTGAACGAGCGAGTCAATCTTCCTCGTCAGATCCGGCGAAAACTCCGCGCCGTCGAGCACCACCACAAAACAAACCGTCCCGCGACACTCACTCCAGAGCAGCTCGCGGGATGGCGAGCTTTGCAGCAGATGATCGAAAAACAGGCCTGAGCGAGACCTTGTTGCTGACTCGGCGTAACTGGTTCGGCGCCTCTGCGATCGGTACTACGCCCTGAATTCTTGCGAGTCGGCATGTCGCCTCGCGACACCCTGAATGATGAAACTGGCTGGGGCTTCCAGCCACTTATTTCAGAGCAATCCAGCTACACCGATACGGGTAGCTTGGAAGACTCACAGCCTCTCGGCATTGGAACGCCGCTCAGGACGCACCGCGTCCGACAGTCCGTGCCCACGCAGAGCGGGGAGCGTCAGGATTGATGATGACCGGGTCTGACGAATTGAGTTCTTCAAGCCACTGGGCCAGAACCGAGCCATCCTCTACCTCGAAGAAGACGGCTCCCACGAGAGATTCCGCCCGTACGGTCCGCCGTCTGATGACTGGTTCGAACTCGTCCACCGAGGGCTGCCTGATCTATCGGTACTGGAGCCCGAAATCCCCAAACCGACGACCCCGCCGGATTCCGACGCACCCGTCGAAGTCGCCGACGACCTCAGCAGTTGGACGGTTATGTGAAATGGCTCCCGCTGACCCGGGGTTTGGCAGAAGGCAAGTGCGGACGCCCTCGCTCCGTACAGCGCGGGTCCCCCCGTTCGGCGCGGGTCTCCTGACCCCGCCGGAGACCCGACCGAAGGTCTCCCCGGGCGACCGAAGAGTTGACGAGCTCCACATAGATCCGGGAGACCTGCGTTCAACCAGCGACGGGGTCAGGAGACCCGCGCCGAACGAGTCAATCAACCAGGGCCGATCCACGAAATCGGTCCAATCTGAATGGGTGGTGGCGGTTGCTGTGCAACCGGCATGGCGAAGCCACAAGACGTTGGGGAATCAGAGTGGTTCAGTCAGAAAACGCCGTCACCTCGTGCCGCTGCGCGGCCCTGTTTGCAAGCAAACACGGCCACCCCCGAGGATGGAAATCAACCAGGGCCACCCCGCGCTCGCGCGAGGAAGTTACTTCAAACTTGGTGTCGTCAGACGACTCTCGATTAGCCCCGGTCCCCACAACTGTTCACATCCACTTCCGAATTACGCGGCGTCGCTTGGGTTCCGTTTTGCGATGCCGCTCGCGATGCAGCGGCGGGCTCGCGTCCTGAGGGCCGATGGTGGGCATCTTCGACCGTGCCCATCTTCTGCGACGGCTCGCTTTTCCTCAGCACGACCACCGCACGCGTCGTTTGTTGCTGGGCGGGCAGATTCGTACACTGAATTGTGCCCTCTTCTGATGCGCCTATGTCGGGTCAATAGTGTCCGAAATCGACAAGAAATCACTGAACGAGCAGGACATCCGCACGAAGTTCATCACTCCATCCATTGAGCAGTCTGGTTGGGACGTGATGACTCAGATGCGTGAGGAAGTCTTCTTCACGAAGGGTCGAACATTGTCCGTGGTCGGAAGGTCAGCCGCGGCAAGCCGAAGTTCGCTGACTACGTGCTGTACTACCGCCCGAACATCCCCATCGCTGTTGTCGAAGCCAAGGACAACAAGCGAACGTCTGGCTGCTGTTCCTCAAAATCTTCGACGACCGTGAAGACGAGTACGAGCTTCTTGAAGACAACTACAGGTCACCGATTCCGCCGGGACTGCGCTGGCGAGACTGCGTTGCCGATCCCGAGGGCATGACCGGTGATGAACTGCTGAACTTCTGCAACAACCGACTGTTCCCCGGTTTGAAGGAACTTCGGGTCGGCACGAATGGACACTCACGAGGCCACGTCCTCCGCAATGTCTTCGAGGACGCTTATAAGCTAAGAACTGAGGGAATTAATGACATCTAGTAGCATCAGGCAATTGCTCGATCAATTCGTACACGATTTCGCCGACGACAATTACGCTGTAACACGTTTGAAGCAGTTGTCCGCATCCTATGCAACTGTCGAACCTGGCTTCGTCCAAGTCACTGTTTCTACCGACAGACCCGCCAATGCAGTTAGACAGTGCCAAACAACTGCTCAAGAAATCGGATCCGCCGTCAGTGAAGTAAAGGACAGTACTCAGACATCTGAATTGTTTGATGAGCTGAAACAGCTCATTGGTGTCACCGATCGGACTGCCAGCACACTCAATTCTACGCCGTTGCCAGACGTTTCACGGTACCTGACACACTTCAAGGACGTTTATGATGTTTACATAGCGAAACAGTCAGTAGACAACGCCGCGCGAGTGCTGTTCGCAGGTCACCAAGCATACACCACTCTGACCGCACTTCGCGAGACAGCATCGGCAATGGCAAATGCGCTAGCCGTGGACGCAACGCTGCGGTCTGGAGAAGACCGTCTTAGGTTAACCATCGACGACGATTCAGATCTGCAGAAACTGGCGGATCGTATCGATGCCCTGTGCAGGCTCTATGAGCAGTTGTGCGAATTGACGGGTACTTCCCACCACAAGTATCCACTGCGAATTGTCAAGGTTGAGACTGGAAGCACAGAGATCGACGTCATTGGCGCTGCCGGCCCACTCGGCGTATTGGCAATACTGATCTTTCGAGCTGTCCAGATACTCTTTCGAAGGTACGTTGTGGAAGGGCAGATCGAAGCGGAAGCAGCGAAACGAGATCAGATCACTCAGACGCTAGACCTGCGGAATGAACTGCAGCGAGCCGGATTCGACACGGCGGGGCTTGATGATCGAATAGCGGCGATGTCCGAATCCCACTTTGCCAACTTGAACCAACTCCTATACGGCGCATCAGTTGTGGAAGTAAATGGGAATCGAATGGAGCAGCCCGAGCCGCGAGGACATCTCACTCACACTTCTGAACCTGAGGGCATCGAATTCCGCGAGGACGACTGCATAGACGGAGAGTGCTCACCGACCGATGAAGCAAACGACGACGACGATGAATCAGTGGATTGAACAGGTAATCGCGATGACGACAGTCTGCTGATTCTGCGAAAGGATGGGGGACGCCCCTCACCTAAACCGAGGACCGCATCATGAAAGCAATCGTCACATTCACACTGTCAGTCCTGGTCGCTACCACGGTGTTTGTCGCGTCGATCTCCGCGTCGGGGCAGGACCAAGTCACCCAGAATGCTGGGCGAGGGGCGCCTATGGACGCAGGTCGAAAGCTAGGTGGTCACTATCCACCCGTAACAGCTCGGAGTTGCTGCCGAACACCGCAATCAATCGGTGACGGCGAGTAATCCCGAAGCGGAATCGGTAGTCGTGGATGCTCCGACCATCCGGTAGGTGATGGACGGTGCTCTTGGCAACGCCGGATAAGGCAGCGTCTAGCGCCTCCGCGTCCGCGCCTGGCAGTACCTCCGAAGTGAGATAAGAGAGAGAGGAAAGTGGAGTTTACCAACTTTCCGGCTGGAACTCCGTTGGACCGTCCTGTGATAGCGACGGACGGCCCGCTCCGTCAGCCAACCGTCAATTGCTTGAAATAGTATCCAGATCAGGAACAACCCAGAGACCAAGAAGACCTTGGACCCCAAATGCCGCAGACGGCGGGACATGGATTTCCTGCTACGTACACGCCGTGCCATTAGTCCTCGCCCTCCTCTTCTTCCTCGTTGCCGGTTGCCACCACACAGTTTTCTTGGTTGCAGAGAAGCAGCCGAATCTGGTCGGCCAATTCCTCAAGGTCGAAACCCACACCATCCAAACCTGCTCCGATCTGGGCACCTATGACACCCAGCGCCTGGTCTGCGGGTTCAGGAGGAAAGAGCTCTCTGAATGTGGCGCAGCAGCCCAGGAATTTGCTGCCAATCTGGAAGCTGAGCGCAACATAGCCCCAAAAATGACGAACTTGGTTGCTGCCGTCCTTGAAGACTGAGCGGAAACAGCTGTCGCCGGCGAATCCGAATTGGGCGTACAGGTCGAAGTCTTCGGTTCGCTTGCCTGTGAAGACCCACTCGCTCCGATCAGTGAGGACTAGCGTGAAGTCCTCTACGAAGGTCTCTTCGTCGTTGTTATAGGATCCGAGATACACATCCTTGAATTCCGTAAGCGCCCATTCTGTGAGCTGGGCCAGTGACTCGCAGTCGCCGACATCCGGGCGACCGAATAGCTCAAGAGCCTTGTCTCGAATCGCCTCGCAGCGATCCCTCTGCGCCTGGCCGACAGGCATTGTAAACTCCAACGAAGATAGATCTTGAGAGGATTACCCAGTCTTCCTCACATGAGGAATTCTCGCAGGGTGGCATGGCGTCTGAGTGACGTTCGTTGATTCTCAGCCAGCCGCATAACGAATTGCGATCTATCCGGTGGCAGGATGCCGACGGATAGATCGTGCGTTGAACTTTTCCGCTTCGCGGAACCGGGTGATACCGCAAGTGGCTGGTCCCTTGCGGATTCCATGCGGTTTGAGGAACCACATGGTGCCAGCCTACTCACTCATGTGGTGCGTGTCACCTGTTCACACTGACGGTGGCGGCGGCGGGGCGGGGGAGTGGCGCCGGTGGCAACGGCCAGCCGCGTGGGTGGTGACTCATGAGAGGGCCTCTGTTCGGCGCGGGTCTCCGACCCCGCCGGTTGCCGGACCGAAGGTCTCCCCGTCCGCACAAGAACACGCACGTGACACGCCATCACACGCAGCCACGGGGAGACCTGCGGTCAATTCCGCGGCGGGGTCAGAGACCCGCGCCGAACCGAGATCGCGAGATCGTTTTGGCGCCGAACAGCATCACTTCACCGTGACTAGGCGTTCGATCCGCGACACATTGCCCTGGCGGTCTCGGATTGTGACGACGATGCGTCCGAGTTTGAGACTGCGAATCTCGCTTCCGAACTTCAGCCACTGGACGCCTTGGCTCAGTTCGACGAAGTGCGAAGCCAGTTCCATGCCGGGTTCGAAGTCGTCGATCTGGAAATCGGCTTTGACCGAGAAACTGTCGAGATCAAGCCCCGAGTCGTAATCGTGCATCCCGATGATGATCGCGTCGAGTGTTGAGTTGGCTCCGGATGTCGGTTGATTCAGCGTTAGGATTGGGCGGTTGTCGTCGAGCATCCAGCCGTAGCCGCGGCGGTCGGGCTGTTCCGGGTCGTAGTCGAGATCGATTGGGCAGCCCAGATCGATCCAGCGGACGATCGTGCGGCGATCTTCGTCGGTCAGCGGTTTGACTTTGCCCGACTTCACCGCCGCGGGTGGTGGCATCACGCTGCCGGTGTAGTCGAGGTCCCATCTCGCTCGATTGCGCTGTGGATCAACTGGGTCGCCGTTGAGAACAAAGTCGCGGGCTCCTGGTTTCGACTCGGACGGGTGCTCGTCGTTGGAGAAGCCGTCGAGTCGGCGGCCGAACAGTTTCCACGTCAGCAGACTGCGCCGTGACTGGAATTTGCGGATGTACCGCGACGCGTTCGGATAACCCCATGAGTCGTAGCCCAGCGGCTTGTGACCAAATTGCGATTTCTCGTCGGCAGCCAGTCGATAGTAGGTCCCTGGCAGCTTCGCGCTGTTCGGGACGTTAATCGTGTCGTCATCGGCTCCGAGATTCAGATTGCCGGCGGCCTTCTCGCCCGAGTGACACGCGATGCAACTTCGGCTCAGGATGGGCCGAATGTCGCGGTGATATTCGACGTTGACGACTTCCTGCTGCACGTTGCGGATTCCAGTTTCGTTGTCCCAGTCCCATTTCAGACGCGAGTCAAAATCATCGCTGACTCGTGCCGTGACCAGAGGAGTCGATGTCGACAGGTCCCACACTTTGTAATACGTCTGACCTGCAATCGTGTCTTCAAACAACGTCGGCTTCTGGCTGTGGGCGTGACAGCCACCACAGTCCGTTCGCGTTTCTCCCGGCCGAAGCTGGTGCCATGTCTGCGACATGTTGAGCATGATGCCGTTGCGATCGAGTGTCTGAAACGTGAACGCCGTGTCCGCTGGCAGCTTCGCCAGGAAACTTGTGTCGGGATTTCCGTCCGGGTCTTTGACCTCACCGCTGGGCAGGCGACTTTTGTCGTGGAGGGCCGACGGTGGTGGCTCGTTGAATTTCCGAACGGGGATCTCGCCGAGAATGCGGAGGCGTTCCATCGCGTGACTGTAGAAACGACGTCCCGAGTTTGCTCCACGATGCCTGTCGGTGGTTGGTTCCATGGCCAGGATGCGGACGGCGTGAATTTCGTCATTGGAGTACAGGCCTGCGTCTGCTCCCTGGTTATGCCAGTTGATGGGCATGCCGTTGCCGTGACTCGTGAATGCGTCGAGGCCCTTCCACGCGTTGTTGCCGCCGGAAAACGTGGCCGTGACTTTGCCTTCGGGAACATCTCCGTTGGGGTAGCTTTCGCGTTTGTACATGCTCGATGAGCCGACCAGACCGAACGGTGTTCCCTTCGGGAGACGCCGCGCGTTTTCTCCCTGTCCATCATTGGCGAGTGACTTGCGATGTGTCGGTTCGTCTATGCCATACACCGCCTTGTAGGGAACCACGGCCCGCGGCCAGCTTTCGTTGTACTTCGGATCGTTCTTAATGAGCACCAGTTGCGATGGCTGCTCGACGACCGCGCCGCTTTTCAGCAGATAGATGCCGCCATCAAGTTGCGGCAGGTATTTGTATTGGTGATTGACCGGACCCGGCGAGTAGACGGTCAGCATGTGGTTGTCAGGGGCACCTGACGGATGCGTGAACTTGCCGACTTTCGGGGACTCCTTGTCGCCAAGAATTGACGGGTTGGCCGGACCTTCCCCGCCCATCGAGAACGGTGTCAGCGAGACCGAGCCTGTCGGCATGAACGGCATGCGATACCAGCGGCCTTTGCCGTTCGAATGCCGGCCGTATCGCCACGGAGGATTCTTCGGTGACTGCATCCAGCCCGGGCCGAACTGGGCGTAGCCTTCCGGCGGAGTCAGGGGCAGCTTGATATACGCTCCGAAGCCGCTGTTGTTCTGGTTGTAGTATTGCTCGATGACGATCGAGCCATCGGAGAGCTGCGTCTGAAAGTGAAAACCGTTCGGTGCTCCGCCGGGATCGAAGGCACTGACCAGGGGAGCCCAGTTTGTGCCGTCCGGGTTGATCGTCCAGATGCCCCACAAAATCCGGCCGCGGATGCCCTGCGATTCCAGTGTGCTGTACATGATCCGGCCGTCCTTCAGCACGACGGGATGCAGGGCTCCTGAGATGTTCAGGTGCCCGATCTTCTCGAGATTCGGGGGCGTCGCCGTGTCGCCGATGGTCTCGTCGGAATCGTCCATCGTGAAGAGCTGCAGAGCGATGGCCGGATATCCCTGCGCCGGCTTGAAACCGTCGCGGTTGCTGGTGAAAGCGATGCGTCCGCCCGGCAGCGGATGCGGGCCCATGTTGAAGACTCCGTAGTCGTAATGCGTTCGGTCTTTCTCGTTCGAGCGGTAATCGCTGGACCACTCGGCCGCACCGGTGTTCGGCGAGAACTGCTGGTTCGTCAGACGCACGATGCGGCGAGACTTCAGGTGAATCTTGAAGATGTCCGCGCCGGATTTCGGTGGGTTCCACGGGCTGCGGTTTTTCAGGTCGTAGATGTACGAGTAGTAGACCCACTCGCCATCGAACGAGACGACGGGATCGGTGACAGAACCATCGCCGCCGTCAACCAGCAATTCCTCGCTGCCGTCCGGATGCAGCAGCACGAGGTCTGCACCGGGCTCCATCGTGACCGGTTGCGAGAAGTCGGTGTAGAACCGTTTGTGAAGGTCATTCCCTGCCCTGTCCGCCCGGACGTAGACAATGTCGTAGGCAATGCTGACAGACTCGTCCTCCGAAATGTGCGGGATGCGAACATCAAGATCGTCGAGGAACAGCGGCTGCTTGTCCTGCGCGATCAGCGGAAGCTGTGTGAGAGCTGCAATCACAAGGGCGGCAAAGCGTAGACGTCGCATGGGGAACTCCTGAGTGGCGGTGAGTCACATCATTATTCGTTGATGCGTTCAGGCTGTCCAGAAGCCGTGCGGAGTTCAGTGTCGCGATTGCCTTCTCTTGTGTTTACGTCCCCTGCTGGTCCGGCAGGACAACGTCGGCGGCGGACATGACATCCTGTCCCGGTCCGCGAATGTGGAGGACGTAGACTGTGGACCCGGTCACCGTGATCAACGCGCGATAGGTCAGTCCATGACGTGTGCAGAAAAATAGCTGACGGATCTCGGCGTCATGGTCCTCGTCCTCAGGCGCTAACGAGCACGCCAGGGGAAGGGTTTTCAGCGATTGGATGGTGCGATCGAAAGCATTCGCCCAGGAAGCCGCTCCCTGCGGCGACCTCTCGGCAATGTACGTAAAGAACCTTGTGAAGTCGTTCTTCGCATCTGTAAGCGTTTCGATGCTGTAGTTCATTCGTCGGCTGAGAAGCCATGTTGCTGGCGGAACTCGTCCATGAATTCATCCCAGGGCTGACTTTGGCCAGCGTCGATGTTGGCGAGCCCACGACGAATCGCGGCGTTGGCTTCTTCTCGCTCACGCGAGGCCCGCCATTGATCAAGCAGGTCCTGCAGCGAACAGTCTGTACCACTGTCGTCGAGCTGGTTCTCGGCGAAGCGGTGGAAGAGTGCAAGTTCTTCGATCGTGGTCATTTGAGTCCCTATCTGAAGCGTCACGTATACCATTTCTGCACGCTTGGAGTCAAAATCATCGGCCGTATTCAGGTGTGATGATGATTCGGTATCACGGCGTTAGCATGGATCTGCAGGCAGAGTTGGCTGGTTGCGGTCGATTCCTGGTTGGCGACTCACGCGCCGCAATACTGAGTCGGCTTGAAGTGCATACGATCTTTCCTGCCGCTCATCGTCAATATCCTTCCTGGGACCGTTCATGTCGTCGCCTTTGACTTGCCTGCATGGTCACTCTCTGGATGCTCCCGACGAGTCAACGGACTCTTCCGAGTTCGTGTGTTCCTTGTGCGGCGCTGATATCAGAGACAGCAGCAATAAGGAGACGGAATCCGCCGGGGCACTGGCGCTGACGGTCGTTCCGACATCGGAACGCAATGTCGAACCCGTGCAGCTCGACTCTCCACTAGTGTCAGCCGAAGGGTCCGATTCGAACGTGTCCAGCGGAACGGAGCGCGAGCCCGACTCAGACGACAGCTTTGCGCCCACGACTGACTATGTCGTCGCGGAAGTGCAATCCGGAACGGAGAAACGGGCCGTTCCCGCCGAGACAGAACCTGGGCCGGAAGCGAAGGACCGACCAGGACGTCAGAAGCAGGAATTCAAGACACCCCATCTGGCTGGCCTGGAGGTCATGGAAGAGCTTGGCCGTGGAGGCATGGGTGTCGTCTATCGGGCGTATGACGAAAAGCACGGCCGTGAAGTTGCCCTGAAGACTCTGCAGCGGATGGGACCAGACGATCTGGTGCGGTTCAAGCAGGAGTTCCGGGCTCTTGCCGACATCGCGCATCGCAATCTGGCGTCTTTGTATGAGCTGCACTCGGACGGCAAAACGTGGTGCCTGACCATGGAACTGCTGAGGGGTGTCGAGTTTCTGGAATTCGTGTGGTCCGAATACGACGCGCTGAAAGTCGACGGCGCACGTCGTCGTGTCGCGGACGTGGCGGTCGACTCATCGCGTCTCACAATGCGGCGTCTCAACCGGTTGTATGACGGCTTGAAACAACTGGCCGTTGGACTGAATGAACTGCATCTCAGCGGCAAGTTGCACAGCGACATCAAACCGTCCAATGTTTTCGTGACGACCGATGCGCGACTTGTCCTGCTGGATTTCGGATTGATCGCCGAGATCACTCGTGATGACGATGGTCGCATTCCCAACATGATCCAGGGCACTCCGCATTACATGGCTCCCGAGCAGGCCGCCTGCGGAGCTTTGACTGCCGCCAGCGACTGGTATGTAGTCGGCGTGATGCTGTATGAGGTGCTGACCGGCCGCCTGCCGTTCCGGGACAAGTCGGTCAAAGCCATGCTGCGAAAGCAGTACGAAATGCCGCTGGCTCCAGACAAACGCAAGCGAGGCGTGCCCAAAGAACTGAACGACCTGTGCATGGCCTTGCTGGAGATTGATCCGGCGAATCGACCATCGACAGTCGATGTATTGCGAGCTGTCGAAGCGGACGACATCGCAGACAGCATTCTGGAAACGGCGGCAACGACCGTCGTTCAGTCGATTGACCTGGTCGGTCGCGAGCCACATTTCGAGACACTGAAACGATCATTGGATGAAGTCAGCGCGGGAGCAACACGCAGCGTGTTCGTGCATGGCCGCTCGGGCATGGGCAAGAGCGTTCTGATTCGCAGCTTTATCGACAGCATTCACCGGAGTGACACAACGATCCTGCTGGAGGGTCGCTGCTACGAGCAGGAATCCGTCCCGTTCAAAGCGCTGGACAGCCTGATCGACGCATTGGTCGTCTATCTGTGCGACTTGCCCGCCGAGACGCTGTCCGCACTGATGCCGCATGACACGTTGCCTCTGGTTCGCCTGTTCCCAGTATTCGGACAGGTGCCCGGTGCGACCAGTGCCGACAAGCCCGCGGTCGAGAACGCGGATCAGCACGAGTCCCGTCAGCGGGCACTGACGGCACTGCGCGAACTGCTGGCGAATCTCGGAGAACGCCAGCCGGTCGTGCTGTACATCGACGACCTGCAATGGGGTGATGAGGACAGCTCGAATCTGCTCGCGGATCTCGTTCGTCCACCGAACAGCCCGCGTCTGCTGCTGCTGGGCTCGTATCGACGCGAAGATGTCGAGACCAGCCCCGCATTGCTGGTTCTGGCAGACGCCTACCAGAAAGGACAGGAACCTCCGCATCGACATGAGCTGGCGGTTGATCCTCTGTCCGAATCTGATGCCAGTCGACTGGCACTGCAGTTGCTCGGGCGCGACCAGCAATTCCCGGACGGTCTGTCTCCTCGGGGATTTTGGGGCTCAGAGCGGAGTGAGGAGGGTTTTGCTCGGACGATGGGGCTGGTGCGACTGGCTTTGAGCTGACTCATCGGGTCGCGTG
>CAUZFZ010000144.1:0-27265 GCA_963579025.1 Planctomycetota bacterium | reverse complement strand
GGGCTGCCCCGGACATGGGACAGGAAATGAAGTCCCCCCGCGACATCCAGCCGCCAACGCGGCAAACTCACACTCAACAACAACTTACGTCAGCATAACCACCGCCACGTAAAGGGATCACGCCCGCCAGTTTGTCAGCATGTCTGGCCAATTGCGGCAACACGCCGGCGTAGCTAACGCCAGCCAGATTGGTTTGCACCTCGCCCGTTACGCCACGAATTTCGAATGGGGCCGACTGCCTCGGATCGAACGACTCATACTGACTTGGTCCTCCGGCCAGAAACAGGAACACAACCGACTTGTCTCTTACGAAGTTCGCGGATCTCGCGGCCAGCGCCCGGTTCTGCAGCAGCGTGGGCAAAGCCAGACCCGTGGCTCCCACAGCGCCGATTTGTAGAAAGTCGCGGCGTGGCAACGGGGATGCCTGGAAGTCACTGACTGCGTCATCGTTGAAACCTCACGGCCCACTGTCTGGCGTATGGCTGACTGCGGCGACCTGCGCCTTTAGCTCAACCTCGGAGAATCTCTGAGAATTCTCCCGCGTTCTCAGCGAACGATTTCGCTGGGATGTCCAGACGATGGAGCATGGTGAGATACAGGTCGCCGAGGGCACGTTCTTCGGAATGTCGGATGAAGCGACCGTGATCAATCCCCATGTTGCGGCCACCGGCCAGGACCAGCGGATAGTTACGAGCATTGTGTGTCGTGCTCGTGCCGCTGCCGAATAGCGCGAAGGTGTCGTCAAGAATGCGACTGTCTCCTTCGTGAATCGAAGCCAGTCGGGTCAGGAAGTAACTGAACTGCTCCGCGAGGAACTGGTCGTAGCGACCCCAATTCTTGTAACCCTGTTCCTTGCCGGTGCCGTGAGATAGCCCATGGTGCCCGTTGCCGAAGCCGAGGATCGACGGGAAACGATCGCAAATTCCGACGCCGTCTTCCGCTCCGATCTGGTAGGTCGCGACGCGCGTCGTGTCGGTCTGGAATGCCAGCACAATCAGATCCAACATCGTGCGGATGTAATCGGTCGGCCCTTTCGGTGACACGTCGAGATTGATCTTCGAACGGTCGACCTCAGGCAGTGCTTTGTCTAACCAGTCTTCCGCTCGAATCAGGCGGCGTTCGACCTCGCTGAGCGATTGCAGGAACTCATCCAGACGCTGCTGGTCGGCGTTACCCAGTCGCAGGCGTAACGACCGGGCGTCATCCAACAGGAAGTCGACCCGCCTGCGGCGCGAGTTCAGAGCCCGCTCGCGGGCGGCCTGATCTGATTCGCCGGGGCGCTCGAAGAGTCGTTCGAAGATGCGCCGCGGATCTGACTCGGCCGGGATCGCGCGTCCCTGGCCGTCGAACGAGATCGTCGTTGTGCGGCTCTTGATGCCGACGCCGCCGTGACTCGACAGCACCAGTGACGGGACTCGTGTGTGTAACCCGGTGGTCCGGGCAATCAGCTGGTCAAGCGAAATGGAGTTGTTCAGGTTCAGTCGAATATCCGCACCGCTCAGCCAGATGTCACCAGTGTTATGGCCAACCAGTTTGCGGCTGGAAGCGTGCGACAATCCGCCGAGGATTGTCATATCTGCGCGGTGTGGCTTGAGCGGTTCGAGCGAACTGGTCAGTTGATAATCCGAGCCGTCTTCGTGCGGGAACCAGTGCCAGTCCTGATAGGCCGCGTGGTTCGTTGGAGGCAGGCTCACGCCATTACCAAAGAAGAAGGCACAGAAGCGTTGAGTTCGCTTCTCGGCGGGAGCGGCGTGTGACATCGCCTCCAGCCACGGAAGCGCCAGCGCGACGCCGGTTCCACGAAGGAGTGTCCGTCGATTCAAGTGCCAGGAAGGTTGTGCCATCTTGGTTCTTTCAGTTTCTTGCTATCAAATCAGACTCACGCAACGCTTGAATCTTCCACAACCGACCGGTCGCCCCACTCATTCATTTCGACTGAAACACCGCGCTGGCCACAATCAATTCGACCAGCGTCGCCATTCGGTCTCCACGGTCGCGGAGAACCGGAGCAAGCGAGTCGGCCGCTTCAAGGTCAGCCAGCGTCAAAGATCGGCCGAGGGCGTAGGCCATCACTTTACGTAACAACGTGCGTCGAAAGTCACCTTTTCTGCTTCGCAGCAATTCCGTCTGCAACTGCTTCATCCCGCTCACATCCACGCCCCCCGGCAGCTCGGCCTGCGATTCAATGGGATGCTTCGTTCGTCGGCGACGCAGATCGGCACCAGTTCCGTCTCGCTGCCAGTTACCAATTGCGTCGTATTCTTCAAAGGCCAAACCCCACGGGTCGATCTTGCGATGACAACCCATGCACGCTGTTGACTCGCGATGAACGGCCAGTGCCTGAGGAATCGTCAGGCCGCGCACCTTCGGGTCTTCTCGATCCAGTTCCGGGACATTCGGAGGCGGTGGTGGTGGCCGCTCGTCCAACAGATTTCTGAGCAGCCACATCCCACGCTTGATGGGGTGACCGTCGTGGCCGTCGGACGTCCCTGTGAGCACACTGGCATGCGTGAGTACGCCGCCGCGATGATGAGACTCGTCGAGACTCACCCGGCGAAATTGCGGCCCGCTGACACCAGCGATGCCGTAATGCTCGGCCAGCAATTCGTTGAGGTGAGTAAAGTCGGAGTCGAGGATTTGAAAGATAGTCCCGTCGCTTCGGAGCACGTCACCAAAGAAGTGCAGCGACTCCATCCGCATCGATGCCGAGAGTTGTTCGCTGAAATTCGGATAACGCCCGCGATCCACCGTCACACGCTGGAGCCGATCCAGTTCGAGCCACTGTTCCGTGAATTGTTCAATGAACTCCCAGGCACGCGGATCATCGATCATGCGGCGTGTCTGTGCTGCCAGCACTTTTGCGTTGTGCAGTTGCGACGTTTCGGCCAGCTTGATCAGTGGCTCGTCGGGCATGCTGCTCCATAAGAAGTACGACAGCCGGGCCGCGAGTTCGTAATCGTTCAACTGCTGTCTGCCGTCAGGCGTCGAGCGGCTGGCTACCAGCCCCAGAAACTGCGGCGAGCTGAGCACCACGCTGAGCGTGTCTCTCAGGCTGGCTTCCAGTGAATTCGTGTTCGTTCGGGTCTCGGTCCAGTACGCCATGAGCCGATCGAGTTCGCTGCTCGCCAGCGGGCGTCGATAAGCTCGCGTGGCGAACCGCCGGATGACGTCACGGACGTACTCGGGTTCGGCCAGGTCGCGATCGTGCGGAAACAGAACGTTTGTGTGTGACGCTGGCGGCCACGTTTCGAGGAATGGCGTCTCCAGTTCGACCCACTCAATCTTGAGCCGCGGTGGATGCTCGTCGCCTTTGATGCTTCGGGCCGAATTCCAGACCGCCAGGATCGCCGCGTTGCGATCGCTGGGAGGGCTGATATTGGGAACCGGCATCGTCTCCATCCGCACCCTCACTTCGTAGGTGCGATAGTCAGCGTGATCGATCACCAGTGGCTCGCCCACCGTCGTCAGCTCGACTCCATGCAGGTTGGTGCAACCAAACGCCACCGTGAGCAACGGGACTCGCGCAGTCTCTTCCTTGCTCTGCGGTGTTTCGACTCGAGCAGCTCGGACGCGGACCAGCGCTTCCGCGTTTCGAAACGCCTGGTGGAATCCGACCGCAAAGCAATGCTCGGGCAGTTTGACGGCCGCTTCCGAAAATCGCCGAATGGCTGACGGAGACAGCAGTCCGTCGGACTCCTTCTTTTCCTCGGACTTGTTCCAGACGCGGAAGACTGGTCGGGTTTCCTTTTCGTATTCGAACGATGCCCCCACCCCATTCTCGGGTTTGGGCAGCGCGCTGACCTCAAGACTGTTTGGTTGATCGCCGCGTTTCAGGCGATACCGATGCACTGTCGGCGGCGGGCCGCTGACGATGGCCTTGGCCAAAGCCTCGTCGGCGATCTGCAGGTACATCTCGTACTGCAGCGGCGACATCCTCAGCATCTCGCCGTTGTTACGAAATCCCTCGCGCGTCCGTCCGTCTTCCGGGAGGCGGCTGCTGAATCCAATTTCCAGTCCGAGCAGCTCCTGCATCGTTCGTTCGTACTCGCGACGAGTCAGCCGCCGAAAGTGGGTGGTTGGGTTCCTCGCCAGTGCCGCTCGTCGTCTCTCCTGGACGAGCCATTGCGTCAGCATTTCGCGGTCTTCCATAGCGAGCGGCGGCTCACTCTCGGGCGGCATGTCTCCGAAGTTGAGCCGGTCGAGCACCTCTCGCCACTGGTCTCGATCATTTCCAGCAACGAGATCAGGATTCAGCTTGTCGAGCCGCAACTTACCCTTCGACTTCGCGGGGCCGTGACAGCCATGGCAGTGCTTCTTGAAGATCGGAGCAACGCGAGAGAACGCGATCGTGTCGTCCGCGACGACGGCGAGGTCACAACAGGCCATCAGAAAACAACAAACCAGGCCCAGAGTCCACTTCTCGATGTTCAAGACCCTGCCCTCGTTACTGCCGAGTGATTGCTTAGAGAATCTGCAGTTGCCATTTGAAAGTTGATATCCCGGATGGCCAGACACCACCAGCCGGTCGCGAACCGCGTTGAGTTCCTCATGCGTCGGCTGTTCCCCGAGTACAGTGTGCTGAGACGAACGACTGCCGAATCCATGGGCGAGATCATAGCTTCTGTGGCCGTGGCCGGAGATGATCCCAGTCAGTCCATAAGCTGTGGCCCGGATACGCCTCGCAATTCCAGGGTGCGTTCAGGATGAAATCGATGACCAACCAGAGAGCGTTGTTGACACAGCTGCTGTGCCTTCTGATGGCAGGCATGTCGCAGGCGATTCATGCGGCCGAACCTCCTGCCCAGGCAGTCGAGTTCTTTGAGCGGAGAATCCGGCCGATCCTGGTGACGCACTGTGCCGAATGTCACAGCAGCGACAGCAAGAAGCGAGAGGGGGGACTGCTGCTGGACTCGCGTGATGGCTGGATGCGAGGCGGGGACACCGGGCCGGCAGTCATCCCCGGCGATCCGGAAAAGAGCCTGCTGATTCTGGCCGTGCGGCAAACTGATCAAGATCTGAGGATGCCGCCGAAGCAGAAGCTGAGCGATGCGCAGATCGCGGACCTGGTCGCCTGGGTGAAGAACGGAGCTGTCGACCCACGTCGGGCTGACAACGTGGAGGAATCTGGTCCACGCCCCGCCTACGGCATGAGCCTCGAAGAGGGACGCAGGTTCTGGTCGTTTCAACCGGTGCAGGATCGCGTGCTTCCGCAGGTCAGGAACACCGCCTGGCCCCGGACGCCCGTCGACAATTTCGTTCTGGCCCGGATGGAAGAGGCCGATGTCAGTCCGGCTCCCGCCGCGGACGCGCGGACGTTGCTGCGTCGAGTCTCATTCGACTTGACCGGTCTGCCACCTACACCCGTGGAGATGCAGACCTTCCTGGCGGATACAACGCCGCAGGCCTTCGAAACAGTCGTGGATCGCCTGCTCGATTCGCCCCGCTATGGCGAGCGCTGGGGACGTCACTGGCTCGACGTCGTGCGATATGCCGACACGTGCGGCAACGCGTCGGATTATCCCGTGCCTCAAGCTCACCGGTATCGTGACTGGGTCATTCGCGCATTCAATCGAGATCTGCCGTATGACCAGTTCCTGCGTGAGCAGATCGCCGGTGACTTACTGCCTGGTGGTACGCAGGCCGAGCGGTTTGAACGCATTACCGCGACAGGTTACCTGGCCATCGCGCGGCGATTCGGCGGCAGCCGGCTGGGCGAACATCATCTCACGCTCGAAGACACGATCGACAATCTGGGGCGGGCGTTTCTGGGAGCGACTATCTCGTGTGCCCGCTGCCACGATCACAAGTTCGATCCGTTCACGATGAGTGACTACTACGGCCTTTACGGAATCTTCGAGAGCACGCGTTACCCCTATCCCGGAGCCGAATCCGACAAGAAGCAGGCGGACTTCGTGCCCTTGATGACGCCCGCAGAAATCGACGCGTTGCTGGCACCCCATCGCGAGAAGCTCGTGGCACTCGATGCAGAAATCAAGACCCTGGAAGCTGCAGACGCCGCGGCGAAGAAGCTGGCGGATGGCCCGGAGAAAAAGTCCGCCGTTGAGGCCGCTGCGAAGGTTCTGGCCGAAGCTCGCAAAAAGCGGACGACCGTCGTTGCGGAGACTCCCGTCGTCGCGACTGCCTACGCCGTGGCCGACGGAACTCCGGCCAACACGAAGACGCACTTGCGTGGTGACCCCAAACGACTCGGCGAAGAAGTGCCGCGTCATTTTCCGGTGATCCTGGGCGGGCATGAGTTACCAAAGGACGCCAACAGTAGCGGGCGACTGCAACTTGCCGACTGGATCACGGATCCGAAGAATCCACTCACCGCACGCGTGATGGTGAATCGCCTCTGGCAATACCACTTCGGCAAGGGCATTGTGGCCACACCGAACGATTTCGGCGCACGCGGCGTGGCTCCGACACATCCCGAACTACTCGACTTCCTCGCCACCCGTTTTATTGAAAGCGGCTGGTCGGTGAAGGCGATCCACAAGTTGATTCTCTTGTCCCAGGCGTGGCAGCTCTCCAGTGCTGATTCAACATCGGCCGCCGCTGTCGCCGCCGTTATGGCAAAGAATGCCCGGCTCGACGCGCACAACCACTTGCTCTGGAAATTCAATCGATACCGCCTGGATGCCGAGTCGATTCGCGACACATTGCTTCTTGTGGGCGATGATCTGGACGAGTCGCCAGCGGGGACGCATCCGTTTCCGCCGCAACGCACCTGGGGCTGGACGCAGCACAATCCGTTTGTCGCCGTCTATGAAACACGGCGTCGCAGCATCTATCTGATGCAGCAGCGTCTGAAGAAGCACCCGTATTTGACGCTGTTCGGTGGAGCCGACCCCAGTTCCAGTACCGGTGTGCGGCTGCCAGGCACGACACCGCTCCAGGCGTTGTTTGTTATGAACGACCCGCTCGTGCATGCGGAGTCGGCAAAGTTTGCAGCGCGTGTGCTGGCGACCACTGCTGATGAGCAGGCACGCATTGCCGCCGCGTACCAGATCGCCTGGAACCGCTCACCGGCTCCGGACGAGCAGCAGAAGTCTGCGAAATTCCTGAAGCAATACCAGGCCCGGCTAACAGAATTGAAGACGCCCTCCGATCAGGCGGAACTCAAGGCGTGGTCCGCCCTGGCCCGAGCCTTGATGAGTAGCAACGAGTTTATCTATGTGGATTGAGGACTTGTTGCCAGGGAACGTGGGGCACCGAAGTAGAAGCGGCCAAAATCAAAGGATGTTCCGATGAAGATTGATCAATGCTCTGTGAGTCGCCGATCCGTGGTTCAGTCGCTCGTTGGCGGATCCCTGCTGTTGCCGGGGATCGTTTCCGAGTTGCTCGCCGCTGAAGACCAGCCTCGTGATGTGGATCCGCTCGCACCGAAGACGTCGCACTTTGCGCCCCGTGCACGGCGCGTGATCTTCATGAACATGAGCGGCGGCGCATCGCATGTCGACTCGTTCGATTACAAGCCAGAACTTTTCGCCGACCACAACAAGTCGTACCAGGTACCTGCGAAAATGCTGGAGGCGTTCGCGCCTAACAACCGGGTCGTCGAGAAATATTTCAAACGTCCGCAGTGGGAATTCAAGCAGCGGGGCGAGTCCGGTCTGTGGATCAGTGACCTGTTCCCACACGTCGCCGAATGTGCCGATGATCTCTGCCTGATTCGTTCGATGCGCAACAACCACGCCGACCACTTCCAGGCGACACTGGGCATTCACACGGGTTCCGTGACTTTTGCACGGCCAAGCATCGGTTCGTGGGTCAGTCACGGCCTGGGGACGGTCAACCAGAACCTCCCGTCGTTCATCGTGCTGGCTCCACGAACTCCCTATGCGGGAGGGCAGGTCTGGGCTTCCGACTTTCTGCCGGGTTGTCATCAAGGCACGCCCGTCGCGCCTGGTGCCGAGCCGATTGCAAACATTCGACCACGCCAGCAGGCCGCCGATCTTCAGGAACTGGAACTCGGTCTGACTCAGGCCTTCAACCGCCGACACCTGGCGAACCGCGCTGGTGACGCGAGTCTCACGGCACGCATCAAGTCCTTCGAGACGGCGTTCGGTATGCAGTCTGCCGCGCCCGAGGCGTTTGACCTGGCAAAGGAAACGGACGCGACACTTCAGCTCTACGGTCTTCCGCGGGGCAGCACGAAGGGCTTTGCGTGGCAGTGCCTGATGGCTCGACGTCTGGCCGAACGCGGCGTGCGGTTCATCGAGCTGATCGACACCGGCGCATCGAGAAACTGGGACGCTCACGGAAACATGGACACTCATGGGCCGCTGGCCCGCAATGTGGATCAGCCGATCGCCGGACTGCTGAAAGATCTGAAGTCGCGTGGGATGCTGGACGACACGCTCGTCGTCTGGACGACCGAGTTTGGCCGCACGCCCTTCAACACGGGAAAGAACGCGAAAGGCCGCGAGCATCATGCCGAAGCCTTCACATCGTGGATGGCCGGCGGCGGAGTCAAAGGCGGTCTGAGCTACGGCGAGAGCGACGACCACGGCTGCACGGTCGCATCAGACGAAGTCCACATCCACGATTTTCACGCCACGATCCTGCACCTGCTCGGCCTGGATCACGAACGACTGACCTACAAGCACGCCGGCCGCGACTTCCGCCTGACCGACGTGCACGGCCGGGTGGTCCACGAGATACTCGCGTGATAGCTGTCTTTCGCTCCGCGCAAGAACGCCCCTCTTCGGTTTGTTGCATTCATTTGCAACGACAATTCTCACAGCCGGTTACACATCAGGTCACTCAATGATTCACGCTATCAAAGTCATACTGCTATTTCTCCTAGTGCTCTTGCTACCGCTCGAACGGTCGTCCGCGGCACCGTATTCCGAGTGGAAACACTCGGGCTCGGTCTTTGTGGTCACCACTCCCGAGGGGGCGAATCTGGCAGCCGGTACCTCCGTTGCCGACTTCCCGTTGCTGGTGCGACTGCATCGTGAGTCATTCGATTTCTCGCAGGCGCTGCCGGACGGGGACGATCTTCGGTTTGCAACCAGCAGTGGTGTCCCGCTTCCGTATCAGATTGAGGAGTGGGATGCGGAGCACGCTGAAGCGACCGTGTGGGTTCGCGTCCCGAAGATCGAGGGCAACGCGCGACAGGAACTGCGTCTATTCTGGGGCAACACGCAGGCGAAGAGCGAGTCGTCCGGCTCGTCGGTGTTCGATGCCTCGAACGGTTATGTCAGCGTCTGGCATCTGGGCAAGTCAGTTGCTGATGCGACAGGGACCCTCGAGACGGAAGACGTTCGGACAACCGTGGTGCCGGGCATGGTCGGAGACGCCCGGCATCTCTCAGGTGGCCAGGGAATTTACAGCGGCGACGACATCACGGTCCTGCCAGCGGGATCCGCGTCTCACACCACGCAAGCGTGGTTTCGAGCTGAGAAGCCCAACGCAACAATCATCGGCTGGGGCAACGAGCAGGCTCAGGGCAAGGTGGTCATGCAGTTTCGTAGTCCGCCGCACGTGCGTATGGACTGCTACTTCTCGGATGGCAATGTCGGCAGTGAACGCCAGCTGGCAATCGGTGACTGGATTCACGTTGCGCATACCTACAAAAAGGGCGACTCACGACTGTACGTGAATGGAGTTCTCGATGGTTCCAGCCAGTCGCGGGCGTCGACTCTCAACATTCGAAGCCCGGCTCGGCTGTGGCTGGGTGGGTGGTACAACAACTACACCTTTGTGGGTGATCTCGACGAGGTCCGAGTTTCGAACGTCGTGCGCCCGCCGGACTGGCTGCGGCTGGAGTACGAAAATCAGAAGCCGCTGCAGACGCTCGTCGGACACATTGTCCGCCACGGCGATTCGTTTGGTGTTTCCCACTCTCAACTGACGGTCGTCGAGAACGGTGAAGCCAGACTGACCGCAACGGCCGATGGGGCTCAGAAGGTGTATTGGATTCTGAATCGTCGCGGGCACAAACGTGTGGTTGCCGTCGATCAATTCTCGTACACGTTCGACGCTGGTCGAGTCACCGATGACGAGACGGCGACACTGCAGTTCCGTGCGATCTACGCAGACGAAGTCAGGACCCGCGACCTCGCGATCACCGTGACCGAGCAGGTCGCGGAGCCGCAGTTTACGTTGAAGATGCCGTCCACGTGGGACGGTCGTCAGTCAGTCGAGATCACTCCGGCGGTTTCCAATCTTGCTCAACTGAAGTCCGCAGGATCGGCCGAACTGGATTACCAGTGGCGAGTTTCCGGCGCGGCGGTCATCAAAGAAACGACCGCCGGCAGTCTTGTTCTCAAACGGGCCATGGGCAGCGGATCGGTACAGGTTACGCTGGAACTCAGCAACGGCGGAGTGGCGACGAGTCAATCGGCCATGACGCTCGTGACTGAGCCAGAACACGACGTGTGGGTCGAACGAATTCCCGCTGAGAACGAACGCCCGGTCGACGGGCAGTTCTACGCTCGCGACGAGTCCGGCTTCGGCACGCTCTTCTTTAACGGCACGCTCGACAAGCCTGCCGCCACAGTGCTTCTACGAGTGTACTCGGGCGAAAAGTTGTATGAAGAACTAACTCAGAAGCCAGAAGCCGACAGGCGATACAAATTCGTGGTCAGGTTGAAGCCGGGGCTCGTGAACTACCGCACGGAAGCCGTCGCGCGCGACGCGGCGGGCAAAGAACAGCCTCTCCACAAAGCGGATGACATCCTGTGCGGTGACGCGTTTCTGATAACCGGACAGTCAAACGCCGTCGCGACCGACTGGGGCAAGGCTCCCGAACCACAGGTCAACGAGTGGGTCCGCACCTTCGGAGCAACGAGCGGCGGCGCGAACGACTCGCGTCTGAAAATGTGGGCTCCGGCAGTGGCGCGTGGGCGCGGTGGGAAGTCGCAGATTGGTTACTGGGGCATGGAGCTTGGTCGCCGTATTGTCGAAAGCCAGCGTGTGCCGGTGTGCATCCTCAATGGAGCTGTCGGCGGGACGCGGGTCGACCAGCATCAACGCGATACCAGTGATCCCACAGACGCGGGAACAATCTACGGTCGGCTGTTGTGGAGAGTTCGCGAAGCCGGACTGACTCACGGAATTCGCGGCGTTTTCTGGCATCAGGGTGAGAATGATCAGGGAGCGGACGGCCCCACGGGCGGCTATGGCTGGGAGACTTATCGGGAGTATTTCCATGAACTCGCTGGAGCGTGGAAGACCGATTTTCCCAATCTTCAGCACATTCATCTGTTTCAAATCTGGCCCCGTGCCTGCGCGATGGGAGTCAACGGTTCGGACAACATGCTGCGCGAAGTCCAGCGGACCCTGCCTCGCGATTTCTCGCGAATGAGCATCATGTCGACACTCGGAATCCAGCCACCGGGAGGCTGCCACTATCCTGCGGCAGGCTATGCCGAATTCGCTCGTCTGCTCATCCCGCTGGTTGAACGTGATTTCTACGGCGTCACGCCAAAGCAGAGCATCACGCCGCCCGATCTGCTGAACGCCCGATACTCCAGTAACGCCCGCGATGCCATCACGCTCGAATTTGATCAACCAGTGATGTGGTCGGACGACCTGGCCGGGCAGTTCTATCTCGACGGTGTCGGCAATGCGGTCAAAGCTGGCCGCATAAATGCCAACACACTGACCCTCGACCTGAGCAGGCCGAGCAATGCGAAACGATTGACCTATCTCAACAGCCGGTCGTGGAACCCGGAACGCATCCTCGTCGGTGCCAACGGAATCGCGGCGCTGACGTTTTACGAAGTGACCATTAAATAGGCTTCACCCTGGAGACCTCGATGAAAATCGTCTGGCTGGTTTTGTTACTACTCGTCTCGTCCATGCTTCACGCGCAAGACGCCGCGTGGGTTCCAACGAAAGATGCTTCCAAAGACGCCGTCATCAATGACCGGGCGATGGAGACTTTCGAAGCGGGTGTGAAGCCGGAATGGGGTTACGCAAAGTCTCAGCAGGACACGTTCGTCGTCATACATCCGAAAGTGGATCGGAAGCGTGCTCCGCTGTATGTCGTGCTGCATTCGGCCGGGCACGATGTGATGTCATGCGTCAACTGCACTCGGACCGTCGGCAACCATGACATCTATCGCTCGCCCGACGACCACTACGCGCTGTATGTCGATTGCCGGAAGCATCAGGCTCTGGACTGGTGGTGGGGCGGGATGCACGTCAGGGATCAGCGATTGATCAAAAAGAACTCTGGTGGAGACACAACGCCCGTCGAGAAACGCGTGATCGACACCGTGAAGTGGGCCATCCAGAAATATGGCATCGATCCAGACCGCGTGTACCTCAGCGGCAATTCGATGGGCGGCAGCGGGACGCTCGGCATTGGTATGCGTCACGGTGACATATTCGCGGCGATCAAGGCGAATGTTCCAGCGGGAATCGAGCACGTGTCCCAACGCATGTACTTTGCGCCGCAGACAGTCCCGGCAAACGTCACACTTCCCGAGCCGCCAGTCGCCATCGACTATTCCGGGCAGAACGACGGCTGGTCTACCGGGCATGATCGTTTTGTCAAAGCGATGTCCGATCGCAAATACTCACTCTTCCTTTATTGGGGACCGTTCGGGCACGCCAATAATTCCGCTCAAATCATGAAGGTGAACGACCTCATCGATTCGTTCGATTGGCTGAGCGTCAGGAAGAACGAGGCGTACGGTGTCTTCACGAACGCCACTTGCAATTCCGAACTTCCGTGGCCGGATGATTTGAAAAACCGGACGGCGGGTCAGGTCAATGCGTTCTTTCGTTGGAAGAACATCAGTGACTCTGCGGAGAGGATTGAGATGTCACTGTTTCTCGTAAATGCGGCGAACCTGAAGACACAGTTTGAAATCCCGAAAGAAGCCAGCGCCGACGTCACACTGCGCCGCCTGCAACAGTTCCGACTCAAATCGAGCGCGTCGTTTCACTGGACCTTTGGCGCGACCAAAGGCGACGGCCAGGCCGACGAACAGGGGCTTGTGACGATCCCCGCTCTGACAATAACGCCCGTACCAACAACATTAAGCGTGACGAGATGAGATTGCCGCGTTGCCGTGACTGCGCTTCAAACGCCAGCCGTTGAGGAAGCCATCCCGGGCCAGATCCTGCCTGGCCGCTCGAACAAACACTTGTAACACTCACTGACGTTCGTCGCGCCGTTGACGTGTTGCTCGTCGTTCACTCCGTGAAGGGAAGACGCGTTGCTTCGCCAGGCGAAAGACGACGATCTTCACACGCGATTATTCAAGGAGATTGCCAGTGTCCTCTTCCTGGCGTTGTGCGTTTGTGGTTGCTTTGTCTGTCGTCAGCAGTGGTGCACACGCCGCGGATGTCGACCTGGCGGATGCTCTGAAGTCCGCTCAGTTCACACATTACGCGAAGGCACCCGGGTATTCGGAAGGGCCGACGTGGAAAGACGGTGAGTTGTTCTTCTGCAGTGGTGTGCTGCTGCGGGTCGGACGCGACGGAAAAGTCGATCGACACCTCGATATCGGTCCGGCGGGCACTGTGCTTTGCAGCGATGGGCGGTTGCTGATCTGCGACAACAGGCACAAGGCTCTGCTGCAACTTGCGCCCGATGGAAAACTCGGCGTGCTGGCTGAGTCGCACGACGGGCAACCACTGCAAAGTCTGAATGACCTATCGAACGATGCGCGAGGGAACATTTAATGGACCGACCCGCACGGCTCGGGCAAGGACAATCCCGTCGGCAAAGTCTTTCGTCTGACGCCGGACGGAACGGTGACACGAGTGGCCGAAGGACTGGCGTTTCCGAATGGCCTGGACGTCGATCCGAACAGCCGGTTTCTGTACGTGATCGAGTCGCAAAGCAAAAAGATTCTGCGTTACGCGATCGATCCGGACGACGGACCGCTCGGCAAACCGGACCTGTTTTATGATCTCGGTGGCAGCGGCGGTGGCAGCGGCGGTGACGGCTGCGCTTTCGATGCCGCCGGTAATCTCTGGGTCGCGGACTTTCATCGGCCAGAGACCGAACAGGGTCGAATCACCGTGCTCAGTCCGGGTGCCAAAGTACTGGCCACGCTCGATGTTCCTGCGAAGGTTGTCAGCAACATCTGTTTTGGTGGGCCGAAGCACGATGAGATTTTCTGCACAACCGGCGATCCGCCCGGTGTCTTCCATGCGAAGGTCGGAGTGAAGGGTTTTCCCGGACACCCCGGAAAACCGGGCAAAGTACTCCGGGAGATTGCGGTCAGCCCGAACGATTCGGCGTCGACCGTGTACCCGCGACGATTCGGATCGCCGGGCGGAGTGGGACAGGTTCGAGGCTGGTACATCTGGCAGAAGTGGGATCCGAAAACACGGACGGCTGAGGTGACGAAAGAGCCTCCCGGCGGCGAGGTTTACAAAGTCCGCGTGCTTCCCTGGGCCACAACCTATCGCTACCTGACGTATGGAGGCAGTGTTGATGATCTGCTGCCGGGCGAGCGAGTGAATCTGTTTTTCAACGCCGACGAAAACCACCGGCGCGGATACCTGGTCCATTTCCAGGATGAGCTGTGCCAGATGAAGGGGCACGGGCACGTCTGGGAAGTGGCGAGTGCAACAGCCAACGGCTTCAGCGCCCGAGCACTCGCGCAGGACAAGCCGCTCGACGGCAAGGTGCTGGATTTCGAACTCGCCGCAAAGTGTGCCGTCTGGCGAAATGGAAAGTCGACATTGGGCACCACCGTGCGTGTCGGCGAGCAGCTGTTCCTCACGTGGTGCAGGGAAGGCGACAAGCGCCGGGTCCATCTGATCGCCGATGACGCAAGTCTCGACGCCTTGAAGAAGGAGCAGAAGAAGCACGTCGCCAGCCAGATCGCCCGCAACGGAATCGCCGGCTGGGTCGACACCGTTGAGGGGTCCACGGTCCGGTACATGGCTTTCTCCACGTACTGGGCTCAGGCCGGCGCGATGAAACCCGGTCAGACCGTCCGGCTCGTCAACGAAAAGACGAAGGAAGTCAGCGTCGAGGCAAAATTGGTTTCGTCAAAGAACAAGGGTGTGTACGGATCGGGAGTCAATGACTTGATTCTGAAATTGACCAGTCCGAACGACGCCGACGTCATCCGGAAATGGACTGCCGACGACATCATTCAACTGGTACTGAATTGACTCGCGCGTTGCCAATCCAGACAGATTATGAGTTGCAACTCCGAACGATGTTATCACGCCAATGGCGCGCCGCGCGACATCGCTTCGACTGAAAGAACCAATGTTCAGACCGAGATTGCCGACGCGGCGGTCGCGTGCGCTGCGTGTTAGATCAATGGTTCGATCGGCGCGTACTCGCTCGCGAGTTGAATGACGTCTCGCGGAAGCTCCTGGCGGAGTCGTACCTGGCCACCGTCGACCAGCACGTGCATGATCGTCGCTGCGAGATGGTTCGTGTTGTACGGAGTCGTCGCAGGCTGGCCTCCCTGCCGATCGGAGGCACCGACAACAGAGCCCATCTTCAAGCCGCCGCCATAGATCAGCAGTGGCGCGATCTCGCTCCAGTGGTCGCGCCCGGCACCTCGGTTATTGAGCTTTGGCGTACGTCCCATTTCACCGGTGATGACCAGCATGACGTTCCGGCTGAGCCCACGTTGCTCGCAGTCCTGGATGAACGCCCCGACGGCTTTGTCGACCGCCCAGCCGAGCGCGTTCATGCCTTCTTTCATGCCGAACTGGTCGCCGATCTGCTCGCCGTGCATGTCCCAACCGAAACAGTCCACCATCACGAAACCACAACCGGCCTCGCACAAACGCCGCGCCATTAACAACTGCTTACCGAGAAACCGAGGCGTGTAATTCAACAACTGATCGCTGCGCGAGGTCGCGATGTGGAATTCCTCTGTGTCGTACATTTCTGCTGTGCGGGGGTCTTCTTCTTTCAGGTCAAACGCCTTGACCGCGCCACGGGCAATAATGTCGAACGCCCGCTGGCGATACTCGTCCGCGTTATCGAGGGCACCAGTCGCGTCGACTCTGCGGCGGAGTTGATCAAGCTGAGCCAGCAGGGCCTGCCGATCATCAAATCGACCAGCGGGAGTCCTGAGCTTCATGTTGTCCATCAGCGTGCCACCGCCGGCCGGATAGAACGGTGCACAGGACGGTCCCAGTGAGCCCGGTTCGGCTGCCTTCACGAACGTACTCGTGAACTGCGACGCTCTTTGCCGGTTCAGTTTGGGATCAAAGACGATCGAATTCAGAAGACTGTAAGAGGGAATCCCCTGAGCATTCATCGGACCGGCTATACGGGAATAGGCGGAACCCCAACTCGGAACATCGCCGCCACTGCCGCTCCAGACGCGTGTCAGTTTCGACAGATCGTGACCCGAGTTGTGTGTACCGAAAGACCGTACGAGTGAGAATTTGTCGGCGAGGGCTGCCAGACGAGGAAACGTGCCTCCGAGCGTGACGCCAGCGATTTTCGTACTGACCTCGCCGGTGGCGCTGCGGATCTCGCTGGGGGCGTCCATTTTCGGATCGAACGTCTCGAATTGACTTGGTCCTCCATTCAAAGTCAGCAGCACAACGGACGTGTCTTTGACACCAGAACCAGCCGCAGACGCCGATGCCCGTTGTTCAAGCAGCCAGGGCAGCGACAGCCCGCCCAACGCGCCGACTCGCAGAGCCGTCCGTCGGGACATGCCCTGACAGTTCCGATTCCGATGACCACTCTCGATTGTCAGCATGGATCTCGTTCTCGTGATACGCCGGGCCGATTGACAGGACCATCTTATGGGGACCACAGCATAAGCGGTCTTAAATATGTCCACCATACGGTCCGTGCCTGACAGGACAACCTGATCGAGCGGCTCAGTAACGATGCTCACAACGTACAGACGGTTCGCCTAGCGTGCCTGACGATATGATCCCGAGTGCTGACAGACGACACACCGGTACGCTCGGTGGTGTGCACCTTCCGGCGCGTGGTTTAGCACCTGCTGGACCCGATACAGTCCTCCGCCGTAGCGTCATTTGAGTTTCCTGACCCCCACGGTCTCGCCTTTACTTTCAACAGGATGAATCAACCCATGATGCGATGCCCATTGAGAACCGCGCTGGTATTGATTGTGACAGCCTCACTCGCCGCATCGCTGGCGGCCGAAAAGAAGGACCCGGGCAAGGTCGTCAGTCCGTTCAACGGCAAGAACCTTGACGGATGGAAGCTCAAGAAGCCGGAGGGCAGCAAGTGGGTCGCCGGCACCGCGACGCTGAATCCGGAAAACCCGGGACAGATCGTGGTCGCCAAAGCGGACCCCAAAGTCGGCGAGTTAATCAACGCCCAACGCAGCAGCGTCGACATCTTCACCGAGCAAGCGTTCGGAGACTGCACGGTGAGTCTGGAGGTCATGGTGCCCAAGGGTTCCAACTCGGGCATCTACATGATGGGCAACTATGAGGTGCAGGTACTCGACAGTTACGGCAAGAAAACGGTCGGCGCCGGGGACATTGGCGGGATTTACGGTGCCGCAGCGCCAAAGGTCAACGCCTCGAAGAAGCCGGGCGAGTGGCAGGAATTCATCATCGAATTTCAGGCCCCACGATTTACCGATGGCAAAAAGGTAGCCAATGCCGTGTTCAAAAAGGTCACGCTCAACAAACAGGTGATCCACGAGAATGTCGAAGTGAAAGGGGCCGGGGGCGGCAATCTGGGCGGCGGCGAAAAGGCGACGGGACCACTCATGTTCCAGGGCGACCACGGCCCGGTGGCCTACCGCAATATCAGGATCTCCGTGCCCGAGTCGAAATGACTTTTCGCGGCGAGTCCGGAGAGTTCTCTGGGCTCGACCTGCGGATTGCCGGAGACATCCGTGGGACGAACCTCGAAGACTTACTCTCCGAAGTAACCTTTGTACGTGAACGTCGCACCGCCGCCGCGCGGTGGAATGTGTCGCTCGACTGGTGAATCGTCGTCTCCCACCAGTTCAAACGCGATGCCATACGGCGACCGGCCTGGCCGCGTATAACCGAAGTGGCCCAGCCCGGCCTCGAAGCCGCCGTAGGTTTCGCCCAGAGCCAGCATGTCGAAGCGTGTGAACTCGCCTTGTTTCCGGTCGTAATCGAGAGTGCCATACAACCGTGCTTCGAACTTGCGAGTCAGGTCTTCGTTGACAATATGGCCATCTCGAACTTTGGAAAATCCTTCCACTTGCAACTGAAGCTGGTCCGTCGATGCCTTGACCACTTTCAGTGATAGCTCGCCTGCCATGATCTTTTGTGTGATTGGATCGCCGATGGTGCGGTTCAGGTCGAGATGAAATCGAAAGATCCGCCGGGTCATGTTTTCGGGAAACGGAAATGTTGCTCCCACGGTGGGATCGGCCGGGATGAGTGACTTCCATTCCGCCTGGGTGATCCACATGAAATCGGGATGCGGCTGGTAGATCCTTTTGGAAACCCGAAACCAATGCGGCATGTTCCCGTATCGCTTTTCCAGCACCTTCATGTCGATGTCCGGTCGCACTTTTTTGTAACCGGCCAGCAGATAGCCTCGTTGCTCGTCGGGATCGTCGCTGTCTCCCAGCCAGTCTCGGCGTTCGGCGTGTCGCAGCTCGCCCTGGTTGTCGCGGCCCAGGGCGCGTAAGTGAACCTTGATGACCAGTCCACCGGGCGGCGGTTTGGGAAGGCCATCGTCGCCTGCCGGTCGATTGCCGAGTTTCACCGCCCCCGGCTTGCGCTGTTCTTCCGGAAGGGCATCCCATGCCTTCAACGCGTCCTGCACGCACGTCTGAAAGTTCGTGCCCAGAACTTTTCCGTCGGCGGTGATAACAACACGGTCGCCGCCGGCACCGGAGAACTTCAGACCGCAGTCTTCTCGCAGGAAATTGGCGTCTGGATAATCGCGGCCTTGTGTGCGTCCGTTAATCGCGACGCAGACAAACTGCTTCTGGATGGTCTCAAGATCGTTTTCCCACTTCGACGGCTCACGGCCGCCAGCTCCAGCCTGTCAACAGGCGCCCAGTGGAGGCGAACCGCCGCCTGACCAGATCAGAATCGGTTTACCCTCGGCTGCGGCCTGCTTGCGAGCTTCCCAGACACTCGCGTGCCATGAGATTTTCGCCCACGGCGATTCATGCGCCGCCGGCCTGATCAGGGTCTGGTACTCGGCGAATTGCCGGGGATTCAAACTGGCTGGAAAGGCCGCTAATCCCTGGGGAATCTCTTCCGCCCGCGTCGGATCGGGCGAGATGCCACACCCCAGAACAATTGCCAGTGCTGCGGCGGCCTTCGCGAAATCTCTCGTCATGGTCGTTCTCCGGGTTCAGCAAGACATTTTCAACGCGCATGGCAAACCTACGGTACATCGCTTCGCACCGACAAGCTGTTGATCCAGTCAAACAAGAGCTGTGCGCCGCGACGATCGACCAGCGAGGTTGCCAATGGTGGCATCTGGCCCTTTCCACGGCGCGTTGTACGCTGGTAGAGAATTGACTTGTTCGGATGACCTGGCTTGACCAGCGTGGTTCCCGGCACGCCGAAGCTCCTGTGCTGCGGCAGCGTATCGATCAGTTTCGTCCCAGCCAGACTGGCGGCGAAGGCCAGGTTGATCTGCGAGTTGCCTCCGCCAGCGACGACGTGGCACTGGGAACAGTTCGCGTGCAGGTACGAACGAGCCCGCATGGTCAGATCCGCCCGAGCGTCGTAGGGATCGACCAGCCGCGAGTGGTCCTGAGGATTCCCGGGCCGCGTGTCACCGGTGAAGACTCCCAGCTGCTTGAGCACTTTGAGCTGGTTATCGGAGGTGGTGCCATAATCGTGCCGTCTATTCATTTGCAGGACGCTGAGACCAAGCACGAAGTTAGCCGCGCGACTGTGGCAGACCATGCACTCGGCCCGGCTGGGAAGTCGCCAGGTCTGAACACGCTCACCACCGGGAACTGCCGAGTCGCGAATGACCAGCTTCACGTCCCGCCCGCTTGACTCGACCAGCGCGGCGTCCGTCTGTTCGTCGTTCCAGACGTAGGTGTACCCATGCCACTGGCCTTGCTGCCTGGTGAGAAGTCGCGTCTCGATCCGCCGCCGCGACGCCGTAACTCCTTTCTCCAGTTCCAGCGAGAATGTCTTCACCAGCACGGCTGCGTCGGAGAATTCCCAACCGCCCTTCGACTTGAACTGCATCCGCGTTTCATCCGGCAACGCAATCCAGCGGTCCTTGTCAGCACCATCTGACCACAACGGGGCATTCACGGAGTAGGGGATCAACGCGGGATGCATGCGGTGGTCCTGCACCGATGCGAATAACCCCGTCTCGCTCAGACGTATGGGAAATTCCGTTTTCGGTTGCTGGGATTCCGGCGTCTTTGCGAGTTGGTATAAGCCACCACCGTAATCAACGATCAACAGTTCCCCCTGCGAGTCCGTACCAAAACCCACCACCTGCAGCGGCGTGTCAGCGAGTTCACGGTGCCAGGTGACCTTTCCTCGCTCGTGGCGAAGCCCCCAGATCTTCCCCGTCGACCAGTCGCCGTAGAGATATGTTCCACGCAGCTCCGGCAAACGCTCACCTTGATAGACAACACCACCCGTCAGCGAGCGGGCTTCGGAGTGATGATGTTCGACGATTGGTCGTGAGATCGGGGTGGAGCCCGGCTTGCGGTCCGGCTGAAAAGGACGGCCTCCTTCGAACAGGCTCCAGCCGTAATTGGCTCCTCGCTGCACCAGGTAAATCTGCTCCCACAGATCCTGACCGTTCTGCCCGACCCAGATGTCACCGCTCTCCGGATCAATGTGCAGTCGCCATGGATTACGAAAACCGTAGGCCCAGGTTTCCGGCCGAGCATCCTTGGAGCCCACGAACGGATTGTCATCGGGAATCGAGTAAGGTCGTTCCTCTCCCGAATGATCCACATCGATGCGCAGCACCTTGGCCAGAAGTCGCGTTAAGTCCTGACCAGCCAGATCAACGTCGGAATCGGACGTGCCGTCACCCGAAGTCACGTAAAGCATCCCGTCATTCCCAAACGCGACACCCGCTCCGTTGTGACCGTTGGACGGCCACTCAACGATGACCAGCTCAGACTGCGGATCGATTTCAAAAGGGGGCTTCCGAGAAACCGTATAACGGATAATTGAGCTCTTCTTCTTTGCCCCCGGGCGAAACCGCCGGCCGGGAATATCCTTGTCCTCTTCCGTGACCGGCCCGTTGCTGCCAACGTAGAGGTAACCGTTGGTCTCGTACTTCGGATGAAAGGCCAGTGAATAGAGCGTGCGATTTGTGTCCAGCAGCACGTCGACCTCACTGCCGTCGCTCCTCTCGGACAGACGCAGGACGCGACCCTTTCCGACCCATGGAATCTCCTGATGCACAAGCAACAGATTGTTCGTGCCCGGCTCGTGCTCAACGCTAATCGGCTGCTTGACCTGAAGTTCTGCGAACACACGGCGCACACGGTACGGCGAAGGTGGTTCAGGTGAACCAGCGACACGGGACGTCTTCCAGAGAACTCGCTTCGTGACGTCGAACGAGCCGGTTCCTGAATCATCGTCGCCGGTGGCGGAAAGGAGACCGAAGGCCCCTGTCGACAGGACGAGAGGAATGATGACGCACTGACCGATTGTTCGCATGGAGCCCTCTTTAGAGCAGTTCACGAAACTTCGTAGCAGCTTCAGGGGCGCGGGAGTACTTTTCTCAAGGTCTCTCAGACGCCCGCCGCGACCATGAAAAAGCGTAACGCTTTAGTTCTATCTGCGTCGGCTGCCTGCCAGAATCACGCGCAGGACTCGCCACGGGATGTTTGCTACAGCTGAAAGCAGCAATGCTCTCACTTCCGATTCTGAATCGTCCTCTTGAATTTCGTTCCGGGAAACTCAACACATGACTGGTCGACACCATATTCTCTCGAAGGCCATCGTTTCATTTTTCCTTCTCTTGACCGGTGGCACCAGCGCGAGCGATCGGCAGCCGATTCTTATTGATACCGACATCGGCACGGGCATCGACGACGCCTTCGCTCTCGGCCTCGCGTTCGGCAGCTATGAGCTGGACGTGCGCGGCATTACGACTGTCGGAGATGACACGCACAACAGGGCCATGATGATGTGCCGGTTTCTGACCGTGACCGGGCGTCGACACACTCGCGTGGCTGCCGGAGCGAAACCGCAGTCGTCGCGACCGATTACCGATCAACAGAAATACTACTATCACCCCGATCCGATCTTTAATCGCACCACCAAACCGGAAAAACAGTCGGCGGTCGAATTCCTCTTCGCGCGTCTCAAACAGCAGTCGGGGCAGGTCACGGTTGCGGCGCTCGGTCCGCTTACGAATCTGGCCCGGCTGATTGAAACACATGGCGATGCCACAAAGTTGATTCGCAGAATCGTCCTGCTGGAAAAGAACATCTCTCTGGACGTGGTCGCCGCCCGAAAAGTGTTGTCGTCGCGTGTTCCACTGCTCGTCATATCAGAGGCCGCGTCGAGTAATTTGCAGTTAGACGATGCCAGAGTGACGCGAGTCTTCAGTCCCGGCACGCCTCTCACGAGGCAGGTCGAAACCATGTATCAGATGTGGGACCGTCACCAACCGCCGCTCGGAGAGGCTTTCGCTGTCGCATTGTGCATTGACGAACAGCTTGCCCGAATTGAACGGCAAGCGATCACAGTTGACGATCAAGGCAAGCTGACAAAGGTCGCGGGGTCCGAGTCAAACGCGCGAGTTGTGACGTCCGTTGAGCCGGGCGAGTTCGCAAACTGGTATGTGACGCGCATGTCCTCGCTGGTTGCGCCAAAGGACGCACCGAGCCGTGTGATTCAGGACAACACTATGCCACACCGTGTGCATGTCGCCGAAGACTTCGACAACGACATCGAGCGTTTCTGGTGGATGAGCGGAAAACCCGAAACCGAGCTACTGCCCGCTGGAAGCAAGCGAGCGTGTCGCGGCGTTCTGACACATGACTTCGACGATCTGCTGATGCAGTCGCGGCAGATGTACTCGGCCGTGATCTTCAACCCGGTTCCCGGTCCGCCGATGGGAAGGAACACGCGGCTGAGATTTCGTTACTGGTTGAAAGGCACCGATACCATTCGCGTGCAAATCTACAGCCTGACCAATGGCTATCACCGACAACTTGTTGTCAAAGGTCTTCCTCAGGAGAAGTGGCAACTGGCCACGGTGGACATGACGCAGGCCCGTCGCCCCGACGGCACAGGCGGGCCGCTCGGTGAAAACGAACGCATCGACGATATCCAGTTCTACATCGACCCCAATGCGCAGATCCTGATCGACGATGTCTTGCTTTACGACGCGGGCGGAAAGGATCAAAGGCAGCCGTTTCCCAGACGCATTCTGTTTACGGGCATCTTCGACACAGGCAAACAGGGCCAGCACTGGCCTGGCGACTTTGTACTGGTCCCCGACGCAGGCAACTTCTGGCGAGCTGTTCAGTCCGTTGAGAATCCGGAAACCGGGAAGCCATGGATCCGACTCGGTCTTCGCGGGCTGCGCAGAGTGGGACCGAAGACGGCGGTGTCATTTCGCTATCAAGTCAAGGGAGCCAAAGCTATCCAGGTCCAGCTACTGAACAGCAAGAGCGGTGAAGTTCAAACGGCGATGGCGACGGAATTGGAACCGAATCGCTGGAGTGGGAAAACAGTCGAGTTCGCCACAACAGAACTGACTGCCATCGACGAGCTTCGCTTCATCCTTCCGAAAGACGCGACCCTACTACTTGACGATGTCCTGATCTTCGAACGGGCTGAGTAGCAGCGTTCCAGTGGGCCCTGAGTTTGCCATCACGCGTGTCGGCTCTGTCGCGGCGACTGCAGCTGGCCACGCTCATGATTCAGGTTTAAATCGAACGGTATCAATCCAGCACGTCCGATCGGCGGGCGCTGTGATCACCATTTCGTATCCGGCTATCGATTCGCCGGCGTATGGGCATGCCAGCGTGAAGGGCTGCCACCGGTTTGTCGTCGTGGCCTTCATTTCAAACGTCGGTGGTGCTGATTTCCCGGTCTCTTTGGGGTTTCGCTGCAGTCGTACCACATCGCTGTGATAGTTCTGTGGATGTATCGCGCGAACCTGTATCGACACATCCGCTGCCTGGTCCGTCTTCAGGTACAGGCGAAGCCGATGCGATCGTGTTGGAACATGGAAGAGCTTGAATGCAACCTTCTGGTCGGCGGCGAGCCGGACGCTTTGCTGGCCCGTGTGCTTTTCCGCCGTGTCGGTCGCCCCGAATGGTAAACCGGAACGCTGGAAGAACGTCACGTCGTTTGCCTCAAAGTCTCCCTGTGGAAAGCCGTTCAGCACGCCGTTGTTCAACGAACCCTGTCTGATCCCGAGAGCGGCCGGCTGCAGCACTTGCGGGAGCGTCGTGACCATCGCGCCGTTTTCGTCAGTCAGAATCCCAAAGACGATGACGGCGAGCTTCGGATCGAGGACGGGAATCTCGCAGGATGCGCGTTCCTCCGAGATTGCGGCGGGAAACGAAAAATGGCTGCGGTGGACCCATTGATGCCACGGTGTCGCGGGGCCGTAGCTCACAACCAGTTCGGCTTTCGATAATTTGTTTTCACCGGTCCAGTCGAACTGCCCGAACAGATCGGCCGTCGCGTGCTTCGATTTGTAAAGCACCAGGTTGATTTAACGCAGGACGTGACTTCTTCAGGTAAATATCCAGCCAATTGAGCAGTTGATTGTCCATGTTGGCTGGACCCGCGTGACCCCATGGCACAGCGACGGCCAGTCGCTTCTCGCCGCTCGATTGACGATACGTGTCGAAGATGGCCGGTAAGTGGAACCAGTGATCGTTCGAGCCAACGCCCCACAAAAACGGAACGGCGCGGCGACGCAGTCGCCAAGTGGGATCGATCGTTTTCTTCCAGACTTCGACATCGTCTGCCGTCTTCAGACCAGTGAATTGCGGCAGATTGGTGCCCAGGTGATGGCTGCCAGCCCCGAAGAAAGACATCCCCGCCTTTACGCGTCGATCTGCTCCGGCAATCAGCGTGGCGAAGAAACCGCCATACGACCCGCCGGCAACTCCAATACGATCGGCATCCACTTCCGGCCGGCTGCTCAGGTAGGTGATGCCCCGCATTTGCACGATGGCGAGTTGCGTCAGGTTACCGGTTCTGGGCTCAGTGGTGTCGAACGGAGCGAACGAGTTCCACACGTTGTGATCCAGTGTCACGTTCAAACAGGCGTATCCGTGCCGAGCATAATAAGTGGGAAAGAACTCTCCCGCAGGAGCCATCCCGTTCTGGCTCCAGAAGACTGCCGGCAGTTTCGTGCCGCCCGCGGGAAACGCCAGAATACCGAACACGCGAACTGGCTTGCCGTCCATCTTTGGGCCGTCGAATTCGACGCGCTGGATCACCACGTCGCCCGTCTTCGTTTCTTCGAGCACTTTGGCGTTCAGCGGTTCGTTTTCGATTGCCTGGAAATCAAATAGTGGATCGGGCGCGTCGTCGGCCGCTCGGGTGGCTGATGAGCTGGCGATAACCAGAATGAATGTGACCACCAGTGCTGATCGGTGCTGCATGATTCAAATCTCTTAGCTGTCTGTGTCTTGTCAGCGGAAAACTCAGAAGGTCGCGACCGCAGGCGAGTGACCGCACTGTCGTTTTACATGCGGTTTGACATTCCGGGTACTATGACTTGCCTGTGAGCGGCGACACGACATTGTCGCAAGCGCGCTGCTAACGTCTGTCCCTGCCTCTCCTTCAACAGGCTGACCTAAGTGAATCCAACCAGCAAAGTTGTACTGTGTGCCACTGTGTGGGCGACGATTTGCACACGTCTCGCAGCTCAGGAGGCTGAGCTGACTGCGCTTCCCGAACCCTACATCGAATCTTCGGGCACCGTGCGCGGACTTGAGTTGCTGCCCGCTGAAGAAGCGGGAGTGGGAGGCATCGACTTCTGTTTCCAGTTCCAACCGGACGGTGAGAACCGGGAGTGGTTCGTCATCTCTCGTGGGAGCACACCGTTTGAAGTACTTCGGCTGGGGCCAACGTACGTGCGTGTGGATCACAAGTCGCTGGCGGATGGCTGCCGCATCCGGTTGCTTGGTGTGCGGGCGGTGGACCGCATTCCGGCGACGTTTCATAAGAAGGTCCTGCCACCAGAAGGCACAATCACGGCGCTGCTGATCACGGAACCACACCGGAATGACGGCGAGGCGGGCAAACCGTTGTACGTCAACAACTGGTTCCACCCGTGGCGTAAAGACAAAAACGGCAAGTACATCGAGGGGATTATGGACCGCCCTGTGACCCGCTCGTACGTCGACCAGAAGAACTCATTCTGGGTCTCTGGCTGGCTGCCGGCCAATACATCCAGCCCGGACCGCGCACGGCGGCTGGTGGAAGTGCGGCATCTACTCGAAGACTCGGCAATCAAGACGATTGCTGCCGAGCCCTTCAAGAAGGGTGTGTATCGCGGCTACCTGGTCAGTGATAAATCGCGGTCGCTGGGTTACCGGTTGAAGTTGACACAGTTCTGGCGACATGTGTCGCAAACCGGGGGATACGAGCTGATTATCGGCAATGATCGGGGAATTGAGCGGCTGCCATGATTCAGTCTCGCTATGGAACCGTGCGGGCGTGACGTGTCGGTCTGGGTGTCGTGGTCCGGGCTGACTCATCGAGTACATCGTCGACTACAACGCAGCCCGACGAGAAATGTCCGCGTACTCATTCCCCCTGTGCCCAGCGACGACCCGACAAGGAAAAGCAACGTGAATTCAGACAACTGCGATCGGCTGTTCGTGGTCTTGTTGGCAGTTCTGTTCGGATCATGGGCGAACTGCACAGCGGCGGAGCAAGTTCCCCGAACGCCTGGCGTCAACCCACCCCATATCTCGACGGACAAGTCGGTCAAGTACGGCTACGACATCGTCTATGTCCGTGCGCCGCGAATGGTCAGAGGCAGCGATGGCAAACAGGCCAACCTGCCGATCCGGGTGGCACACTTAACACGGAAAGAGCACGCACATGATGCGTCTCGTTGTTTGCGCGAATGACAGAAGTCGCTGTCACTCAATCCGCAACCTACACTTGAGAGAGAGCGCGTCATCGAATTCACGGGCCGAACGCCGGGGCGTTGCATTGAACTCCAGACAGGAAACGTAACATGTCAAACTTTCTGGCTCAGAACTGGCTGCTCAATCGGCGGCATGTCCTGCGTGGATTGGGAGTCTCGTTGGCGCTGCCTTTGCTGGACTGCATGAAGCCGCTGCTGGCTGCCAAACAGCGACCGAGACCGCGACGCAGCGTGTTCATTTACCTGCCCAATGGAGTCAACACGCAAGAGTATCAGATGACGTCGGCCGGCACTGAGTACCAG
>CAUZFZ010000143.1:0-27790 GCA_963579025.1 Planctomycetota bacterium | reverse complement strand
TAACGAGCGCGTGGTATTTCGATCGGATTCCATCGACCATTGTTGCATCCGGCATATAAACAGTTTGCAACAACTCAATGCAGAAGGTCAATGCCAATTAGGTAGTTTATTTACGAACGACGCCTAATCGAGTCGATTCGGCGGTTCGCTGAGTCATTCAGGAACGTCCAGATAATAGTGTCGTCGCGACAGTCAGGCGACGACGTTCGTCGACTACCGTTTATTCCGGTTACTCTTTTGCCTTTCACAGAAACGCAGCAAAGGCAGTTCTTCGATCAATGGTTCGCTGAAAATCCACGTCATGTTCGAACTATAGAGCTTCACCTGCAGGAGAATGGGAAGCTGCGGGAAGCGCTTCAGAACCCGCTGTTAGCCACAGTGCTTTGCACTCTGATGGAGCGAAACAGCAGGCTTCCACAGAACGAAGTGGGGCTGTACGTGGAGCGTTTCCGACTGCTACTGGATTCATACGATGCCCATAAAGGCACGCAGCGTGTCAGATCTTCGTATGTCGAGCTTGTCCGATGTGCAAAGGGAATCGCGTTTAAACTTCATTGCGAGAGCAAACGTGAAGAGAGGCGCGCCGTCTTGTACACCATGGCGATTGATGTGCTGGGCCGTGACCGGGAAGAAAGCGCGAGACTCGCTGTTGATGAGCTTGAAGATCCTTGCAATGTGTTGGTCCCTATGACGGACGATGGAAAGCTAGGGTTCGGTCATTTGCGATATCAAGAATACTTGGCGGCAACGGTTTTGTGCGAAGACCGTTCAGTTCCACTTCATTTGCACATAGGAAATCCAAGATGGTCTGACGTATACATGTTGATGGCGCAGTTGGTCCGGGACTTGGAAGGGTGTATCTCTGTGCTGGCGAAGGAGGGATACGTAGCGCCCGCGAAAGACGTTGTCCTGAAGATGATTGAAGCTCGACCAGAGTTAGAATGGAATCATTTGAGAGACGTACTAGATGATGCAATTGCCGCAGAACGTCAGGATGATCTCATCGCGTTCTCTGATGGAGATCAGTGGGATCTCTTAGCCTCGCCACCCGGAGAAGATGCTGATGACGAGGATGCTGATGACGAGGATGGTGGGACCGGGTGAGTACTCGCTGTATGCCACGGACCGCAAGGCGACAAGCAGTGCCTTGGGCAGCAATCGGTGCTGCTGACATGAATAACTCATTGGACGCACTTCTGGGGTTGACCCAAAGCGAAAGCAGAAGGCCGGCCCTCTGTCTTAGTTCGCTGATTGGGACGTCTCAGTAGGTCGCGGCGAGGGTTTCGAGGAAACCCCTTAGCTGGCGGCTGCGGACGGGGTGTTGAAGTTTTCGGACCGCTTTGGCTTCGATCTGGCGGGTTCTTTCTCGGGTGACTTTGAAGATGCGACCTATTCCTCAAGTGTGTAGGTGTAGCCGTCTCCGAGACCGTATCTCAGTTTGATGATTTGGCGCTCTCGGTACGTCAGCGTTTTCAGGACGTGGTCGATTTTGTCTTTCAGCATCTCTTCCGTCGCTGAACTGACGGGCTGTCGAGACGCTGGTCTTGCAGCCTCAAGAGAAGCACTTTATTCATCTTTCCGCTTGATGAATTCCCGGACACCCTCGGCAAGCAACCAGGACCACCCAGCGTGCCGGTTGGACCAGTGCGAAGGCCGGTGTCTCTGCGATTGGTCTCCTGCAATCGTCTCGCGGTCGCGGCTTCGCGTCGCTCGCAGCGGGCTGCATGCTTCTCCGACTCGCTGAGTTGGTTATGCTGAGTCGTCCTCACTTTGCCGGACACGCTCTCCGGAAGGAACACTCAATGAAACGCTTGATCCTCTTGCTCACTCTGGTTCTGCACGCTTCGCTGGCTCAGGCCTGTTCTGTGCCGGTCTTTCGCTATGCACTGGAACAATGGCGGCCCGATCCATTCCCGGTCGTGGTGTTCCACAAAGGCGAGCTGACGCCCGAACTGAAAGCCCTGATCGCACGCATCGAACCCGTTCTGGATGAAAAGACGAAGAGTCTCCCGAACGCCTGGGTCGAACTCGTGAACCTGGACACCGATGCTGATCCAGAACAGTTGGAACTGTGGGAAAAGCAGAACACCGAGACGCTGCCGTGGATGGCCGTGCTGTCTCCGCAGAAGTTCGGTCCGCCGACTCAGGTTCTGGGGGCAAAGTTCGACGCGGAAAACGTTGATCGACTGCTGGTATCACCCGCCCGCACGGAGATCACCAGACGCCTGATCGCCGGGCATTCGTCCGTCTGGGTGTTGCTCGAAGGCGGTGACAAAGACAAGGACGATGCCGCATTCGAAACGCTGACCGTCGAACTGAATCGACTGCAGTCCGAGTTGAAGTTGCCGGAGATTGAAGAGCAGGACATCGCCGACGGCTTTCTGTCGATCGAGCCGGAAGAACTGAAGTTGAAATTCTCTGTCGTGCGGGTGTCACGGGACGACGAGAAGGAATCGGCACTCGTGCAGATGCTGCTCAACACCGAGCCCGACCTGCGTGATCCGCAGTTTGACGGCCAGCCCATGGCCTTGCCGGTCTTCGGTCGCGGACGCGTGCTGTACGCCTTGATTGACAAGGGCATCAATACCGAGGTCATCACGGACACCTGCACGTTCCTGACGGGCGCGTGCCAGTGCACCGTGAAGGCGCAAAGTCCGGGCGTGGACATGCTGACGTCAGTCGACTGGGACAGCCACATCAGCCCGATGTACGAGAAGGATTCAGCCCTGCCGCCGTTGACCGGACTGGCCGGGTTCGGTGATCCGGTCGAGGGGGAAGAGCCGGAAGACCCGACTGAACCGAGCGATGCCACTGCCAGTACTGACACATCAGCCTCGTCTGACGAATCGACACCTGCCGAGACTGTCCACGTCGCTGCCGCTGCAACGGGAGTGCCTTCCACCCGCAGTGTGTCCGCCTCGAACTTCGGCATGGGCAAGCTGGCAATCTTCTTCGTGGGAGGTCTTGCGGTCGTCGCCGCGGGGCTTTCGCTCGTGTTCGCACCACGCGAGAAATAGACACGGTCAGATTTACAGGCCGGAACAAGCTTGCGCAGTTCCGGCGTCGCTCTGCCGGAACTGCGCTAAGCTTGTTCCGGCCTACTTTTTTGCACCCATCGTGACCGGAGAATTCAGCATGAGCGTCTGGCAACTCGCTTTGCGGGAAATCCGACACCGTCGACTCAATTCGGCAATGACGCTGCTGTCCGTCACGATCGCGGTCGGCTGCCTGGTTGGCTCGCAGGCTCTGCTTCGCAGTGACGAGATTCAGACCACGCGCATCCTTGCCGTGAAGCAGACAGAAGTCGAAGCGGCGATCCAGACGCGCCAGGACGAAGTGCAGAAGGCTGGCAAAGAGCTGCAGGATGCCACGCGCAAGAACATGCTCAAACTGGGCTTCAACATCCTGATTCTGCCCGAAAAACAGGACACGTCGGAGTTGCACCTGAGCGGGGCGCTCAGTGAGACGATGCCGGAATCACACGTCAAAGCACTGGCCGCATCGACGATCATTACTGTCAATCACTTACTTCCCAGCATCACCAAACGCATTACCTGGCCGGAGAAAGAAACCGAGATCATTCTGTATGGGACACGTGGCGAGGTTCCGATCCTGCACCGTGGAGCCATGAAGAAAGAGCTGCTGGAGGCGGTCGCGCCCGGATCAATGGTTGTCGGCTACGACCTGCAACAGAAACTCGGGCTGAAGGTCGACGACGAGGTGGAGCTGCTGGGTAAGACCTTCAAGGTCGCGAAGCTGCACCCCGAACGCGGGTCCTCCGATGACGTGACCGTGTGGCTGAACCTGAAAGAAACTCAGGAACTTCTGGGCATGGAGAATCTCATCAACGCGATTCTCGCCCTGGAGTGCGAATGCGCGGGTGACCGCATCACTGAGATTCGTGCCGAGATCGCCAAACTGCTGCCCGGTACGCAGGTCATGGAGCGGTATTCCACGGCAGTGACACGCGCCGAAGGCCGCGCCCGAGCGAAAGAACTGGCCGATGCCGCTCTGGTCGAGGAAAAGGAGAACGGTCGCAAGATTCTCGAGCGGGAAGAGCGCACGCGAGTCGATATTCAGGACCGCCACTACGGATTGGTCGCCACTCTGGTGCCGGTTGCGCTTGTCGGGTGTTCGCTGTGGATTTCGCTGCTGGCGATCACCAACGTCCGACAGAGGAGTCACGAAATCGGCATCCTCCGAGCGATTGGGCTGAGTTCACGGCAGATTCTGTCTCTGCTGCTGACGAAGTCGCTTCTGACGGGATTGATCGGCGGCGTCATCGGTTGCGCGGCCGGCCTGTTGGTGGGTGTTCAATTCAGTGGCCTGCCAGCTGTCCTGGATGGCTGGCAGCAGTTGTTCGAATCCGAAGCCGTGCTCGCCATTGTCGTCCTTTCTCCCATTCTGGCCCCGGCACTGGCTGCAGCGGCAAGCTGGCCGACCGCACTCCAGGCGGCCCGTCGGGATCCGGCCGTGGTGCTGCAGGGCGAATGATTCCGGAACGCGGACGGGACCTCGAATGCTTGTCGAACTGAAAGACCTCACAAAGACGTACACCGGCCGCGACGGCAACGTCCGCGCAGTGGATGGCATCAGCCTGCAGGTTGACTCGGGCCAGTTTCTGTCGCTGCAGGGGCCCAGCGGATGCGGTAAGTCGACGCTGCTGCTGATGTCCGGCGGATTGCTGGCTCCCGAATCCGGAACGGTCGAAGTCGGCGGCGAGAATCCGTACGCGATGAATCCGGATGCACGCTCCGCGTTCCGGGCTCGCCACATTGGTTTCGTCTTCCAGCAGTTTCATCTCGTGCCGTACCTGACCGTGCTGGAAAACGTCCTGGCACCGTCCATTGCGACGGGCGGGCGCGGGATCGATGGGATGGACCGGGCTCGGGAACTGGTCGCTCAATTTGGTCTGGAACACCGCGGTGGCCACGTGCCCGGCGAGCTGAGCAGCGGCGAACGTCAGCGCACGGCTCTGGCTCGGGCTCTGTTTAACCGGCCGAATCTGCTGCTTGCTGATGAGCCGACTGGAAACCTTGACTACGAGAATTCGCAGATCGTGCTGAAGTATCTCCGCGAGTTCGTGACCGATGGTGGTGCGGTGCTGCTGGTCACGCACGACCCTGTCGCCGCCGAGAAAGCTGACCGCACGATCCAGCTCCACGACGGACGGATCAACGAGTCGTAGGTTGCTTTCGTCCGTGATGTTTCCCACCAACGCCCTGAGGCGGCCCTTGCTCCAGATCACGTCAAGCCGCACAGTGTTTTCCGTGTTTCCATGAAACAATGCCTGTCCTGGTTCTGCTCGGCTGAGCGTCAGACTCAAAGAGAAAAGCGGTCTGGGAACGAGGAAAAGGCGAAAGACTCAAGCATCGACGGATGATGATCCGGCTGTGGCAGCGCCTTCCAGTTGAATGATGCAGACTTCGTGGCCTCTGCTGCCGGCCCATTGACCGCGAGATGAGCCCTTGATGTGTTCAATGGCCACTGGATACCGGGCGACAGGCAGTCTTGTGGCCGCATCCACGATGATCGTCTCCTCACCGTGGACGGTCGCTCGATAGTTGGCCCGATCGCTCAATCCGGCATTGAGGCTCTCGGCAATTTCGTCCGCATCGCCGGAGCCATAACTCACTTCCAGACACTCACCGGTTTCGGCATCCCACACTCGTGTCTCGGGCTCGAAGGTAGCTGGATCGTCAAGATCAACAGTCAGCTCGATGTTACCGGAGTCGCTGACGATGCGGCGGCCGTCCCGCGAGTACGACACACTGGTCACTTCAAGTTCGTGTCCGCGGAGGATGTGCAGTCCCGCGCCGGTTTCAGCGTCCCACACCCGAACGGTTTTGTCGCACGATCCGCTGACGATGTAGCGGCCATCCGGCGAGTGCGACACGCTTATCACATCGTGCTCGTGTCCGCGGAGGACGTGCAGCTCCTCGCCGGTTTCGGCGTCCCACACCCGCACCGTTTTGTCGCACGATCCACTGACGATGTAGCGGCCATCCGGCGAGTAGGACAGGCTTATCACATAGTCCTCGTGTCCGCCAAGGGTGTGCAGCTCCTCGCCGGTTTCGGCGTCCCACACCCGCACGGTTTTGTCACACGATCCGCTGGCGATGTAGGGGCCATTCGGCGAGTAGGACAGGCTCATCACAGAGTCCTCGTGTCCGCGGAGGATGTGCAGCTCCGCGCCGGTTCCGGCGTCCCACACTCGCACGGTTTTGACCGATCCGCTGACGATGTAGCGGCCATCGGACGAGTACGACAGGCTTACCACAGAGTCCCTGTGTCCGTGGATGATGTGCAGCTCCGCGCCGGTTTCGGCGTCCCACACCCGCACGGTTTTGTCGAGCGATCCGCTGACGATATAGCGGCTATCGGGCGAGTAGGAGACGCTTTTCACATTGTCCTTGTGTCCCTGGATGTCGTACCGTTCCTCGTCAACTTCAGCGTCCCACACCCGCACGGTTTTGTCGTACGATCCGCTCACGATGTGGCGACCGTCCGGCGAGTAAGACACGCAGCTCACTTTATGCTCGTGTCCTTGGAAGACATGCCGTGCCTCACCGGTTTCCAAGTCACAGACTGCCACCGTTTTGCCAACTCCCATGACGATGTGGCGGCCGTCTGGCGAGGACCGCGTCAGCGTCACTCCAGGCATCCACCAGTCCTGCAATTTCGTGGCGTACAGTTCCTCCTCGTGATCATTGAGCGTGTACACTTCCTCGCCGGTTTCGGCGTCCCACACCCGTACGGTTTCCTCCTCGTGATCATTCGCCCGTACGGTTTCGTCGTCCCAGGGCCGTGCCATTCCGTCAAGCGTTCCGATGACGATGACGATGTGGCGGCCGTCCGGCGAGTAAGACACGTTGGTCAACAGACCCTCATTTCCGTTTAGGACGCCCACTTCCGCGGCGGTTTCGGCGTCCCAGATCCGTACCGTTCCGTCGGTCGATCCGCTGACGATGTGGCGGCCGTCCGGCGAGTAAGACACGCTGGTCACCGGACCCTCATTTCCGTTTAGGACGCCCACTTCCGCGGCGGTTTCGGCGTCCCAGATCCGCACCGTTCCGGTAAGCGAACCGCTGAAGACATACCGGCCATCGGGCGAGTACCACACGCTTGACACAGCAGTCGAGTCTCCGTGGAGAACATGCAATTCCGCACAGGTTTCGGGGTCCCACACCCGCACTGTTCCGTCGCTCGATCCGCTGACGATGCGGCGGCCGTCCGGCGAGTACGACACGCTGCTCACGGCGTTATTGTGTCCGTGGATGACGGCGCGTTGTGCTGAGCCCAGGTGCAGTGACGGCGGACGCAGCGCACGCACCCACGGAAAGCCGGGCGTCGATTGTTCTTTCTGTTCCCGCCAGCGTTCCAGCAGCGCGTGCAGTTTTTCCTCATCCGATTCCCACGGTGCGGGTACCTGCCGACCGTGCTCCGGCTCAACGTAATGCTCCGCGGCAGCCGCGCAGTCGTACCACCAGCCGGTGTTCCACAGACACTGAAACAGCCCCTGCGGATAGTCGTCCGCGTGACGGGCAATGAATTCAATGTCGCGGAGTAGTGCTTGATACAACAGGTCCAGAATCCGTTGCCGAGGGCGGTCTGATGGCAACACGGTGGCGGCGCGGGTCAGGTCAGCCGCCAGTTCAAACACCAGGCCAGCCTGTGTCTTCGCTTCCAGAAACGGCAGGTCCGTCAGCAGCTCCTCCAGTCCGTCCCAATGTTCGACAGCGGTCAGGTGTCCCGTAAGGTGCCGCAGCGTGTAGTTAGAGAGGCTCTGCGGCTGGCGAGCGTCCCGCGAGCGGCGGAGTTCCTCCTGCCCCATCCGGGCCAGCCGTTCGTGTCCGCGACGGAGCGGAATGTAGTACGGTGTGCCGCGCAGATCGTCGCTGGTCAGCCAGTCGCCAAGTGACTTGTGGAACAGTCGGTAATTCCACTTGCCATCGTCCACTGTCTGCCGAGGTATCCACGCGGCCAGACGGCTGAGCACGGCCGGCAGTTCGTCGTCGATTTCCAGTTCCGTGGCCAACGCCAGTTGTGCCTCGGACAGCGGTGCTTCGGCCGCCGCCAGCACCTGCAGCAACCGCCGCGGCCGGTCAAACCCGCGCGCCGCGGGTTCGCCGTTTTCGTCCTCCACGATGGGGAAATGACGTTCGAAGAACTGCTGGTACAAGCCGTACAGCCCGGGTGGCAGTCGCTCCAGTTCGTCCAGCCGGTATTCGTCACGTTCGATCCCGTCGAGTGCCTGCCGCACGTAGAGGAAATTGCCGGCACTGCGGATCTTGAGTGTGGTGGCGACACGCTCGGCAGATGCCTGGATCTGCGTCAGCCGCTCGGCCAGATTGGGCTCCTGCAGGCGCGCGCGGATGTAACGGTCGATGTCCTCCAGATTGCGGGCATCCTGCGCGTCGAGTTCCTGGGCCCGCAGGCCGCGCAGGCGGTTCAGCACGGCGGATTCTTTGCGTGTCGTGGCGACGATCCGGAGCCAGCCTGGTAACCGGTTCATCCGCGAAGCCAGCAGATGAACGATGGTGAAATGCGATCCGCGACGCGTCAGCGCTTCGTCCAGAGCGTCCACCAGAATGTAAAGCGGCCCGTTCTCCGGTGCGGGCAGCGATTCGAGTGGCGTCAGAATTCCGGCCTCGAACGCGCTGGCGGGATCTTCCTGCACATGGATGTCGGCCAGAGCTTCCTGCACTGCCGGAGATTCCAGCAGCGCTGCATAATCGTCCAGCTTGCTGGCGATCATGGCGGCCAGACTCTGCACAAACCGCGCGGGGTTGAGTGTTTCCTGCGTGTCGGCCTGACAGCAGTGATACGCCAGCACCTGGCCGTCTGGGTTGCGATGGACCAGTTCAGCCACGATGGCTGACTTGCCCGTGCCCGGATCACCAGTGATCAGCAAAGCCCGCTCGCTGCTGCTGGACGTCCGCCAGGCGTCGATTTCGTCAAACAGCCACTGCCGACCGGTAAAGTCCTGACGCTTCTCGTACAGAAACGCAGTGAAGTCCCACGGTTTCAGTCGCGCGTCCCATGTGCGGAATCGCTGCTTCCCCTGCTGAGCCAGTTCCAGACCTTCGAGCAGTCGTGTGAGTCCCGCCTGATAGGAATCCTCGGACTGCTGCCACGCGGTCATCTCCACGTAATCCAGCCGGCAGATGCAGAACGGTGGCTCACACGGGACGGCCATCACCGGCACGATGGGTGTGGGTGGCTGACTGAACCGCGCAAAGCTCAGCTCGTCCAGGCACGCGCTGTCTACGTTGTCCGAACTGCCGGGATCCGTGCTGACTCTCACGGCGTGGGGGCTGAGCAGAGCCACGACCAGTTGCGTGCTGCGCAGTCCATCGACAATCCGGACTTGCCAGTCGCTGCCGCTGCGAATCTCGCGTGTGTCCTGCCAGACCTCGTATCCGGCCGCCGTCAGGTCGACCGACAGACGGTCGGCCAGGTGCTTTGCATCACGTCGACCATAACTGAGGAACAGCCGTGGCCGTTCGGGTGTATCCGAGTCGTCGGAACCCGGCGAATCGTCCGATTGCTCGATGCCTGATCCGTTCCGGTCGCCGTCCGCCACCTGGCACGCTGTTGCAGACGCTGGGCCAGAACCAGTCACGTAAAGAAGCCCCACTCCATCCTTGTCCCGTGCGATGTCTTCGAGAATCAACTCCTCACGAATCTCCTCGAACAACTCGACGTCGCCATCCAGCGCGCGATGCATGGCTATATTCGTGGCCTGACCACGTTCCTGAAGCAGTCGGATCAGTGCGTGTCTGGCATCCTCGTAGTTCATAGCGTGTCAGTTTACGGATTCAAGGTTCTGGCGAAACGGACACGAACGATGGCCATTGTCCGATCCTAGAATCAGATCCGGATACCTCACAGAACGTGTGTGTTGCAGGGCTCGGAAAAACGCAGGGAGTCGGGTCTCTTTTCCAGCTTGGACGCCCGGTCGCGTCCGCCGTGCCGCCAATTCGAATATTCGAAACTGCAATTTCCTCGCACGCGGGCAGCGTCGCATTGCTGACCCGCCTTCGTCCGGCCAGGGCCGACTCCGTTGTCTGTGACGTTCCGCATCAATGTTTGGAAAAAGCTCTCGGGCCGAATGACGTCAAGCGGTGAATCTTGTTTCCCTCTGCCTCTGTAATAATGCCTGTCCGAGTCTATTTGTCCCGAACCCTGTTCAACCGGCCGAAACTGCTGCTCGCTGATGAGCCGACCGGAAACCTTGACTACGAGAATTCGCAGACCGTGCTGAAGTATCTCCGCGAGTTCGTGACCAATGGCGGTGCCGTGCTGCTGGTCACGCACGATCCTGTTGCTGCCGAACGGGCGGACCGCACGATTCAGATTCGCGACGGACGGATCGAAGGTTCGTAGTAGCCGGACTTGTCCGGCTGTTATCCAGTCGACCAACGCCAGTGTCCGGCGCGGATGCCGGCTTTCTCTGCCGTAGCAGTGCGTCGAAGACGCCGAATGAATCCGGCTACTACGAACAGACGAGCTGCAGAATCCCGATCGTTGTCCGGCACTCGGCCCGTCGGTAGACTCCCTCGCTCGTTTCCCGGGTGAAACTCCCGGGTTTTTGTCGTCATCGGCGTTTTTTCGGCGGCTCTTATGAAACACGTTCTCTCCGCACTGGTCGTCAACCAGCCGGGAGTGCTCGCGCAGATATCGGGAATGCTCGCATCGCGTGCATTCAATATCGAAAGCCTTGCTGTTGGAGAAACTGAAAACGCGGAATTCTCGCGGGTCACATTCGTTGTCAGTGGCGACAACCGCGTTCTCGACCAGGTCCGCAAACAGCTTGAAAAGCTGGTCACCGTGGTGCGAGTGATCGATTTCGCGGGTCGTGAGTTTGTTGAGCGCGACCTGATGCTGATGAAAGTCAACGCATCCGGTAGCACGCGGAGCGAGATCAGAGAACTGGTCGACGTGTTCCGTGGACGGATCGTGGATGTGAGTGCCGGTCACGTGATGATCGAAATCTCCGGTCAGGAGAAGAAGCTGGAAGCATTCATCGATCTGGTGCGACCGATGGGAATTCTGGAGATGGTCCGCACCGGACGAGTTGCCTTACTGCGGTCGAATGAGGAGACGGTCGACATTGCCGAGCGTGCCGCTCACGAGGATCCGACGGTCGGCTAGCATTCATTCCAACGCTCTGCGTTGGAATGCCCCCAGGACGCTCCGCGTCCCGTCCGGGAACCGACGCCGGGGCGAACGAATATCGGGTGGTGGCGGGAATAATCAGGAATGACGGGACGCAAAGCGTCCAAGTGTGCGTTCCAACGCTGAGCGTTGGAACGAGAGGCAATTCAAAACACGGTCACGTGTCAGAACGAACTGAAAGTCCATTATGCCAGTCACGATTTACTACGAAGACGACGCCGATCTTTCACTCCTCAAAGACAAAACGATTGCGATTCTCGGCTACGGCAGCCAGGGACACGCGCAGGCCCAGAACCTGCGGGACAGCGGCTGCAACGTCGTCGTCGGTCAGCGTAAAGGCAGTGCCAATTACGATCTGGCCGTCAGTCACGGCTTCGATCCGATGCCAGCCGACGACGCGACCAAAGCGGGCGACCTGGTCAACATCCTGCTGCCCGACGAAGTTCAGGGTGACGTTTACCGCGAGTCCATCCAGCCGAATCTGGAACCAGGCAATGTGTTGATGTGCTCGCACGGGTTCAACATCCACTTCGGACAGGTCACACCCCCCGAGGGTGTGGATGCCGCACTGGTTGCTCCCAAGGGCCCCGGTCACCTGGTCCGGTCCGAATACGAAAAAGGCGGCGGAGTTCCCTCGCTGATCGCCATGTATCCGGGTTCGTCGGACAGCTCGAAGCAACTGGCGCTGGCGTACGCGAAGGGCATTGGCGGAACTCGGGGCGGCGTGATCGAAACGACATTCGCCGAAGAGACCGAAACCGACTTGTTCGGCGAACAGGTTGTGTTGTGCGGTGGCGTGAGTGCCCTCGTCAAAGCCGCCTTCGAAACACTGTGCGAAGCCGGTTATCAACCGGAGATGGCGTACTTCGAGTGCATGCACGAACTGAAGCTGATCGTCGACCTGTTCTATCAGGGTGGCCTGAACTACATGCGATACAGCGTGTCGAACACGGCCGAGTACGGCGACTACACCCGCGGCCCGCGGATTGTCTCGGACGATACCAAGGCCGAGATGAAGAAGATTCTGACCGAGATCCAGAACGGCGAATTCGCCCGCGACTGGCTGCTCGAGAACAAGGCCAACCAACCGGCCTTCAAAGCCATGCGTCGTCGCGACCACGACCACCCGCTTGAGCAGGTGGGCAAAGAACTCCGCAGCATGATGACCTGGATCGACTCGAAAGAAGTCTGACTCAGATTCGCGACATCGGTACGCCCGGCAGTTCACGCTGTCGGGCGTACTGTTGTCGCGCCTCGTGATTCTTACTCCCGCTGCCGCGCAGCGGCCCTGGCTTCTGAACTTGTCTCAGAAGCCGCGTAGTCTCTTATCAATGAAATCCTGCGCAAGATGTTCAGGATTTCTGACGTAGCGAAAGTCGCCAGGACTTTCGGCGGCGAACTCGGCCGAAACTCCTGGCGAGTTCCGCTACTGATTGGTTCTGGCTCCGCCGTGTGGGGCAGAATCGCGACTCGATGAGTCCAGTTCTTACATGGGGTTAAGCTCGCCAAACTGCTGCGCGGCTGCTCGAACGGCGTGTTGGACGAATCGCTGACACCCATCTGGTGTGAGGTGGCAGATGTCGCTGAAGTTTGCTGAGCCTCGCTGCATCAGTTCCGCCTGGTCGACAAGCACGATACTGCCTCCTGTCGAATGCTCGGTCACCACACGGCGAATCTGCTCGTTCTGTGCTCGCAGCACACCGGGTATCTGAGACGGCTCACCCCAGTCTTCTGCCAGCATGGAAAAAGTACCCTCGCCATAATCAAGCTGTCCGCTGGCGAACGCTGCTGCGGTGTAGTCAGCCGGCAGGTGCCATGCGAATGTCATCAGCACAACTTTCGCATTTGCGCTTGTTGCCTGGGTGGCGATTGCCGCAAGGTTCTCACCGAACGGGACCGGTGTCCGAAGCGTACGTCCCAGGGGGTAAAGGTCGGGCGACGGACCATCCCGCGTCATCAGAGCCGTGACGACGCTGTCGGTTACGTCAATGACCTTCAAACGTCCCAGCTTGCGACACCTTTCAAATCCGTGGTACCAGTCGCAATGCGTGTAGTCGTCGCGAAAGTCCGCGTCTGTTGTGTAGTTCATGCGCACGTCGTTGATGCCGTGATACACAACAACCCAGTCGAATTTCCGACTTGCCAGTCGCGAGTACTTGATTCTCGAATCGCGCGAGGTATGTGCTGATACGGCGACGTTGAAAACGCGAGCTTTCCGTCCCGTCTGTCGAGTGACCTCTGCTTCCCACAGGTCTCCGGTCTGTTCCAGAACTGATCCACCCAGCAACAGGATGTCAATGATCTGATCCTGCGGAGACGACTCGGCGTGGACGGCGCCTGACCTCCACAACTCGCGGTAGTAGTTCTTCCAGACGGCATCTGCTTCGTTCACTTTGTCCCACGAGACCGAATCAAACTTCAGCCACCAGAACAGTTCGATTCCCGCAATCGCCAGAACTAACAGATACGTGGAGTAGACGAACCACCGCATTCCTCGCGGAATCCGAGCCAGCCTCGACTGGTCTGACCTGGCCGCTCTTACGGACGTCGGAGATTGCGGATGTCTTTTCATAAGCTGGTATCGAACGCGTCATGTTGGTGAGTCGCGTCCCGCAAGGCCCTGGTTGCGGGGCTGCGCCTCAGAGCCGTCGCGTGGGGATCGCCACTGCGATCCATGGATCAGCGTTCAGGGTTAGGCGAAGCGCGGCCGCGAAATCTGGTGCATCACCCTCGATGACCTGTCTGAGGATTGTGCCTGATTCATCATCGATGCAGTTGGTTAAGTGGGTCAATCGCGACCGCATCGCGGTTACGAATGCGGCGAGCCCATCCACGGCCAGATCGTGCCGAATCAGTGTGGTCTCATCTGCCGTTCGCTCGCGATGCAGACGCGCCAGCGTGTCTCCCTGAGTTCGGTACAGGAAATCACCCACGTAGGCTCGCCGCAGTTGCCCGGCCGGATTGAACTGGTAGACCGGATCCTGACCAAAATACACCGACAGGCTGCCATCACGTTTGAACCCCGTGACGACCGGTTCTGGCTCGCCAGGTACGTCCCACTCGACACGCTGCTTCAGCGCGGTCGCTTCCCGAATCAGGTCTTCCCGATCGGATTCCGTACGTGCCATGTATGGCTCCGGCAATGGCTGAGATATCTATCGAAAAACAACAGGAGCAAGACGGACCGGGATGCGTGCCGTTTTACGTCTTCACTCAGCGGACAGGCAGTTGCGGTTCCAGTTTTGAACTGGTAGCTTCGGTGCTTGATTCTCCCGCCTTGGCTCCCCGCCACAAACAATCGATCAGGGGCCAATCTTCCCTGATACGCAACGTCGTCCAGCCTTACCGTGCTTTACTGACGTTCCCTCGGATCCATCCGCACGGAAGCCCCGCAGTTCGGGCCTCCCAGACGCTACAGGGTAACGAAATGAATGTTGCATTCTCTCGTACGCTGCTGACTGGTCTCCTGCTGACTCTGACTGGACCTGTTCTGGCCCAGGACTCACTCGAGGCCGACTCGGACAAGGTCAGCTTCTACCGACAGGTGCGTCCGATTTTTCAGGCCCACTGTCAGGGATGTCACCAGCCCGCGAAGACCAGCGGCTCATATCAGATGACGTCGTTCGAACTGCTCATGAAGCCCGGTGAAAGCGAAGAGCCAGCGGTCGTGCCTGGGAAGCCGGACGACAGTTATCTCGTGCAGATGATCACTCCTGAAGACGGCAAGGCCGAGATGCCCAAGGGCAAACCGCCACTGCATGCCAGTGAGATCGAGCTGGTCCGAAAATGGATCGAGCAGGGAGCCGCGAACGACACGCCTGAGAATGCGGAAGTGCGATACGACAAAGACAACCCGCCGAAGTATGTGCTGCCCCCGGCTATCACGTCGGTCGACGTTTCGCCCGATGGTGCTTTGATCGCCGTCGCAGGGTATCACGAAGTCCTGTTGCACAAGGCGGACGGATCGGAACTGGTTGGCCGGCTGATTGGTCTGTCCGACCGCATCGAATCCGTTCGCTTTTCACCCGATGGAACGAAGCTGGCCACGGCTGGTGGCAATCCGGGTCGCATGGGCGAGATTCAGGTCTGGGACGTCGCGAAGCAGGAATTGCTGCTGTCGCACACCAACACGTTCGACACGCTTTACGGAGCGAGCTGGTCACCGGATGGAACTCGCATTGCCTATGGATGTTCCGACAACACTCTGCGCGCCATCAAAGCCGATTCCGGCGAGCAGGTGCTGTTTAGTGGTGCTGCCAACGGCTGGATTCTGGACACGGTCTGGAACCCGTCAGGCGACCACGTGATCTCCGTGGGCCGCGATCGCACCGCGAAGCTGACCGAAGTCGCCACACAGCGGTTTATCGACAACGTCACGTCGATCACGCCCGGAGCACTCAAGGGCGGCGTTGCGACGGTCGACACACATCCGACCCGCGACGAAATCATTATCGGCGGCGCGGATGGCGTGCCGAAGCTGTTTCGCATCTTTCGCATCACCAAGCGCGTCATCGGAGACAACGCGAATCTGATTCGTGAGCTGGCTCCGCTTCGGGGTCGTGTCTTCGGAGTCGACTACAGCGCGGACGGACGTCGCGCGGTCGCTGGCAGCAGTCTGGATGGCACGGGTGACATCATTATCTATGACACCGACGTCGACACCAACGCGCCGGCCGACATCAAGGCAATCCTGCAGAAGCGCGTCATGTCTCAGACGGATCCGGAAAAGAAAAAGCTGGCCGCATACCAGAAGAAGCCCCTGCCGGTTGTCGCAAAGATTGAAGTCAACGAATCGGGAATCTACGCCGTTCGATTTTCGCCCGACGGAAAAAACGTAGTGGCCGCTGGTTCCGACGGAAAAGTTCGTGTGTATGAGACAGAGACCGGTAAGCCGACGACTGAATTCGTGTCTGTCCCGTTACAGAAAGTGACGCGGGAGATCGCCGAGGTGGACTACATCCGCGATGTGATGCCCGTGCTCTCAAAGTTGGGCTGTAATGCAGGTACGTGTCACGGAGCCAAAGACGGTAAAGGTGGCTTCAAGCTCTCGCTTCGCGGATACGATCCGCTGTACGACACGCGCGCGTTTACCGACGAACTGAAGTCCCGTCGTGCAAACATCGCCAGCCCGGACAGTAGCTTGATGCTCATGAAGGCAACCGGAGCGATTCCGCACATCGGCGGGCAGGTCACTCCGCACGGGTCTGACTACTACAACATCATTGCGGGTTGGATCGGCGGTGGTGCCAAACTCAATCTGGATGCGGCACGGGTCGTGTCCATCGAATTGAAACCGAAGAACCCCGTCGTCCAGAAACTCGGCGACACTCAGCAGATGCAGGTGCTGGCAACGTACGGCGATGGAGTTGTCGTCGATGTTACCGCCGAGGCATTCATTGACAGTGGTAATACGGACGTCGCAAATACGGACGGAAACGGTCTCGTGACAACGGAACGTCGTGGTGAATCGCCTGTTCTTGCACGTTTCGAAGGTCGTTACGACGCCACAACCGTCACCGTGATGGGAGACCGCAGCGGCTTCAAATGGCAGGCCCCCGAAGAGTGGAACTTCATCGACGGGCACGTGTCGCGGAAGCTGGAGCGGATGAAGATTCTTCCGTCTGGCCTGTGCAACGATTCGGAATTCATCCGCCGCGTCTACCTGGACCTCACCGGCCTGCCGCCGTCGTCGGAAGCCGTGCAGGCATTCGTGGCGGACAAAACCGATACGCAGGAGAAACGATACGCGCTGGTCGACAAGCTGATCGGCACCGACGACTTCATCGATCACTGGTCCAACAAGTGGGCCGACCTGCTGCAGGTCAATCGGAAGTACCTGGCGCCGCAGGGATCGATGGCATTCCGTGACTGGATCCGCAACGAGGTGGCATCCAACACGCCGTATGACGAATTCGCACGTAAGGTGCTGACAGCCAGCGGTTCCAACAAAGACAATCCACCAGCGGCCTACTACAAGATCACGCGAAAACCCGCCGAGACGATGGAGAACACGACCCATCTGTGGCTGGGTGTACGCTTCAACTGCAACAAGTGCCACGACCACCCGTTCGAGCGTTGGACTCAGGATCAGTACTACGAGACCGCCGCGTTCTTTGCTCAATTCGGCCTGAAAGCGGACCCTGCGTCGGGCAAGACACGTATCGGCGGAACGGCGGTCGAAGGTGCCAAGCCACTGTATGAAGTTGTGTTCGACAAGAAGGATGGCGACATCACACACGATCGCACGGGTGCAATCACGCCGCCGCAATTCCCGTTTGAGTGCGACTTTGAAGCCCCAGAGAACGCTTCGCGTCGCCAGCAACTGGCTGCCTGGATCACTTCTCCGAACAACCAGTATTTTGCGAAGAGTTACGTGAATCGCGTTTGGGGTTATCTGCTGGGCGTCGGTCTGATCGAGCCTCTCGACGACATCCGCGCTGGCAACCCGCCGACGAATCCCGAGCTGCTGGACGCGATGACGCAGAAGTTTGTCGAAGGTGGCTTCAACGTGCGTGAGCTGATGCGAACCATTTGCCGCTCACGCACATATCAGGTGACGATGGCGACCAACGAATGGAACGCGGACGACAAGACAAACTACTCGCACGCGATTCCCAAACGTCTGACTGCTGAAGTCCTGTTCGATGCCATTCACACGGTGACCGGTTCGCAACCGAAGATCCCCGGAGTACCACCGGGTACTCGTGCGGCTCAGATTCCGGATGCGGGAGTCAAGCTTCCGGATGGTTTTCTCGCCAACTTCGGACGCCCGGCGCGAGAGAGTTCCTGTGAATGCGAGCGTTCGGCTGGAATGGCGCTCGGTCCCGTGATGGCGCTGGTCAGCGGACCGACACTCGGTAATGCGATTTCCGATCCGAACAACGCGCTCACAAAGCTGGTCGCGGCCGAGGCTGACGACCGCAAGCTGATGAATGCGATCTTCCTGCGTGTTCTGAATCGACAAGCGAGTGACGAGGAAATCGACCTTGTTCTGGCGGCCATGGCGGCTATTCAAGGTGATCACGAAGAGCTTGTCGCACAAAGCGGCAACCGCGAAACGTGGTGGACCGAAGAGAAGCCGAAGCTGGAACAGCAGCGTCAGGACACCATTAAGACGGCAACTGCCGATCTCGAGGCACATCAGAAACAGATCGAACCTAAGCTCGCAGAACTGGCGAAACAGCGGGAGCAGAAGATTGCCGCGGCAGACGCGAGCCTGAAGAAATACCAGGAAGCGCTTGTCGTCAAGTCGGCCGAATTCCTGAAGAAGCAGGGCAACGTCGAATGGCACGTGCTGGAACCAGCCACTCTGGCCGCGACTGGGAACATCAAGCTGGAAAAACAGGATGACGGGTCCATCCAGGCGACAGGCAAGGCCAACCAGGGAGCGTACACAATCACGGTGGAAACCACTCTGACAGGCATCACTGGGTTCCGCGTCGAAGCGATTCCCTACAAGAAGGAGAAGGGAATCGGCCCGGGCATTCCGGAGAACGGCAACTTCGTCGTCACGGAATTTGAGGTGCAGGCCGCCTCGTTACTGGAGTCCAAAGACCTGAAGAAGATCGCTCTGCAAAACGCAAAGGCCGATTTCCTGCAGGCCGGATTCAATGTCGCCCTGGCGATTGACGGCAACGCGGGAAACCAGAATTCGTGGGCCATTGCCACCGCTGGCGGCGTGATTCACTGGGCGACGTTCGAGACGAAGACGCCTCTTGGTACGGATGAAGGCACGGTGCTCAAGTTCGTCATCCATCAGAATCATTCGGCGAAAGAACATCTGCTGGGTCGCTTCCGCATTTCGGCCACGACGAAGAAGGCTCCGGGCTTGAGCCTGCCAGAAAGTCTGCAGTCAATCGCAGCGACTCCTGAGGAGGAACGGACTGACGAGCAGAAGGAAACGGTGCGGGCCTGGTTCCAGAAGTCGGACGCTGGGCTGGTCAACCAGCAGAAAGCCGTCGCCACGGCAAAGGCACCTGTCCCCGAGGATTCGGGTGTGACGCAGCGGAAGAAGTCACTGGCGTTTGTCACTCGGCCGGTGCCGGATGATCCGCGGCTGCTGCAGCTCCGCAAGGATGTCGGATTCAGCGACAAGCAGCTTGTCAGTCTGCGGCTGACAACAGCACAGGACCTGACATGGGCCTTGATCAATACGCCCGAGTTCCTGTTCAACCATTGAGCTGTAGCAATTCGAGTTTCAGCCTCAATACAAGCTCGAAGCGCAAGCGAGTGAATTCCGTGCGACAGGTTCACTCGCTTGCGCTTCGAGCTGGTATGAAGGCCGATGTTGAACCGCACTGGAATTGACTTCGCCGCACGCTTGCGGCCTCTCCCGCTGAAAGAAAAAGCCCGGCTGGACGCGATGTCCAGCCGGGCTTCGTTCTTATTTGACGCCAGCGAGTCGGCTTACCACCAGCGACGCAGGGCGTACACCTCGGGATCATCGATGATCCACGGTGTTGACCATGAACGGCCATTGTCCATCGTCACGACGTTCATGAAGAACGTGACCATCTTCTGGGTCTTCGCACCGTACGGTCGCTGCGAGGTGATGTAGTCAGCTTTGGTCAGCCGATCGACACCGGGGCTCGCGTAATAGTGCACCTTGTTGTCCGGTGTGAAGGACATGCCGAATGTCCACCAGCCCGGCTCGAAGATGTACGGGCCGAACAGATCACGACCCTGCTCGTCACAGCGGACAAGCACCAGAGCCGAATCACGATCAAACCGCGGGTCCTTCTTCGAGTTGTACTGAATGAAGAAACCGGGCCAGTAGGCGTCGACCTTTTGCTTGGCGGGAAGTTTGATGCCGAACAGCCCACGGCGTTCTTTCCCGTCTTTCATCAGACCTTCACAATCAGCACGGATGCCGAAGGTTGCTCCGGTTCGCTGCTCCCACTGATCAAACGGCGGAAGATAAACACGGACAACGAAGCTGGGTGAGTACTGCACCGGGATCGCTCCCACGATGCCGTTGACGTTGGCCAGGAAGTCATCCTGCTGCTGCTTGCGAGTGATCATCTCCGGAATTCCGGCGAATCGCGTCCGCAACAACAAAGAACCCTTACTGCCCCGCAGTCCGCCGGCCGGCGTTGGAACGCGACGGATGATGTCCGGCTGACCGCGGTAGCCGCTCTCATACCAGCGGTTGTTTTTCGAGACGCCCAGATTTGGACGGGTGTTTCCGTCCAGATTCTGGCTGGCCTTGGGCCAGTTGGGGATGTAGACCCAATCGGGGTCCTCGAAGTCGTCACCGACATCATTGATCTTGATGCCCGTTCCCGGCACCACCTGGGCCTGCGTCGTGTTCCACGCGAACACGGTGAGCAGTGTCATCAAAGCCATCCGCTGAAAGTGCATGTTCAAAATCCTTTGTGCTGGCGTCGCTCGATCCGTGCCGCGGCGATCCATGCGGTGATTCCACGTGTCCGCCCGTCGATGTGCTGCGTCGAGTTCCAGGCGATATCGAGCCGTGTAATCGATACCGGCGGAACAACCGGCCTGAGAAACCGGCTTCGGATGTATCGGACCGACCGTACAACCATCGTCAACGTGATATCCGACGTATGCGGCTTAGCTCGAAGAGTCGGCGTTGGCGGGGTTACCGCTTCTCTGGCCGGAATCCGCGGATTGAACGTGCAGCTTTGCGCCGCAGGATTCTGTTGCGCAGCGTCAGTGCTCTGCTCAACCGGAAAAATCCCCGCTGATGACCCATTGTGGCACACGTCCCGATTGACCCCCTACGCTGACCGGAGAGCCCTTGTTGATCTGAGAAGGAAACATGCGTATCGTAGTCCGATTAACGATGAATCGTGGAGCCGTGCGAATCGGAGATCGACACATTGGGGGCCGCGGACGCAACACTGACTCAGGCCATCGAGCGCGTGACCGCCCATTTTGGCGCTCAGGTCCAGTTCATTCTGGATGGCCAGTTCGCATTCTGGATCGGCTCGGGAATCTCACGTGAACGATTCCCGGATCTCAAAGAGCTGCTGTTGCGATTGCTGCATGAGCTGCACACGCGTTCGAACTTTTCTGACGACACTTGCCCGTGGCGGCTGTGCCTGCATCGTGTGCTGGAACTGGTCCACGTGTCGCCGGACACCACACGCCAGCGGGATATTCCCGCCGACTGGCCCGATATTGACCAGTTGCTGGACCTGCTTGTCGACAACTACTCGGACGTGCTCGACAACCCCGTCTACGTGGGGACGACCCCGCAATCATTAAGTCTCGATGTCCTCGGCCTCGACAGAGTTTACGGGGACGACACTATCGACCCCGACGCGGAACACAGGTTGCTGGCACTGCTGATCGAGGAAGGGATTGTTGCCGAGATTGTTTCCGCGAACTGGGACCCCCTGATTGAACGAGCGCACGAAGAGGCGCGTGACGGTCAGCCATCGGAGCTTCAGGTGGTCGTACGTGCGGCCGACATTGATGGAACAGTCAGAACACGGCTCACGAAAATTCATGGCTGCGCGCGTCGACTGCGGTGCGACCCTGTCACCTGGCGTGACCACATGATCGCAACCACAACGGAGATTCAGAATTGGGTCAGCAGTCCGGATCGCGCGCCCGTCCGTGAATTGATCCGGACGACGTTGAGACAGAAGCCAACATTGTTTCTTGGCTTGTCGGTTCAGGACTGGAATCTCCAGCTCGAGTTGCTCAAGGCATTCAGTGATCTGGAACCGCCTCTGCCCATCGACCCGCCTCGAGCCCTGTTTGCGGAGTCAGAGTTGCGACAGCCCCAGCGGACAGTGCTCCGACACATCCACGGCGAGGAATACGCACGGCAGCCAATCGATGTCGAAGAGAACGCAACGCTCGATTTGTACGGTAAACCGTTGCTTGGTTCGCTCTTCATCCTGACTTTGCTCACGAAGGTTCGAGTCATCGCGGCCAGTGAAGACGAGGCGCCGATCGTTGATTGGATGCCGTTTCTACTCGACGCAATCGACGAGTGGGGACAATACGTGTGCGAACGTTTCGACGCGCTGGCCGACCCGGGTGATTGCTACGGTGTGTGGAGGAATCTCGTCGATGAGGTCGCTTTCGCGGTGGCCCGGTTCATGCGTGTGTATCTGGAGTACATCGTTCCGGTAACGGACCTCGGGTACTACGCAATATCCGACAACCCGGTGAATGCGTTCGCGGAACGGGTCCGTCGCGATCCGCGGTTGAGAGCCGGCTCAGTTCTTCTTCTCCTCGGTGCCCTTCTCCGAGGACAGCGGAACGGTCAGTGGGAATTGAAGCGGGCTACCGGTTCGGACGGTCGTCACGGGCAGTTCTCAGTGCTGCTGGCCGGTCGGCGTATCAGCCTGTTCATTTTATCGGACTATGGCTGCGGCAGTGAGAAGCTGCACAGAAACGGATATACCGATCCGTCGCACAACGTTCCCGCCGTCATTGCGTATGCGACCGGAAACGACGGCGGGCACGGACGCCATTCGCCTGCCCGTCCGATGCATTCGCGTTCTTCATCCGGGCCGAAACAAATCTGGCTACAGGACCTGGCGGCGACCCTCAACGATCCGGATGCCCTTGTCGACACTCTGCGGAACGCGCTGATGGAGGCATTGCCATGAATCCTGTCTCGAAGCAGGTTATCGCCCTGCTGAGCGAGCACGACTGGTACGAGCAGCAGCCGCAGCTCGTCATGGTCGATGACATCGACTTCCAGTTCGACGCGGTGCTGAAAGGTCCACTGGGCGGCGAGGGACTGGTCGTCGTCGCCACTTCCGACCGGCACCACATTGGCACGGTTGTCAGCCGACTGCGGGCACTCTCGACCGTCATGCTGCGCAGCGGATCGACACGCCCTCTGGCCGCTGTTGTCATTGCCGACGACCTGGTTCCCGCGCAGGTCGAAGAACTGTCGACCGTCTGTCGGGTCATCCTGGTGTCGGATTGCAAACCTGACTCGGTCAAGCGTTTTCTGCGTCCGCTGCTGCCGATCGAGTTTCCCACTCCACAATCAACGACTGCCCGACCGATCGAACTCCTGCGTGAGGCCCTCGGTCAACAAGGCGAGAGTTCGCTGATGAAGTCTTTGCTGACGGCCGCGGGCGAAAATGCGGGCATGGTTCAGGAACAGATGCAGCGCGAGATCGAAGCGACGATCGCGGCACACGAGGACGACGGCCTCGACGGAGACAACGCATGATCGACCGCCTGCTGCAGCTTCGCGTCCGGGACTTTCGCTCCTTTCGCGAACCCAAGCCGATCGACCTGGATGCGGACGTCGTTCTGATACACGGACAGAACGCGGTGGGGAAAAGCAGCCTGCTGCAGGCCCTGGAACTCGGCCTGACCGGTTCCGTCGCCGATCTGTCCCGCTTCGACGAGAGTTACCCGGCCTGCCTGACGCGGTACCGCAGCGTGCGTGGCGCGGGTGTCGATGTGGCGTTTCTGGACCACGATGGGAAGCGGCATGAGCAGTCCGCATCCTTGCCGTCTCCGCAGCGATCCGGCCGGATCCTGCGCGAAGGACCGCTGAAGAAACAGCATGTCGATGCATTCCGGGAACGCTGTTACCTATCGCAAAATCGCCTGTCCCGACTGCTCGAGTTGTACCAGACGACGCAGCCCAGACATCGTGAACCACCGCTCATCTCATTCATTCGCGAGCTGCTCGACCTGGATGTTCTCGAGCATCTGGAATCCGGACTCGATTTCGTCAAAGACATCCGGTCGGCGGGCAAAGCGGTGCCGGAACTGGGCCGGATTCTCGCGGCACTGAAGCATCACGAGGCACAGGCCGTCAGTCTCAGAGATCGGATCGTGGAACAGAGACAGGCTTGTTCGACTGCCGTGAAGGCATGTCAGCGGTTTCTGGAAGAGCACCCGGAGGTCGGCGCCGGGCCGGAAGCGGCGTGGACAGAAGATGGACTGCGGCGGCGAATGGAATCAGTCGAGTCTGAGGCGATTGCAGGCAAGGCCGCACAATGTGCGACGCTGCAGGCCGCACTGACTCAGATGCGCACGCTGTACACGGACATCACCCAGGCGGATCTTCCCCCACAGACCGAGATGGATCAGTTTCGTGGTCAGCTTGCCGCGCTGGAAGCCGAACGCGCGACGATGATCCCGGCACTCCTCGCGCAGGTCGAATCCGCGGCCGAGGCGCTGCAATCCGCTGGTGACGACTACACCGCCGATCTCACACTGGCTGCCATTGAGCACGAATGGGAACGCTGTGCTGTCGCAGTGAAACAGCGACTCGCGCAGTCGCGTGTGGACATCGCAACTCATGAACACGCGGAAGCCGAGCGGCAGACGACCGAAAACGAACTCAACCAACTGAATCACGAATGGGACTTGCTGGCGAGCCGCGTTTCTCGGGAGCAGTCCGCCACGCGGTCGTTGCTGGAAGCACTGCAGATCATGCTCAATCACACAGCGGGAGAGATTTGCCCGGTGTGTGATCGCGATTTTTCCGAAACAGGCCAACAATCTCTGCACGACCATATTGATGGCAAGCTGACCGAACTGAACGATGAGAGTTCGCTGTTGCAATCAATGGTCGATCTGCAGACGAAACGTGAGAACGTTCTCGGCCGACTTGAACAGCGGAAACAGTCAGTCGACCAGGCGGCCGAGCCCCGTGGGAAAGCCGAGCAGAGGGTTGCCGTGCTGGATGGTGCGGCCCGGCAATTTGCAGCTCTCGACGACACGTGGAAGAGGTTTCGTGACGTCGTGACTCGGGAACGCGAATGCCGCGCTGAACTGCCGGCGACGGAATCCAGCCGAGAGCAACTCGATGCCTTTCGGAGTCGAGTCAGCGCGATTGAGACGCTGGCGGGGATCGAGCCGTCGGAAGAGCCAATGTCGCTGATTGATCGCGTCAACCACAGTGGAAAGCAGATCGCCGACGAAGCACAGATCGCGGATGAGCAGCACGCGACGCTCAAGCAATACGCGGAACTGATGCAGTCGGCGTGCTCGACCGCAAAGCACTTGACCGCATTGCATCAGCAGCTTGAAACGTGTGCGACGCAATGCGACCGGCTGACGGTCGCGGTGAACGACGCGAAGCAAATGCTCGCAGCCGGTAGAGAAGTAAAAAAACAGGCCGCCAGCACGAAGGCCGAAGTCGTCAACCGAGTCTTCAGCGGCACACTGAACCGTCTCTGGCGTGATCTGTTCGAGCGGCTGGTTCTCAGCGAATCATTTCATCCGCAGCTCACACCGCCGAAGGTTGCCTACGGAAAACTGTCAACGCAGATGAGTGCTGCTGTCGCCGGCAAGATCGAGTTTCCTGATCTGGCGGCCGTCCTGAGTACGGGCAACCTCAACACCGCTGCGCTCAGTCTGTTCCTGGCACTGAATGTGATCGAGAGCCCTGTCCACCGGCTGATGATTCTCGACGATCCTGTGCAGAACATGGACGACGTGCATGTCATGCAGCTGGCCGCTGTGCTGAAGGCGATTGCGCGGGACGCTCCGCCGCGGGGGCGTCAATTGTTCGTTGCCGTTCACGATCGGTCGCTGTTCGAATACCTGCGCATCGAACTTGGCCCGACTCGCTCTGACGAAAGTCTGATCACAATCGAACTCGATCGACCGGAGGGCTCGTTCGAATCGTCGATTGCCTCGAAGCGATTCGAATGGACCGGCGACTGCATCACGTTTCGGCGGGCAGAGGCATGAGAACAATCAAGCAAGCAAACAGAACAGTTGGCTTTGCCGGGACCGCTTGATCCAACGGGAATTCCTGAAACAATTGTTTCTGTGCCCGAGTAATCTCGCTGCCGGCTGGAATGCTCTCTGGCTCTGGAGCTCCCCATGCGAATTCGAGTCGTTCCCGCAATCATCGTGGCTGCCGTCGTGGCCCTGTGCTTCTGGGCCATCCAGCCACCAGGTGACGTCTCGGCGAATCCGGCCGCAAACGTATACGTCGAGAACGATCTCGCGGCCGTCGTCACACAGGTGGACGAGTTCTTTCAGCCGCGCTGGGTCGAGCTGGAACTGCAGCCAGCCGCTCGAGCTGACGACATGCTGATGCTGCGGCGGCTGTCGTTGTCGCTGATGGGCACGATTCCGTCGCTCGAAGAGATTCGGCAGTTCGAGCACGACGACGGGCCCGATCGAATGAAGCGCTGGACGATTCGCTATCTCGAAGATCCTCGTTACGCCGACTACTTCGCCGAGCGACTGGCTCGTTGTTACGTGGGTGTCGAGAACGGTCCGTTCATCATTTTTCGACGAGACCGTTTCGTGAAGTGGCTCAGCGAACAACTTGCCACGAACGAACCGTACGACAGCACTGTTCGAAAAATGGTCACCGCCGAAGGGCTGTGGACAGGCGACCCTGCCTCGAATTTCATCACGGCGACTCAAGCCAACGGCGAGCTTGACCTGAACGTGCTGGCGGCGCGTTCGGCCCGGTCGTTTCTGGGACAGAGTCTGGATTGTGCGCAGTGTCACGACCATTTCTTCGCTGAGTGGACGCAATCACAGTTCGAGGGGCTGGCAGCTCAGTTTGGTGAGGTCGAAGTCGGACTTGGTGTGCACGACAAGCCGGGCCGCAGGTACACGTTGCAGGACAGCGAAACTCTGGAAGATCGAGAAGTTGATCCGTCGGTACCGTTCCAACCCGACCTGCTGCCGAACGAAGGATCACCTCGCGAGAAGTTCGCTGTCTGGCTGACGCACGAACAGAACCGTCGATTTGACCGAGCCATCGCCAATCGCGTCTGGGGTTTGATGTTCGGACGCCCGTACATTGCTCCGGTCGACGACATGGGCGACCCGCCGGAAGCCGATCAGCGCGACGTGCTGGACATTCTCGCTGACGATTTCCGACAGCACGATTGCGACCTCCGCAGGTTGATTCAGGTGATAGCGGCGTCCAGGCCATATGGTCTGGGCAGCGATTATCCGTCGGAGGATGAAGACGAACTGGCATTGCTCGACGAGACGTGGGCACTGTTTCCCATGACGCGGTTACGGCCCGAGCAGGTCATTGGTTCGATGATGCAGGCGCAGTTTGTGCAGACGATCGATCAGAACTCTCACTTGTTCGTGCGAGCGAGACGATTCTTCAGTGAGCAGAATTTCGTCAAGGCCTATGGCGACCTGGGCGATCAGGAACTCGTGGAACGTTCGGGCACGATTCCGCAGGCTCTGCTTCGCATGAACGGCGAGATGACGCGCGAGTCGATCAAGTCCGACTGGTTCTCCGCGGGCGGACGTGTCTCTGGCATGTGCGAGACGAGTAAAGACGTCGTCGAGACGGCCTATCTGATCTGCGTCTCTCGGCGACCGACTGCGGCTGAGAATGCACACTTTCTGGAAATGCTCGGTGATCGAACAGGCGATGCGCGTGACACGATCGTCGAGGACATCTTCTGGGCGTTACTGAACTCACCGGAATTCAGTTGGAATCATTAGAGCCGCGAGCCCAGTGTAATGTCGCAAGAAGACGAGCCCGAAGCGCAAGCGAGTGAACCGCCATGTCACAATCGGCTCACTCGCTTGCGCTTTTTGAAGTTGCACAGTTTTGCTGCCCCGGCAGGGGCAAAGGCGAGTAGCCCGGGGTTTCAACCCCGGGAAACAAGCGGTGAGAGCTTCAATGAGCCCCGGCAGGGGCGACGGCAGAGTC
>CAUZFZ010000142.1:0-28223 GCA_963579025.1 Planctomycetota bacterium | reverse complement strand
AACGAGCGCGTGGTATTTCGATCGGATTCCATCGACCATTGTTGCATCCGGCATATAAACAGTTTGCAACAACTCAATGCAGAAGGTCAATGCCAATTAGGTAGTTTATTTACGAACGACGCCTAAGTTGCTGGTGACCTTGGTTGTCGCGAGCTCAACGGCATTCCGCTTGTCCTGCTCGGCCAACTCGAGCCGCTCGTGCAACTGCTGCTCGAACTCGTCGTCGCGAACCTGCTTGAGGATGTCCGCGTACCCAGCCTCGTCAATCTTGAATGCTTTCTTGCAGTGCGGACAGATGATCTCAGGCATGACTACTTATCCTTGGCCTTCGCCATTTGTCCGAGTGACGGCTAACGCCAAAGTTAAGCCGGCGGCGGGGACCGGCATGCATTTGCAAAAACCCGCGTTCAACCGCCGCTCGGCTTGAACGACTTGGTACGCCCGGCACGGGCGTGAACTTTTGGGGTGTAAGTCCCCTGTGTGACTCTGGGAGTCTAAGGAGATGTCAGTATACCAAATGATCACTTCCGATCGAGTAAGCACGAGGCGAGGGCAACTGCGGTTCGGGCGACCGGCCGTGGGGAGGCAGCCTGCGGATGTGTTGCGTAAGTGCCGGCCTGATTTGTCGCCGTCGGCCACATCTTCGCCGAGACCTGCGAGGTTACGGACAGAAACGTCATACAAGGCCGGTGCGGTCAGGCGAGTGAGCCAATCATCACGAAGCCGTTCCCAGAGAACCGTTCAGGTAAATGACGAGCTTGCGCAGGGACAGTTCAGGTTCTTATCCGGGGAGATCTGCACTGCTCCAGTTGGCGGACTTGTCCGACCGGCCGGAACGGGCTCGTGCAAGCGGACTCCGTGCGGTGCAGAAGTCAGCCGAGGTCATAGTACCGCGTGTCACATTCCAGTGACTGCGGGAAGGGCCGAACGCTGGGTGGCACAGGTTGCTTGTCAACCTGTGCGGCGCAGCCGCAAGAGGACGCCTCTTATCGCTCCGCGACCCGCGAATTGACGGGCCACCCGCGACTGCATCAGATGGGACGGGAGCTGGTGCCGGACTGACATTTCCGACAAGGCTCAGGTTGTTTTGCCAGATTAGTCCTCGAAATGTCGCTCTCGATCGGTCGGGGATTCCGATCGGACCTGCCACAGGACCGCAGGCGTCTGATGCAGCCGCTGACTCAGGTGGCAAACGAGTCTACGTCCCCGTACTTCTGCAGCAGTTCTTCGTCGAGTTCGACGCCGAGTCCGGGGCCGTCGGGGACTTGCGCTGCTTCAGGTCCCAGCGTCAGTGGTGTTTTGAGTAAATCGGTCTCGTGATAGATCGGACCGATGAAGTCGCCGGGAAAACGCTCGCTGTCGATCGTTGAGATGGCCGCTCCAACGTGCAGCATCGCGGCCGTGCCGATGCCCAGCTCAAGATTGCTGCCCATCGAACACGCAATGCCGGCGGCTTTGGCGACGTTTGCGATCTCGACCGTCGCCTGGATCCCACCATGCTTACCGGGATAGACGCTCAGGATATCGACAGCACGCTCAGCCGTGAGATGCCACGCATCGTTCAATGTAAACACACTTTCGTCGGCCATGATCGGAATGTCCGTGTCGCGTCTCAAAGTTGCGAGGGCCTGGCGGTCCGCAGTCGAGACCGGCTGCTCGGCAAACAGAATGTCGAACTCGCTCAACTGCTTGAGCATGCGGCGAGCCTGTGGAACAGTCCAGCCGCAGTTGGCATCAATGCCAATCGGAATATGCGGTCCCGCCAGTTCGCGGACTGCTCTGACACGTTCCAGGTCCTGTTCCGGATCCAGTCCGACTTTGACCTTCAGGCATTTCACACCTCGGTCCAGAAACTGCTTCGCCAGATCAACGGCCTTCGGAACATCGAATGAACCGATCACCAGCTTGATTGGCATCTCGTCCCGAACCTTTCCGCCAAGCAACTGATACACCGGCACGCCCGTCGCTTTACCACACAGATCCCACAAAGCCATTTCGACGGCCGCTTTGGTGAACGGGTTGAGCCGGACGACTCGATCCATTTTTTGACGCAGGAGAGAGATTTGAGTGGCGTCTTCGCCGACCAGCGCAGGTCCGATCAGGCCGCGCAGGATTGCGACACATCCGGGGCTGGTTTCTCCGCTCCAGCGAGGTGCAAGCGTGGCTTCGCCCAGTCCGACAAGCCCCGCGTCAGTGTGTACTCGCACGATGACGTAGGGCGAATCGATGTGCTCGCCGTGAGACGTCTTTGTAGTGAGTCCCTGTTTCAGAGGAACGTTCACCGGAATCGCTTCCACCTGCGTGATCTTCATGAGCTCTCATCCACAGTCTGATTCGGGTCGATGATCAGCCAACTGAGCGCTGCGAGAAAGTAGAAGGCCGCATGCAGGTAGATCACCTGGTTCCAGTCTCCACCGGATTCAAGCAACTCGTCGAACCAGGTGCCAAGGATCGTCGGTAACGTGACTCCCGCCACGCAACCTGCCATGTTCATGACACCCATGACAACTGCCGTACTGCGACCGCCGAGATCGATCGTGGCTGCCCAGCCGCACGGATTTCCGATCCCGGAAAAGACGGCACCAATCGCAATCACAACGGACAATTGCGTCGCCGTAGTTGCCCATGTTGATGCGAATGTGAAGCCGGCGCACACGATCATTGCCACGCACGCAGTGCCACTGCGACTGATCCACTTACTGCCCGTTTTTCTCAGCAGCACGTCGATGATGACCCCACCCAACAGGCTGCCAACCACAATCGCGATCAAAGGCAGACTGTTCAGCAACCCGGCTTCGTCTTTGTCGATTCCGTAGGAGTACTCCAGAAACGCGAAGAACCAGGTGACGAAGAACACGTACCCGGCCGCTCTGAAGAACGACTGGATGCAAATGCCCCACATGCTAAGGCTCGTCAGCATGTTCAGGACCAGCCCGCTGGAAACCGGGCGATCGTCTTCGATCTGCGGCAGCGACTCTGCGGAGTCGTCAGTTTCCGTGCCGCGAATCAGTGCGAGTTCGCTCTCGTTGACCTCGTCATGATCGACGGGACTCGTTCGAAAGTAGAAGTAAAATACGACGCTCCACACGATCCCGACCAGCGAGTACGCGTGAAAGATCGGTCGCCAGTGGACGCCCCGTGCCAGCAGCCAGCCAGTGAACCACAGAGCGAATGCACCGCCCACGGACATGCACGCGCCGATCGTGGCGCTGCTGATCCCGCGTTCCTTCAGCGGAATCCAGTCGCTGAGAATCTTCGCTGAAATAGGAGTCAGTCCGGCCTGGAATGCACCGAGCGCAAATCGGGACGCACATAGATTGCGTAACATCGACGCGGTACCGGACCAGACGCTGCACAGCGACCAGTACAGGCTCAGACAGGCGAAGGCCCACCGTGTACCGAACCGATTACCCAGCCATCCGCCCGGTACCTGGAACAGAAGATATCCCAGGGCAAAGCCGCTCATAACGCGGCCCATTTGAGCGTTGTCGAACCCCAGGTCCTCCTGAATCGTCGTATTGGCTGCCGAGATGCAGTAACGCGTCAGATATGCGCTGGCCGAAGCGAAGGCCACAAGCGACAGGACTTTCCAGCGAACACGCGTCGGCGGTGACTGGACATCGCTCATGTTGATCCGATCGACAATTCTGAAAGACGCCCGGTTGATACTGCATCAACCGCATGTCCGATACCGTACCAGGTAATCGGGTCGAGCGAATCCGGTCCGTTGAGTGAACGTCGGACAGGCGGGAGAGCAAACGTGTTAGTCGGCTATGTCAGTGATGAGAACTTTGTCGCGCTCCCCGGTGTCGACGTCGAACTGGAATTTGGCAAGGACGCCGTTGCCATTTGCACGAGCGCCACCGGAGCGATCCGCGCCGACATTGAGCCTGGTGAATACCGCGTCGCTCTGTCGAAGTCCGGCTACACCGCAAAGCGAACAGAAGTCACAGTCGAGATTGGAAAGCCGATCCAGTTCCGATTGATGTCAAACCGCATGTGCGGCCTGATGTGGCCCGGCCAGGTCCGCAGTGGTGAGTCGTCTGAATATTGCGTCCACACGACTCGGCAGTTCCGGCTCGAACTGTGGCGATATGGTTGGGAGAAGGAATTCATTCGCAGTTTCGGTTGGTGTGACGAGCACGCACCGCACTCGATGGCTCAAATCCTTCCCGACGGCGAATTCACGCAGACAGGCGTCGACTGGAATCGAACCGGCTACGCGCAGAAGTATCAGAAGCACGCAATCACGGCACCCGAGCGGTCTGGTCTTTACTTTCTGCACGCGACGACGCTCGACGGCGAATTCTGTGCGTTTCCGTGGATTGTCTCGCCTCCCGAACCACGCGCGACAATTGCTGTGCTCGCTTCGACGATTACCTGGAACGCGTACAACAACTTCGGCGGACGCAGCAACTACTTCAACCAGGACGGCTTGCCCGAGCGCCCGATTGTGAACTCACGCCAGGATGTGAAACGGTACACCCAGCCGGACACATGGCCATTCGAAGAAACCGGGGCGCCGCTGTCGTTTCAGCGCCCGATTCCAGAGAGCCAGGTTCCCGAGCACGACAGCATTACTGATCCGATCGCCGGCCGAGTCAACTCGGCGTTTGCGCCGGGATTGTGGCGATTGCTCGGATGGCTCGATCGTGAAGAATTTGAATACGACCTGTATTCAGAAACGGAATTGCATTTCGATCGCGTACCGCTCGATGACTACGACGTTCTGGTTCTCGATGCGCATCCGGAATACTGGTCGAAGGAAATGTACCACCGTGTGAAAGAGTGGGTGTTCGACCGCGGTGGGAAGTTGGCTTACCTGGGCGGTTGCGGCCTGTATGCAGAAGTCGAATTCGACGACGAGTTCACTATGCGCTGCCGCCGCGAAGGTGAATTCGAATTGCGGGGCGAATCAGAAGCCAACCTGCTGGGCGTCGCGTATACGCACACCGGATTTCAGACGGGGGCTTCGTACCAGGTGCTGGACGATGCGCACTGGGTCTTTGCCGGAACGAGCCTGAAGAACGGAGACCTGTTCGGTTTGAAGAGTCTTCATGAACGCTGCCCTGGCGGAGCGTCCGGTCACGAACTGGACAAGATCAATGATCAGTCACCCGCGGACATCGTCCACCTTGGGAAGGGCACCAACGCGGATGGACACGGTGCCGACATGACTGTTTTCGAGACTCCGTCAGGTGGGGCAGTCTTCGCCGCCGGATCTCTGTGCTGGGTTCTGTCGCTACCAATCGACGACGGCGTCTCAGCCGTGACCAGAAATGTGCTGAATCGGTTTCTCGGTAACCCGTCGGGTTGATCGTCTATCAGCGGCAACCCGGTGAATCCGCGACATCCGCGTCCTCTTTTCAGGCAGCCGCTACACGCCGTCGTCAACCATCCATTGCATAACGCGACGGACTCGTGTGCGACGGAATGGCAGACGCCCTGGCTCGGCAAAATGGCAGATAATTTCGCCCCACGTCGATGGCCAGACCATGCCAAGGGCCAGCCCGTCCTTCCAGGTAAACGGCCATCGAGGGGCACCCGAGAGAATGAAATCGCAGTTCGCCCCCACATGGTCGTTTTCGATAAGCGGCTGCATGACGCTCAGAAACGAAGTGTGCTGTGGACCGCTCGCGTCGTCATCCTGCGCACCGAATAACTGTCGCACTCCGACCTTGAGCGAACGAGCCGTGCGAACACACTCCTTCAACTCGTCCAGATCGCCCGCTACGCGGTTTCCGTCGGCGTCGTGTTCATAAACGACTCGCCAGGAATCGCGCACGTACCAGCGGTAGACTCCGTATGGATATCGCTGCGTCTCGTCGAACGTCACGTTCCCGAGCATCCACTTCATTTGAGAAAACGAACCAGACGTGTCGTATTTGAATAAGCTGAAGTAGGGCTGCTCCGCGAGAGTCCCTCGATGAGCGTACGAATGATGGTGCGTCATCATCCCGGCAAACGCCTCACCCTCTCCCGCATATGTTTGTTGGAAGTAGAGGGTTTCTTCATACCCCTTCGCGATCAGGAACAATCGCAGGTCAGCCCCGCGCCCGACCGCCTCGGCCACCGATAGCGCACTCCCTTGTGTGACTTCCAGTTCACGACTCTGTTCCAGCGCAAGGTGCCACGTGGTGCTCACTACGAATTCTCCGTCAATGCTCGCCCGGGACGACGGGTGAATGGTCAAGTCAAAATGCGCTTTGTGCGTCAAACGTCGCTGTCGGCTGGTTTTCGTACCAGAACGCACTTCGCGTAAATGCTGAAAATTGCCGGTACGAGAAACAGGATCCAGAGTGTGGCGAGAGCCAGCCCGAATGAGATGCTGATGGCCATCGGGATGATCACCTGAGCCTGCGTGTTCCGTTCAACGAGGATGGGCAGCAACGCAGCGACAGTGGTTATCGACGTCAGCATCACCGGACGGAAGCGGCGGCGCCCGGATTCCAGCAATGCGTCAGTCAACTCGGCGCCGTCAGCCAGTCTGCGGTTAATGAAATCGACAAGCACGATTGAATCGTTGGCAATAATCCCCGCCAGCGTGACTGCGCCGAACAGGCTGAACAACGTCAGCACCTGACCCAGCAACAAATGCCCCAGCACGGCGCCGATCAGTCCGAATGGAAGAACTGCGAGGATGATGATCGGCTGGAAGTACGACTTGAATTCCAGGGTCAGCAGTGCGTACATGCCGAACACGGCCAGAGCGAAACCGATCATCAGACTGGTGAAGGACCGTCGTGTCTGTTCCTGTTGCCCCTCCCATCGTCCGTGAACTGACGGATGTTGTTGCAACAGGTCAGCGAGGAATCCCTGCTGTAGATCGCTGACGATATTGAGCGCGTTGCCCTTTGTTTCGTCGACATTGGCGGTGATTGTCACAGCACGTCGCTGGTCAATTCGTTTGATCGTCGAATAGCCGCGGCGGGCGGTGACGTCCGCCAGCACAGGTAATGGGATCTCGTCACCGTCTTTCGTCTGGACGCGGATTTCGTCCATTTGGTGCAGCGACCGGCGTTCGTCCTCGGGATACCGCACCATCAATTTGATTTCGTGTCGGCCACGCTGGAGACGCATGACTTCGACACCGTAGAACGCGGCTCGAACGGTGCGGGCCAGGTCCTCCAGTTGAATACCCAGCGCCTCGGCTTCCGGCTTCAGCTTTAACTGCAGTTCCCATTTTCCAGGGCCTCGGCTGTCCTGAATGTCGTACACGCCAGTGTAACTGGCCAACTGCGTTTTGATTTTCCCCGCGACCGTTTCGAGTTCGTTGATATCCGAACCGAGCAACGACAAATGGACCGGACTCCCTCCAGGCGACTGGTCCAGACCCCAGAAGATGACACGTTCCGCACCCGGAAACTCCCCGGCTTTATCTCGCCAGTGGGCAACGATTTCCTGACTCGAAGTCGTTTTGAAGACTCGCTTCGGATCAAATTCGGCGTAGACGTCGCCACGCAAGCGATCCTGCGAGCCTCCGCGACCCACCGACCGGGTTGATGAAGTCACCAGCGTCCGGCCATCCGGGCGCAGGTGTTCGAACTCGACTTCACGAAAGGCAGCATCCAGGCGTTCGGTCGCTTCGATGACAGTTTCCGGTGGCGTGCCCTTGGGGTATTCGACGTAGCTGTAAACGAATTCCCAATCCAGTCGAGGACTGAATACAAACGGTGTGAAGCCGCCTCTGTACAAACCAATTGTCAATAACAGAGAAGCCAGCGACCCGCTGAGGACGATACCCGGATTTGCCAGCGTCCAGCGAAACGCTGGAACGTAAACGCGATCGATGAATCCGGATATTGCTGCCTGCACGCTGCGCTGAAAGCGTGGAACTTCAGCTTTGCTTTCCGGCAATCGAGTGTGTGCCAGGTGGCAAGGCAGGATGAACAGTGCTTCGAACAGAGAAATCAGCAGCATCGAAATCAGGCCCAGCGGCATCACGGCGATCCACTTACCCATATCGCCGCTGACATAGGCCAGTGGGATAAACGCGATGACTGTCGTCAGAACAGAGTTGATCACAGAGGGTGCAACTTCGGCCGTGCCATCGATCGCCGCCTCCAATCCGGATTTCCCGGTCAGACGATGCGCGTAGACGTTCTCAGCGATCACGATGGCGTCATCCACCACGATCCCCATCGCCATGACAAACGCGAACATCGAATACACATTCAGCGTGGCGCCAAAGATCAGCATGATCGCGCACGTGCCGAAGACAGAAATCGGGATCCCCAGCGCGACCCAGGTCGCCAACCGCAGATCCAGAAACAGACCGAGCATTCCGAAGACCAGCAGCAGTCCGATGATTCCGTTGCGCGACACCAAGTCCAGACGATCACGAGCCTGCTTGGACCAGTCGCCCCAGACTTTCAGCTTGTAACCGTCGGGCATTTGTTTCGCTGCAGCGTATTCGAACACCTGGTCGCGGATCGTCAGCATGTCCTCGTCCGGTGTCATGCGGACCATGATCCACTGGTGCGGCCCACCATCCAGACGGAGAAAGATCTCGCGATCGTCGAATCCGTCCTTGATCGTCCCAAGATCTCCAACTGTCAGTGTGGTTCCGTTTTCATCGGTGATGACGGGGATCCTGACGAGCTCCGCGCCGGTGACGTGCTTATTTGACGCGCGAACCAGTACCTCGCCGGTCTTTGTCCTGATCGATCCCGCAGGCAATTCAACGTTTCCACGACGGACCGCGTCGGCAACGTCACGATGCGTGAGTCCGTATTTGCGCAGAGTTGCCTGCGAAATCTCGATGTCGATCTGGTACTTCTTCGCCTGATCCTGACTGGCGTACGAGACGTCGGGTAACTGCATCAACTCTTCGTAAATCTGATCGGTCACCGCACGGAGTTGCCGTTCGGCAATCGGGTCGTTGTCCGGATCACTGCCTTCCGGCGGGATGATCGATACCGAGATGACCGGGTTGAATCTGACAGGCAGCTTGACGACGGGTTTCTCGGCATCTGCCGGGAACGTGGTGATGCGATCAATGGCACCTCGGACTTCTTCCAGCACCTTTCCCGGGTCATCGACGTCCGTATCCAGTTCTGCCGTGACCGAGCCGCGGCCTTCCTGTGCGGACGAAACGACCTTGCGAATCCCGACGATCGACCGGATCGACTCTTCGACCCTCAGGCAAATGGCCTTTTCAGTTTCGGCTGGTGAGGCTCCTGGGTAGCGAACCGACACGGTGATTTCGTCCGGTCGATATTCTGGATACCGCTCGCGGCGCAGCTTCATCATGCACGCGACGCCGGTGACCAGCACGGCGACCATCAGCGTGTTCATGGACGGTGAATTGCGAATCGCCCACGCGATGACCGGCTTCATGGTCCATCGCTCCCGCCGCCGAGCGTTGTCTTGTCGTCGATTTCATCGGCCGCGCCGTCCTTGTCGCTCGTAACGAACTCCCGAACCCGACTGCCATCCATCGGTGCGACCAACTGTGTGGTGACGACCCGGTCGCCAGGCTTCAATTCCGTTGATTCGGCGCGAATCAGGACGCTATCGGGCAGGACTTTGGCTGGCTCTGCCGAGTGGACTCGCAGCAAGCCGTTGTCGACTGTCCACACCTGACCGTTGGGTTGAATCCCCCGAGTCGGAATGCGCAGCAGTTCAATTTGCGGAGTGACATTCAATGTGACAGTCACGTACATCCCGCGCATCAGGGTCGGCGGACCATCACCAGGGTCGGCTCGAATCGGCTCATCCACGGTGACGCGACACGACACCGTTCGCGTTTTTCGATTAACGCCATCGCCCACATATCGCGCCAGCCGCCCGTTCCAGTGAAACAACTGACCGGCCACTTCACCCGTCACAGTGGCGTCAGCTGTCGGGATTTCAAACAGATGCCCGACGTCGCCACGATCGAGTTCCTGGGCCTCGTCGGGTCCCAGTTCGCTGTGGGCAAATTCGCTATTCGGTGTGTCGGCAACGGCAGCAGAATTCGAACTCCATAACCAGTACAGATCATCCATCCGCAGGCTGCATTCGACATCGACCGCCGACGTGTCTTCCAGTTTCAACAGCATGTCGCCAGCTTGAACATAATTGCCCTGCTCAATCTCAACGGACGTAATGACTCCGTCAAACGGAGCGGTGATTCGCGTGCGATCCAGATTCAGTTGAGCCTGTTGCTGCTTCAGTTCGGTCAGTTTCTGCTGAGCGCGCAGTCGTTCTCTCTGGATTGGAATCAACGCGCGCTGATTCTGGAGTGCGGTCAACGCGTTGCGAGCCTGCAGTTCCGTTCGCTCGCCAGCTTCCAGTTCCGCGTCAGTGGCCACATTCTTCAATGCGAGACCTTTAAGACGCGTCGATGCTGCCGTCGCAATTTCCGCTTCTCGCTCTGCGAGTCGGATCAGGGAGTTCGTTCCCTGTTCTTCGGTCGACAGTCGTTGCTGGTCAGCGGCAACCTGCTGCAGCTCGCTGCTGAGTTGGCTGACCAGCAACTCGAATCGTGCCGGATCGATCTGCAACAACGGCGTGCCCTGGCGGACATGTCGTCCACTTTCAATCGCGTCGCCCTTGGAGACGACAGCCCCGGCGACTTCTGCTGACAGAGTCACTTCGCGTCGCGGCACCACGTTTCCACTGACGTGAATCTGAAAGCTCGACACACCGGGAGTTAATGCGATCGTTTCCACGAGAAGTGGCGGAGGTTGTTTCGCGACTCGTTCCGGCGGCGCATCTTTCGTGCTCAACCAAACGAGTCCTCCCGCACCAGCGGCGACGATCAGGACGGGCATTACGAGTTGAGAAAGAAGCCGTTGGAACATCGATCACAATCTACAAGGGCATATCGCTTCAGTTCGAGCGGGTCACGATGTCGGCAATCACGTGTTCTGGACACTGATGCCGTGGCTCAAGCAAACACCGTAGACAATGCCGTTCACGCTGTCGGCTCATTCCATGGTACAACCGCCGCATTGCGGCCGCGAACGCATACCGGGCAGTCGCATATCATGCATGGGAACACCGGTTACAACGGATTGTTCTGTCGCTTCGATGTGAAGTACCTGCACTTTCCGATGCCGCCCGCCAGGGCAACGCCGTTAAGTACTCTCGTTCCAAGGCTCTGCCTTGGAACGAACTGACAGTGAGGCTCCGGCTCACGTTCATCGCCGCGAGGCAGAGCCTCGAAATTATTGCGTTCCCGGGCAGAGTCCGGGAACGAGGGCTACGACGGAGATTACTTGTGGATGATCATTCGCTGTATCGTCGTATTCTCGGCGATCAGATGGACTGCCTGCCCGCGGCGGTGCTGAGGTTTCATGATGCACCTCGTGGCAATCGCGGAAGCGGGACGTTCGACGTCACTCGCGGCTCGGGACTCATTCCGCGATTAATTGCGACAGTGGTTCGACTGCCGCGGACAGGGACGGGCGTCCCCGTTGAACTGACCGTCGAAGCTAACCGGAATCAAGAGAAGTGGATTCGCCGGTTTGACAAGCACCCCATGATCACAACGCAGTGGCAAACGGGTGACCTGTTGATCGAGGCCGCCGGACCCATGCGACTGGGCTTTAAACTGACTGCGGATGAAACGGGCCTCGGCTTCGAAATGGTTCGCACGTGGTTTCTGCTGATACCATTGCCTCGGTGGCTATCTCCACGCGTCACAGCACACGAAACCGCCGTTGATGATGGCTGGCACGCCGAGGTGCAATTCTCCCTGCCAGTGATTGGCCTGCTGATTCGATACGCAGGCCGGATTCAACCGGATTGATCACGTTACGTCCGACTACTTCTGCAGCCTGGACGCGAAGTACTTGCTCTTTCCAATTCCGCCGGCCAGCGGCGAGACGTGTTCGTGGGCTCGGTCCCACCATTCGACGTTGGGCAAGGCCATCACTGCTTCCGCCGACTTCGCTGCCCGTTCGGGTTGTTCGAGCTCCATCAGGCAGTGGGCGAGATCGAGCAATGCTCGAACCTTCTCGGTGCCGGCCGGCATCTGCTCGCTGATGGATCGATAATGTTCCGCCGCCTGTTCGATGTTACCAGCGTCGTAGTGGACTTTGCCGAGTCGCGCCTGTGTCCAGGCCCATGCGATCGAGCCCTCGTTCGCCTCGACTTTTTCGTAGAGCGATTTCAGTCCGTTGAACGTGGCCTGGTCGATCGTGTGTTTGGATGATGTCCAGCCTTGCATCACCTGTCGGCGTGGACATTCGGCGCGGCGCCAGTGGGCAAAAGGTCGCAGCGCGCTGTTGGGAAACTGCTCGATGAGTCGATCGAAAAACTCTGGCTTCGGGGCCAGCCACCCTTCCTGGCGATCGTAGCCGTAACTGGGCCAGCGCAGATGGTATTTCGTATAGAAGTAGTACATCCGCAGATGAGCTTCGCCAGCCAGCCACAAAGCCTCTTCTTTCCACTCGCCCTGTGTCTGGTCGACCAGATCGTTCATGGCCTCGGTCAACTGCGCGCGAGGCAGGGCCCGGCCTTCGAACTGTCGTGCTGCCTGCCATGCATGTTGAAACAGCGCGCGTTGTGCGTCGGTGTTTGTGTCTTCCGGACGTGTCTCAGTCAGCCAGGCGATTGTCTGCTTCAGCAGCGCCGCGTTTGTTCCGGTGAACGATTCGACGGGCATGCTCTTGAGTGGTCGGGACGTTCCGTATCGGCGAGTGAGAGACCGTTGCCATTGCGTTCCGTAGATCGTCGGGTCGGGAAGAATCCATTGACCGAATGACGACACGACGACTCGACCGTGCCGGTACGGAGTGGCGGCCAGGAGTGTCTGGCCCTTTGATTCGATCAGTGAGATTTCTTTCGGACATTCGAGGGCCACGGCATGCCTCGCCGTGGCCGCCGGGATGTAGCTGGTGATCGGGTGATCGGGATCGATCCGCGTCGCGGGAGCCGGGTCGATGCCGTCCAGGCCAGGTCGCACTCCGAAGAACGACAGCAGTCCGTTGTGGATGCCAGGTGCTCCGCCTTCCCAGGCTGGAGTCAGGACTGTCAGTAGCGAGCCTCCGGTCGCGACGTACGATCGCAATCCAAACACGTCGAGCGGATCAAAAGGCAGATCACCCGTGCGAATCAGGATTACCAGGTCGTAGGGAGCCAGATCGGGCGCGGTGAGGTGGTACTGCCGCACCATGTGCGTCGTGAAACCGAGCGGTTGAAGTACCTGCTGCCATGAGTGCAGCGTTTCAGACGCTCCGCCCCACAGAAGAACAGATCGCTCCGGTGCATCCGGCTCGACACCGAGTTCCTTCAGCCCTTTGGTGACATGCGGACCGTGGAAATTGGCCAGGCCGTAGTTGCGAACGAATCTCTGATACGCATCGATGGCCGCTTCCGGTTCGTTCAATTCCTCGTGCAGAATCCGGCCGATGCGGTACTGCGCTTCTAACTGGTGATCGATCCAGCCGTTCGGCTGGACATACTGCCGGTCGTAACTCGAAACGACTCCCGCCGGCGCGTAGTACCCGTTCGCCAGATACTCACGGAAGGCATCCACCGCCTGCTGGAAGTGCTCGCCTCGCTCGGCATGCTCGCCAAGTTCAAAGGACGCACGCGACATGATCTCCGCATTCCACGAGAAAATGCCGCGGGCTCGATCGAGCAGATCGATTCGCTCGTCCACGCTCAAGTAAAACGAACTGGCCGTTTTGTCTTCCTTGTAGTAAGCCACCTGGACAGCTCGCGGCACGATCACGCGGCCCCAGTGCGCAGCCGATCGGCCATTGCGTCCTTTGCAGAGTTCCAACAGACGCTCGGCGGTCTCGACCGCTCGCCTTGCACTCTCTTCAGTGATCTTCGGCACGCGCCTGCCGCCGGAATAGAACATCAGCTCGCTGTCGTAGAACTGAAACAACTGAGCGAGTTCATCGCCATAGGTCGCCGTGTTGCCGCTGGCCTCGGCCTTCATGACTTCCGCTTCCAGCAAGGCGACGGCCTCCTCGCGGCGGTTTGATCCGCGCAGCGACCGCGCTTCCGCAGCACGGGCACGCCGCTCCTGATAGTTGCCGCCCGGAAACTCCTGCGCATACCGCCGCGCGACTTCGACTCGTTTCTCGTGTCGATTGGCACGCATCAGAGCACTGAGGTAGTACGCGTAGATGCTGCTCCTGAGGTTCTTGCGGTAGTCAGGCGTTTCGATCGCGAGGGTGTCGTCCGCGACTTGAATCAGCTTGTCGATACGACCCAGCATGTACAGCGCTCGGACATAGTGCTTCCTCAGCTCGAGATTGTCCGGCTCGACAAGCAGCGCGCGATCGAAGTCGTCGAAGACCGCGATGTAATTGCCTTTCCTGACGAAGGCCATGGCCCGAGATCCGTATACGGCTGCTTCGAGTCTGCGGACGGGAACGGCGCGCCACACCAGTTGGCCGGCATCTTTCGGCTGCCGCACATTCAGTCGTGACGCCAACCGCAGGGCGAGCTGCTGCAGCATTGTGGCGATGTCGTCCGCCGTGCCGTCAGCGATTTCGGTCGCCAGAACCGTTGCCGTTTCCGTATCGGCCAGGCGTGCGATGACGGTGAGTTTTCCGCCGCTTTCCAGGAATGATCCGTAGATGAACCGCTGGGCTCCGGCGAGCTTGCCGATGCTCGCGGCTGTCTTTGCATTCGTCAAAGTGGACAAATTGAGTTCCTGCTCGGCGAGAATCGTGTCCAGGTCCTCACGTTCGACGAGTTTGACATCCGGTAATCCCGACAACGCGAGCTGGAGGAACTCTCCAAATCCTGCCTGCAGGTCGTCCAGTGTCGATTCCGGCGTTGCCTTTACATTTGGCCCTGACTCGGTCGCCACGGTGCCGATGTTCTTGAAGGCCAGCACGGCAATCGTTGGACTGACGCCCAGTTCCGCTGGCGGAGTTGTTTCCAGTTTGGGTGCCTTGATACCCAAAGCCGATAGTGACCGTGTCGCGAGCTGCTGCTCGACTTCGAACAGTTCGCTGGCCTTGCCGCTGACCGTCCAGCGCGACAGTGGCTCTTCGGCACCGACCTTCGTCAGCGTGGCATCGATCGTGATTTTGCCGTCGCGCCCGGAGAACGAACCGGACAGCAAGTAATCGGCCGTCAGTACTTTTCCGGCGAGCTGGGCCGTATCCGAGTCGACCAGGCCGGACGCTCCCAGTTTCGTTTCCTTAAGGAACTGGTCGACCTGCACTCGTTCGACTGCGGTCACTCGACGGTACTGATTCAGGCGGGCGGTTAGCAGTTCGGCGAGGGCCGTGCGTAATGGAGCCAGTTCGACCGACGGGCCTCGATCGACGAACTCAAGCACGGCGATGCGAAGTTCTGGTCCTTCGTTGCGGCGAGCCAGTTCGTAGTCTTCGAGCTTTGTCCGGTTGCGCAGTTCCGGCAAACGCAGCACACTGACCGTTGCGGAATTGGCCGCCACCGCAAACCGGGCATCGGGTGTCGCCGCAATATGCCGTGTGTTTTTCGTATCGTTAGCGATCCGCCAGATTTGCTCTCCCGTGACTGTGTCCCACGTGCGGATCGAACCGTCCTGATGAGCTGCCCCGCTCATCACTCGCCGGCCGTCGGCCAGGAATTTCACGCTGTAGATCCAGTGGGTGTGGCCGTTGAACGTGCGCAGGACATCGCCGGATTCGACGTCCCAAAGCCGGACAGTGGCATCGCGCGAACAACTGACGAGCCGCCGTCCATCCGGAGCAAAGTCGACACCCTGCACCTCGTCGGTGTGTCCCGGCAATTCGTGCAGCACTTCGCCCGTTTTGGTATCCCATAGACGGACGATCGAATCATGGCTGGCCGCGGCGACCATCGAACCGTCTGGCGATGCAGCGATCATGTGCGGATGGATCGGCGGTGCTTTGAGGACCATGACCGTGTTGGCGTCGGTGTCCCAGATGCGGACGGATCCGTGAACTCCGAATGCGACACGCCGACCGTCGGCCAGAAAGTCGGCCGTCAGAATCTGAGACGGGACCAGGTCCACGGGACACGTCAGCAGCTCCTTCTGCGTTTTCACATCCCACATCCGCAATGACTTCTTGTGAGTTCCGGTGACAAGACGCTTGCCGTCCGGCGAAAACGCGACCGCGCGGACCATGTCGTTATGCGGTGCGAGCCGGGCGATGGTGCGGTTGGCTTCGAGTTCCCAGATGCGAACGGTGCCGTTCTTCTCACCGGTCGCGATCAATCGTCCATCTTCGGACAAATCAAGCGCCAGCACCTCGTCCTGAATTCCGCCAAGCCTTGAATATTCACCGCCGGGACCACCTTCAAGATTCGCAAGTCGAAGCCCTTCGCGCGGCTGCGTGCTGACTTGAGGCAGTCGCCAGATTCGCACGGAAAAATCGTCGCCCGGAGCCCACTTGCCGTCCTCGTGATCGCCACCGCTCACCGACGCGGCGAATCGTCCGTCCGGGGAAACGTCCACATCCAATACGAAATCCTGATGCCCTTCGAACATCGCCAGTTCGCGTCCGGTCTGGACATCGAACACTCGAACCGTGTGATCATCGGAACCGCTGACGACGCGGCGACCGTCTGGAGCAAACACCGCACGATGCACTGCCGCGATGTGACCGCTCAGGCTGCGGACGATGATGCCGGTGGCGAAGTCCCAGAGCTGGACCTCCGAGTGATATCCGGCCGACAGCACGTACCGCCCATCCGGCGAGAAATCGAGCGAGAGCAGGTCATAACCGGGGTTCGCAAACTGACGCAGTTCCTCGCCGGTTTCGAGATCCCAGACGCGGATCGTCTTGTCCGTTCCGCCACTGATGAGCTTTTTTTCACTCGGGTGAAAGGCGACGGTCTGCACATGCTTCGTGTGGCCCTTCAGTTCGTGAACCCGCTTGCCGGTCGCTGCATCGTAAACTCGAACAACTCCATCCGCGCCACCCGTCGCGAGCCACTGTCCGTCGCGAGCGAACTCGATCGTCGATGCGACGTCAGTTGGAACGGGATCGAGTTCGACATGCACTTTGCCGGTCGCAGCGTCGTGCAAACGAATCGGAGGGCCCCAGCGGATGGCCAGCTTTGAGCCGTCTGGACTCATTCCGGCAAGGCCGCCGGGCTTGATATTCAGGGACAGCTCACCGCTCTCGACGTCCCACACGCGCGTTCCGTCATAGGAACACGACATTACGCGGCGGCCATCCGGCAGGAACGCCACGCTGGGAACCTGCACCGTGTGCCCATCGAACACCTTCACATTTCCCGGCGCTCCGTCGGGCAACGGTGTCGCTGGAACGTTCACAGTGCTCGCGCCATCCTCACCGGCACAGATACGCGAGACGCCCACACTGACTACAAGTGTCAGCAATACCCACATCATTATCTGACCAGTGTCGATGACGCTCACTCGACGAAGCCGGTTGACTGGAGAACTGGTCATGATGGAGCACTCCACCGAGGCTTTGCCTCAGGCCGCATTTGGCAGAGGGTCGCGAAGGACTTTGATTGGCTCCGTCCTTCGCGATCTTCGCGGCCTTCTGTTTGGGGAATTTCGAGCACTTCGTAGACGGTCACGACTCGTTCGTTGGGGTCATGCCTTCGAACCAGCAACGAAAGTCCTCGTCCTCGGCACGATCTTCAGCGACTCGCTTCACCGTCCAGGCACACCTGTGCCGATCTGTAGCCGTCGTGCGTTTTTTGTGTCTAACGCCCCAGGCCGATGCTCTGAAGCAGGCCGATCAGTGCTGGCGTCGTGTGAGTCGATGTGATTGCCTCGACCGGCTGTGGTTCGCTGGCGGACGGATGGCCGTGGTCTATGACCCACACGTTGCGGAATCGGCCCTTGTTTCCGTGATGCTGCAGTTTCAGCGGCAGTGGGTTCGTGCCCTCACCGACGTTTCGGCCAGCACCGGTGCCTTCCTTTACTTCAACGTCGTCCTGCACGGCGACCCCGTTCAGCCACACGGTGATGCGGGCGTTTTCCGACTTCTTACCTTCAGCGTCGAAACGCGGGCCTTTGAACCAGATGTCATATGTCTGCCAGCTCAGCGGGGGCAGACACATGTTGAGGTCTGGTTTGCGCTGGCGATACAGCGCTCCGGCTTCGTTGAATTCACCGTCGAGGCCGAACGAGTCCAGAATCTGCACTTCGTAGCGGGTTTGAATGTAGACGCCGCTGTTTGAGCGCCCCTGTCCACGAGCCGTGGGCATGTAAGGCAGCCGAAATTCCACGTGGAGCTGCATGTCGCCAATCGGGTCTTTCGTGAGTGCGTCTTTCGTCACAATGCCGTCGTCAGTAAACGGGTCGTTGCGAAACATGTCGTCGTTGGAGCCGTCGAACAGCAATGTCGCACACGCCGGACGAGCCCAGCCAAGCGTGTGGCTTTGACGGTGAACCTTGCATGCTCCACCCAGCGGACAGTTGCCTTCGTTCGCCCAGAAAACCGCGCGGCCGTTTTCGATCGTGACCGACTTCGTCTCGCCGGTCAGCTTTAATGTGCCGCCGTCTCTTTTGCCCGAGTACTTCGTGCGTTCGCCGCCAATCGGCCAGCCGTATCCGGGTAGACCGCCCGTGTACTCGACGGCGTTAAACTCACCGTTGCCCATAGCCACCACCTGGAGTCCAGTCGATCCGCAACGGCCACAGGCACCCAGATACTCGCCCTGGTATTGAAAGTCCTCATCGACATTGGCCAGGTCGATAACGGCGTCGGCTGCAAAAACAGACGATGGAATGAGCAGGCAGACGGCGAACAGGACGGCACAGAAACGAAGCATGCGAATCTCCAAAGCAAGGCCCTAAAGTTGACGCGGATTGACTGAACGACCAGTGTCTCGGCAGACATGGACCGAGGCAACCAAAGTCGGCGTCTCACCTGGCGAGATGACCCGAGTCCGCAGGGATAATCGAATGTCAATCACTGAACTCACGGATGCTCTGTCCCGGGAATGTCCCGATATTCTGCGGTGGTGCGGAGCAATCGCTACGCGGCTTCGTCAGTTTGACGTTTCGATCGAGGGCAAGTCGTCAGGCAGTTCGAACACCGACGCTTTGACACTCGCCGATCTGACGGTGCAGGAACTGGCGGTGGCCGCAATTCGAGACCGGGCTCCGGAATTACGAGCCTGTCGGATCGAGGCTGAAGAGGAGACCGGCGATCTGGGAGCGTTCGCTGAGGAATCCGAATTCGTCATTTCGCTCGACCCGATCGACGGAACGAAATACTACCGCGACAGGACCGGCGACCAGTGGGCAGTCATGCTGCACATGCGGACGCGCGACACCGTGCATTATTCGCTGGTGTTTGTCCCCGAAGATGGCCAGACCGGTACCTGGGTCGAAGCTGCCGGAGATCGCATCATTTGTGGCCCGGATGACCCGCGACGGCCGGCACGCGAAGTCCTCGATTCACTGCAGCCCGTCGATCTGGCCAATTGGAATGGATCCGATAAGACGTATGTCATCGGCTTCCAGGCCCTCGACCCGCAGCGGGCGGACGAAGTCACCGGACTCGGCCTGGCCGGTGTCGCACCGGATGATATGCCCGGAAGTATCTACCCGCTGCTCGCGACAGCGGCGTTCGGCGCGTCCCTGATTCATTCGCCGAACATTTACGATTTTCCCGTCGCGTTGCATCTCGCGCGGATTCTGGGTGGAGATTCCGTGTGGGTCCACAACGGGGAGCCTGTCCACTTCGACGAGATGTGGATGGACGATCGGGCCGACATGCTGCGTTTGCCGGGCATTGTCGCGACCAGTCCCAGACGCGAGCTACTGGATCGTTTCTGTGAGCTGGCTCGGGACTGGCCCAAAGAGCGATATCGTGACTGATGGGCACGCACAGGCGGCTACTTTGCAGCCGACCCGTCGCTGATATACTCGGCCGCAGACGGATGTCGCTTGCAGGACAACGCGGTATCGATGACGAGCAGTACGATTGCAACGCAGTCTCCCTGATGGAGATCGGAGAACCATGCCAACCGGCTCAACCGAAACCTACACCGTTCTGGCCCGACGCTTTCGGCCTCAGGGATTTGCAGAGGTCGTCGGACAGGAGCACATCTCGCAGGCGCTGCGGAATGCGATCCTTTCGAATCGGGTCGCCCACGCCTACCTGTTTACGGGTGCTCGCGGAGTTGGCAAGACGTCCACGGCCCGAATTCTCGCCAAGGCCCTGAACTGCCCGACTTCAGTCAATGGTGACCCGTGTAACGAGTGCGAAATCTGCGACGGCATCTCCGCCGGCAACGATGTTGACGTGTCTGAGATCGACGGTGCCTCGAACCGCGGCATCGACGATATCCGCCAGCTTCGAGCCAACGTCAACGTCATGTCGATGCGCACGAAGTTCAAGATTTACATAATCGACGAAGTTCACATGCTGACGAAGGAAGCGTTCAACGCGCTCCTCAAGACGCTGGAAGAGCCGCCGCCCAACGTCAAGTTCGTGTTCTGCACCACGGAACCCAACAAGGTGCCGGACACGATTCTGTCTCGCTGCCAGCGGTTTGACTTTGGCACGATCGAGACCAACAGCATTCGTGATCGGCTCGCATCGATCGCAGTTTCCGAGGGCGTCGAGGTTGACGACGAGGCGCTGGAACTTGTGGCGAGGCGCGCTGCCGGATCGATGCGCGACAGTCAGTCGATCTTCGACCAGCTTCTGGCGTTTGGCGAGGAACACGTCACATCGGTCGATGTGCATCGACTGCTGGGCACCGCCAGTGACGACCGACTGACGGAGATCGCGCAGGCACTGGTGGAACGTGATCAGGCTGGGGCGCTGGTGGCGTTTCACGCGGCACTCGACGGCGGCGTGCAACTGGGCGAGCTGACCGATCAACTGCTGTTTTACTTACGGGACCTGATGGTCCTGGCTGCTGGAGCCGGGCAGATCGAGCTGCTGTCGGTGGGCCCGGACAGTCGAGAAGTGCTCGCCGGACAGGCGGACAAATGGGGTTTGCAGACGATCGTCGCGGCGATGCAGATTCTGTCCGACGCAAAAACTCGCATGCAGCGGGTGACGTATGGCCGGGCTCTCGCCGAGTTGGCGTTGATTCGGGTCGCGCTACTGGAAGACCTGGTCGACATCGAGTCGCTGATCGAGCAGCTCAGAGCAGGGGCATCCGCACAGCAGTCGACGGGCCCGGGCTCCGAAAAAAAAAATGAACCAGTAAGGCGAGATGGTCCCGGATTGCCAGCGTCTCCAATGCGGCCATCCGCGGAAGACGCGATGGTCGCTCAAGCGAATGCCGACTTTGCCGGGCCAACCACATCGCTGCAGACTGCCGAATCTAACGCCGTTGCGCCGACAGGAGATTCCACCGCGACAGCGGTTGTTGAAGCGGAGTATCGGGAGAGCGAACCTGCCAGCGATCCGACGAATGCGTCTGCTGAAACGCCAAAAGTGATCGCTGGTCGAGTTGAGTTTTCACCTGAGAATGCTGACCAGATCTGGTCAGACGTAGTCGGTGAGATCAATGACATGCTGAAGAGTCATGTCAAAGCGGTCACGCGTGCAGCAATTTCTGCGCCAAACAAGCTGGAACTGACATTTCCACGTGGCTACCATTTCAGTAAACGGTACTGTGAGAAGCCGGAGGCGATCGCTCGCATGGAGCAGATCGTAGCTCGCCTGACCGGACAGGATGTTCGGATTTCCCTGGCACTCAGTGATGAGGGACCGGCTGCTCAGACGTCTGCGGGGGATACGGATGCTGCGAGTTCATCGCGGCGGCGGGTGTATCGGCCGGAAGACGATGAATTCGTCAGCAGTATCATGTCGACATTTTCGGCTCAGGTGGTCCGCGTTGATGAGATCGCGGGAACAGCTGAGCCATCAGCGGGAGACTGATCTTGTCAGCCTCTCACGCAGGAAAGGACCACTAGTCCAATGTTTGGGGCACTCGGTGACGTTGCTTCCCTGATGAAGCAGGCGAAGGAAATGCAGGGCAAGATGGGCGAGATTCAGGATCGCCTTGCTCTCATGCGGATTCGTGGATCGGCCGGCGGTGGCATGATCTCGGTCGAGGTGAATGGCAAGCAGGACGTCATTAGTTGCCAGATCGATCCGGTCCTGATGGAAGGCGACGATCGCGAGATGGTCGAGGAGCTGTTTGTCTCAGCGATGAACGATGCTCTCGCCAGGTCGCGAGAGGTTGCGGCCGATTCGATGAAGGAGGCTGCTGGCGGGTTGAATATTCCCGGATTGGAAGCCGCCATGTCTCACCTGGGACTCGGGCCAGGCAAGTAACAGATTTCAAAGTAATTCAGGCGGGCCGATGGGCGGACGCCCACAACTCGGCGTGGCAGATCGGAGTCAAGGACGATGGCCAGACGAACTATCGAGTCACATCCGTTCGGGCCCGCTGTGGCGAACCTCGTCGAGCAGTTCTCGAAACTTCCCGGCGTGGGAAGCAGAACGGCGGAACGACTCGCTCAGCACGTCCTGGGTTGTCCCAGCGGCGAGGCACTCGCTCTGGCCGAGTCGATTCGGACAGTGAAAGAGTCGATTCGAGCATGCGGCGTCTGTTTCAATCTGACGGAAGGTGACGTTTGTCAGATCTGCTCATCGCCGCAAAGGAACTCACAGGTTGTGTGCATTGTCGAACAGCCACGGGACGTCATCGCCATGGAATCGTCTGGTGCGTACGACGGCGTGTATCACGTTTTGAGAGGAAGAATTTCTCCATTGGATGGGATCGGCCCTGAAGATCTGACGATTGATGCCCTTGTGCGGCGTGTGCGGAATGACGGAATACAGGAACTGATCATGGCAACGAACCCAACACTCGAAGGGGATGGAACGGCCCTGTTCATTTCCAACGTATTGTCCGGGGATCCTGTGAAAATCACGCGGCTCGCTCGCGGGATCGCCTCTGGCAGTGTGCTAGAGTTTGCGAACCGAGAGATGCTGGCCGATGCAATGCGGGGCCGGCAGAACTTCTAGGACTCGTTCCAACGCTCCGCGTTGGAACGCACCATTGGACGCTCCGCGTCCGGTGGTGGCCACATAGAGAAGAACGGGACGCAGAGCGTCCGGCGGGTGTTCCGACGCGGAGCGTCGGAACGAGCAACGACAGTACGGCGCGACCAAGTCATTACGGGAAGTCAACAACCAGACATCACAACCGGACCCGAACGTCCGATTTCATAAAACCAGCAGGAAGAACCGTTCTCTCGCGAATCGGCAGCGGTATGATCAGCCCGTAACGGGCTTCTATTTCAGCGAGCGGAAAGGTTGGGAACAGGGCATGCAGCTCAATTTCTCCCAGCAGATGAAGATGAGCCAGCAAATGAAGCTGGCTCCGCGGATGATCCAATCGATGGAGATTCTGCAGTTGCCGTATCTGGCACTGCAGGAACGCATCGAGCAGGAGCTGGAAGACAATGTCGTCCTGATCTCCGACGGCACGAAGGTTGAGACATCCGAGACAGAGCGTGATCTCGAAGTCCAGAAGGCGAAGGACGAGGCTGTCGAGCAATCGCCCGACGAGCGTGAGCTGGTGGTCGATAGCGATAACGACAACGAGGCGGACTTCGAGCGACTTGTCGACATGGCGACCGACTGGCCCGACGACAACTTCGCCGCCGAATCGCGTCCGTCGGCCAACCGCATTTCGGATGACCTCGACCGCCACAGCGACATGATCTCGAACGTCGAGTCATCCCCGCAGACACTTCATGACTATCTGCTGGAGCAGTTTCACTTCTACAGCGTTTCGGCCGCATTGCGGGCTTTTGGCGAATACCTGATTCACAATCTCGACAATCACGGGCGTCTTCAAAGCTCGCTGCCGGAGATTGTGCAGGTGTACGGCGCCGGAATCTCGCAGGACGAAGCGCTAAGTGTGCTCGCTCTGATTCAGAGACTCGACCCGCCTGGCGTCGGGGCCCGGGACCTGAAGGAAAGTCTGCTGCTGCAACTCACCGATGACATGATGTACGGCGACATTCTTGAAACGCTGATCACACAGCACCTCGACGACCTGGGCAACAATCGACTCCCACTCGTGGTGCGCAAGACCGGCTTCTCCATCGAGATGATTAAGGAAGCACTGGAAGAAATGCGGCATCTCGACCCGTTTCCGGGTCGAAGTTTTGAGAGCCGCATCGTGCAGAACGTCACGCCGGACGTGGAAGTCCTCAAAGATGAAGACGGCAAGTGGATCGTCAAGGTACTCGATGAGTATGTGCCGGACCTGAAGATCAGCCGCAAGTACCGCGACATGCTGCGTAACGGAGTTGACGCCAGCACCAAGGAATACATCCGCAAGAAAATTGACTCCGCCAAGTGGCTGATCGAATCGATCGAGCAGCGATACACGACGTTACGTCGAGTGGCTCAGGCCATCGTTGACCACCAGACCGAATTCCTGGACCTTGGCCCGGAGTACATTCAACCGCTGAAGATGCAGCAGGTTGCCGACCAGGTTGGCGTGCATGTGACGACCGTGTCTCGCGCGGTGGATGACAAGTGGATTCAGACGCCTCGCGGCCTGTTCCCATTGAAACGTTTCTTTGGTGGGGGAACCAAGACGAATTCGGGCGAAGACATCGCCTGGGAAAACATTCGCCGCAAGCTGCAGGAACTGATCGACAGAGAGGACAAGGACGAGCCTTACAGTGACGAAGCTCTGGTCGACGAAATGTCGAAACTGGGATTCAATCTGGCACGACGAACGGTGACCAAGTACCGAAAGAAAATGAACATCCCTTCTTCCCGACAGCGGCGCCTGTATTGATTCCAGGTCGCATCGCCGATCCCGAATGTGCTTCAAAGCCCGGCCTCATGAGCCGGGCTTTTTCGTTTGACGGGATTCATTCTCGCTCCATCGAAACACACGTCGCGGGCGAATTCGAGACGCCTCGCTCGGCTGTCGAGAAGCGATCGATTTCCTGACTCACCACAGGAATGCTAAATTGGCGCAATTCCTACCCGGGTGTTTCTATCGCCCGTGATTCATTCGCGACCATTCAGGCGAACGTCTGCGCGGTCGATTTTTGCGGAATTGAGGGCCAAATCATGCTGGAAATCGTCGCCAGCTCTCCGGAGCTGAGAAAGCAACGCCGCAAGGCGGTCAATAACGGTGATGTGCTTTGCATCGGAAGAGAGCCAAAGAACGGCTGGGCCATTCCGTGGGACACGCAGATCTCGCGAGAGCATGTCGAGCTGGCCGTGAAGAACGGAAAAGCCAGTGTGCAGCGGCTGCCGTCGGGTCGCAACGAAGTGCATTACAAAGGAAAAACTCCGAAGAGTTTCACGCTGCAGACGGGCGAGAAATTCCAGATCGGCAAGACGACATTCGAACTCATCGATGCGGACGCTGCCACAGGGGGCTTTGGATCGCAGTTCGGCCAGTTCCGCATCAGCAAAGTTCTGGGTGACGGATTGCTGGGACCTCTGCTGGGAGCCACCGATCAACGAATCAAACAATCGGTCGCACTGCGCGTATTCGATCCGTCGTTGACCTCTGATTCGACCACACTCGAGCGGATCGTGCAGACGACTTTTGAACTCGAAAAAAATCGCCCAGGTGGGATCGCGACTGTTTTCGAATCCGGACGGGAGGGCGACCGTCATTACTCGTCGCGCGAGTTTGTGCAGGGCAACAGCCTCGACCGAACCTTGCAGAAGCAGCCGAAGATCCCCCCGCAGCGGTCCCTCGAGCTGATCGAGGGGATCACGCGGGCCTTGGGCGAGTTGTGCAAATTGGGTCTGTGCCATGGGAATCTGAAGCCGTCCAACATCATCACGCGTCTCGGGGGAGTCCGTCTTGTTGACCTCAGTCTGGGGTGTCCGGTTGCCGTCCGACTGCTTCGCGGTGGATTCCCGGAGGGTGGCGAACAACTGGTGGATTACCTGGCGCCCGAACTCCTCGATGCACCCCTGGAGGCCGACATCCGCAGTGATCTGTATGCGCTGGGTTGCCTGTGGTTCCGGATGCTGACGGGTGACGCGCTGTATCCGGACGGTCCACACGCGATCCGCATGAAGTCACACGCATCGCTCACGCCGCAGTGGAATCGCATTGTGAGCCTCGACATTGACTCTGCCAAAATCGAGGTGCTGCGGACGCTGTTGTCCCGCTCTCCCAGTGATCGCTTTCAAACTCCGGATGCACTGCTCGAAGCGTTGAGCAGCCGCGAAGTTCGCGGCGGGCAAGTGGAATGTCCGGGCTGCGGTAAGACGTACCGCATCAAGTCGGAACTTGCGGGCAAACGTGTCACGTGCAAAGTGTGTGGCGTGAAGATCCAGGTGCCGCACGAACTGTGAGAGCCTGAGCCAAACCGGTATCGCGTGATCAGTAATTCGAGCGGACCACTTCGCGGAAAAGACCCGGACACCATCAACCACCCGCAACAACACCTGACGGATAGTCTCCATGCAGCGTTTTCAGCTCTCAGTCGTTCTGTTCACCTCCACTTTGCTGTGGTCGGCTCCATTGCTGGCGGCCGAGCATCCGAACGTACTCGTCATCCTGTCAGACGATCAGGGCTGGGGTGACCTGAGCCTGAACGGCAACACGAATCTGAGCACGCCGAATATCGACTCGCTCGCGCGTGACGGCGCGAGTTTTGACCGGTTCTTCGTTTGCCCGGTGTGCTCGCCGACACGGGCAGAGTTCCTGACCGGGCGGTATCACGCCCGCGGTGGAGTCTACAGTACGTCAGCCGGAGGCGAGCGACTGGATCTTGACGAGATGACGATCGCCGACACATTCAGGGCGGCCGGATACGCGACGGGTGCGTTCGGCAAATGGCACAACGGAATGCAGTATCCCTATCACCCAAACGGTCGCGGCTTCGACGAGTATTACGGTTTCTGCTCGGGCCATTGGGGCAACTACTTCAGTCCGCCTCTTGAGCACAACGGTCGTCTCGTACGAGGTAACGGATTCGTCATCGACGACTTCACAGATCGTGCCATGGCGTTCATGGAAGAGAGCACGCGAATGGACAAACCGTTCTTCGCTTATCTCCCGTACAACACACCGCATTCACCGATGCAGGTGCCCGATCGCTGGTGGGACAAGTTCAAAGACAAAGAACTGGAGATGCACAACCGCGATCCCAGGAAGGAAAACACCGGTCACATCCGGGCGGCGCTTGCCATGTGCGAGAACATCGACTGGAACGTTGGTCGGCTGCTGAAGAAACTCGACGAACTGAAAGTCGCCGACGACACGGTTGTTGTCTACTTTTGTGACAACGGCCCGAATGGTGTTCGCTGGAATGGCGATATGAAGGGCCGCAAGGGCTCGACGGATGAGGGAGGCGTGCGATCTCCGCTGCTTATTCGCTGGCCCTCACGCCTTGGCCCTGGAATGACATTCAAGCCCATTGCAGCAGCAATTGACCTGCTTCCCACACTGGCCGAACTTGCCGGAGTCCCGGTTGCCAGCAGGAAGCCGCTCGATGGAATGAGTCTGGTGATGCCGCTGATGGGCATCGAGCTTGAGTCCTGGCCGGATCGGCTGATCTTCTCATCCTGGCGGGATCGAGTCAGTGTCCGGAACCAGCGGTTTCGTCTGGATACGCAGGGGAAACTGTTCGATCTGCACGCCGATCCCGGTCAACGGAAAGATGTTGCCGAACAGCACGCTGAAGAAGCAGAGCGTCTGCGCAAGGCAGTGGCCGACTGGAAACAGAACGTCAAGTCCGAGCTGGAGCCAGGCGACCGGCCGTTTCTAATCGGCCACCCAGAGTATCGCTACACTCAAATCCCCGCCCGCGACGGGACGGCACACGGCGGAATTCAGCGTTCGAATCGATTCCCGAACAATTCCTACTTCATGAACTGGAAGAGTCTCGACGATCGCATCACCTGGCCGGTTCAGGTCAATGCGGCCGGCGACTACGAAGTTGAGATCTACTACTCGTGCCCGAAGGGTGATGTCGGCTCAACGATCGAGTTGAGTCTGGGGAACAGTCGACTGGTCGGCATGGTCTCAAAACCACACGATCCGCCAGTTCGCGGAGCGGAACACGATCGCGTCAAACGTCAGGAGTCGTACGTCAAAGAGTTTCAGCCCATGAAACTCGGCACGATCCACCTGGAAAAGGGGCGCGGCGAATTGACATTGCGAGCGACTGCGATTCCTGGATCCAGTGTCATGGACTTTCGACTGATGATGTTCACGAAAAAATAGCTCCAATAGCATCGCGTTGACTTCTTGAAGTTGCACACTTCAGTCCCGAAGGGACGTAGGCAAATAGCCCGGGGTTTCAACCCTCACCCTTACACACAAGTTGAGTGAGGGCGGCCCGAGGATGCGGAGAGTTCATTGAATGTTGTCCAGGCGAGGCTGAAGTCGAAGACTCGACGCAGGCCTCG
>CAUZFZ010000141.1:0-28241 GCA_963579025.1 Planctomycetota bacterium | reverse complement strand
AAGATCATTCACGGCGGCGTCCTTGCCATGCGAGATTGAATTTCCGTTCAGAAATCAGGATCGCAAAGGACGCCGCTTTCTCCAAGACCACTTCAACTCACGGCAAAAGCCGAAGAAAACCAACTCACAACTCCCACGTGTTGTCGCCTCAGAGAGATCACACCCCATTGGGAAGGCTGCACAGGCCAGAGCACAGGTACTCGTCACTCAGTGCCAGACGCAGTTCCGGACTGTGGCAAAAACGTTGAAGACCACACAGGACGAACTGGCTGAATTGCAGCGCGATGCTGACCGATTGCGCGATGAATGGCTGCGTGTGGTCGACCCGTTCGGCGTGAGAGCCAGGGGGCGGGCGGACGTGGCCGTAGAGCTGTTCACGGAGTGGATCCGACGTGATGACCAGTTCGCGCCGGCTTTTGTCGCCCGCGGTCTGACCTACTCGTTTGACCTGGGGAAACATGCCAAAGCCTTTGCCGACATCGAAGACGCTCTCCGCCTCGCCCCGAAGTCCGGGACGGCACTTGCCGCGAAGGCGTTCGTTCTGTTTCGCTCTGGTGATCGGACGCAGGCACGGATTCATTTCAGCAAAGCCCGCGGACTCGGTCGCAATGAGTCGATGGTCTACATGCTCCAGGGCCGATTCCATCATGAGACGGACGAGTACTCGAAGGCGAAGGCCGACTACCGGCGAGCCATCACATTGAACCCGGAGGAAGTCACCACACGGATCTGGTATGCGGATATCTGCGCGACTTGCCCGGACGAGCGGATACGTGATGCTGACGAAGCGCTCAAGTACGCACAGGCCGTTGTCGAGCAGACTGACGAGCAGCGTTGGGACGGCCTACTCGCCTACTCATCGGCACTCGCCGAATCCGGCCAGTTCGATGACGCGGCCGACTACGCGGCGAAGGCAGTCGTCCTTGCACCGGATTCGGACAAAGACATGTGCAAGCAACGACTTGAAGCGTACCGCCGCGGTGAACACTGGCGGATGTCGGTCAATGAGAATGAGTGATCGATCTACTTGACAACTTCGCTTGGGACGACGAATGACCCAGCAGCAAGCTTGAACACGACATCATTGAGTTGGAGGTCATACGTGAAACGCACTGACGAAGCATTCGCACTCACGACAAACGATGGTCAGATTGTTTCCGTCGAGCGAGGCGGCCGTTCAATCTCGCTTAATGAGGAGTCGCAGCCATTCTGCGATTTTCTTACCTGGGTGTCGGGACAGCCCGATGACACCGCTTTGCAGTATTCGACCGTTCCATCAGCCGAGTACTTTGCCGATTGCGAACGACTGATCAACAGATGCAAAGAACTGGGGCGAATGCTGACAACGTATACATCAGCCGGGCAGCGCCGTCGCGGATTCCTCGCTCAAGATCAGCATTACGCCGGACTGACGTTTCGCTGAATGTCTCATTGCATCGGCGTGGACCAAGCGGGTTCCTACATAACGACGGCCAGAATGTGTGCGACGCCGGCTGTGGTTCATGAGCTTAACGATCGCATGACGGACGAGTTGTCCGACCATCGCAGGGTCACCGATTGGGATCTCGATCGGTCATTCATCTATCTTGATGTCTCAGACTTTTCCCGTCTTCCACACGGAGAACAGGCTCTGGTTATCAACTCGATCGTGTCGGTTGCGAACCTGGCGACCAATTGGATAAGCCGATACGTCGACGAGACGCATGAGGCAATGCTGTGCATCGGCGATGGTTACATCTTCGTTTTCGACGACGCCGTCGTGGCGACGTTTTATGCGGCCGTGCTTGCTGACATGATCGAGGGCTACATCGCTCATGGCGCAATTGTGGAGTTTCACTTTCGTATGGGCGTCCATGTCGGGCGGGTCAATTGCTTTTGGGACCCCGGACGCAACGACTGGAATTATGTCGGTGACGGCATCAACGACGGGAGTCGAATCCTGTCAGCCATCGGCAAGCAACAGGACGATGTCGTCTTTGTTTCATCGGACGTAAGGCGAGAGATTCGTGCCGGCGACATAAAGGAGAGGCCGGCCGTTCAGATACTGAAGAATATTGCGAATCGAGGCAGGCGTGAAGACAAGCACGGGACCATGCGGCGAGTTTATGAACTCGACCATACTGCTATTCACCACGCCATTCATCAAGGCTCCCCACCATACAAAGTCGAAAGTGGGCCGTACGCAATCGAGCACTAAGGCGGCTAGGAGAATCCATGAGTCTTCAACAAGAATTAGACGCCTGTTTTGTGATGCACCGTGATACCAGGAGTCTCCGACATGGTGTCAAACTCCAACCCGGTCAAGAATTTCAACCATTTCGGCCGAGCGAATTCGTGTATGCATTCTTCTGTTTTAACAGTGTCTACAAGATCGATTGGGCATTGTCGTTCGCTAACGGGCGCTCAACTCACTGGAACGGGCAATATGAGACGGAACAGATTCGAAACTACATCCGAGCAATGGACTCAGAATTGAATCCGAATACGTGTGCAGTTTTCCAATCCGTCCTCTTGCAGGAGTTGAAACGGCACGGGGTGGACAATCCTCAGGCTGCCTTGCAACTTGCCGGAATGGTCAATCAACAGCGACTTCAAGTCGGACAATTCGTAAGACTCTATGAGGGAACGGTAGCGCCTGCCGACTTTGTTGCCACTGTTTCTGCTGTCGTACTCTTCGTGTATGGAGTGCGATGTAATCTGTTTCACGGAACGAAGAGACTCAGTGACCTGCAGAATCCCGAACAGGAAGAACGACTCTCAGTCTATGCGGCAATTCTGACTGCCACGACTGGACTCCTCTTCGAAGCTGCGAAGAATCACAACTGGATGCCGTAGAGTAGCTATGATTGTTGCGTAATACGGGTTGCCCGACGCGGTTCGAAACGCGACGGGCTGAAAGCAGTTCGGGCCGGTGTCGCATCCCTTCCCGCGGCACGGCTCGAACCGCGCCCGTAACATTGGGAAGGGAATGAACGCATGAGCGGAACGACGCAAGACCGCGCCACGGCCGATGGTAATGCACCGTGCTTTTCCGCAGAATCACTGCGGAAGGATCGGGAATCCAGGCGAGAGGAGGAAGCACGGCTCCGCGATGAGTCTCGACAAGATCGTGAGCGAATCGCCCGGCTACATTCGTGCCTCCACTGGAATGCCGACCGGCCAAAAACAATCACCGCCCGGATGGTCGAGGCGTTTCGTGATCCCGAGTCGCACAAGGCGGCGGCGATCGCGATGAGGTTTGCATATGCGAGACTGCCGCCGGGACAGTCGTCTTCCCTTGATTCGTTGTACTGCCAGCTTCGCACCACCGCGATCGCGGTGGTGCATCAAGCGCTCGAACCAGACGCATCCGAAGCTGCAGAGATTCTCTGTGACGCCTTCAACGAATTCGAAAGAGAGTCGCTGCTTTTTCACTTCACTGAGTTGTGGAATTGCATCTACGCCTGCCGAGACGTCGAGGACTATGCGGAGATCGAAAACATCCCCGATTTGGCGAGCCTGCGGAAGCGGGATCACCTGGAAAGCGAAGTTGACTGCACGGGACGTCAGGATTCGCCAGCCGGCTCCATCGTGGGAGAACGGACGGCAGCGACTGATTCAAGCGGGAAGCGATCAAAGGCACCGTCTCGGGATGCGTCGAAAGAGGAACTTGTCCGGCGCGTACTTGAGCGTCGCCACGTCGAGGGAAGTGAAGCAGTCAAGTTTAAGCCTTTTAAGACGCGGGAACTCGCAGCGGCTTGCGGTACGAGCGAGTCGGGAAAACTTCGGGTTTCTGAGTCGACTGTTCGAAGAATCCTCAACGATCTGTTTACGGCCAATCGGTACTACAAGAAGACCGTTCGGGAAGGAGTGGTAGCGTTCCGTTTGGCGAAGGGATTACGGGAAGCAGTAGGGGCAGTAGGGACGGTTGATCCGACGATTCTCGCTGAAACGCTCACGACCGACAGGCGCATCATTCGCCCAGTTCGTTCTGGAAAGAGTCGGTCAGCCGACGATGAGTGATGGGTCTTGGACGTGCGCCAAATGACGCAAGCTTTTGGCGCAGAATCAAATGGCGCAATTGAGCCAAGCAATGGCCAGAGCAGGACTTGCGTGGCGTGGCGTATTCGAGACACGACAAAAGTGGCGCACAGCCCACACTGCTAGCGGTGGACGGTGATTGACTCGTAGATCGGGTCCCGTCGACCGAGCCCTGTGAGGTGTGTGACCATGCAAACTGTGACTCACGCTGGCGGCGAGCGAATCGCTGGACGGGATGGTGCGACCGTTGTTCCCGCACTGTTGAGTGTTGACGAATTTGCGGCCCTGCTGTGCTGCTCGAAGCGACACATTCGCCGACTTGCCGATAGCGGCGCCATTCCCCCGTCGATCAAACTTGGGGCGTTGGTGCGATGGCGTGCCCACACCGGCGACCCGGCCACCGGAATCGACGACTGGATCCAAGCCGGTTGCCCGGACTGTCGCAAGTTGCGACCGCTGGCGCCGGAGCGGCGGCAGCCGCCTGTTGTTCAAGCGAAGTGTCCGGACTGTCGCAAGTTGCGGGAGGCCGGCAGATGAAACGCATCTACGAAACGCTCGCCCGGTTCCTTGACGCATTGGCCAGCGCAACCGAGCCGCTTGATGTCGGATCGTTTGGACCGCCGGGGAAGTATTCGAAGTTTGAACGAGCGAGAATCGGTCCTCAAATTGGAGTGCTCGCAATGACCGGTCTTATTTGCCATGCCGGCGCAGCGAACTCCGGACGCCGAACCCGAAACGGTGCGCTAGTTCGGAAGTGGCGTCCCGTCCGCTGCGATGCCTGTCGAGAGCGCGCTGCGGAACTGCGACGACAGGCGTCTCGATTGCCAGATGATCCAACTGCGTCAGAGCCCGGTGCGACGCAACGGACGCTGTTCTGAGAGCCACCAAACGAAGCGAGCCCGACCGGTTTGGCGGGCTCGTTCCGCTCTTCATTTCAAACTCGCCCGGACGTGTCACGACATCCGGGCTCATCTGGATAATAACCATGTCACAAGATCGTAGAAATCGAAGAACCGAAAACGGCTGGCGGCGAGTATCAAGAAACGAGCGGTGTCCGGTCTGTGACGGGCCGGACAACTGCTGTGTCAGCGTGGACGGCAGCGCTGTCTGGTGCGGCCGGATACAGTCTGGCTCGGTTCGTCAGAACGCTGGCGGGCAGTTTCTACACAGGCTCGTCGACAATCGGCATTGGCCTGCCGACGCGCCACCGGTCCAGCGAAACCCAACATGGCCAGCGTCGACCGGACGCCCGTCAATTCCCAAAGACTGGGGAGAGATGGCAAAGGAATTTGCGGAGCATCCGCAGGCGGTGGAAAGACGACAGGAACTCGCAGAGCGGCTCGCTGTCGACCGTTCCGGCCTGGATCGTATTTGCGCCGGCTGGTCGTCCCATTATTCGTGCTGGACGATTCCCGAACGAGACAGCAACGGCAACGTCATCGGGCTGGTTCGGCGATACCGTGACGGCCGGAAGCGGCAGTGGACTGGCGGAAGTCGCGGACTCACGTACGTGGACGATTGGCAGATCGATCCTGGTCCGGTGTTTCTGGTCGAAGGTGCGAGCGACGTCGCGGCGTGCCTTTCTCACGGGCTGTGTGTTGTCGGTCGACCGTCAAATGTCGGGGGCGTGGAGTTGTTGATCGACATCCTGCGAGGGCTGCCGACTGAGCGTCAACTGATCGTTGTTGGCGAGAATGACCACAAGCCGCACGACACGTTGAAGCCATCGGTCAGAGAAAGGCATCGACCAGACTGCCCGGCATGCTCGTCTTGCTGGCCTGGTCATTTCGGAGCGTTCCGTACGGCTCGGCAATTGTCAGACGCGCTGCAACGCGACATCGATGTGATGTTTCCGCCGATCGATCGGAAAGATGTCCGCGATATGCTCGGGAATCAGGAGGGGGCGTCATGACATGGAACGCCTCACAACTGAAGCCTTCGTTGCCCGGCTTCGCCTTACGGAGACTGTCAGACCGGAAGCCGTCCACATCGTTTCCGAACGGCCGGATGGTCCCGTTGTCGAGCTGGATGAATATCGAGCCGAAATGGTCCAGCGACGGCTCGACCGTCTTGGCAAGCCGGTTGTTTCGATCGATTGCGGCCCGACGGGTGCCGGCAAATCGACGGCCGATCTGGAAGCGTTCAAGGTTGCCGGTCGATCGCTTTCAATTCAACGGACGCATGAGAACTGCCGGGAAGTGGTCAACGATTGTCTGGCCGATGGCATCGATGCTGCTGCGTACCCCAAGCGAAACACGAAGGGGCAGGAGGCGAATTGCTGGAACCGAGACGCGGACGATGCTGAAGCCATCGGCCTGTGTGTGGTCCGTTCGGTTTGCAATTCAAGCTGTCGGCATCGTCAGCGATGCGTCGACTCCGGATATCTCAGTGAGGTTGTGGCTGCGAACGATGCTACGGTCGCGGTTGCGACGCATGCGAGGGCCATTCATTCCGGTCTGGATGTTCTCTGTGAAGGCCGCGACTTCGTGGCCATCCATGAGGACTCACTGGATGTGCTGTGCCCTCAGACCTCGATTCCGGCCGCAACGCTCTGCACGGTTCGTGAAGTACTCCACAGGTTGCTCAACGATCCGCGCTGGCTCGACGGGTTCGCCCCGGTGCCGGCGACGAACGACGACGGTCAGACGACTCGTGATGACAGGACCACAGAGGCTCGGGAAGCACGATTCAGGTTTCTACACCACTTCGCGGACGTTGTTGACCGTTTGATTTCGTTCGCTGACGAGACGACGACGGCAAAGGAAGTTCCGGTTGGTGTGACGATGCCTGAACCGCCGGGCCTTCAGTCGCTGCTGTTCAAAGCCTGCCGAGAATTGACACTCAGATTCGATGGTAAGCCGGTCTGGAATCTGTTGCTCCAGATCGCAACGGGCGAAACCTCGCACACAGGTGTATTGATCGATGAATCCCACCGAAACCGCAAAGAAGCCGGCGACGACTGCCCCGACGCTGAATGACAAAGTTCTGTGCGTTACTCGCAGAAATCTGCCGCGACAGGACTCGACAGTGTGGCTGTCGGACGCAACGGCAGACCGGGACCTCCTGAAACGGGCGACCGGTCTGGAAATCGTAGACGCGACGCCCGCAGGGAGGCCGAAACTGTCGAAACAGGTTCTGCAGTACCCAATCGACATCACCCGGGGAACGGCTCTGCCAAGACTTAAAGGGTTGCTCCGCGGCGTGCTGGCAAGCCGCCCCGACTGCCATCGCGCAGGCATCATCACGCACTCGACACTGAGGTCCGCCTCGAAGCAACTGGGCACGCTGTTCGATGACCGGGTCACGATGGTTGAGTACTTCGGGAGCGGTGAGGACCGGGCATCGAATCGGTGGCATCGGTCAGAGTGTGACCTGTTGATCGTCGCGGGAACTCCGCGGGTCGGAGACATGGATATCAGGAAGCAGTTGCTTCGTGTCGGACAAGCGGACGCAATCAACTCCGGGGGCGGCTGGGGTGAGCTGTGCTGGCAGGGATTCACGGTGTCAGGAATGGAGCGGATCGTTCACGGAAGGGGATACCAGGACGCTGTTTGGCAACAGGCTCACCGGTCGAGAGTCAGAGCGGCAATCATTCAGGCCGCTGGCCGGGCAAGGGCACTTCTCGATTCTGGCTGCGACGCAGTGATCCTGTCGACGGAAGAATGCGGCTTTACCCTCGCAGATACCGGTCAGGATCCTGAGCCGGTAACTGACAGTGAGTTCACCATTCTGGAGACCCTAACGGCGGTTGTTCCTTTAATACATGTAAGAGACAACCGCCGTTACGCGACGACGAACGAAGTGGCAGAGCGATGTGGTCGATCACCTCGCCAGACTCGGGACATACTCAACCGGCTCGCCAATCGGGGACTCGTGGAACGGATCGGGGAACGCACCGGCTGGGAGCCGATAGCTGATTGAACGAACAGATTCTTCGTGTGCGTGTGAATTCGCTTGGTCCTTTCCTGCGAATTCCGTTAAGTGTGCGACACCTTTGCGGCTGCGGGCTCTGCGAGTCCTGAGAACCTCGCATCCCGTGGCCGCGTTCTCAGAAAGGCGGGAGAAACGATGGGCAGTCTCAGACGAAAGACCGCGACACGACCGATGCCCGGCAGCGCGGAGTTGTATCAACGCAAGGGACAACAGTTCGCCCGGTGGCTCGACAAGGCCGGGAAGAAACGCACCGCAAGAGTGACGACCGGCCGGGACGGTTCTGACCGAATCGTCGTCGAGTCTGGCAGGTGGCTGGCGAAGTACCGCGATGGCTCAGGGATCATTCGCGAAGTGACGACCGGCTGCAAGGACAAGGATGCTGCTCGGGCCATGCTCACGCAAATGGAGCGACGCGCCGAACTGGTGCGGGCCAACGTGATGACGGCAGCGGAAGAAACCGTTTCCGATCATCAGGCGGTGCCGTTGGTCGAACACCTCGATACGTACATTCGCAGCCTGAAGGCGAAGGGCCGATCGGATCGGCACGTCACGGACACAACTCGTCAGGCACGGCAGATTAGCGCTGACTGCGTGTTTCGCACGCTGCGAGATATCGAAGCTGATTCTGTCGAACAGTGGCTTGCCGACAAACTCGACGCAGGCATGGCGGCACGGACGCGGAACAGTTACCTGCAGGCGCTCCGCGGTTTCTGTGCCTGGTGTGTCGGCAGCAAACGACTGGCCGCGGACCCATTGCGGAAAGTCCAAAAGGCTGACGAACGGGCCGACAGACGACGGCAACGCCGGTCGATGACTGAGGTGGAGCTGCAGCGTCTGCTTTACGTCGCCCGCTGGCGACCATTGGCGGAATTCGGGCGGGTTTCCGTTTGCAAACTGCGGTCCGACGTGAAGGGGAAGCGCGATACCTGGCAGAAAGCGCCTCTGACGTTCGATGGCATCGGGGCGGCTGTCGCCCTGGCTCGGGAAAGTCTGTGTGACAACCCCGAATTCATCGCCGAACTGGAATACCGAGGCCGCGAACGGGAATTGATCTACAAGACACTCGTTCTGACCGGGCTGCGGAAGGGCGAACTGGCATCGTTGACAAGATGCCAGCTAATCCTGAACGGCGACGGGGCCTGGCTGGAACTGAAGGCGCGGGATGAGAAGAACCGGGAGGGGGCTGAGATTCCAATCAGGGCTGATCTGGCCGCGGAGCTGCGGACGTGGCTTCAGGAACGCGACACTGCGGCATGGGTGGCTGTGCTGCCGGTTGAAGGCAACACTGAAGCCACCGCCGGCGACCGGCTGTTCTACGTCCCGACTGGACTGTTGCGAATCCTCAATCGAGACCTGGAAGCGGCTGGCATCCCGAAGGTCGATGACCGTGGCCGGACACTCGACGTACACGCCGTCAGGCACACGTTCGGCACGCTTCTGAGCAAAGGCGGTGTGGCACCACGCACGGCTCAGGCTGCGCTGCGTCATTCGAAGATCGACCTGACGATGAACGTCTACACGGATCCCCGGTTGCTGGACGTGGCGGGAGCGATCAACACGCTGCCGGCGCTTCCGCTCGACAGCAATCCGAATCAACCCACAGACGCTGTGCGGGCCACGGGGACGGATGAGGCGACCCGAACCGCGTTTCCCCCAACGTTTCCCCCTGGCACTGGCCAAACAGGGCAATTCAGGTCATCCGCTGTCACTTTGGCCCACACGACCGACTCAGACAGTGAACGCGGGCACGTCGACGTAACTTCAATCCCTGTCACGAAAAAAGCCTCGCTGTCACTTGCTGACAACGAGGCTTTCAAACGAGCCCGAAGGGACTTGAACCCTCAACCTCCGGATCGACAGTCCGGCGCTCTAACCAATTGAGCTACGGGCCCTTACGGGCGGTGGCCGATGACTTTCATCCGCCAAGGCGGGCGGATTCTAGTTGTGAGGCCAGGATCGTCAATAGATTCGGTCATCCGCACAGCTTTCATGAGGACAAATCTTGAATCGCGGATGTCGGGCACCGGGAATCGGACCGCCGGCTACGTGAACACCGTCAGATTGTCGCGGTGAATCACCGAATCGTAGGGTTGTTCTCCGAGGGCTGCGACGATTTCGGGGGTCCGTCGGCCGCGGATTTGTTCCGTCTCGACGCTGGTGTAGTTGGTCAGGCCTCGCGCGAATTCACAACCATCCTGATCGAGCAGTGAAACCAGCTCGCCACGATCGAATTGTCCGTCAACAGACGCGACTCCGATTGCCAGCAAAGATCGGCCCTGTTCGGTTAGAGCTCGACGTGCCCCGTGATCGACATGCAGTCGGCCGGCCGGTTCGATCGTGTAGCCGATCCAACGCTTCCAGGCAGGGACGTTTTTTCCCTGGGCCAGAAACAGCGTCCCGATCCCTTCGGCGGCCAGGATACGATCGAGCACGTCCGGTGTGCGGCCATTCGCGATGATGACGCTCTCGCCAACCTCCGTGACTCGCCGGATGGCCTGCAGTTTGCTCTGCATGCCTCCTTTGCCACGACGGCTGCGCGTGTCCGTAGCCAGCGCCATGAGCTTCGCATCCCATTCCTCGATCAGCGGCAGAACGCGGCTGTCCGCATGATCCGGATCGCCATCGAACAGCCCGTCGATCACAGACAATACGATCAGCAGTGAATTGTCGAGTAGATTGTTGACCATCGCCGCCAGGCTGTCGTTATCGCCGAACTGAATCTCGGAGATGCTGACTGTGTCGTTTTCGTTGATGATCGGAACAACCGGGTATTCGAGCAGCGTGTTCAACGTGTTGCGGACATTCAGGTACCGCTCGCGATGACGGAAATCGTTGGCCGTCAGCAGTAGTTGAGCGGCCCGGTAGCCGTGTGGCTCCAGACAGTCGTTGTACAGCCGGATCAGATGCGACTGACCCATCGAGGCCGCCGCCTGCAGGTGCGGCAGGTCACTCGGGCGTTCGGTCAAACCGAGCAGACCCAGACCAGCTCCGACAGCTCCGCTCGAAACCAGCACCACACGACGACCGGTCTGCCTGATTCGAACGATCTGCTCGGACAGTGACGCAATCTGCGCGACATTCAGCGAATCGTCATCGTGAGACAGGACGCTGGTCCCGACTTTGATGACGACCGTTTGAGCCGTCTGAATGACTTCCTGGCGGACGAGATTCTGCATGGGAAGTAGGGAATAGAGAACAGGGATGAGGGAACCGACGTTACTGACCCAGAACTTCGACGATCGATTCCGTCAGACGGTCGACGATCTGATCAATCTGCTCCCGCGTGATCACGTACGGCGGGGCGATGCAGTAGTTATCGCCGCGCAGCCGTGTGAACAAGCCTCGCTTCTGGGAGGCGACGTGAACTCGATGACCAACCTGATCCGACGCGGGGAATTCTTCGCGAGTGTCGCGGTCTTTGACGAACTCGACGGCCGCCATCAGGCCGATGCCGCGGATTTCTCCGACGTGCGGGTGTGAGCCGAGTTGCTCGCGCAGACGCGTCAGCAGGTAGCCACCTTTCTCGACAGCCACCACCGGGAATCTATCACGTTCGAGCAGATCAAGGTTCGCTAGCGCGACAGCACAGCCTACAGGGTGGCCGCTATACGTGAATGAGTGCATCCACGGCTGCTTGCCCGTGTCGAGTGTTTCCGCGATTTCGTCGTTCAGGCCGATTCCGCCCAATGGGAAGTACCCGGACGTGATTGCTTTGGCGAACGTCATGATGTCCGGTTCGATGCCCCAGTGCTCGAGGCCGAACCAGCGGCCTGTGCGGCCGAAGCCAGTCACGATCTCATCCATGCCCAGCAGCACGTTGTACTGGTCACAGATTTCGCGGATACGGGGAAAGTAATCGTCCGGCGGAATGATGACGCCCGCAGATCCGTGCACGGGCTCGGCCAGAAACATCGAAACGGTCTCGGGGCCTTCCCGCAAAATGGCCTGCTCCAGTTCATTGGCCATCGCGATACCGGGACTGACTCCCGACGGTGTTTCGTACCGGTACGGATAGGGCGAGGGAATGTGGACGAAGCCCGGCAAACGCGGCTCGAACATGGGCCAGTAATTCTGCATCCCCGTCGCGCTTGTCGCGCCAATCGTTGTTCCATGATAGGCCCAGCTCCGACAGATCGTCTTGACCTTGTCCGTCTGGCCCTTCGTGTACCAGTAGTACCGGGCGGTTTTCAGGCAGGATTCAATGGACTCGCCGCCGCCACTCGTGAAGAAAAAGCGATTGATCGAGGGATACGTCATCCCCGCCAGCCTCTCGGCCAGTTCGATCGCGGGGACATTCGAACTGCCCGAATACAGCGAACAGTACGAGAGCTGTTCCGCCTGGCGACTGGCGGCCTCGATCAATGCCCGCTGGCCGTGCCCGGCGACCACGTTCCACAGTCCGGAGAGCACGTCGATGAATTCGTGCCTCTCGGCGTCGAAGAGCAGAGCCCCTTCGCCTCGCGTCCAGATGTGAGCGGTTTCGTGCAGCATCGGGTTATGCAGCGGATGGATCAGATGCGCACGGTCGGCGGCGAGCAGGTCAGCGTGTGAGCGGGACATGACAATCTCCAGGCGTGTTTCGGACTGCGGACCGGATTGGAACGTGTCCGGTTCAGTCTCCGCAACGAACCGCTAACTTCCGGTGTCACCGACGACTCGCGTAAGAAACGTGCCCCGAATAAGTTCCCGATACCAGCAAGAAGCGCAACCGAGTGAATTCTCCACAATCGCGGCGTCCTGTGTCGCAACAAACCTGGATTCCCGTCTCAACGCACGTAAGGCGACCAGGAAGTAGCGATTTTCAGCTGCATCACGAGGAACGTCGGCCACTGACGTGGTGTATCCCGCGACTTCTTATGACATTCCCTGTTGAGCCTCGTTCGCCTCGCCGTCGCTTCGGCCCGACTTTGACGAAGCCTGCGATTCCTCGCGACGGTTTCGACGATTGTCCATCGTCAACAGATGCCAGTGAGCGTCGGTTTTTCGTTGTTCTAATTCGTCGTGATGGTGTGCCGTTGCGGGGGCGTTCCAATCAGCAGTGAGATCAGTATTGTTGAGGCAGGAAAACGGTCGTGAGTCAGCCGCCTGGAAATCCTGGAGATGTCGTGAGCGACGCAGCGAGACGAAGTCACCCGGTCGTTCGAGGATTTCTCGCCATTGTCGGACTGACCTATGTTGGCCTGGCAATCTGGTGCTCAGTCGCCCCCGATCAAACCGCCAGCGCTGTCGGCTTCACTCTGGCTCCGGGTTCAGGCCAGTCAGAATTCTTCGTCGTCTACGGAGGACTGGAACTCGCACTGGGGATCGCGTTTCTCTGGCCTCTGCGGCGACCGTCCGACACGGAATTCGCGCTGCGCCTGTGCTGCCTCGTTCACAGCTGTCTTGTCGTTTTTCGCACGGCCAGTTTTCTGAAGTTCACAGACATCGGCGCGACGACTTATTCACTGGCGGCCGGCGAGTGGATCATCCTGATCGGCACGTATGTCATGTGGTTTCTCTGGACTCGCAACCGAGAAGCGGAGACGACCTGAATTCGATCTCAGAGTTCGTCCCACCGCACTTCGACAGTATTCGTGAAGAGCCCCCACCAGAAACTCCCGCAGCGAGCCCAGCCGCTCTGCCTGACACCGTGTTCGTCGATGACGTTGATGCGATAGACCGTCTGGTTCTTTGATGTCGTCCAGAACAACGGACCGCGGCGAAACCAGCAGAAATCCGCCGACACCAGTTCGAGGTCGCAGGAAACGGCCCACTCTTCCAGCATCTGGCGAGATCGCCGGAACGTCCAGGCGATGCCCAAAACGACCGCACCCAAAATAAGCGAACCCAGCAGAATCGGGATGAGTCATTCATTGGAGTAGGACAGATTCGAGGTACGACTACGGCTTCCGGGCTCTTTCCGCAGTGCCTTTCTCTTTGCAGTCATGGCATCGGCCTTTGTCGGTGGGCTCGATCATTGCTTCTTCGAGACCGTGGCGTGCCGTTTCCTCGCCGGCTGGGAATTACCGGCAGAAGAACATGGGACGGCCGCTCGGCGTCGTGAAAGACTGTCTGGTTCGCGGCCTGGAATTCTCGAGCGAGGCCGATGTTTGCGTTGTCCGTATTGGGATTTCGCAGGTAATACGGGAAGTAGCTGCTGGAGATTTCAATACGGATACGATGACCGCGTAAGAAGACATTGCCAGTGGCCGCCCAAAATCGTCAACGTCAGTACCGCAGTTCGACAGACGAGTAGAAACTCCGTCCAGGACGGCGGACTTCCGTCCCGGCCAGGAAATCGCGGAAGTCGAGATGTTCGCGGTAACTCTTGTCGGTCAGATTCTCGACACCGGCGACGAGCTGCAGCGACTCCGTTGGCTGCCAGAACGCTCTCAAATCCCACGTTGTGAATCCCGATGTCCGCGTTTCGAACAGCGAACGAGCAACACGCCCCCTGCGCGGCGACCACCCGGGTTGAGAGTTCAATGCTGTACCGCGGATCGGGCGACGGTTCGTGACAGCGAAGCCCAAGCCGGGTGTCCAATGGACTGATCGCCGGCAACGGTTCGTGCTCGACACTCGTCGCCGTCTCTCCGACCGGGTTGGCCGCAATAAGACCGCCCAGATTCGCCAACAGCGGGGCAGGATTAACTGGTCTGTTCAAGAGATTGGTTAAGTCATTGGGAGTAATTGAAGAACTATCACTGACAATGCTGGTGGTCAAAGACCGGTTCTCGCCGTTGCGTCTCAGGTCTGTTCCGTGAGTGCAGGAAAGTGTGCCAAATCCAGTCAGCCACGGTTTGATGTCAAACTCGCCGTCCAATTCGACTCCTCCGATCGCGGCCAGATCCGTGTTGCGCGATCGAAGCACGTTCTGAAACTCGAGTCGGTTTCCGTTTCCGGGATCTCCGAAGACCGGGTCGGGCAGGTCCATCTCCCGTACAAAAATCTCCTCCGAGTCGAAAGTGATGTAATCCTGAATCAGGGAGAAGAATCCTGTGGCACTGCCACGGTAAGCCGGCTGCTCCGTATTAAGTCCGAAATCGATCTGCCATGCACGCGACGGTTTCAGCCCCGGATTCCCGCGCAATGCCGTGAGACCGCTCTGAACCAGAAACAGAAACGTTTCAGCGGAATACAACTCGGTCAGTGTTGGAGGCCGCTGTCCGAATCCTGTCGAGACGAAACCGGCGACGCCGCAACCAAGGTCGGTCTCCATAGTCGCATACGCCGACCACAGCAAATAATCAGGATCAAGTTCACCGCCATCTGGTGGCAGCAGCAAAGTGCTCAATGACTGTGGCTGGTCGGAAGTCCCAACGGCCGTTGCCCCGGAGTCGAGCAGATTCGTGTCCACCCAATCAACACGGACGCCACCAGTCCAGGATGTCGCAGAGTCGTCGCCGGACGTGATTTCCAGAAACAGCCCAGGATTTACCTGGGCCGACTTGGGAATCGGCGAGAAAGAGACAATGCTGGTGTCACGTCGGGCAGTAACGAGTTCGTCGAGGCTCTGTTTTTCAGATCGCAGATCAGTCCCCAGGATCAGAGATGCGTCCGCCCCGTCCCATTGGAATCCAGACCGATACCCCGCAGACGAAGAGTTGACGCGCGTTGTGGCTGCAGTCGCGGCTCTGTTGAACAGTGGAGTGAAGCGGTTCGCCTTGACTGAGTTGGAAAGACCGCGGAAGCGAGTCTGGTTGTACCACGTCTCGACGAATGCTCTGTCGTAGAATTCGGACCCGAGGCTCTCGTAACTGACATCGAAACCGTCTGTTTCCAGCACATCAATGTCAAAGATCTGTCCGGCGAGTTCGACACCGCTCTGGTCCAGGCGGATGTAGTTGAACTCGACCGACTGGTGCTCGTCGAGATCGACGCCGACGGCCACGTTGAAGTCGCGGGATTCGTAACTGGACGGAATCGTTTCGCTGCCGCCGCCGATGGTGTAATCATTGCCCGTTCGATGCCCATAGCTGACGGCTGCGCCGGAATCCGTGCCCGCAGCCCAGAATCCCTGGCGGCCGTACCACTGTTCGCCGTTCGTTTTGTATTCGAGGCTGGAAGAACCGCCGGAATCGAATCCCTTATCCGAGCGGGGGGATGGTTTCATGCTGACATCGATAAAGCTCAAACCTGGACCATACAGCGAGCTGTACGGCCCTTTGATCACGACTACTTCGTCAATCACCCGTGAGTCCAGCTTACTGAGCATCGTGTCCAGGTCCACGCGAGCCGGAACCCAGTACGAACCCGACGCCTTGAGTTGACCGGTGCGCGTCCCGCGAACGCGCGGGTCGTTGATGATTGGACTGCGCTGCTGCGTTGCAATATTGCTGGCGCTAGCCGAGCGGCCCAGCAGACTGCCGGTATCAGTCGTCGCCCGGAATGCGGCTTCACGGCCGGAGATTCGATCCGTCGACGGCCTGCGACTGAGACGACCCGCGACAGTCGTTCCCGTACGTCTCCGACTGGAAAGAGCCTGGTCCCGCGACCGCCGGGTCCGATCGCCCACACCAGGCCGGGACAGGGGACTTGAGCCCGGGCGGGCCGTGCGTGGTCGGGCGCCCTAAAACTGCGTCTGTTCGATCTCCGGTTGATCGCGTGGCGCAGAAACAGGGATGGGCCGTACCTGATGTGAATTCCGGTGGCCAGTGGCCAGGTCGGTGGGCCGTTGTGAAACAGGAGCCAGTTGCGGCAGGGGGCTGTAGCCTGGCCGGAGTCGCGGCTGCTGAAACTGCTGCCGATCCCGGAATCGTGTCTGCGCGCGAAGCAACGGCCGCGGACTTCCGGTCACAACGAGCGCAGCCACCAGAGCGGCCGCAGCGAGGATGCGTATGATTGGCCCACACAACATCACTACAGTCCGAAATTGACAGAAACAGGATGTGATCACCTGTGTTTGTCTTCGGACCTGTACAGCGTCTCACTGTAAGACGACCCGACCACTCTGACCCGAATAACCGGAGCATTCCAAAAACTTTGTGCAGTCGACCAGGATTAACACGGGTCAGGGGTCGATCAGTCGCCGAGCTTCGTCGTACAGCAACCGCGATTCCCGGCGACCGGACTGCGTATCCTGAAACAGTTTCGCGGTCAGTGCGAACAACTTGATGGCCCTTTTGCGATCCGCTCCAGCATTGCCATCACGCTGCCAACAGGCAATTGCCAGAAGAAACTCGTCTACCACATCCGGAACCGGCCACGTTCGTTTCAGCCTGGCGTCTTCAAATGCCTCGATGGCCTGGTCCCACTTCAGCAGGCGCACGTGCGCGGCACCCTTCACTGACAGCGCAGGCACAAGTTCGGGCGACTCGGCGTTAATCTTCCGTGCAATCTGAAGGGCACGTCCCGGGTCACGTAGAGTCTTGACAGGACAGTGACAAAGGAACCTGGCCAGCCGCAGCCGGTTGCCCGTGCTCCGGGCGCTGAGTTGCCCCAAACGCAATGCCTCTTTGTACGCGTCAGTCGCTGCTTCGGAGTCGGTTTCGAGCAGGAGGTCTCCCAGCCCCGTCCAAGTAGAGGCCTGGGCCTGAAGTAGCCACTCCGGGACTTCGCCGTCGTTGTGGCTCAGTCCGTTAAAACCCGCGAGTGCGGTTTCGAACGATTCACGCGCAAGTCCTGTCTGTCCCGCCCGGTGGCGAGCGCGGCCGAGATTGCTGTGCAGGACAGCCTGGTCTTCGCGGTAGCGCACGACGTCCGGGAATTCCTTCACCAGCAAGGCCGAATTCTCGACGGCTGCATCAAACTCAATCAGTGCCGCTTCGGTTTCGCCCAGGTCCAGGATGATCTTTGCCAGCATCGTTCGAGCTGCGATGGATTCAGCCCGTGTGTCACGGTCGTAACGACGGAACAGCAGATCGCTGAGAAGACTCAGCGACTCCCTGGTCTGATCCAGGGCCTCAGGATTCTGACCGCGCTGCTTCAGTATCTGTGCGAGATTCGTACGGGTCAAAGCCAGCATCCGCGGAAACCGTGGTGAATTCGGCAGTCTGTCCATCAGCCGATTCAGATCATCAATCAGTCGGTAGCAGATATCGAATCGAGCCTGTTCCTCAACGATCGGATCCAAAGCTGCCAGCAGCAGATTGCGTGCTCGGGCCAGCCCGTCGAAGTCTTTGACCTCGCTGTCGGCCCGAGCAGTCAGTTCCGTCCAGATTCGAATGGCCTCACGCGCCCGTTCCGCAGCTTCATTTGTCTGGCCCGTGGTCTCATCCGACCAATCCAGATCGATCAGCACGTCCGCCAGTCCGCTGAGTATTACGGCACGCAATCGCTGTAACTGCTGACTGTTCTCGTCGTCCATGTCGCGCGAAACGTCCTCGCGCGCGAGGTCCAGCAACGAGTGCGCATCCTTTGCCTTGCCCGTCTCCCGCAGTAACTCGGCAAACCGAATACGGGCTTCGCCAAGTAGCAGGATGTCCGATGGAGCGGCGGGCCTGTCGATCATTTGATTGATCTGCTCGATCGCCTGCGAAAACTGCCTCTGTGCGGCATCCAGGTCGCCGGCTCTTTGCTGAACGAGTGCCGACAGCAACCGCGCGCGAGCAAGTTCCCGGTTGACATCCCTGCTCAACCGGGCAGCCACAACCCCGTCACGCAATTCTTCCAGAGCCGTCACTGCCGAGGCGGCTTCTTTGCGTGCCGCCTCAACGTCGTTCAGGGTCAGACGCACATGACCGAGGCGGATGCGTGCGCGAGCGGTCTCGATCTGAATCTCAGGATCGTCACTGTGATCGTGCGCCAATTCCTCATATTGCTCGGCCGCCTGCCGCAGCAGGTCCTCCTGCAGTTCCGGAAAGTCGGACAGGGCTTCGCTGATGCCTGTCAGAGATGCGTCGACAGTGGCGCGGGCGTTGCGAAAGTTTCGCAGCGCATCGGTTCGAGCCTGCCTGGCCAGCATAAAAGCGATGACAAAGGTGACCAGTCCGACCGCCGCTGCCGTCCCCAGGCCGGACACGAACATGCTGTGTCGTGACACCCAGCGGCGCAGGCGAAGAAATGTCGGTTCACGCCAGGCACGGACAGGTTCGTCTGCCAGCCATGCTTCCAGATCATCGGCCAGCGACCGCGTAGTGGGATAGCGCTGGTCAATCGGTCTGGCCATCGCCTTGAGACAGATCGCGTTCATGGCCGACGGGACATCCGGATTCAGTTCGCGCGGCGGCCGGAATATGCCCTGCTTGACGCGTTTCAACAGTTCCGTCAGACGGATGTTGGTGTCGTCACCGGGAATCGGCGCGCGGCCTGTGAGCAATTCATACAGCGTCGCTCCGACGCCGTAGACGTCTGACGCGGGACTAAGAATCTGCAGGTCTCCAGCCGCCTGTTCGGGACTCATGTACGCCGGCGTTCCGACAACGCTGCCTTCCAGCGTGTGCTGAGTGTCTTTCGCGAAGACGCCGTTGTGATAGAGTCGGGAATCACCTTTGTCCACATCGGGGGTGTCTCCTTCGTCCGAGAGCCGGACGATCCCCCAGTCGACAACCAGAGTCTCCCCGTATCGCCCGAGCATGATGTTCTCGGGCTTGATATCACGGTGCAGAACGCCTCGGCTGTGCGCGTATTCCAGCGTGTCACAGACATCGACGATTCGATGCAGCAGATTGCGGAATTCCAGATCGATCGCCAGTGGCCGGCGTCGCCCATTCTCGCGGGATTTATGAAACTTGCGAATCGCTGCCCGCAGACTGTCGCCGCGGATGAAACGCATGGCGTAAAAAGGACTCCCGTCAGCCGCCCTGCCGAGGGCATAAACCGGCACGATTCCGGGGTGTTCCAGCCGGCCGGTCACTTCCGCTTCCACGAGAAACCGCGTCTGCGAAGCACGATTGCGGGAGAACTGCGGTCGAATCTGCTTGAACGCGACCCGGCGGTTCAATTGAGTGTCCATCGCCACCAGCACTCGACCGAGACCACCCTCGGCGTGCTGAAACAGAACGCGAAACCGGTCGGCATCCGGCGCCAGCTGATTGCGAGGCTCACTGCCGGGCGGCGATCCCGAGACGCCTGGCTGTACGAGAGTCGCTGAATCAAAGTCGTCGGATGTGTCGGAGACCGGGACCTCCGTTGGGGCGTCGAAATCATCGGAGGGCGGCTCGGGTGGCGTCTGCGGTAAGGTTGCCTGATTGAAGGCCCCAACGTCTACCTGGGCCAGGGTCAAGGCCTCGAAGTCGTCCGGCTCAGAGGTCGGTGCGGGCAACGTGACCGCGTCGAAGGAGGCCGCCATTTCGAACAGAGTCACTGCGTCAAACAGCCGCTGATCGTCGGGCGAAATCGTAGACAGATCGAATCCGGGGTTGGTCAGGACGTCTCCTGCCTCAACGGCGCACTCGATGCGGTCCGCTTCCAACTCAAGCAGTTCGTGGCTGTCTTCCGAGAGCAGACCCGCAGTGACGAGAATCCGGCCCAGGGACAAATCGGGATTGGCCTTATGCTCAAGCATCGCGGCGGCGAGCGCTTCACACGAGATCAGCCGGGCCTGAACGGCTGCCAGACCGAGGACGACGTCGCGACTGGCGGCTTCGCTCACCTGATTCCTCGCTTGCGGCACGACGACTGTCAGCTTCCACGGTCTTTACGGATCCCAGTGATCGAGAGAGTGTGACGTTTTCTCATCACCGGCGACACTGCCTCGCTGGCTGACTCCTCGAATGCTTTGGCCATCCGTCTTTGATCCGACATTGTCGACGGACGGGGGCTCATCAGGCTTCCGGTTACGAGTTCTCACTGAGCAACTGATCGCAATCCAGAACGGGCTCGATCATTGCTTCTTCGAAACTGCGGCTTGTCGTCTCCGCGCTGGCTGGGGATGACCGGCAGGATGACATGGGACGGCCGCTCGGCGTCGTGAAAGACTGTCTGGTTCGCGGTCTGGAATTCTCGGGCGAGGCCGATGTTTGCGTTGTCGGTATTGGGATTCCGCAGGTAATACGGGAAGTAGCTGCTGGAAATTTCGATACGGATGCGATGACCGCGTAAGAAGACGTTGCCAGTGGGACGCCAGAATGCGATCTGGTATTCGTAAGCCTGATCGGATTCGATGGTGCTCAGCTTGTGCGCGTTGAATGCACCGTGACGCTGTGGGTCACGATGACGGGCACGCATGACACCTTCGCCCAGAAACAATGCTCGTCCATCCGGATGAACGTCGGACAGCCGGATCATCCAGTCGGTGTCGCGGCGGCTGGTGGCGGAGAATAATCGAGCGGTGATCGGGCCAATGATCTCAACATCCTCAGTCAGGATCGCCGTGTCGTAGACCAGCACATCGCGGCGTTCGGCTGACTTGCTGATATTTCGCGGTCCGTCGATGTGGCCGTTGGCAAATGCGGCCGATGGAGTCGGATCGTCTGGAATGTAAGTGTATCGGTCCGGCGCCTCGGCTTTCGGCGGCTGAGTCGTAAGCGTCCCGTCACCAGCAGACGAATTCGCTCCTCCCTGGCTGTGAAGGTAGAACTTTGTGAACTGCGTGTCCGGCAGCGGCCAGTCCTGTGCGGCCCGCCACTCGTTGCGGCCCATCACGAACACGTGGACCGGCGGGTCATTCAGCACGCGGTTGTCGATTCCCTTCAAGTGGTAGTCGAACCAGCGAAGCACATAGCCGTCCCAGTCGATGATCGCCTGCGGCCCGAAATCGACACCAGCCGCTTTGCGATGACGGTTGATGCTGTGTTCCCACGGCCCAACCACCATGCGAGGACGACGCGCCTCCGGCGTGCCGCCGTGCTGTTTCATGCCCAGATAATTCATCGGCGTACCGGGAAAATTCGCGTCGAACCAGCCGGAGATATTCAGCGAGGGCACTTTCACATGCGCGTAGCTGTCGGGGGTCTGATAGGAGATCGCCTTCCAGTATTCCGCGTCAGCCGTGTTCTGTTCGACCCATTTCCGCCACCACAAGGTGGGCTTGTATTTCCGCGTCCTGTCGAAGTCGATGTAGGGCAGCCTGTCGTAAGCCTGCTCGCGATTGACGGCAAATCCGCCGTAGGCGCCAGGTCCTGCCGAGTATGGCAGTCGGTCGGACATGGCTCCGGCCCAGTCCACCATCCAGCAGACAAAGATGCCGTTCTGATAGGGGCAGTTGTAGAAGTGATCCGGCGGTGCGACTTCGGGCACGATGGCCTTCAATGTCGGCGGCGCTTGTGACGCGGTCCACCATTGAGTCCACCCCATGTACGAACGCCCGTACGTTCCAACGTTGCCGCTGCACCATGGTTGTTCGGCGATCCACTGCACGAGGTCGTAACCGTCGGTCTTGTGCTTTGGTGAAAACGGATCCCATTTGCCCCCGGATTCGAAACGGCCGCGAGAGTCGACGTTGACCACGACGTATCCGCGAGCGGCAAAGTTTCTGGCACGCCTGGCCCCACCGGACTTGTTGTACGGCGTCTGCATCAGCACTGCGGGATGTCGGCCATCGGCCTTGGGACGGAATATGTCGATCATCAGTGCGACGCCATCCCGCATCGGCGCCTTTCGATTCAGTTCTTCGACCACCTCATATTCAGCACGCGAATAGTCTCCTGCCTGGGGAGGCTGCGAGATGACGGCCGCTTCGGCAGGCGCATCGACATGCACATGCAGATGCCCAATTGCGGGGACGTCGCGCTCGTTCGATCGCGTCACGCGTACGACATAGTCACCAGACCTGGCGTAGCGGTGCGTCGTCACTGCGTATCCATCGGGGGCGAGCTTGACCGCGTTGCCATCCGACTGAACGTCGACCTGCGGACTACCGTCGCCGAAGTCCAACGTCTCCTTGCCGGCTGTTGTATTAAACGTGCGCACTTTGAACGTGACAGGATCGCCGGCGCGGATGCCGGTCGTCGGAGAGTAATTGGGATGAATGGACGGGACGCGACGCTCGGGATGTTCACGATCGACGACAATCACCACCGCAAAGTCGTACGCGACGTTTCCCGCGTGGTCCGTGGTTCGCAGAACTTCGCTATAGCGTCCGGGCTTGCGATATGTCCGCTCAACGCTCGGTGTCACAGCGGTCGCGCCGTCGCTGAATTGCCACTGGTAACCCGCAATTTCTCCAGATGCACTCCACGATCGGGAACCATCCAGCGTCGCGGTCTCGTCCGTGAAAATCACATGGTGCGGACGGGCCACGGCGATCACATCCGGCTTGAACTGCCGCCGATAAGCATCCCACAGAAATGCATAACCTTCCTGCGTTCCCCACTTGCCAGACGGTTGTCGGCTCTTGATTTCGAAGTGCAGATGCGACCAGCCACCGCTGCCTCCTTCTTTGCCCAGCAAACCGATGCGATCGCCCTGAGCAACAATGCGACCGGGAACGATGCTCGTATCGATTTCCTTGAGGTGGCTGTAACGGTAGTACCAGCCCCGGCCGTCCAACAGATAGACCACGTCGTAGCGCGGTGACACGGGCGTGTTCTGCTTGTGCCCGTCGAGGACTAACTCGCCCACGGAAACCACGAGCGCATCCGCGGCAGCGACGACTTCCACCAGTCCTTCGCTTCCGCCGATATCCAGACCGCTGTGGTAGTAGATGTTTCGCTTGCCGGCCCGTTCGCCTCCGTCCACATACACGGGGTCGTTGGCCATTTGCGTGTCGGTCGCGAACCATTTCTGCTTGACGGGATACGTGAATGTCCCCGGTCTGAGCAGTGGCGAATCAGCCGGCCACAGCCGCAGACGTGCGTCCTTGTCGAGTCCCCAGAAACCTGGACTGCCGTTTTCGTTGTAGCCTTTCGTAACCGAGCAATCGATCTGCATGTTGCCGATCGTGCGGGGCCGATGGTAGGTGGCCGAAACGAGTTTTCCTCGCTTCCCGTTCACTTCAATCGTGACCTCGGCCCGCCTCACCGCGAAGCACACGTTGTCGCGAGTTTCGTGGACGTCGAGCAGTTTGACCTGAGCCTGCGAGCCGTCGCACAGGACAACCTCGACCGACTCACCGACATTCAGGTCCACAACGCGCACCAGCGGTCTGATCGCCGCAGGCTCGTCCGCAGCTCCGGAATACGTTGTGGCGAAGCACATGAGTGCCGCCACCCGGATCACGTGATGCTGAGTCTTCACTTCAACTCCTTAACCCGGCGGTGCCGGAACCAAGTGGTAGCGAACCTCGCCAAGAGTTTCGGCCGAAAGTCTTGGCGACTTTCGCTACGTCAGAAATCCTGCGCGTTTTGCACAGGTTTTCACTGATAAGAGATCATGTTGATGAGCCGCGCCCAACAGAGACCGGCCGGAGACACTCGATCCTCGATGCCGTTGACTGCAAGGCATCGCACCGAGTCGATCGGCAAACTGTTGGCGGCACTTGACCGGCTGGAACTCGCCGACAACACGACCGTCATTCTGCGGGACGATCATAGCTGGAACGTCGGCGAACACACTCGGTGGTGCAAGTACCGCGGCTGGGGCTTCCAGCCGCCGTCGTGAGATACTGCTGCGGCTGGAAGCCCCAGTTTTGAAGTTGCACAGTTTTGCTGCCCCGGAGGGGCAAAGGCGAGTAGCCCGCGTCCCTTCGGGACTGAAGTGTGCAACGTCAAAAGGCCGGTGCGGGTTTTGGGACGCCCGGTCCAGATGGACTCCAACGGGGCGCTTGTGCTCAGCTCGTCCGCTTTCAGTGGGAGAACCGACTCGCCGCCAGACACGCTCCAGAATTTCTCACGGCCTTTGATCCGGTGGTTCAGCTCCTTCACCGCCGACTCCATGTGGCTGCTCGTGATTGGCTGGCCCGCACGGCGGTAGCGCGCATAGTCCATCCGCGACTGCTGATTCTCAAGGTAACGCAGCGTCGTCCACACGATCTGGCGGACGCTCGTCGGGCCGTCGTCGTCGGTCGGCTCGCCCAGTTCGGCGGATGGGCAACCCGCCGGACTCATCCAGGAAGATCACCGGAAGTATCGTGTCGCTGCTGGCATGGGAGCTTCCGGAATCGGAGCCGGGACTCCCAGGCGTCGTCGCATTGCCTGGATTTGAAGCTGCAGCTCTTCGACCTGACGTTCTTTTTGAGCGATCTGTTCTTTTTCGATCTCACGTTCGACGGCCCGCACCTGCTCGGCCAGTCCTGCGGCCTGTAGTGACTCGATCGCCTTCCGCAAGTGCACGATTCGATCGTCAGCCAGGGCCGGCGCCTGCGGGCTCGAACAGGCAGTCACTTCAGACGGGACGGCTTCGGTCGGAGAGAGGCCAGGCAGCGGCGGATTCGGTACAGGAAACACCTCTCCGAATGATCCGGTCGGGAAGTAAGCGGTCTGTTGAATCTGCGCTTGCGTGACGCCGCCTGTGTGCATGTGATTCAGGACGCGCGGGTAGAACTGCTCGCACAACTCGACGATGCCATTCATGTCTTCAGGCCTGTTGACCCAGCCGGTCAGGGCGACCGCATCCTGAACCTTATGAGCTTCGACAGAAGCCTCGGGGAAGCGACTGTTGATGGCTGCCTGCAGTCGGCGAGTGTCGCCCTGGACGAAAATGCTTAATTGACACGTTCGGCCATCTTTGTCCGACAGCAGGAGGTTTGAAACTCCCGGCAGCAATGCCTGCACGCGAATGCGATTCGACGCGACGGCTTCCACGTTAATGATCTCCGGATCGAAATCGTCAACGCGGCTTATTGGAAAGTCGGGTTCCACGATCCTTGAACATCCCTCGATGAGCTGCATGTCAGTTTCGCGGCCTGTGACTCTGACGACTTCTTCCACTCGGGACAGTGTCACAGGTCTTGTTGTCTGTGCCTCCGTTGTACTGCCCGCTGGTGCGATGAGCCCTGGACGCTGCATCAGAGTCCATTCGTGGGCCGCAATGTCCTCATCGGTGTTGCCCAGGCGGAGCACCAGAAGGATTGTTCCGCGACGCTCAGCGATGATGACGGGGTCCGAGTCAGTGCCCGGTTCCGAATCGATAGCCACCAGTGTCGCGGGACCGGCGGTAACCGGCTGAGAATTCGGATCCGGCAGGTAGACGACCTTTGTCACGTCCTTGTTGTTACCGATCTGCTTCAAGTCGTCGTCGGAGATTTCAATCGGCACACTGTTGTGTGACAGATAGGCGGCGGTCGTTGGGTGAGCCGGGTAAACCTCCAGTGTCGAATGAATGCTCAACCCGTCACGTCCCGAGATGTTCGACGCCGTCAGTCGATAGACGCCTCCCGCAGGAAAATCCTGGCGGCCGGGTGTCACGAACTGGATCGCATCGCGTCTTTGTTCCGCCCAGCTAACGCTCATGCCAGCCGGGTTCCCGAAGCGGACCTGAACCGACGCAGCCGGGCTCGACTTCGGCGCCTCTCGTTGCGGCCGAGGCAATTGCGAGGCTCCCGCCAGTCGGAATTCCGGCCCAGCCGGAAAGTACTGCACGTCGTCCTTCAGAGAGTGCGCAGGGGAAAGTGTCGCTTCGAAGCGATCGGGATACCCTTCCGTCTTTGCGTAGCGGTAAAGCTCGACGCCGTTTGGGGACGTGACCTGGAATCCAGGCAGCGGCGGCACTTCGTCCGGATCCATTGGCCGAACCAGTTCCGGAGTCACGATGCACACGCTGACCTTCGAATCGGCGGCTTTCGACTTCGAACGCGCCGGATCCGGCAACGGAATGTGTCGGTACTTCCGATCGGCCAGACTCGCCACATCGTGGCTGAGCACAACGGATTGCCCTTCACGCAGCTTGACTGTTGTTGCGACGCGGCTCGATTCACCAACGTCCTTAAATGAATGCTTTGACGTGATAAGCTCAAGACTTATCCAGTCGCGATCAACAACCTGCGGTTTGACTTGAAGATAGGCGTCGTATCGAAGAGACGCCCCGGACTTCCGCCCTGCCGCGGGATTCGCCGGGTACATCAGCCTGGCCTCGTAGCCGTTGAGCACAGTCATGGTCGGCGTCGCAATGATGCTGGACGATTCATGCCCGTCGACCCACTCGATCAATCGCTGTGCGACGGGCTTGTTGTCGATGACCGCTGCGAAGGCGGACGATTCGTCTCCCGGGTGGCCACCGAAAATGTGAGCCGCGGTCTCGAGAGTCTTGAGTTGCGACCGCTCGATGAATGCAAATGTGACATTGAGCATGATCTGCGGATCAGCCGGAACCTCCAGCATGTTGACGATCGCGTCGTCACCAGGTCCCCAGCCATTGCCGTCAGGAATCCAGTTGTTCGCTGCGGCAGCGTCTCGAACAATCTGCAGGATTCGAGTGGCCTCTTCCGAGTCGGCAGCGCCGCCTCGCACCACGAGTGCATCCTTCAGCGGAATCAGATGGACTGTACTGTTGGGAAACAGAATCGCGAGCTGTCGCTCCAGCTTGCCGATGCTGATGCGGACCTGTTCCTCGGCGTTTGCCTCTGTCGCCGATGCTGCGGGTTCGTCGTAAGCGGGCGGAGGATCCTCACCAGCCAGCGGCGACGCTGCAAAAAGAGCAACCATGCAGGCCATGACCGAGAGCCGAATCGACCGGCACAACGTGAGACGCAGTGACATCCATGTCATGATCGCGCTCCTGAACAGAACCGAAAGCTACCCGAGGGGCGGGGCTGATATCACGACCGGCTGATCAGGGCAATGCGTCTTTGTGGACAGAACTCAGAACCAGGACAGGCCTAGTTCAATCGGAACATGGAAAGGAGTTGCGCGGCATGACGTGATCTGAATCGGGGGCCACTTCTGAGCATTGATGCGGAACATCGCGGACAAAAACAACCTGCCCTGACCGGACGCCGGGGGTCCCGGGTTGATCAGTCATTGAACAGAGGGTGGCCCTGTTGCTTGCAACCAGGGCGGCGCAGCGGTGGGCGGCATAGAGTACACAGAAGAGGGAGTGGAACCCGTCAGCTTCCTGCCATCAGAAGCCACTGCCTCCTGACGCTTCGCGTCCCCGTTTGCAAAATCTAATTACAATGCCTGTCCTTGTTTTCTTTTATCTGGATCAAGGTGGGATTGCATCAGAATGAGTTTACACCGTGTGGCCGGTTGTTGTTGTAATCATCTCGCCCGGCGGAACTGAGTGCTCCGATTGCTTTCAAACTTCCAAATTATGCCACTGCCGGAAACACGTCTCGAAACCGGCTGTGGAAACTTTCGGCGGAGCCGTTTTGCCAGGGCTAGCCCGGAGAGTCGAGTTGAGTCCTGGCCAGGTGCAGACATCATGTCCCACCATCATCGCCGCCCGACGGATTGGGCGACCGGAAGGCCAGGGCAACACCCGCAACGGCCATCAAAGTTCCGCTAAGGATCGGCCTGTGAATAAGTGTCGTGCAAATGTTGTGGATCGAGTATCACACGCACTGATTGATGGATTGATCATCACGAGGATTGGAGGCCAAGGATGGCTGCTGC
>CAUZFZ010000140.1:0-28672 GCA_963579025.1 Planctomycetota bacterium | reverse complement strand
GTTCCTCGCGGCGGATGCGGAGGGCCTCGTCCAGCTCGCCCCGAGCCTGCAGCACGTCCGCGATCTTCCCCTGCGTGACCGCCTTCGCGCGGACGTCGCCGAGCCGCTCGTACACGGGTAGTTCTTCCTCGCGGCGGATGCGGAGGGCCTCGTCCAGCTCGCCCCGAGCCTGCAGCACGTCCGCGATCTTCCCCTGCGTGACCGCCTTCGCGCGGACGTCGCCGAGCCGCTCGTACACGGGCAGTTGTTCCTCGCGGCGGATGCGGAGGGCCTCGTCCAGCTCGCCCTGAACCTGCAGCACGTCCGCGATTAGGCTAGCGGCCAGGGCTGCTCCGTACGGGGCGTCGCGGTCGGTGTCCAAAGTCTGCTTGCGGCGGGCAGCGGCGAGGGCCGCGTCCGGGTCGCCGCCGAGCAGGCAGACCCGGCCAAGCGTCCACAGGAAATTCGAGCGGACAGCGTTGGGAGATACAGACGAACTGTCGACGGCCGGAGCGGCCAGCCCACGGTCCAACGTGTCCAGGCCGTGTTCGCAGAACCGCCGCCAGGCCAGAAACGGGCCGCTGCAAATGGCGAATGTCGATCCCGCGTGCTCGACTTCGCGCATCCGGACGTCCGGGACGCGGGGCAGCCAGTGCGGCAGCGCGGCGTACTCGGCGTGCAGATCGGTTCGCAGCACGACCACCTGCTGCTCGGCGGCCTCATCAAGTTCCTCGCCCGGGGCAGTCATTCGGCCCGGTTCGGCGGAGCGGAGTCGCGGGACGAACCAGTCGGTCATCCGTTCGGCCGCGCTGTCGGCGTCGACCGGTTCGGCCAGCCATTCGGCCAGTAGCGGATGCAGTTTGAACCGCTCGGCGTCGTCGCTGTCCAGCAGTGACAGGGCCAGGGCTTCCAGCAGCACGTCCGCCAGTTCGCCCGGTTCCAGACCGGAAACCGCTCCCGCCAGGCTGCGACCCATGCCGGACAACGGTCCGTGGCCCAGCCGTCGGAATCCGAGGATCAAGCCGTCCACCTCGGCATCGTCGCCCGCCAGGTTCGCCAGGGCTGCGCGGAGCGTGTCGAGCGACGTTTCGAACGCCGCGTGCAGCACGGCCTCGCCATGCGCCGGGTCGGACACATCGTGCAGGGGAAGTCCCAGCCGCTGCCGGCTGAGCCGTTCCAGAAACCGCTCGACCGGATACCCGCTACGCAAATATCCCGCGGCTAGGTGCACGGCCTGCGGCAGCCCGGCCAGCCGCTCGATCACGTCGCTGCGGTCCTGGTCGCTCAGCCGTTCGAAGCGAGACGGTCCGATTTCCTCGCGCAACTGTTCGGCCGATTCTTCGGGTGAGAGCACGGGCACACGCACCGGCGTCCAGCCCGCGTCCTCGCCGAGCTGAGCACTGCGCCCGGTGACCAGCAACGGGCAGCCCGCCAGGTTCCGGGCCAGCCCGCTGACGGCGGCGGCGAGCGGGCTGGTGTCGACATTTTCGATCAGCAGCACGCGGTCGGACAGCCCGGACCGCAGAGCCGCCCAGACGTCTCCGGCTGCGGGCACGTTCAGCCGGTCGAGCAGTTCGTCCCGCAACTGATCGGTCGAGCGGTCTTCGCCCCGCGGCAGCACCAGCCGCACGGGTTCGCCGGTAAAACGGTCAGCAAACAGGTGCAGAAACCGTTCGGCCAGATACGTCTTGCCAATCCCCGCCAGACCCTGGACAGCGACGATGGCCACGCTGCGTCCTGAAGTTCCGGACTGCAGCAGCCCACGTTCGATCTGTGACAGTTCGTCGTCCCGGCCGACGAACACGTCGGCGGCGCGGGACACCGACGCGGCGGAGTGACCGGTGCCCGAGGATTCGCTGGCCGTGGTGTCGGATTCGTCCGGTGACGGAATCGGCGAGTGCGGCTGAGTCGAGCCTTCTGCGGGCGGCGCCGTAATGACGTCCGGCCGGGACCAGTCGGGCAGCGGTGGCAGTTGGTGGTGAACCTGCTGCAGCCGCTCCCGGACCTCGTGTGCCGGCGGCCGCGCAGAGGGATCGCGCGACAGGCACTGGTCCGTCAGCGCAACCAGCTCGGCGGGGACGTGATCGCTGAGTTCGCGGATCGGCTGAGGCGTGAACTCGTCCCGCAGGATCAGGCTCTTACTGGCAAACGGTTTGCGTCCGGTCAGGCCCTCATACAGCATGACGCCAACCGCCCATACGTCGGCCGCGCCGGGCTTCGTCAGATCTCCGTCTGAATCGAAACCCGTTCGAGCTTTGAGCCGTTCGGGCGGCATGTACGGCAGTGTGCCTCCGGCCTGCGTCGGCTGGCCGCGCGCACTGAGTCCGAAGTCTGCGACCAGCGCGGCTTCCGACTCCAGGTCCGAATCGCGCAGCAGGATATTGGCCGGTTTCAGATCCAGGTGATATACGGGTTCGTCGCGGGAATGTATGTATTCCAGCGCCGAACAGACTTCGACCAGCCGGTGGAGAAACCGTGGAAGGTGCTGCACCCTGCCTTGACCGAGTCGCATCTGCAGCGTCCAGCCTCCGGGGATCAACTCGTACACCGCGAACGCCGGTCGCCCACCCAGTGATTCCAGCAGGGTGTCCAGTGACAACCTGCGGTCGAGTGACGACGGCCCGACCTCGAGCACCGGCAGGATGTGCGGATGCGCCAGGTTCACCTGGTGCCGCGTCTCGTCGAGAAACAGTTCGAGCAGTTTCTTCGGAGTGAGTTTTTCCGATTGTGGAAACTTCAGCGCGACTTCAAGTCCGGTGGTGCGATGCTCGGCTTTCCAGACGCCACCCATGGCGCCCGCGCCCACCGATTCCTTCAGGATGTAATCGCCCAGCAACGTATTCCGCAGGGGCACCCAGCGCGCTTCGCCAGAGAGTTCGTTGACTAGGTCGGCATCGTCCGGGAATCGCTGGTGGTAGTCGTCTGGTACGAATGTCAGATCGCCTTCTTTGTGCAGTTGGTGCTCGACCTGCAGCAGTCGGCGAAGCAGCTCATCCCGCCGTCCCGGTTGCTCGGCCAGCAAGTCTGCGTGGCTGGCGAGTATGTCTTCGATCGCCGGCGTGGGTGACGCCCCCGGGGATTCCGGCGGCTGCCAGTCCTGGCGAAACTGATCGACAATCGCCTGCAGCGGATCTGAGGAGTGCGTCATGGTGGGCCATCGTGCGGAGCCGGAGCCATTCAAGGCCGGCCATGATACGCGTCGTCATGCGGTCTTCACACCAGTCAGTGTTCAGGAGCGAACCTGTGGACTCAGGTTTTGGTTCGCCGCAGATGGACACGGATGGACGCAGATTCTCGCAGACAATCAGTCGGGTCGTCCTGAAATCTGTGTCCTTCCGCGTGCATCTGTGGCCAGCACTCAAGCCCCTCTGCTTCCTGGCGAGTTTCATGGTGTCGCTCACTGTGAAGCACGGCATGGGGTAACGTTTGCCACGGCGAGAATCGAGGCGGGCGGCCCCAGTGTTGTGCACATCTCTGGCAAGGCTGAATCCGGCGGGAGATAAAAGGAGATCCCACGGATGGCAGGGCGGACCCACGGATGAACGAACGCGGACTGTAACTTCATCCGTGGGTCCGCCCTGCCATCCGTGGGCAGAAACCCTTCGTTGACACGTTGAAGGCTCATAACGGCCGATGTGTTCTCAAGCTAATCCGTCTCAAGATGTACACAGCAGTGGGACAGCCCGCTCACGCATTTCACTGGTTCCGTGGTGATGTGGAGATTGACAATGTCGGCGAATGATTTCAGCGGAGGTCGGACATGAGTTTTCATCGGCATTCCTCACTTTTCGCCGGCATCGTGGTTGTTCTCATCGCGAGTCTCGCGGTCGGTAACGACGGGATCGCGGAGCTGGCGCCCGAGGCATCACGGCGGCCCGCTCGGACGTTCTTTGTCACCAGGTCGCTGGGACACGAGCGGCTGATCCCGTACCTCGAAGCAGCACGCCCGGAGATTGTGCAGATCGGGAATTACGGGGCGATGTTTCACGGCTACGCCGACAACCCGAAGTCGATGAAGTCGCCGATGCTGCTGCCTGTATCAGGTGAGCGAGCTGCACTGAACTTCCAGCGAGAACTCAACGAACGCGTCCATAAACTCGGGCTGACGGTCGTCGGACATTTTCGGCTGGTCAAAGTGATGGCCGACTGGACCGAGCAATCCGGATTTGTCGACTACTACAACAATCGATGGCCGGCGGACCTACTCGGACCGAAGCCGCACCCGGAACTGATCGAACTTCTGCAGCGAGACAAGAATGGAGTATCGATCCAGTTGTCACGCTACGACAACGCTCAGCTCGCACTGTGTCTGTCGAGTCCACATGCACGCAGAATGCTTAAGCAGATGCTGCAGTGCGCGGTGGATCACGGCATCGACGGCGTCATCACCACCTACAACTACCGGCAGAGTTGCGCGTGCTCGTATTGCCAGACGGCGTTTCGAGAGTGGCTGGCCCGGAACCTGACACCGCAAGAACTGAAAAGCAGACTCAACATTGACCGGCTGGATAAACACGTCTTCCACGATCTTCCTGTCCAGATTCCCGGTTACCCCGACGCGGAAAAAGCTGGCGAACTGGACTGGCTGGCCATGCAGTGGGGAGCCCAGCACTTCAAGAAGATGTTCGACGACATCTTCATCGACTATGGCCGCACGCTGCGGAAGGACCTGATTGTCTCTCAGTGGAATCACCTGAGTCACGTCAGTCTCAAAGAAGAGCGGATGTTTCTTCCGAGAGACTTGTGGGGGCGCGGCGAGGACTACTTCTGGTATTCCGGTGGCGCGTCATTCGTCGGAAAGAACCTGAACCTGAGCGAGGGGAAAGCTGGCGACGCCTGGTTGAGCTGCCTGTATGCGCGTGAGTTGAGCGGCGGTCGGCCCATCGTCATGGGCAAGTACGACGGCATTCGCCTGGCGGCGAGCATGGCCGAAGGGTACGCGATGGGCGGCCTCGGCATGGGGCGATACATGCGGTTCGAAAATGCCACCGGGTTTGAGGTGCTGGCGCGATATACCAACTTCATGCATGCCCATCGCCATCTCTTCGACGGAGCGAAGCCGTTTTCGGATGCCGCACTCGTGCTGCCTCGACAAAGCGTGTGGAACCGTCACTCCGAGGCACTGAATGCATTTCGTGACCTTGGCCAGGCCCTCGTTGAACGGCAGGTGCTGCTGGATGTCGTCGCCGATGAGGCAATCAGCGCAGAGCGACTTTCGCGGTATCCGGCCATCATTCTCGCGAATGCGATGGCACTGTCGGATGATCAACTGACGGCGATCCGCGACTATTCGGTCGCTGGCGGCAGAGTCTTCGTTCGCGGCGAAACGGCAACCGTTGACGAGAACGGAATGCCGAGGTCCGACACCAGCATCGAGCACGCGGTGGTCGCAAGTGGAAACACAACGGCTGCTGCCGCTGACTCGATCGTGGCTGGTTTGAATCAGCGTGGGGCGAGCGTGATCAAGGCTCCCTGGACCGTTCGGACAACCGCATACATCCAGCCGAATCGAGTTGTCGTGCAGCTCGTCAATTATGACCGGGACGAGACTCCCAACAAACAACTGACAGGACCGGAACTGGAACGGCCCAAAGCCGTCAATGACATTCAGCTCAGAATTCGACTGCCGGACGGACGAATCGCCGATTCCGTCTCACTGGTCAGCCCCGATCGCAGGGAACCGCTCGGGATACCGTTTCAGCAGACCGACGGGCATGCCGTGTTCCGCGTCCCGCGATTGCTTGTCTATGCCGTGATTGCGATCGAGTGCCAGTCCCGCTGACAAGGCTGACGCTCAGGCCTCGGACTCGACTTCGCCCGGATTACTCACCGAGAAGCGTGCTGAACATATCCCGTGCGCTGTCACGAGCCGAGTGATCGCGCCCCTGACCTGGAGCGCTGCGGCGATCATTCTTTGATTCATTGACGGTCAGTTGACGTCCACCCATCAAAGTGCCGGCCATGCATTTAATGGCTTCCTCGGCATCGTCCAGAAACGGCATTCGGACAAATGCAAAGCCGCGGGAGCGGTTCGTCGACTGGTCAGTCATGACCTGGACAGAGGCCACTCGTCCGTACCGCTCGAACGCACGCTTCAGATCGACGTCGCAAGCGGTGAATGGCAGGTTTCCAACAAAGATATTTGTCATTGAGTGTGGGTGGTTCCTGTGTTGCGTGCCCGTTGTTTCGGGCATTCGACTGGTGGTGGTTGAATCTCAAAAGATTGACACTGAAAGTCCAGATTCAGGGGCTAATCTGCTTTAGACGCAGGCGTGGACCACGATCCGTTTCCCGAGCATCGAGCGTGCGACTGTTGAGGTCTTCCGCGACCGTCGCGGTCATCACCAATGTCGGGCGGCCGGGATGATCGATGATCAGATCACGTTTCTTCTGGACACCACGGTGACACTTCACGAGTCCGTCCGTGTGAGTCAGACGCATCGTCGTCACGCCAGGGCGGGTGGACTGCAGTTGTGAAAGTCGTTTCCACGCAGATTCGGTTACCGTCAACATACGACTCTCCCTGATCGAGAAACGTTAGGCCGGAAGCAGCATGTCACCGTGCGACCGACCTGAAAAAAACACGCGCAGAGTGGACTGGTTCGGCACCCCGCCAGTCCCCGGACAAACGGGATATGACCGAGCGATATCCGTCCGATCTCACATCTGTCGTTGACCACGGAAAACTCGCCCGATCTTCGCGGCGTCGAGCGACATTTGACGTCGCGACGATAACCGTGGGAACAACCGAGACACGACAGTCAGTCGAGAGCCCTCAACAGCCCTCAACAGCCCGAGGCGTCGTGTTCCGGACTGCAGTTGAGCGGGCGTTGAAGAAAGCAGAAAACAGGGCACTGACCCGCGTCGCATTAACCAGGGACACACTGCGATCGTTTGGGTCCTGGACTCGGCGTCTCAAGTCACAATGCGGCCGCGGCGAATTCGAAGGCCACAATTCCAAACACCACTGTGCTTCTCAGACAGGCATCTGAGACTTGCGCAAAGCATTCCTCATCTCTTCAATCCCAAGAGTCTACCCTGTTTTTGATTCCCTGGATACGTCCGTCTGCTGGTGTCCGCATCATAGTTGTGTCACGGTTCGCAAACCGTGTGACCAGACTGAGTTGCAATGTCGGGTTTTTCGACGAATGTCACAGCGTTTCTATGAGACAAGGGTTGCTGCTGTTTCATCGCAGGGAGAATGACCATGAGCCACCGTGCCCACACCGTGCTTGTTTTGTTTTCAATCGTCGCGATCCCGACGACCACCCGGGCGGAATCGCCGGCCAGACTGGATCGCGACAACCTGATGCAGTTTCGCGGTCCGGACGGTGGTGCGCTGCCGGTGAAGACCGCTGCTGACTGGCAAAAGCGCCGCGCGGAAATCCTGCAGGGTATGCAGGCCGTCATGGGTCCGTTCCCCGGAGACGACCGACGCGTGCCGCTGGACATTAAGGTCGAAGAGGAAGCCGACGCCGGCTCCTATGTGCGGCGGCTGATTACGTATCAGTCAGACTCGGATACACGCACGCCAGCATATCTGTGTATTCCGAAAGACGTGCTGGATGGCAAGCGGAAGACTCAGGCGGTGCTGTGTCTGCATCCGACGGACAACACGGTCGGACATAAGGTCGTCGTGGGACTCGGCGGTCGTGCCGGACGGGGGTACGGGGCGGAACTGGCCGAACGCGGTTATGTCACGCTGTCGCCGTCGTATCCGCACCTGGCGAACTACTGGCCGAATCTGGGCGGGTCTGGCTATGTGAGCGGCACGATGAAGGCCATCTGGGACAACTCACGCGGACTCGATCTGCTGGCCTCGCTGGATAGCGTCGATGACTCCCGCGGGTTCGGCGCGATCGGACATTCGCTCGGCGGACACAATTCGATCTACACGGCGGTGTTTGATCAACGCATCACCGTGCTGGCCAGCAGTTGCGGATTCGACTCCTACACCGACTACTACGACGGAGCCGAGCGCGTGTGGTACTTCGATCGAGGATGGTGCCAGATTCGCTACATGCCGCGGATGTCGAACTACCGCGGCAAGCTGAACGACATCCCGTTCGACTTCCAGGAAATGCTCGGAGCACTGGCACCGCGTCCGTGCTTTGTGAACGCCCCGTTGGGCGACAGCAACTTCCGCTGGAAGAGCGTCGACCGATGCGCGGCCGCGGCACGGCCCGTGTATGAGCTACTCGGCGCCAAAGACAGCCTGACAATTCGACATCCGGACGCTGAACACAGCTTTCCGGACGAAATGCGGAAAGAGGCATACGAGGTGATCGACTCTGTCCTGCGGCCCACGGGCTAAAGTGCCAACCCAGCCATCGACTCAGACCATGTTTGAACGCAGGACGTCGTTCACGTTGAAATCCCGGAGCGGTATCGGGCCAGTACCGACGATCCGGCTGTGACGCTGTCACCGACTTTCGTCAGTAGCTCCAGGCCGTCTTCTTTGGGCAACAGCAGTTCTGTGCGGGAACCGAGTTTGATCATGCCGACCTGCTCGCCTCGATCCAGTTCGTCACCCGGCTTCAACCAGCAGACGATGCGGCGGGCGATGGCTCCGGTGATTTGACGCACAATCATGCGACGGTGCGGGGCCGTGTGCTCTTCGAGTCGAATGGCCAGTTGCTCGTTTTCACGTGCGGACTCGGGACGCAGCGCGTTCAGGTACTTGCCGGGTTTGTATTTCAGTCCAATGACACGCGCGGCGACGGGTGAGCGGTTGATGTGTACGTTGAAGACCGACAGGAAAATGCCGATCTCGATTGCCGGACCGCCGATGAACTCGTCTTGCACATCCTCGATATGCACGACCTTGCCATCGGCCGGTGAGATCACTTCGCCTGGACCTGTCGGAACGACGCGGTGCGGATCGCGGAAGAACCACAGCATTTCGACGCCCAGCAACCACAAGGCGACGTCGGCTGTCCACAGCACGTAAGTCAGCCAGGCGGGAGCGATGTCGCGTGTCAGCAACACTCCCAGCAGCGCGGCGGCTGGTGTCCAGAACAGCGTCAGAAACACAAACAGCTCAGCCATTCCGACACGGGCGAATGGCAGGCGGTCGCGCCAGGTAAACGGGTCGTCGGATGCGTCCCAGTGGCAATCGGTCTGGTTGCGGTGAAACTTCAGATCGCGGGAATCGAGCACCTCGTGCGGCACTCCGGTGGGCTCGCCTTTGCGACAGGCTCGCATCCGTTCGACGTATCCCTTGCGGAACGCTTTCAGCCAGCAGCGGCGGACGCGCCCCCAGGTCTGCTCCAGATGAATGATGATTCCGCCGCCAGGCTGGATGTCTCGGACTTGCGGGTCCATCGGTTCCAGAGGCAGTCGGTCGCCCGTCGGCGCAGCAGTTGATTCATTCATATGTGGGGATCGAACTCACTCTTCACTGTCATTGACCGGATTCCGTTGAGAGACCGGATTCGAGTCGGGCTTGCGGAGATACCACAGCGGATCGCCGGGGTGTTGATCGGGCAGCGGCTGATTGACCAGGCGACGCATGCGCTTGGACCACATGACGACAGACAGAATGAGGAACAGGAACACGACACACACCAGACAAAGAATCAGCAGGGCCGCGACTGCCATCTGACGCTTCTGCTCGTCTGGATCGATGACTTCAACCGGAGCGGTCGTCCGTTCCGCATCTTCGGCAACAATGACCGTGTCTGCATTGGCGTCTGATTCGAGGTTGGTGACCGTTTCAGGCGGCGTCTGAGCGGAAACGCCGTCCGGGACGGCGAGAAAACACGCGGCCAATACAACCAGTATCGCGCTCGGCAGTTGGAGTCGATGCAGCATGAGTGACTTTCGAGCAGCGATCAGTTCGAAGCCGGCCGTGTGCAGAGTTCAATCGCGTGACCGTCCGGGTCGCGGAGGAAGATCTGCTGGGCCCCGTCAGGTCGGAAGCGACGTGGTTCGTACTCAACGTCGTGCGACTGCAAATGCGATTCCCATTCGTCCATGTCATCAACGAGCAGGGCGTAGTGATTACTGCGGCTGCCAGCGACGGTCACAGCTTCCTCGCGCCGGCCAATCAGGTGCAGTTCCTGGACTTCCCCCAGTTGGAACCACGCGCCGGGAAAGTCGAAGTTCGGACGCGGGAGGGCGTCCAGTTGCAGAATGGTCTCGTAGAACTGGCAACTGGCGGGTACGTCTGCCACGTGCAGGGCGACGTGATTCAATTCGAAAAAACGCATGCTGAGATTCCATTTGCGCGGACGTTTGCTTTCAGGCCCTCTTTCGTAGCACACGTCGCGAGCCACGTCGATGATCTGGTGGCGCAAACGGCATTCGCGGCGCCCGCTCCTGATGCCTCATCAACGTTCTTTGATTTGTGTGGAGTCCGAACCGCATGAATGCGGTTACTACGAACGCGATGTGCCAAGCCTACATACCGGTATCGCCGACCTGGATGATCAGAGCCAGCGTTGATTTTGCGGTCGACCGGACCTCCGAGTTTGAGTCGGTGAGGCACCTCTTAACGGCCCCCAACGCTGGTCCGGCATAGACTGCCATTTGAGTGAGCGTATGCAGAGCCAGCAGTTTGACTGTCGTGTCGCCGACTCGAAACAGCTCGGACATATAGGGAACAATTTCGCGAGCGCTGGCTCCCATCATGACGAGTGCCTGGGCAGCTTCGCGGGCGACACGCGGTTCGGGATCGGTCATCGTGCGGACCAGATCCGGGGCAGCGGCACATGCGGAAGGTCCGATGCATCCCAGCGCGAGCGCCGCCGATTCACGCTGCATCTCATCTTCGGACTGCAGCAGCTTGACGATTTCACTCGTTTGCTCGCCCGCTGCTGGACCGACCTTTCCAAGGGCCCGTGCAGCCGCCTGTTGGACGGCGTGGTATTTGTCGCCCAGAAGTGTCGCCAGTTGGGGTGCTGCTTCGGCCGCGGTGCCTCCGACCAGTCCTACGGCTTCCGCTGCCGACCGCCGAACGCTCCCTCGATCGTCCCGCAACAGGCCACATAGCCTCCTGATAGACTCAGGCTTCTGGATACCGATCTGACCGCACGTACGAGCTGTTGCCTCGCGCACGCCCCAGTCTTTCGCGTCGAAACAACTCCCGATGACATCCTCGACGGCCAGCGACGCCGGACCGATGTTCCCCAGCGCTTCAATGACGGCCTGTCGCAGATCTCGCGACTTGTCGGTCACGTACCGGGACAGTGGCTCAACGGCCCGATTGGCATCAGTACCCAGATGCCCGATCGCCTCGGTGGCCGCCACTCGGACACCCGTGTCTGCTTCTCGTTCCAGCAGTTTCAGCAACTTCGGCACAAATGCTTTGGTGATCGGCCCGATCCGTCCCACGGCGTCACCGGCAGAGTCTCGTACCTGTTTGTCGGGGTGTCCGACCAAGGCGATCAGTTTGGGCACGGCTCCGGTGGAATCACGGCCAATGCGACCCAGCGCCTCGGCGGCAGCGGCGACATCCGACGCGCTGTGGGCATCCAGTTCCTCGATCAGTTTCGGAACCGCGTCTCGAGCGGCCGGGCCGATCGCTCCAATTGCTTTCAACAGACTGGTGCGGACCTGCGGACCGGCCGTGCCGAGTCCGTGAAACAGCGTCGAAAACGCATCCGCGGAATCAGGACCGACGATCATCAGTGCTTCCAGCGCTGCAAGCTGCCGGGCCAGAACGGGAACGCCTAACTGCTGCAATGCTGGTCGAACCACGAGGCGTCCCAAAGTGCTGACCCCTTCGGTGGCCGCCGCACGAATCGACTCATCAGGCGATGCCATTAGTTGGAGTAGTTCGGCAGTTGCCTCGGGCGTTCGCGCTTCGAGCAACCGCTCGACCGCCCGCAAGCGTATCGCGTCCGGAAGAAAACCAGTGCGCGCAATAAATCCCGGCACTTTTGCCATGGCAGCACGGCTCGCATGAGACTAACGGGGTGACACAGCGACGACGAAACTCGGAGTGGCCCGCCCCCCGGAGACTTCGACGGGCGTGATTCGGACTGGACCGTCCCGGCGCACCTCATTGAAAGGCGGCAATCGGAACTCCAGTCATCCCGGGTCAGGATGTCGAACACCGATCTGTCACGCAACTCCACGAGGGTATTCAAACACAACAGGTATCCGTCAAACGACTTCAGATTCGATCCGTGGAAACGAACAGGAGCCAGATCAACACGCCAGCTTCCACTGATCGCCCGAAGCACGCCTTACCGCAACGTTTTGAATCGCGTGTCAGGTGAAGCTGGACATAGCCCGACAGATTGGGGATTCTGTGAGACATGTTCGAGATTCAGGCAACTCATCCAATGTTGTCTGCGTCCGACATGTTCCGGCCGATTGGCTGGAGTTACGGTTCTTGCGGGCATGAAATCGTGGAATCAACAGAGTCCAGACGACTCAAGGAAGTCGATGTCTCTGCCACGTGCGTCAACTGAAGACTGAATTGAGGACATCGAAATGGCTACCTGGAACGGAGGTAACTGTCCCGACTGCGGACAGGACATGCCCGCCAACCTGGTTCACTGTCAGTTCTGCCGAGCTTTGCTCAACCCGGATCTACACCGAAGTGATGTCGAAATTCCGGGATTTTTCGAACTGAAGGAGGTCGAAAGCCTTATGGACGCCGAAGTCGCTGGCTACTTCGTACTCTGCTCGCATTGCGAGCGGGAGTTGAGAATCAACAAGAAGTACGCGGGATCGGGAGTCGCATGCAAATTCTGCAGCGGCCAGTTCAAACTCGACCTGTCTGATCCGCGCGTGCGTATCAAGGCGTTTTACATGCCGTGTCCGCATTGCGTGAAAGAACTGCGGGTCGCTCCGAAGTACCTGGGCATGAATGTGTCCTGCAAGCTGTGCAGCGGCCACTGTCACATCCAGCAGAGCGCCGAACAGACGGCCGGGTGAATTCAATTCCCTGGAGTACCGCTTGCTGGGGTCCAGCTTTCAGACTGCTCGGCGCTGTCGCAGCCTGAAGCCTGAACTCCAGCGACTGGTGGACTCCGCCCGGTACGCTGCGACTGACCATGCAACGTCTGATTATCGGCTGTGGCTATCTTGGCGGACGAGTGGCCCGCGTGTGGGTCGAAGGCGGCGACACTGTGTGGGCACTGACCCGCTCGGCCGACGGCGTCCGACGTCTTGAGCAGCACGGAATTCGACCGTTGCTGGGTGACGTCACTCAACCGGCATCGCTGGCATCGTTGCCCGAATGCGACACCGTCCTGCATGCCGTGGGATTCGATCGGAACGCCGGCCCGTCGAAGCGTGACGTTTACGTCGACGGATTGGGACACGTTCTGGATCAGACTATCGATCGATGCGGCCGATTTCTGCACGTTTCCAGTACCAGCGTGTACGGACAACAGCATGGCGAGGATGTTGATGAAGCCTCGGTGTGTCAGCCAGAGCACGAGGGCGGGCTCATCTGCGTCGCTGCGGAACAGGCAGTCCGCGATCGGTTGAGTGAATCGCGGACGACAAGCGGCAGTGTGCTGCGACTGGCAGGCATCTACGGACCCGATCGCCTGCTGTCACGCATCGAAGCGATTCGCTCGGGGAAAGCGTTGCCCGGACCTGCCGATGCCTGGCTGAATCTCATCCATGTCGATGATGCCGTCCGTGCCGTGATTGCCGCCGCCGATGCCGCGACATTGCAGCTGGCCTATCTTGTCAGCGACGACCGACCGGTTCGGCGACGCGATTACTATGCCCGCCTCGCAGGCCTGCTCGACGCGTCGGCTCCAGAATTCGATGACGCCGCCGTGGGACGACACACCCACGGACTCGGCAAGCGTTGCTGCAATTCACGATTAAGAAACGAACTGGGCGTCGAACTGCAGTTTCCGACGATTGACGAGGGACTGCCGCACGCGATAAGTCAGACGTCAATTTGATGCATCTCCGGTCGAAGTCAGGAACTGCCATGCGCATTTCACGTTTCGCGATCGTCTGTCTGCTGACAGTTCATCCGCTGTGTGCCGAGGCCGCGGAACAGAACGCGCAGTTACGCGGTTCGGTTGCCAATTCCCGGATTCAGTTTGAGACGACCGGCAAAGGGCATGTCGCGTTCATCGGTGGTTCCATCACCGAGATGAACGGCTACCGACCGATGGTCTGTGAGTTTCTGCAGAAGCAGTTTCCAAAGACGGAATTCACATTCACAGCGGCCGGAATCTCGTCAACGTGTTCCACGACCGGCGCGTTTCGACTGAGCAGCGATGTTCTGTCGGCCGATCCTGTCGATCTGTTTTTCGTTGAGTTTGCTGTCAACGACGATCAGGACGCGGGGCATGCTCGACGCGAGTGTATTCGAGGGCTGGAAGGCATCATCCGCCAATGTCGACGTCACAATCCCAACATGGACATCATCGTGACGTACTTCGTCAATCCCGGGATGCGCGATCTTCTGCAACAGGGTATGGTTCCCGTCTCGATCGATGCCCATGCGACCGTTGCAAAGCATTACAGCATTCCGACGATTCATCTGGCGCGCGAAGTCGCCGAACGAATTACGGCGGGCACACTGACCTGGAAGGTCTTCGGAGGCACTCACCCCGCCCCGGCAGGAAACCGCATTTGCGCTGACATGATTCAGGAAATGCTGTTGGCGGCGTGGAGCGATCCATTGCCCGCCGGTGCGAAGCCGGCAGCCCATTCCCTGCCCGATCGTCCGATCGACGCTGGTAACTATGGAGACGGCCGCTTCATTGATCCCGCGAAGGCGGACCCGGCCGACGGCTGGAAGCTACAGGTGCCCGATTGGAAGAACCTGCCAGGCGGTAAACGCAGCCGGTTTACAACGGCACCACTGCTGTGCTCAACACAACCCGGAGCCGTTGCCACGCTGACATTCTCTGGCCGAGCCATCGGTGTTTACGTGCTGGCCGGGCCTGACGCGGGTGCCGTCGAGGTCAGCGTTGACGGTGGTCTGTTCCACCGTCACGACCTGTTTCACCGCTTCAGTCGCGGCCTTCACTATCCGCGCACGGTGGTCTTTGACGCCGACCTGGAATCTGGCGAGCACACGGTGCGCGTACGAATCAGCGAGACAAAGAACGCGGCCAGCAAGGGACATGCAGCCCGCATTCTGCAGTTCGTCGCCAACTGACTGTGATAAGGCGATCGCGTGGCTGGTGACTGCCGGGCTCCACAAGGCGTGCGGTAGATGAGAATTTACCGCCCCTGAGTTTATCTCAGGGGTTCTCGCGTTTCTGCACTACGCAATCGGTAGTGTAAAGACGCGAGAACCCCCGACGTAAAGTCGGGGGCGTTGGTAAATTCTCAACTGCCGGGCGCGGTAAACAAGTCGTGGTTGTGCCATCCGGGATAATCGCATCGCGCCGAACGACTCGCATGTCACGCTCGTGAAGATTGATCGACAGTTCCGTCTCATGTGCTGTTGTGATCAGGACCGCACGGCTGGAGGGAGAACCACTCACACACGGGCAGAACGAACGAACTATCTACTTGACATGTGCCGAAACTCGGTAGGTGACCGGCGCACGAAGCCTGTCACCGCCAGGCCCCGGACGTGGGTCTGTGGATTTCGCATCGGAGATTCTGCCGACTCTGAGGAGTATGTGTGATGATGGAGTTCCGTCGCTGGTTGAAGCAATCTCGCACCTGTGTGGTGACTGGTACTTTCCTGCTGGCTGGAGTTGCTGGATGCCAGACAGACTCAGGAGCAGTGCGGTCCTACACGCCGGAGTCACCGGCGACGACGCCAGCGCCGCTGGTCGTGCCTGAAGCAGACCGAACTGTCGCAGATTCGACCGAGCCGTTCGCAGACGCACCGCAGCCGAATCTCAGCCCCGAGCCAGTCAATCCCGTAGTGGTGCCTCCCACAGAGCCCGTATCGCGAAACCAGACAACCAGTACGGGTGACAGTGACAGTCCGGGTGACAGTGACGACGAACCCGTGAGGACGGAATCCGATAACACAGTCGCGGCAAAGACGTCTCGCACGGTGACTCCTGACGCAACATTCGAAGAATCGACGAATGACACCGCAGGAACACCGTCCGTCCCGACGGCTTCAGTCAAACCCGAATCCGTCCAGCGGACCGATGAGACGGTTGATGCTGGCGATGTTTTCGAGGCGCCGGTGGATTCGACGGAAGCGGCAACCGTCACGGCACCGACAGTATCCTCCATTCAAGGAACACCGCGAGCACTGGACAGAATCGTGCTAGAGGCCGCTCGGACTTCGAACACGCCTGTGGAAACTTCGGTCGTTCCGGTTCCACAGATTGACCTGCCGGAGCCTGCCGAGGCCGCAGCGGTCGCCGAATCACCATCCGAGCGTGACATCGAAACTTCCACGGATACGGAGACCGCTGACCCCGTCAAGGCCGTGACCACACCGGTCATCACAGATGGTCCTGCTGTCGAAGAACGCGGCACAACGGGCGACGTCATCACGGAAAAGGAAACCACAGGCAACGGTTTGGAAGCAACACCCACTGTCTCCACGCCAACGGTCGAGGAAGATCAATTCGCTGCGATCGAGAAACCGGAAGTCGTGACAAGTGAATTGCCTGGCAACGAACCCGTTGTCGGGACGAACACACGCCTGATCAGCGATCAGCGGCTGCCCGTGTTCCACGTCACCGCCGATGCCCAGGGCAATGCGTACCTCTCGCAACGGGACGCCATTCTGCTGGTTCAGCCGGATGGCCAGTCTCGCATCTGGGCGCGCCTGCGTGCTCCGCGCGGTCACATCATTCTGCCCGATGGATCGCATGTCGTCTGCCTCGCCGGGCAGCGAGCGGTTGTCCGATTGAATGCGGATGGCGAGATGGTGGAAGAGATTGCGAGCCGCAGTGAAGACTCGTTCCTGCGGTCACCGTCACACGTCGTGGATGATGGCCACGGCGGTCTGTACTTCACCGACCCCGGATACGCCCGCATCCGCAATCCGATCGGAAGCCTGCACTACATCAGTCCCGAAGGAGAGACGCAGACGCTGGCCCGGAATCTGGCCTCTCCTGAGGGTCTGGCTCTGTCGTCAGACGGGTCGCGACTTCTGGTTGCCGAAAGTCAGCGGAATCGCGTGATCGAATTCCCGGTGCTGGCACCGGGCAAACTGGGAACGAGTCGCGTGCTGGCCCGACTGCCAAAGAAAACATCGGACGCGCCGGATGGATTCGCGCACTCGCTGGCACTCGACAAACTCGGCCGAGTCTATGTCGCACACGGTGGAACTCAGCATGTCGAGGTCATCGACCGGGATGGAACCGTGTCACAGCGACACCATGTGCCGAACGTGATCACCACTGGCGTCGCGTTTGTGCCGGGAGACCCGCAGCGATTGTTCGTGGCTGGATCGGATCGTCAAACGCGTCGCGGCCGATTGCTGGAAGTCACGCTTGACTGAGTGAGCTGGACGTCCAACCCGCAGCGTCCGGCAAATGGACACTATGAACTGACGGGCGGGTTCGCGCGGCGAATCCAGAGCTTCTGGAAGTGAATCTCAGCCCCTTCGCTCTGCAAAGCGATCGCGCCTTTGCTGGGCACACAGCCGGTCACTTCACCGATCTTCCTGTCGTTGATCGTCAGGCTGATGCGTCCATCGACGCAAGCCACCACGCAGGTGTTCCATTCCTTGAGTGGCAGCTCCAAGTCCTTCACATCAAGTCGGTTGTCCGCTTCAGCCTCTCCACTGGGGAATACGCTGCCTGCCTTTGGCCGATGAAGCTGGATCTGAATCGACTTGGGCCAGATGCGATCCTTGTCCTTGCTGGTGTGCAGCAGGATGCCGCTGTTGCCGTTCGGGTCATCCACATACCGCCACTGTAGACCGAATTCGTAATTGTCGAACTCGGCATCCGTGCGGATGTAGCCGAATGGCTTACCGAGGCAACGCAGGAACGAGTCGCCTGTCTGTTCGTCCCGGCCCACCTTCCAGGTCTCTTCCAGTTTGTGCCCCTCTTCGGCACTGAAGTGGACCCAGCCTTTGGGGAATTCTTCGGGGACAAAAAGCATTTCGGGCTTCGTTTCATCCGCCTGCAGCGGCAATCCGCTCGCCATCACCAGACCGGCAGCGCTGGCTCCGGCACGACAGAAATCGCGGCGCGTCCATTGGCTGTCAGCGGGATCACCGTAAGCGAACATGGTCAAACCAGCAGCCTCTCAGCGGATGAATCAACGATACCTGCAACGAGCGCTGGCATCGGCCGGCCGATCGTGCCCGGCATGTCAGAAAGCATCCATGCCAGCGATCTGGCCTGATCCACTCAGTCCGAAGCGATTCTATGCCGCGTGGTAGCCGCATTCAATCCGCCGAATCCGCTGTCCGTGAATTCGCACATTTACCCGAATAACCGCGGAATCGGTCGGCCACCTTCGGCAGGAAGTTCTGGGCGGTTTTCCGGCGAGTGAAAACTCGTACGCCAGGCGATTCAAATTTGACCGCTCACATACCTGACCTATGTTGAATGACGGTCACATTCGCGCTTCGGAGCCAATGTGTGTTTTTCCCATGTCAGGCGGGGCATTTCCGATGCCAATTAGTATTGACATCGATCGCTCGAAAGCGTCGAGCCTTGAAACGCGGGAATGGTATCTGTGCGGTGCCGTTTCCAGCGGTGAACGCGTGCGCGAGATACCAATCGGCCAGGGTCGGTTTGTCGCCGGACGCGACTCCAGCTGCGATCTGCGCCTTTCCTGGCGCACGGTCTCGGGGCTGCACGCCCAATTTGTCACAATCGCCGATGCTCTGTTTCTGCGTGACATGCAAAGTAAGAACGGCACATTCGTCAATGGCCGCCGAATCGATTCAGACACGCCACTCCACGAAGGAGACGTCGTCCATCTGGGCGGAGTCGAGTTCCGTATTCAGTGCCGTGTCGAAGAGGTCGCGCTGGGAACGATGGACTGGAGTCCGCTTGATCTGACTTCCCGCCTCACAGGATTCGATTCTCTTGTGCATGGCACGGGACTGGTCCCGTTCTATCAGCCCATCGTGACGTTGCAGAACGCGTCAACGGTCGCCTACGAAGTTCTCGCTCGCAGCTCGCATCCCGAGTTTCCCACGCCGTATGAAATGTTCGAAACAGCAGAACATCTCGGCCGTGAGCGGGACCTGAGTGAGGCCTGTCGCACTATCGGTGCCTTGCAGGGCCAGGGTTTGCCTGGTGGACGACGGCTGTTTCTGAATACGCATGCCGTCGAACAGGAGGGGAACGAGCTCTTTGAATCACTCGAACAGCTACGCGGCACAATACCGGACCAGCCACTGTGCCTGGAAATCCACGAGACGGCTGTCACTGATCTGCATAATATGGCTGAGCTGAGATCGCGACTGATCGACCTGGACATTCATCTTGCCTATGACGATTTCGGCGCCGGACAGGCACGGATGCTCGACCTGGTCGAGGTGCCGCCGGACGTGCTGAAATTCGATATCTCTCTCGTCCGAAACATCCATAAGGCGTCAATCAAACGCCGGCAGATGGTCCTCACACTGGTGTCGATGGTGCGGGAATTCGGCATTGCCCCGCTGGCGGAGGGCGTTGAATCAAAGGACGAAGCCGACGCCTGCCTGGACCTGGGCTTCGAATTCGCACAGGGCTACCACTTCGGCCGACCCTTGTCTGCCGACGACTGGCGAACCGCGACCACGGGGTCGGACTCTTGAGAGCCCATTCTGGAGTGCGGGGATGCATCCCCGCTTTCCATTTTTCGATTTGTGGCGAAGCCACTTTCCATACCAGCCGGGTAAACTCAGCCGATCTCACGACGAACGAAAAGCGACTCCGTCGCGGTGGAAAGCGACGATGCATCGTCGCACTCCAGAGCGCTACCCGGTCCCGGTCCCTTGCAGAAATGCATCCAGATCGCGTGTGTACTGCGAGAGATTGGTACGCATCGTGTCCTGAGAGATCGTCCACTGCGGACTGTCGTCGGTGTGACGCGTGCAGTGCTCGATCAGCAGCCGATGCAGGAACTTGAACAGATGCCGCGGAACACGCAGCCGCGAGAACGCGCCAATCAATTCCTGCTCAGTCACCGACTCGTCAAACAACTGCTTCACCGACACTGTCGATTCCGAATCCGAACAGGCGGATAACCGATCGGTCGCCAGGTCATACAGCGACTCACCGGTCCATTCGAGAAAGCGGATCAGATTCTGCTTGTCCAGCCGGGACCGGTCGTAGAACTCGCGTTCCTCGCGATCGACAAACGCGCCGACGTCGCTGGGCAGCAGCAGCTTCAGCGCAAGTCCCTCCTGCTTCAGAAACTTGTTGTCCAGCAAGGGCCACAGAAAGTCGCGCATACGTTCCGGGGAGCCGTTAATCAGATGCGGTTCATCGACGCGGTCGACGATCACAACAATGTGGTCGTACCCCAGCGACCCGAGAATTCCCTGAAAACGACGCAGCAGTTCGTATCGATCGTCGCCGCCGTCTTTCACGGGATACGGCTGACCGTCCAGGTGTTCCGGGTCGAATCGGCCAAGTGTGCGTCGCAGGATCGCCGGGATGTGATTGATGATGCGGATGTGACGCGTGATCCGGCGACTCAGGAACTGATGTCGGATCCACTTCCACGCCCACGGTCCCCATGACAGCAGAGGTATGACCAGCAGACCCCAGCCCAGAAAGTCACGCACCGGCGCGTTAAACACCAGAACGATCATCAGGACGCTGACAAGGACTCCCAGAGCCCGCTGCCATTCAGACTTGAACGAAAAGTACTTCAGCGATTTACGCAACTGATTCCAGCGCTGAAAGCGCGGCGCGTCACGAGAGAAGTCATAGAACGCCGCGAGCAGCAGCAGATTCCGACGGCCCATCAGGTCAATGCCACAGATCGCTTTGCGCGAGAGCCCATCACTGACGTCTTTCGGATTCTCAACGACGCGATCAACCAGGCGTGTCACACCCAGCGAGAGCATCGCATCGATGTGATCGCACAGCCGCCATTGAGCCAGCGGCTTGTCCGAATTTCGAACCCGCTGCGAGAGGCATTCGCTGTAGCAGTCCAAGAACGGGTTGAACTCATCGTATTCGATAATGAAGCAGCGTCCCGACTCCACGCTGCTGTTGAACTGCTCGAGTTCTCTGGCGATCTGCAGACGAATGGCGGTCTTCCCACTGCCCTTCTCACCAAACACGACCGACGTCGCCGGATGACGCGGGCTCCCCATAATCTTGTCCCACGCCGGATGCCGAATCCCGTCGATGCAGTGCTCACGAAAGACCGGATCAATACTCGCATCCTCCTGCCCGAACGGATTGCTCGTAACCCCGTGGTGACTCAGAAACTGCTCAATCTTCATCAGTCCTGCCGGATCAAAGTGCATGAACCCTCGAACGAGCGGGCACTGTAGGTGCCGATGTCAGGAGATGCACGACTCCAGATTCCGGGTGCTTCACCATGATCCGTCGGCCTGTCAGAACGGGGGCTCGACCGGTTTCGTCAGCGGTTCGTGCTCGGCCCGATCCCGGACAAGCTGGAACGGGATCTTTTCAAAGACTCCGAACAGCTCGTCGCGATTCAGCTTCGCTTTCGTCAGTCGAGGCGAATTGAGTCCACACAGGAACTTTGCGAACCGCTGCGATGTATTCAGCGCCGTGCTGTGACTCGCCCGGACCTGCAGCGCCTGCTGCCAGATCGCCTCGTCAATCTCCGGATGGACTCGTTCGGCTGTTCGCCCTGGCAACTCATCGAGACATCGGGAGCAATGCCCGCAGCCGGATTCGAGTGGCTCGCCGAAATACGCTCCCAGTCGCGAAACCTGGCAGTCGTCGCCTGTCGCAAAGTCGACGATTTCAGCGAGGCGTCCGAGATCCCGCTGTTCCCGATGTCGCATGCGTTGGCACAGGTCGGCCGTCAACGCGTCGGGATCGGCGAGTTGTTTCAGGCGGCGATAACGGTGCGTCAGTCCGGTCGCTTTCAGCTCGATCTGCCCCTGCTCGGCCAGATAATCGAACGCCCGCACGATTCGACCGCGGTCTGAGCCGATCTTCCGTGCGGCTTGATCGACATCGATCGAACACCACTTCTTTGCCTTTGTGACCTGCCTGAACACCGACGAGAGAAACGCCTGCCGCTCTGCATCGAAGTTCGCGAGAATTTGCTCTGACGACTGATGTGGGATGAACTGGTAGGTCGAATAGACCGGCGTTGTTTCTTCGATCCATCCGTCGAGTTCGAGATATGTAATCAGCGTCCTCATCACCAGCGGTCGAATGTCATGCAGGCCGGATACCGCATACTGGCTGATCGCGATCTCGTCGCCTTCCAGCAACATCGTACGCACGAGCCCGGCGACGCTGTCGCGGTCCGGAGTGTCGCCGAGAATGAAATTCTCGAGCACGTTCAGGTCGGCGGGGCAGTACAGCATCTCGCACGTCGCCGGTTCTCCATCGCGTCCGGCGCGGCCGATTTCCTGCGAGTAGTTCTCAAGGCTCTTCGGCATGTTGTAGTGATAGACGTACCGGATATTGGATTTGTCGATCCCCATACCGAACGCGATCGTGGCCACGACGACGGCTGAATCGGACGCCATGAACCAGTCCTGCACTTCGGCCCGGACGTCGTCGTCCATCCCGGCATGATAGGCCCGCGCCGACAGCCCTTGCTGCGCAAGTCGGCCGGCAACTTCTTCAGCCGTACGTTGCAGCGTGACGTACACGATTGTCGGACCGGCCGGTCGAGCCTTCAGTTTCGATCGCAGTTCGACGTCGCGATCGGTTTCCTCGACCGCCTGACTGAGCAATGTCAGATTCGAGCGGTAGAACGGCGTGCGCACGGCACAGTCGTCCGCGATGTCAAAGAACCGGCACATGTCCGTCATGACCTGCGGCGTCGCTGTCGCGGTGAGTGCCAGTACGGCGTCAGCTCGGCACTCCAGAGCGAACCGTGCAAGTTTGAGATAGTCCGGCCGGAAGTTGTGTCCCCATTCTGAGATGCAGTGCGCTTCATCGACGGCAAACAGAGAGACATTGACTTGCGACAGCAAACCACGAAACCGCTCGTTGGTGAATCGTTCAGGAGCCACATACAGCAGCTTCAACTCCCCGTGTCGCACGTGTTGCGAGACCGTGCGGTATTCCTCCAGCGACAGTGTCGAATCCATGCGCGCCGCCGCGATGCCGCGAGCATGCAGCGCGTCGATCTGGTCCTTCATCAGCGCGATCAGCGGCGACACAACCAGAGTCATGCCTGGCAACAGCAAAGCGGGCAACTGATAGCAAAGCGACTTCCCGCCGCCAGTCGGAAACACAGCAGCCGAGGATTTCCCCCTGACGAGGTTTTCTATCACCTCGCGCTGCCCCGGTCGGAACTCATCAAACCCAAACTGTTCCAGCAGAGTGCTCTGAATCCGATCGCCCATTGTGCACACCTCGCTTGCGGAAGGGGGAGAAGTGTACACACCGCACACCTTGATGGCAGCAAGCGCTCGCAGCGGACGCTGAATTCGGCTTGCTATCCGGCAATCTGCGGCTGGAAGCCCCAGTCACTGGCTGCCTCTGGGCTTATGGCGAGACAACACCAGCGTGCCGAAACGTCAATTTCGATGCCGAGGAACTCGCGCCGTACATGATCGAAATGCTGACTCACGACCTCGGCGACGAATGTGGTTCCAACGTGTATCGATCGACGGATCAGAGCAAGTCGTTCGATCGGACCTTGATCACACATGAGCCCGCTTAACCGTACGCCGGACATTCCTGTCCGTCGTCAGTGCTGTTGCCGAAAACAATTGAGCGCCGGACAGGAATGTCCGGCGTACATCGGTGGGCCAATGCGTGATCAAGTCGTTCGAACGCATCGGTCAGGTCCGCATTCGCGGCACACGAGTCGATGAGCACATGATCGTCGAGCGTGGTGACGGCAGCCTGTGGATGCTGCTGCGAAATACAGGCGGAATCGCACAGAGCGTCTCCACCGATGGCGGTCGAACGTGGAGTGAAGGATCGCTCGACCTGCAGGGCCGAATGTTCGCCAACAAACGATTCTTCATTCGTCGGCTGAACTCCGGAGCGTTACTGCTGGTGCGAAACAACTCACCAGACGGAAAACGCTCTCACATGACGGCGTTTGTGTCGGACAACGACCCAGCGACGTGGAAACGCGAGCTGCTACTGGATGCACGAGAGTCGTCGTATCCCGACGGTATTCAGGCGGAAGACGGCACGCTGTTCATCATCTACGACCACCAGCGTTACACACTCAACCGCGCCGGCAAGCGGGGAGTTGGCTCCGTACAAATTGCCGTGTTTAGCGAAGAAGACATTCGCGCGGGCAAGCCAGTCACGGACAAAGTGCGCCTTCACCAGGTCGTGACACAACTTCAGAACACGGACGACACGTCGGGAGCACTTAAGAAATGAAGATCGGTCTACACCTGCAAACGACTTTCTGCCCCAAAAGTTGACTTTCGGCCCAACAAGTCCGATACTACGAATACTGACTTGACGCGCATTAGGGACGCATCTCGATGAAGAAAAAGCTGGCAAACACGCTCGGTGCAAAAAAGGGAGCGGCAACGCTTCTGGTGCTGTTCATTCCGAGCGTTGACCGATTCGAGCAGCCGATCGATCAGGAAACTTGGGTCGATCGCGCTCTCAACTTTCTCGGCTCGGCGTTTGGAGGAGCAACAGCGTTCCCAAAAGCGAAAGGTGTCTGGCGTGATGACGATCGAGCCAACGAATTGGTCTTCGACGAGCCGGTCATCATGAACTGCTACACGTCCGAAAAGCTGATTGAAGAACAGGCCGACGAACTGAGAACATTTCTGTTGGAAATGGGAACCGAAACTCAGCAGGGCGCTGTGGGACTGGTCATTGATCGTGACTATCTCGAAATAGCGTTTCCTTTGGAGGGTCAAACCAATGGCTAAGAACGTGAATACGATTGCGAAGAAACTCGGTGCGACGGTGAAAGGCGAAGTCCCTGACACTGGCGGCGGCGCGTTCGGCATGGCACGCCTCGCCCGAATCCTCACGTCGCGGTTGCAACCGAGCCAAGGGCTCCGACCCGGTCGCCCCAGCGATCCAAACTGGGTTCTGCAAGGCAAGGTACCGATGACCGAGGAAACGAAGGAACAACTCACCGCGTTGGCGGAAAAGCTGAGCGGCGATGGCCGCCAAGTCAGCCCGATGCAAGTTGCGGCACAGTTACTGGAAGAGAGCGTTTCCCGATACGCCGACGATCCCTCCTGAATTTAATTCCCATTGCACCAGCCGCAACTACAATTGCACTGGTGCAAATTGCTCAAGCACGGAAGACTGAATCATGAAACTGTTAATGCTAACGTCACACACAACACACAAGTCGTACGATTCCGTGTACGCCCTGCCAAAGGCCATTAAGGCCAACTTCCCTGATATCGGCGTATACACCACGAGCCTGGACATCTCGGTTGACCATTTCAACGAGAAGACGTCGGTTGTGGAATTCGTGGAGATTGATGACGGATTCAGCTTCGATCGCCGTAACGACTACTACATCCGCGGGCGAATGCAACAATGCGACATCGCTGATTTCGACGTGATCTTCTTTCGCATTGATCGAATCGTTGATGATCCTGACCGATTGTATAAGTACTTCGCCTTTGTGGAGAGGTGCGCACCGAACGCGCAATACGTGAACAGTCCTGCCGGGCTGATCGCCACCAGTTCGAAACGATTCCTGGAAAACTTTCCCGACCTCTGCCCAGACTTTCGCATCGTGAATTCATTGAATGAAGCGATCGAAGAGGCACAGAAGTATCCAATAGTTCTGAAGCCGCTCGGCGGTTACGGCGGCTATGGCATCATCAAGGTGGCAAGCCGAGAAGATATTTCGGTCGAAGGAAAAGACAAATCCGGTGAAGCGGCAAAGGAATACCTTGAGTCGTTGCCAGACTCGTACTTTCCCGTGATGGCCATGCGTTATCTACACAACGTTACACAAGGCGACAAACGAGTAATCGTTGTGGCAGGAGTTTGTTTAGGCGCGGTACTTCGTGTTCCACGAGCCGGAAACTGGATGGCCAATCTTGCCCAAGGAGCCACATCAGAATTCGCCGAACCAGATCAAGATGAACTCGCGATAATTGACCGAGTGGACCCCGTGCTCAGAGACATCGGAATTACAGTCTACGGCATTGACACACTCGTCGATGACAGCGGCAAAAGAGCATTGTCGGAAATCAACACAACTAACGTAGGCGGATTCGTACAGATCGAGGCAAATACCGGCAGGCCGATTTTAAACGAGTTCGCGCAACTGATAATCCATCGATTAGGTACCGTCGAATGACTACTACACGCCGTTCATCAAAAATGCTGTCGCAGCTGGTTGCAGACGGAACCAACGAGTCTAAATTCTGCCTTTTTCTTGGAGCTGGCGCGTCTGCTGCTTCACACATACCAACGGCAGGACATCTAGTTGACCAATGGAAAAAACAACTGCGAAGTCATGATCCTGATAATCATCCTGGACTGGCCGACATCGACATCCAGGAAAAGAAGTTTTGTGACTTCTATGAGAAATGGAAAGCGGATCAATCCGGCGAACTCATCAAGCCGTCCGATTACTCAGTATTGTTCGAGTTTTTTAGACCTACGACAGCGCTTCGACAGGAATTTATCGAGAAAACCATAGATGGCAAGTACCCATCCGCCGGGTATCTCTACCTTTCGATGCTGGTCGAAAAACGGTTGTTTAACGTGATGTTCACGACGAACTTCGACAATCTCATCAATGACGCACTGTACCGCTTTATTGATGCTCGTCCGCTTGTGTGTTCTTTTGACTCTGAACTTGAATCAATACGATTCGTGTCAAAGCGCCCGAAGATAATAAAGCTGCATGGAGACTACTTATTTAACAACATTAGGAATACGTCGAGTGAGACGAGGAGCTTGACACAAAATATGACTGAGAAATTCATGCAGTTTTGCAAGGAATTCGGTCTTATCGTTGTCGGGTATTCGGGCTGTGACGAATCCGTCATGGACATCATCAAGTTTATGCTCAAGGACGATGACTACCTAAAGATGGGCCTGCACTGGTGTTTGCGCAAAGACGACGAGATTCCGGAATTGTTGAGCAGCAGTGCTGGACACTCGGATCGCCTACATTTTTACGATATCAGCTCTTTTGACATCCTGATGAGCGAGATGTGCAAGGATGCTGGTCTGCCGTTACCCCAGGAGGTAACCGACCCCACACAATCCAAGACAATTACGAAGCTAACCGATTCCGTGAAAGCGCAGACCAATTCCGAACTGTCAGAAAAGATCATTGCCGATGCTATGGAAATCGTGCAATCGTTACAGAAAACTCGCGTCAATCACGCAATTGTCATCAAAGAACTGTTCCTTGCAGGAAAGCTAATTCAGAAGAGACGGGATCGGGTAATCGAGAATGGACGGGACACGGCATTAGTTGACGAAGTCGTGGCGAGTGTCAACGAGTTGACAGAGAAGTGCGATGAGCTCTTGGCAAAAGACATTTCGGATTTCGAGTTGGTTGATATATCGCTAATTAAGGGTGTATCAATGGTCAGCTCTGTGAAACTCAGCGAAAGTAAAAAAGAGAAAAAAACACTTGCCACGAAGATTCTTAAACTCTTCGCTAGTTGTGGGGACAAGCTGCCCGAAATGCGGGCATCAGGAGAGCCGGAACAACTCGCCGAATTTTGCCGATTCAATTTCAACGTAGCGTGTGCTTGCGGGTTGTTGGCAGATGCAGATAGGAAGTCTGTCTCAGCAATGTGCAAAGATGCGTGCCGCCATTTGGAAGCCTTCGTCGATGTACATGAAGGAATTAGCTACCTAGAGAAATTAAAGAAGGGTGAGGAAGAGGACCTCTTAATATTCAAGAAGTACAAAGAGTTTGCCAAGTTTGTGGGCTGAATCGGACCTAGGGTGCAGGACTTTTCCAGTCTTGTCAATAAAGCGTACTTGGAGACCAACCAGAGGGCAGGTCTCTTTTACATCCTCCCCTGACTTGCTGGCGGAATTGAAGGAAGGAACAGGAAGCCGATGCCCCGAGACATCACCATGAAACAGCTTCGAATTGTTACCACCGTCTGCGCATTCAGTCTTTCCATGGCGCAGGTGAACGCCGAGGACCAGTTTCTCGTTGATAATGGAAAGGCTAACGCTGAAATTATCATCAGCGAATCTCCGGCGCGTTCAACGCGGTTGGCGGCGGCTGAGCTCCAAACCTACGTTGCGAAGATCTCCGGCGCGCGGCTTCCAATCAGAGCCGAGGCGGGAAAGACTAAAGGGGACGCAGCTCATTTTGATTCTCACTTTAGGAAAGACTAAAGGGGACGCAGCTCATTTTGATTCTCACTTTAGATCCCTTTTTAGCTTCGAATTGTTACCGCCGTCTGCGCATATCAGTCTGTCCATCGTGCAGGTGGAAGCCGAGGACCAGTTTCTCGTTGATGAAGGAAAGGCTTACGCTGAAATTATCATCAGCGAATCTCCGGCGCGGTTGGCGGCGGCTGAGCTGCAAACCTACGTTGCGAAGATCTCCGGCGGGCGGCTTCCAATCAGAGCCGAGGCGGAAGACGGCACGCTGTTCATCATCTGCGACCACCAGCGTTACACACTCAACCGCGCCGGCAAGCGGGGAGTTGGCTCCGTACAAATTGCCGTGTTTGGCGAAGAAGACATTTGCGCCGGCAAGCCAGTCACGGACGAGGTGCGCCTTCAGCGGGTAGTGACACAACTTCAGAACACGGACGATACGTCGGGGG
>CAUZFZ010000139.1:0-29295 GCA_963579025.1 Planctomycetota bacterium | reverse complement strand
GTGATGTGGCGAGGCCTGCGTCGAGTCTTCGACTTCAGCCTCGCCTGGACAACATTCAATGAACTCTCCGCATCCTCGGGCCGCCCTCACTCAACTTGTGTGTAAGGGTGAGGGTTTCAACCCCGGGCTATTTGCCCACGTCCCTTCGGGACTGAAGTGTGCAACTTCAAAACCTGCGCGCCCGCGTTACGCAAATAGTTCTTTCACCGGTTGCTTGCCGAAGTCGACCAGCGGGAATGGGCGTCCGGCCGGACCGGGCAGGTGAGCTTCGAGGTTGTAACCGAGGCTGTGAAAGATCGTCGCGACAACGTCGCCAGGATCGGTCGGTCGCTCCGCTGGAACGCCACCGATCGGATCGCTCCGGCCGACGGTCTGCCCTCCGCGGACTCCTCCACCTGCGTAGTACGTCGTAAAACACTGCGGCCAATGGTCTCGCCCGCCGGCCGGATTGACTCGCGGCGTGCGGCCAAACTCCTGCAGGTTACAGACCAGTGTCTTGTCCAGCAGTCCGCGGTCGGACAGATCGGAAACCAGTGCTGAGTAGGCTCGGTCGTACATCGGAGCCACGATGTTCTTCATGCCCTCGATTGACGTGAACGGCTTCGAGCCGTGGATGTCCCACGTAATTTCGTCGAAGACAGTCAGGAACGTGTTGATCGTGACGAACCGCACACCCGACTCGATCAGGCGACGGGCCAGCAGACAGGACTGACCGAATCGCGATCGGCCGTATCGGTCGCGGACCGCCGCAGGCTCTTTCGACAGGTCGAATGCTTCGCGCGCCTGAGCGCTGGTCATCAGCCGGTAGGCCGTTTCGAAATTACTGTCGAGGAGTTTTGCATTGTCGCTCGCCTCGAAGCTCTGGACCGTGTCGTCGACCAGATCGCGGAGTTTGCGGCGGCGTGAGAGTCGGGCACTGCCGATCTCGGCGGGAGGCAACAGGTCCGGGACCTCGAAGTTGGCTTTGGACGGGTCGGCGTTGAGTACGAATGGGTCGTGGGACTTGCCCAGGAATCCACCAGCCTGACCGTTGGGTAGATTTCCGCCGCCACGTCCCATTCGTTCGGGTAGAACGACAAACGGCGGCAGGTCGGTGCGTCGACCCTGCAGATAACTGGCGACGGCTCCTGCGTGTGGCGTGTTGACTCCACCCTGAAACCGGCGACCGGTCTGCATCATCTGCCAGCCCGCGTCGTGAACGGCGGCGCTGGTGTGATAGCACGACCGAACGTACGACACCTTGTCTCCGATTTCCGCGTGTCCGGGGAAGATCTCCGAGATCTCGACGCCTTCCCCACGAGTCGCGATCGGTTTGAACGGACCGCGGATTTCGGCCGGCGCCTCCGGTTTCATATCCCACGTGTCGACCTGGGAAGGGGCTCCGAGATTGAAGATCATGATTACGGAGCGTTCGTTCGAATCGCTCGACACCAACCCCTGCTGCTCGGCCTGAGCGTGCTGGGCCATCGAGTAGCCGGCGGCCCCCAGTGAACCCACCTGCAGAAAGTCGCGGCGGGACACTCCGTCGCAGGTGTGACTCGTGCCGTTTCCTGTGATTTCCAGCATGTTGCGATCCTCTGCGTGCCGGGGTCTGGACGAGGTAAGTGACGCTATTCTGCGGGGCCACCTTCGAAGTGTCCAGTCGCCCCGTTCGTAGTAGCCGGATTTATCCGGCTGGGTGTCGCGTTGCGTTGCGTTGAGCATGGGCTCGGATACGCCCTGCCCGCGAAGCTGTCGAGCCGAACCGCACAAGTGCGGTTACTACAAGCGAGTTCAGCTATTATGAATGCGAACCAGTCGCAGCCGTTGTCATCAGGACCCGCCGATGTCTTACCGAACGCTGAAACGCATTATCGGTGAAACGAACTTCGAGGTGAAATGCCTCTCGCTGTTCGGGGTCGGACTTAGCCTTCTGGCCGTCGCCACTTTCGGCCTGTACTGGTGGCAGACGGACTCGCTCATTGACGAGCAAAACCGCACGACGGCCAAGCTGCTGATGGCGCCGATGATTCAGCAGAAGCACTGGGAATGGGGAACGCGGCTCAAGCGGACGTTTGAACCTGAGGCAGACGTGCCAGATGGCGTTGCTCGGGACAATCAGGACGCAGACGCGTTCAATCCGTTTCAGTTGATCTTCAAACAGATCGAGGAGATTCCGTCCGAGTTGCAGCCGGAGAATCTGCGGGACTTTAAATTCGAGATGGTCGACGCGAATCCGTCGGATGCCGTTGGCGAAGATCGATCAATGGTGCCCATCTTCGCAAATCAGGCGCTGCAGGAACTGCGTGGCGGCAAGGAAGAGCACGTCATTACCGACGCCGAAACCAACGCATATCACTACTTCGGCGCGATCAAGGCCGCAAAGTCCTGCGTCGAATGCCACCACCACAAATCCCGCGGCAGTGACGAAGACCGCGTCGCGATCGCAGAGGGCGACCTGATTGGCATGGCACGCATCACTCTGCCACTCGATGCCGTCGAGTCACCGTTGCACAGCGCGAACGCCTTCGTCATCACCGCCGAACTGGTCAAGGTGGTTCTGGCGATTCTGGCCATTTATCTCGTGGTGCGGTACGTCATCACGAAGCCTGTGCTGCACCTGAAACAGGTCAGCGATGCGATCGCTCACGGAAACCTCGACATGCGGGCCGACATCCGGACGGGCGACGAATTTGAGGAACTCAGTCACGCGTTCAATCGCATGCTGCGGCACCTGGTCACCGTGCAGGAAGAGCTGAGCGAAGTGAACGCGGACCTGGACGCGAAAGTCGACGAACTGGCCAGCGTCAATCTGCAGCTCTACGAAATGAACGATGTGAAGAACGATTTTCTGGCCACGATGAGTCATGAGCTGCGCACGCCGCTGAACAGCATCCTGGGATTCAGCGAGGTGCTGTCTGAAGCCGACAATCTGAACGATCGCCAGAAACGCTATGCCACCAACATCCAGACATCCGGCAAGAGTCTGATGGCACTGATCAACGACGTGCTCGATCTGGCGAAGATCGAAAGCGGCCGGATGGACACGCACCCGATGGATTTCCAGATTGGCGATCTTGTCGAGCAACAGGTCAGTACGCTGATGACTCTGGCCGAGCGGCGCAACATTGCACTGACCGCTTCGGTCGAGCCGGAAATCCCCACGCTGTTCCAGGATCCCGGTAAAATGCAGCAGATTCTCAACAACCTGCTGTCGAACGCGATCAAGTTCACGCCGGAGGGCGGACGCGTTCGGGCGGAAGCTCAGCACCGGGACAACCGGCTTGTCCTGACGGTTGAAGACAACGGAATCGGAATTCCTCTCGACGAACAGGAGCGAATCTTCGAAAAATTCCGCCAGGGCAAGGGAGTCCCCGGCGAGCAAAGCACGCTGACAAGAAAATACGAAGGCACCGGACTGGGTCTGTCCATCGTCAAAGAACTCAGTCGACTGCTGGGCGGCGAGGTACGTCTTGAGAGTGAGTTTGGTAAAGGGAGTACGTTTTCGGTCACTCTGCCGCTCGTCATTGAAGAGTCGGCTGGGACGGACGAGCATGCGACGGCGGAACTCGTCGGGATGAACCGATTCCGGACCATTGATCTGCCGGAGTCGGTCTCGATGTCGTCCGCCAGCGACCTCGACGAGGATCGTGCTGCAGTTTTGTGATGCGTTTTGAATTATTCGAAGCCCCATGATGGGGCGGAAAGGACTCAGGGATGAGCGACACCACCACCACTGCCGTAGACGAAAGTCCCGAGCAGGTTTCTCCCGCGGAATCGGACTTTCGCACAGATGAACTGGCCGACGCACTCGGCCGTGCGTTTGCGTCCATAGCGTCAGAGATTGACGAACTGACTCGCGATCATCCGTCGATACGTAACGCGATCCATTTAGTTGCCCATGGACTGGCCGCCGCAACGAGTCAGCCGACGACGTCACAGAGTGTTCCGGAAAAATCACCGCCTGGAACGGTTGTCGCAGTCACAGATTCGCCATCGGCATCAGTACAGACTGAGCCAGCGCAGGTCGTGGTCCGCGATGCGAGCAATCACGACCTGGTCCCTGCCGACGCAAGCCAGATCGCAACGCTCCGGATCGGTGGCGAGTCCGCGGCAACGCGTTCTGAGTCGAACCTGGAACCGCGTGCGACCAAACCCCGATACTCAGACGTCACTGACGACGACCTGGACCTCATCATTGAACGTGCGCGTTTGAAGGCGGAGGGTGCCCGGTGGGCTGTCGAGCGGGACGAACGACAGAGAGATGGTGACGACTTCGCCACGCAAATCCGGCCCGGGGACCAGGACGTGATTCAGCGGGCTCGAGATCTGCCACACTGCTTCCTGTGGATGAACCAGTCGCGTGGCGACGTCCGCGTTCAGGCCGATGATTTTCTGCTGATCGCGGACTGCTTCGATGCGCTTGCTGAGTCTCTTTTGACATTGCGGGCCACACTGCAGGCCGACTGCCGTGAGTCGTTCCGGAAATCCATCGACTTTGTGGCAGAGGCACAGTCCGCGTTGCGGATGGCTGTTTCACGCGTGGAAGAGCACCCGGACTCGGATCAACAGATGGTCTACCACTGGCTGCGGAACCGCGCCAGCGTCGAACGCTTCTATATCGACCGCTACATGCGCATCACGGACCCGGCCGATCCCGAGCGGTGCGACGATGTGGTGGATCAGACGCGCACTCTGCGCGATTCGCTGGGCAAATCCAGCAAGCTCGTCAAACAGAAAACCCAGTCACTGGGCAAGGCACGCTATCACCTGAATCGCCTGACTCAACGCGACGATGACTTCGATCGAGGAGAGTGGGAGCGTGTCGTGGCGACCATTGCTCAGCTTGTTGAAGACGGAACACCACCGAGTAATGTGGAGGTTCGAGAAACGCTGTTGCCGTACGTGGATCAGATCCCGGACCTCGACCTGCCGCCGGAGTTTCAGCTTGTACTGCGCGAGATCGACCGCTGGATCGCCAGCGAATCCCCCGTCGACTCCAGACCAATCGGCCGCGATGCACCACCCGAAGTGCAGGAAGTCGCCCGGCTGCTGAGCGGTTGCAGCATCGTGCTGATCGGCGGGGAAATCCGACCTGCAGCGAAAGCCGCGATTGAGGCTGCGTTCGGTCTCAAGACGGTCGACTGGATCGCTACTCGAGAACACCAGTCGATTGCCGCGTTCGAATCACACATCGCCCGGCCCGATGTGGCTCTCGTCGTTCTGGCGATTCGCTGGAGCAGCCATTCGTTCGGTGATGTGCAGAAAATGTGCGATTCTCACGGGAAGCCACTCGTCAGATTGCCTGCGGGCTATGGCATCAATCAGCTTGCCACGCAGATTCTCAACCAGTGCGGCCAGCGTCTAAGCGACGACGGTGACAAAAGTTACGTCGCCTGAGTTGCCGCATGCGCTTCGGCCGCACCGCTGCATCATTCATCAAAGCAGCGTCGGTACGTCTTGATTGGCCAGTGGCCGCCCTCGCAGTTTGCGGGTTTCCGCAACTATCGGCGGGGGCAGTGTTACCACGCCAGGGATCGCGGTTGAGAAACGACTCCCCGTAAAGACTGCAGGAATGGTGACGCAACGACCGTGATTCGGTGACCGACTTCAGACGGATTAGAGAACCGCGCGGTGGCCGTTTATTTTTGGCGTTGCGCCGACGTGTTTTCTGCGTTCTGCTGGCGGCGTGAGACGTCCGTCACAGATTCTTAGACCAACATGTCGGAACAATGAATCAATGAACTGTGCGTTCGAGTACAGCTCAGAAATTCACGGGCCTGCTGCAAGAGTGACCGCGACGTGTTGTGTCTGTTGAGTACGGCGTGTTTACGCCACGAGATTGATTCAACAAACAATTGTCTTGAACCAGTTCCGTGTAAGGTCGTTCCAGCGAGAAGCGTATTTGTCACGTAGCAGGGGAAAAGCCGGTGGACATATCCGGCGGAATTTCGTTGACAATGGGGAACCAGTAACGAAGCAGCGTTGTCGAAACTCCACAGCACGATGGGCATTCGTGGATGATTCGTGAAGTTCAACTCACTGGCCCATAGGCACTTAGGAGACGCAGGCCGACGAGAAGCGGCACGACAGGTGAAACCGGTCTTCCATTTGCAACTCGTGGTTCACAGCGAGTCTGCAGAGGTCCAGGCCACCTGGAGTCACATCAGCCTGATGAACAACAGAGGGGATCGCAGTCATGGCACGGAAGAAACGACACTCAATCGATGTTCGCGAGGGCTTTCATGTCGTCGTGATGGAAGACATGGAAATCTGGGACGGTGCCGATCTGGCGCTTCTCCGCGAGACACTCGCCCACATGGTCGACAAGGAAAAACGTCCCAGTGTTGGCGTTGATCTAACGACCGTGAAGTACATTCCCAGCGGGTTTTTCGGAATGCTTTACGACTACCGCGAACGCGGAGTCAAAGTACGCCTTTACCGTCCGCAGGCTCATGTGAAGCGGATGCTTTGGTTCCGAGAGTTTTTCGCATTGGACGATGATGCGAATCACGACGAGACGTTCGACCTGCAGTTGCGAGTTCAGACATCGCTGTCCAGAGCTGCCGTCGCTGCTTCGAAAGCTCCGTGGGCAGATGATGAATCAGCTCCACATGATGCGGCAGCAGTGAATCCGCTTCCGGCGGAGACAACAGCCGCAGCCATGACGTAACGAATCACTGGCGGGCTCAGCGACACACGCATCAAACCCGGCTTCCATTTCAGGGAGTCGGGTTTTCTTGTGCGCACACAGAGTCTGCAATCCCGGGTCATACTTTGGCCGTCGAAGCCGATACGACGTCAGAGCATTTTCAGAGTTGGATTGCAGTGCAGCGATGAGCCGCTGGCCGTAAGGCCTCGGGAATTTCTCCGCCCGGCCGCTTACGCGTCACGGCTCACACCTGAAGACCAATTCTGAAAATGTTCTAGTCCGCAACTGGACCAACCAGAATCTTCAGGACACGTGCGACATCAGAGAAGTCGTCAAACAAATGATCGGGAGCCGCGTCTTCCAGTTCGTCGGCAGAGAAGACGCCTGTTGCGACGGCCACCGTCACGGCTCCAATGGCTCGACCGCATTGCACGTCGGCAGGAGTGTCACCAATCACCCACAGTTCATCAGCCGCGTCAGGGCCCAGCGAGGAACGCACCTCGTCAGCCGCCTGACGAGCGACATCATCACGGTCACGATGATGGTCCCCAAATCCGCCAAACTGGAAGTAGTCCATCAGCCCGTAGTGTGTCAGCTTCACCTCGGCACCGCGCCGAAAATTGCCCGTCAGCAATGCGAGAGTCATCTCGGGATGCCGACTGAGTTCAGCGAGTAACTCAGCAACGCCAGGAAGAATCAGACCTGGTCGCCGTTCGAGTTCGTGCGGTAACCTGGCCAGGTAGGCTTCCATGAACCTCGACACGACGTCGTCTTCTGCTACGACGTTGTGATAACGAAGCATGTCAGCCGTTATTGCTCGATCGGTTCGGCCGGCGTACGAGATGCCTTCGGTCGGGCCGGTGATTTCGAAGACGAGTTCAAGTGCATGCTCCATCGCAGCCTGGCCGGCACCGCCACTGCTGAGCAAAGTTCCGTCGATGTCGAACAGGCAAACCGGCATGGATTCTGATGACTCATTTGGAATTGAAAGGACAGGATCAGTGTGGGTGGCCCGAGAGCCTTGCCGAAACGAGCGTCGTATATCTCGGCCCGTCCGGATTCAGTTCAGATTGAATTAAGTGGAGCGACTGGACTACCTCAGCACCGAACGATGTCACGTGTTCGGCGGCGAGCAGATCAAACAGCCGACCTGGGGGTCGCCCTTTGATTCTCGCCAGTGTGAGGTGCGGCCGAAATGCACGCTCGTCCGCCGGTATTCCGCATTCAACAAGCTGCGATTCCAGTGCTGCTGCCATACGTGAGCATGCCGCCGCATTCCTCAGCCCAACCCAGATGACGGATGGACGTTCTCGATTTGGGAACGCGCCGAGTCCATCCAACTGCAACTCAAACACAGACTCGGTCGCAGCCACCTGCTCGACGACTTGCGCGATGCCCGGCACACGTTCGGCATCAACTTCTCCAACAAACTTGAGCGTCACGTGCAAAGTGTCGATCGCAACTGTCTTCACAGGCCAACCGTATGAGCGAAGCTGCGACAAAACAGTACTCACGCTGCTGCTCGCTGTTCCCCCGGGTGAATCACTGGTCGATTCCAGCAATTGACGGAAAATCGGGATTCCGACGAACAATCGAATCTGACGTGCCATGTCTCGTCACGCTTGTTCGGTTGTCTGCTCTGCAGGCTGTTCCGCTACTGGTTCCGCTGCCTGCTCGGAAGTTTCCTGCGCAACTGGTTCGGTCACCTGCTCTGTGGCGTGTTCGATCGATGATTCGGCCGACTGGTCTACCACTTGCTCCGTTGCTGATTCACTCAACTGCTCGGCAGCTTCCGCCGTCACTGGTTTGGCAGGCTGCTCTGCAGGCTGCTCCGCCACTGGTTCCACTGTCGGCTCTGTCGCCTGCTGTGCCACTGGTTCGCCCACCGGCTCTGTGGCGTGCTCGATCGACGATTCGGCCGACTGGTCTGCCACTTGCTCTGTTACTGGTTCACTCAACTGCTCGGCAGCTTCCGCCGTCACTGGTTTGGCCGACTGCTCTGCAGGCTGCTCCGCTACTGGTTCGACCGACTGCTCAGTTGCCGGCTGTGTCGACTGGTCCGCCGACTTTTCAGTTGCCTGGCCGGTCGCCCGATTCTTCCGTCGCCGCTTGCGTTTCCTTTTGGCGGGACTTCCTCCACCGGGCTTCAACATCGTGAGACCGACACGCCGGCGTTCCAGGTCCACGGATTGAACCCAGACGGACACGATGTCACCGACCGACACGACTTCGTGCGGGCTGCTCACAAAGCGGTTCGCCATCTGGCTGACATGGACCAGGCCGCTGTCCTTCAAACCGATATCGACGAACGCGCCAAAGTCGACGACGTTCAGGATTGGCCCGGTCAATTCCATGCTCGCCTCCAGGTCCTCCAGCTTGAGGACTCCCTTTCGGAACACGGGACCGGGCAGATCAGTGCGGGGATCCCGCCCGGGGCGTTTAAGCGCATCCACGATGTCTCGCAGCGTGGGATGTCCCACGGCCAGTTCGTTCGCCAGTTCCTTCAGGTTCAGGCCGTCGAGCTTCTTCCGCAGTTCCTCGAGATGACCGTTCGGAGCGATCAACTCAGCCGGAGAAACAGACAAACGCTCCAGAAGTTTGAGGGTCGCCGCATAACTCTCCGGATGAATCCACGTGACATCAAGCGGTTCATCTCCGCCGCTGATTTTCAGGAACCCGGCCGCCTGCGTGAACGTTGCGTCTCCGATACCGGGTACGTCGCGAAGTTGCGACCGGCTGGTGAAGCGTCCATTCTGATCGCGCCACTCGACGACGCGTCGGGCGATGAGCTGATTCAATCCCGAGACATATCGCAGCAGCGAGGCACTCGCGGTGTTGAGGTCCACTCCCACATAGTTCACGCACGATTCCACCACTCCGTCGAGCGAATCTTTCAGGACACGCGGTGTCATGTCGTGCTGGTACATGCCGACACCAATGTGCTGCGGGTCGATTTTCACGAGTTCGCTGAGCGGGTCCTGCAATCTCCGTCCAATCGAAATCGTGCCACGGACAGTCGCGTCGAAATCGGGAAATTCCTCGCGTGCCACTTCGCTGGCCGAGTAAACACTTGCCCCTGCTTCGTTCACGATCAGATAGCGACACTCGGGGAATTGTTCGGCGATCAGTTCGCTGACGAGTTCTTCGGTCTCCCGGCATGCGGTTCCGTTACCGATCACGATCAGGTTGCACGAATGCTCCCGCAGCAGGCCGGCAAGTTTTTCGATGGCTGCTGCACGTTTCTCGGCCGAGCCGGTGACATACACAACGTCCGGTAAGAGACAGTGACCGTACTCATCCAGGACCGCGACTTTGCACCCGGTTCGAAAGCCAGGGTCGATCGCCAGCACGCGCTGGTCACGCAGGGGTGGCTGCAACAACAGACTGCGCAGATTTTTAGCGAACACGCCGATGGCCTGCTCTTCAGCCTGTTCGGTCAATTCACGGCGGACTTCCCGATCGATGCTGGGATGCATCAGGCGATCCAGCGCGTCACGCACGCAGTTGCGGACAAACTGTTCGCGAGGATGTGTCGCCAGGTCCCAGTGTTCTCCACAGTGATTGGCCGCCAGGTCGCGTTGCCATTCGAAGCGAATGCGCAGCGCTCCTTCTTTCTCACCACGATTCAACGCGAGGCAACGGTGCGGAGGAATCTTCCACACGGGCTCGGAGTAATCAAAATAGTTCCGAAACTCGGTACCGACTTCCTTCTTCGCTTTGGCGGCATTGACGCTGAGTTTTCCCGTGCGCCATGCGATTTTGCGTGAGAGATCCCGCACGGTCACGTCTTCGCTGATCCGTTCGGCCAGGATGTCGGCAGCCCCCTGTAGCGCCGCGTCTACGTCCGCAACGTCCTTCTCCGCATCCACGAACGACGCAGCCGCCGCACTGAGATTGGTCGGCTCACTGTCGCGATTCCAGATCAGGTCGGCGAGCGGTTCGAGCCCACGTTCGCGAGCGGCGCCGGCACGTGACTGACGCTTGCGGCGAAACGGAAGGTACAGGTCGTCGATTCGCTTCAGCGTTTCTGCAGCTTCAATCTGCTGCCGCAGCTCGGGCGTCAGCTGGCCCTGAGACTCAATCAGCCGCAGAACCGTTTCAGCTTTCTCAGCAAGCTGCCGCATGCTCTGGACACGCTTCTGGATTCCTCGGATCTGTTCTTCGTCCAGGTTGCCCGTCTGCTCTTTACGGTACCGCGTGATGAAGGGAACGGTGTTGTCGTCGTCCAGCAATGCGATGACGCTGCTGACCTGACCTTCGCGCAAAGACAGTTCTTTAGCAACGCGCGAAACGTTGACGGAGCGGGGCGAAGTTTCCATTGCGACTGTCGACCAAACTGCGTGAGCTGAGAGAGTGTGTGTCGCAAGTGTTGCGACAAGGTGAGCTGATCTATGTCATGCGCGAAGCGCGAGCTGTGAATGGGTGCGGCATGTTAACCGTACGGTCGTTGAATCCAAACCAGCGGGACGCTCTGGCGTTGAACTCAAGCCTCATCGTCCGAGCCCAGGACCGCGCGTTCTTTTTCGATCGCGTCGCGAATGCGCTGCAGGTCCTTCCTGGCCGCGGAAATCTGGTGTCGTTGCTCGGGCGTCGTCTTCATGGCCTTATGCACGTAAAGCTGCAGCTCGTGCCCTGACTTCCCTGCTTCTCGCCCGGCTTTCGTCGCCTGCGCCTTGATCTGTTTCTGTTCCGGAGTCAGCACGCTCTCCAGCCGTCGCTGAGCATTGAGTTGCAGCGGTTCGAGATCCGCGATTCGCATCTCAACCATCGCGCGCTGTTCGGGAGTCAGTTTCGGTTTGGTCGGTTCCTTCGTCGCCTTCGCTTCCGGCTCCGGCCCTGCTTCGGCTTTCTTCTTCTGTTGATTCTTATCCTCTGCTGGCCGAGCAACGGCAACGGCCACCGTTTCCACTTCGTCGTCCGACGCATCTGATTCGCCATCATCCGTCGACGTGTCAACGGCTTCGTCTTTCGAGTCTGCGCCAATCCCATATGTCTCGCCGTCATCTGACGGCGCAATGACCGCAAATTTGGCTTCTTTCAGCATCAGTTGACCGGACTCCTGCGGCGCTTTCTCTGCCGCGGGCTCTTCGACTTTCACGCTCGCGGCAGCTTTGACCACAGCGGCAAGATCCGTACTCGACAGGACGTGAGACCCGCCTTCTTCCGATAGTTCTTCACGAATCTCCTGCAGCGTGCTGATTTCGTCGATGATCTGCGACTTCAGATCCACATTGCCCAGTTCGTCGGCCGCCTGCCGGAGCTTGCGTGCCGTGGCAATCAGTCGCCCAATGCTTTCCGAAATCGATGACATGCCAGACCCTCACGGTTGATACATCAACAGTTGTTGATACTGAGTATGCCAGGTGACTTTCGTGAATCCAACCATGCCGATCCATGAGTCATGCCCGGGTAGCTTCCCTCGCTTTCGAAAAGCTCCCAGGATTCCGGAACTTGGATTCGTTGTGCTCAAACCGGAGGTGGTCTCGAATGGTTCCTGATCGACTAGTGTTGTGTGCGGCTGTCTGGATCTGTGCGTCGCCGCTGCTGGCTGAACCCGAATCCGCGAAATACCCGGACTGGATCAAAGAGGCCACCGTTCCCGGAACAATTGTCACGGCCTGCGGTGTCACGCGAGACAACCGGCCAATCCCGGTGCTGCTAACCAAAGGCATGCTCGACCTGGCAACGCCGAAGCACCGGATGCTGATCGTTGCCGGGTTCGAGAGTTCGGCCGACACGATTGAGTCCGTCTTGAAGTTCTGGAAGGCATACCACACTGAGGAGCGCTTTGCGGAAACTCGGAAGTGCCTGGACATCGGCTTGATTCCAGTGGCCAACCCGGATGGTGCAGCTCTCGGACTCGGCACGAAGAACTCAGCGGGAGGCATCCCTGAGGAAGGATTCCCGCCGACCGGCACGGCATACAGCGATCCGAAGAACCCCGAGTCGCATTATCTGTGGCGCTGGATCGGAATGCTCGGACCAGATGCTGTCCTCGTGATGAAACCCGGCCCGCGCGCTGTGGTGCGCTGGGTACACGACAATTCCGTCTATGAATCGAATCTCGATCAATGTGATCGTCAGAAACTGCCACTCGAAGCGAACGGGCGTCTCATCAGCGCGATTCCAAAATCGTCACCAGCAGGAGTCGGACCGCTCTCCTATGTTGTCGAGGTTGTTGGTGCGACCGCAGGCGAATTCCTTGACCGACGTGGCTTGAATTGCAGCGCGGATCGTGCCCCCACAGCCGTGCGCCTCGAACTGCTCCGTCGCAAAGCACGAACACCGATTCAGGTCGCCGAAGAACTCAGTCAGGTCTACGGTCATCAACTGAACTCGGTGGCCTACATCCCGGCGCTGGCTTTGATCGGTCGGCTGCGTCTTGGTGAATTGAACCAGGAAGAGAGTCACCTGGCCGACGTCGAGAGAATTGTGCAGCCTTACTTCGATGCTTCCAAACCGACCATGGGCGAACGGATTGGTGGAAGTACCATGTCCGGACACCTGGTGTTTGGTGAGCTGGCAACTCGCACGAAGAAGCCTCGTTACATCAAGTTGGCTCAGGCAGTTGCTGATCTGGGGTTTGATGAATCCGGTGCGATGCGAGAAGCCATGCCACATCACGTCGAGATGAGTGATTCGGTGTTTATGGGTGGACCCATCCTGGTCCAGACAGGACGTCTCACTGGCGAGTCGAAGTACTTCGATATGGCGCTGCGACATTTGCGATTCATGTTGAAACTCAACCTGCGCAAGGACGGGCTGCATCAGAATTCACCACTCGATCCTGCAGAAACGGCATGGGGTCGCGGAAACGGGTTTCCCGCTTTGGGACTGGCACTGTGTCTAAGTGACCTGCCCTCCGACAGCCCGCATCGCGCCGAGATGCTGAAGATGTACCGGGATCACATGGCAGCGATGCTCAAGCACCAGGATGAAATGGGCATGTGGCATCAGGTCGTCGACCATCCCGAGAGTTACCGGGAATTTACGGTCACCTGCATGACGACGTTCGCTCTGACACGCGGGCTGCGACGCGGATGGCTCAATGCAAAGACGTACAAGCCGGCCATTGATCGCGCGTGGGAGTCGATCAAATGCCGCATCGGTCCCGATGGGAACCTGGTTGATGTCTGCACGGGAACGGGTAAGCAGAAAAGCTTTCGCGACTACCTGGACCGCAAAGCGATCCTCGGTCGCGATGACCGCGGCGGGGCGATGGCGCTGATGGTCGCCACGGAGATCGCGTTTGCCCAACGAGAGCGAGTGCTAAGCGAGCCTGTTCCAGATCAGGCCCCTCGATCCCGGGATTAATCAACAAGTGGTTCATCCAGAAAATGATGCGATCTGCCGACGCGACAGATCCTGGAGCAGGCGACTCTGCTGGATTGACGGGATGCCTGCCAGACGCGCACGCTTCGTGCATACAGAATCCAGGGTCAAGCGAAAAAGCCATCCACAGAATCTGCCATGCAGACTTCCGAACCGCCGTTTGCTTTGAATCGTTTCCTGCAGCGTCAGAGCAACCTGGCCCTCGTGTTCTTTGTCCTTTCGTCCGCCCTGCTGGCGCTGGCCGGCGGAACGGCATGGCTGCTGGTCAGGACGAGTTCGTTCACGGGCGACTCCGAGCAATTGATATTCCCGTCGGCATTTCTGTTGAGCAGCGCGTGCCTGGCCGCCGGAAGCTGGACGTTGCATCGGGCATGTCAGTTTGTCCGCATCGAACGTCAGCAACTCTTCCGTCAGCAACTGGTTCGTTCGGTCATCTTTGGCACGACATTCGTCGCCATTCAGACCTATGCCATGTGGTGCCTGTTGATCGCCCAGCGATCATCGGCGGATGTCACCGGGCTGCGCAACGGTGCCTTCGCATTTGTCGCCATGCATGCCCTGCATTTCGTCGTTGCGCTGCTGTTCGTCGCATTCATTCTGCTGCGCGCCTTCGCTGATCGCTACGACCACGAATACTCGTGGGGCGTCACGTTCTGCGCGTGGTTCTGGCACACGTTGGGAATTGTCTGGCTGATGATCATGTCCGCGTTTCTCGTGGGAAGTACGGTGCTCACATGAATCACTCGAGGAAACAGTTCCGGTGCGTTGTTGCAATTGGTCTCGCATGCGTCGGTCTGGCCATGGTGGCGGGAACGCTGCTCGCCGATGAGTCCTCGTCGGGCGACCGCACCGAAGATCGGACTTTCAAAGCCGAGTGCGACGGGACGGATCAGAAGTACGTCGTCGTGATTCCGGAAAGCGTCGAAAAGACTGATTGGGTATCAGTGCTCGTTGCCCTGCACGGGCACGGCTCCGATCGCTGGCAGTTCGTGAGGCAATCACGCGATGAATGCCGGGCCGTCCGTGATGTCGCCGCGGCTCACACGATGCTGCTGGTTTCGCCGGACTACCGGGCCAGGACCTCGTGGATGGGCCCAAAGGCGGAAGCTGACGTTGTGCAGATCATTCGTAACCTGCGCGCCGAGTTTCCCGTCGATCGTGTCATTGTGTGCGGCGGATCGATGGGCGGCACGGGTGCCCTGACTCTCGCCGCACGACATCCGCGCCTGGTCGACGGAGTTGTTTCGCTGAACGGGACGGCCGACCTGGTGAACTACAGCCGGTTTCAGGACGCGATTTCCAAGTCGTTTGGTGGAACAAAGTCCGAGGTGCCTGACGAGTACCATCAGCGCAGCGCCGTGTTCTTCCCGGAGCGTTTCACCATGCCGATCGCGGCGACGACCGGCGGTCTGGACACCACCGTTCCACCCGACAGCACACTGCGACTGTTGAAGTCAGTCAGCACTCACAATCCGCACACGCTAAGTCTGCACCAGGCCAACGGCGGGCATCAGACCAACTACGCCGACACGACGCAGGCCCTCGAATTTGTAATCAAACACACGCAGAGTCTGCAGCGGCGGCAAGGCCCGGCCTATAAGCGTCACGACGACGTCTCGACATTGATTGCTGATGACGGCCACTCCCGACTGATACGCACACGCGACGATTGGGCGATTCGCAGACAACACATCATGGCAGGTCTTGAGCGGGTCATGGGACGCTTGCCCCAGTGGCCGATCCAACCGTTGGAAGTGACGTCCACTGCTGAAACACAGGACGGAAACGTGGTCCGCAGAAAACTCAGCTTCATGAGCGACGGTAACCAGATCAATGCGTGGCTGCTTCGTCCCGCGGACGAAGCAACGTCGAAGGTAAGACGGCCCGCGGTGCTGTGTCTTCATCAAACGACTCGCCGTGGCAAAGATGAACCGGTCGGCCTGACCGGCTCGCCCAACATGCATTACGCGCTGGAGTTGACTCGCCGCGGTTACGTGACTTTATCGCCCGATTACCCCTCGCTTGGCGAATCGAAATGGCACCTGAAGGACAACCCTGAGTACGTCAGCGGGACCATGAAGGCGATCCGAGACAACATGCGGGCAGTCGATGTACTGCAGTCATTACCCATGGTCGATCCAGAGCGCATCGGTGTTATTGGCCACTCGCTGGGCGGGCACAACGCGATGTTCACAGCCGCCTTCGAGCCGCGTCTGAAGGTCATCGTATCGAGTTGCGGTTTCACGGGATTCCAACGCGACGACGTGCCGAGCTGGACCGGCTGGCGATACATGCCGCGCATCGCGTCGATCTTCGACAACGACGTTGACCGACTGCCGTTTGATTTTCCAGAGATCATCGCGACGTTCGCTCCGCGACCATTCATGGCCTGTGCCGCGATCCACGACCGGGACTTTGATGTCACTGGAGTGCGTGAATCAATCGCGACGGCTCGCCCGATTTACGAACTCTTCGAGCACTCCGATCATCTGCAGGCGGTCTACCCGGACACGCCTCATGACTTCCCGCCCGATGCACGAGAGCAAGCGTACCAGTTCATTGATCGGTTTCTGAAGGCAGGCGGCAAATGAGAGTTGCCGTTAGCCACACTCGCCAAGGCGTGGGTTTTGAAGTTGCACACTTTGGAGTCGCGAAGCGACGGCAGCACATAGCTGTGGGCGTAAGCCCGCAGAAAAAGGGGCGGAAGAGACCAAGCCGCGAAGCGGCGACAGCAATCATGCCTGCTGCCGCCACTTATAGCTTTTCCGGGAGTACGGCTGACGCCTGCCGAGGCTGTGCACTGGTCCGGAGCTGAGCCGTAGGCGGATTTCTCCGAAATCCGCTGCCCTGGACCTGGCAAGACTGAGCGGCGGTCGATGTGTCGGCAGGCTGCGATGTCGTCTGGTCCCGATTTCGGAGAAATCGGGCTACGGCTACGTGCTGCCGTCGCTTCGCGACTCACGACTATGCAACTTCAAAACATTCACTGCGCGTTCCGCGCCAACCGCTTCAGAACCTCAACACCACGTTCCAGCGTGTCGTTCTCGGCTGCGTACGAGAGTCGAAAGTGTGTGTCCTGGCTGCTGAAGACGTTGCCCGGAATGATCAGCAGGTTATTCTCGATCGCGGCCTTCACGAATTCCGTTCCGGTGCCCCATGGAGCTTTGAGGAACAGATAGAAGGCGCCACCAGCGCCCGCGATGTCGAAGTCGTCACTCAGCTCCCGCACCATGAAGTCCCGTTTCTCACGATACTCGTTGACTCGTGACGAGATGTCGTAATCCAGTGCTGAGAGTCCGGCCCATTGCACCGGATGCGGAGCACACACAAATGTGAACTGCTGCAGCTTGATCATCTGCTGCATCACGTGAGCGGGGCCGTGGACGAAACCCAGTCGCCAGCCGGTCAGTGAATGCGATTTGCTGAATCCATCAATCACGATCGTCTGATCATTCCATTTCGCCGGACTGACGAACGGTCCGTCGTAGCAGAACGAGCGGTAGATCTCGTCGCTGATCAGAGCGACATCTTTCTCCGCGGCCAGTTCGGCGAGGCCCCGCATTTCCTCTTCGGTCGCCACCGCCCCGGTGGGATTCGCCGGGCTGTTGAACAGAATCACTTTCGTGCGATCCGTGATGGCATCGCGCACCCGATCCAGGTCGATGGAGAAGTCCGGATACGTGTCGATCAGCACGACTTTGCCACCGGACATCGCAGTCAAGTGCCCGTACATCACGAAGTAAGGATCGAACACGATCACTTCGTCGCCGGGATTCACCAGCGTGCTGAGTGCCAGCATCAGACCGCCACTGGTCCCACTGGAAACGAAGACCTGACGGTCGTCGTGGCCAAGTTGATCGTCCACCCGCTGTTGCAGTCGTTCCCGCAGCGGAGCAATGCCCTGGGTCTGGCTGTAAGCGTTCCTGCCTTCACGGACGGCTTCGAAAAGCGACTCTTTGATTTCGTCCGGCGTATCAAAGTGAGGCTGCCCGATACTCAGGTTGATCGGTTCAGTCATATTGGCCGCAAGGTCGAACACCTTGCGAATCCCCGACGCATCAATCCGATGCATCCGCTCGGCAATCCAGCGGTCACTCATAGTGTTGTTTTCCTTGCAGTCTCTTCTGCTATGTGGTCGCTTAACGTCGTCTTGTATCAACGTCACTCCGACGATACCTCTCTGCATTGTCCGTCTGCCGACCTCACGGTGCGGCGTCGGCCACGTGACTCTACACCCTGTAATCTCTGTCTACGTCTTCCGCCCCGTCTTTCACCGCGAATTTCAATCGTGCGGGAAACACGTCGTGCGCGACTCGCAACAACTGATCGCACTTGATCTCCAGCCCGGGCGACGTTGCGGATGAACGGGATCAGGCCACTACCGGAGTGACTCTTTAAAGCCGAATTTCGCCCGGCTGAATCTCTCGTAGTCCTGAGCTTCACGCAAAAATACGGGCTGAGCTGGCTGCATATGGTCAGCAATCTAGCGGCGCCACCATTTGGACGAGGGCTTGTGCTCACCATCGCGGAATGTGTCCTGTGCCGACTGCAGTTCGTCGTAAACCAACTTATGCTCGGGGACGCTGACATCCAGCAGGCTCAGCCCCAGGTCAAAGTCGCCACGCTTCTTCGCACACTTCGCGAATTCCAACTGTGTTTCCAGCAGGCCGTTTTCTGCATAGAGGTTCACGCCCCACATTTCAATGACCTGCTCGAAACCAAATCGGGCCCGTAAGAACTGATCGTAAGTTTGAGACACTTTCGCGTCCTCAAGGTGCTCAAATGCAGCCGCGGTCAGCGTCACAATTTCCGCATGTGAATCGTGCTCGCGCAGCGCCGCCTGCATTTCGTCCACGCTCTGATAGCGATCCTCCGGGTTCGTCGCCATCGACTTCAGAGCGATCTCCATCAGCTCGCCGCTGGGATCGTTACGTTCAACTTCTTCCTGATCGACTTCGCGAATCAGGTTCTTAGCTGCGGACATCAGGCATTTCATGGCGTTCTTGCCGGCGTGCGGCGGTCGACCTGAAATGACTTCAAACAAAATCGCGCCCAGCAGATAGATATCACTCGCGGGACCAATCCTGGAGATCGGGCCTGTGGCCATCTCCGGCGCCATGTACGCCGGCGTGCCACCCATGCTGGTGGTCTCGGTAACGCTCGATGACTTTCGAAAGTCCTTCGTCGAATACGCCAGTCCCCAATCCACGACCAGGACTTCGTTAAACGCGCCCAGCATGATGTTTTCAGGTTTCAGGTCGCGATGAATCACACCGCGAGAGTGAGCAAACGCAATTGCGTCTGCACAGCGTGACAGAATGTCGAGCTGCTTTTCCCGATAGGCACTGCGCATCTCTAGACGGACGAGGTAGATGTGCGGTTCCGTGGGAGCTTCAATGTTCATTTCTTCCATGACCTGGCGAATGTTCTGGTTCGCATCCACCATCCGCTTCAACTGACTGGGCGAGCAGTCCGGGAACAGGTAGGGCAATGCCCACGACCGACCATGTTCGTACCATTCGCAGTCTTCAAGCTGCTTGTCGCCCTTGCGGACTTTCCGCAGATCACGCTGACTGACCCCCAGTTCGTCCAGTGTTTCGAACGCCAGACACTCGAACTCTTCCTTGAGCACGTCCTGCCACGGCAGACCTTCGACCTTCTTCATCGCGTAGAACAGCGTCTGATCCGGCCCACGACCGACGTCGTAAATCGGGACGATGTTCGGGTGCGAAAGGTCGCCGGTGACCACGGCTTCGCTCAGAAACTTGCATTGCTGCTCTTTGTCTTTCGCGGTCTTTGCCTTGAGCATTTTCAAAGCAACTTCGCGATTGATCGACGTTTGTCGCGCCGTATACACGACGCCCATGCCACCTTCACCAAGTTTTTTCAGTAGCTCGTATTCCGGTTTATCCGGTTCTGGTGGCCGACGACCTTTGTTGTATTCCCTGGTTCGCCGCGTACTCAGTGGGCGTTCGCTGATGACCAGTGAATCTATTCCCGTCTTTGCCTTCTGCTTGCGAGCCCCGGCCGTAGCATCCAAGCTGTCGCTTCCCCATGCATCGGCCATCGTCTGCTGGTCGCCAGCCATCAAGTCACTGTCTGCCAGTGTCTGCATGAAGCCGGCCGGATCGGCGTCCGACCGCACAGTCTGAGCGTAACCGTCTTCGTCACCGGCTAAGGCGTCTGGATCCGACTGGACGGTTTCACTGAAACTGTCGTCATCAGCGTTGAATTGCGCTCTCATTGCGTCAAATGAAAGTGGAAGTGCTTGCTGGAAATGGTCATCGTCAGACGAATCTCGCTCCTCCGCAGACTCACTGTCAGCCTGCTTTGTACTGCTACCTGTATTGACTGCAGGGATTTCCTCTAATGTGGCAACGTCGTCTGCCGGTGCCGAGGCCGTGACGTCAGCCTTGCCGTGAAGGGAGTCGGACGAATGTGATGTGTCAGGATTATCGTCGGCACCCACACTGATTGGTTCATCGGGTTGTACGTGGGACGCGTCGATCAGCAGGGCCCCTTCAGGTCCGGTGTGTCGTAGGCTCCATGTCTTCAAATCGAGTCGGTGATTGAGTCGCCTGGTTAACAAGAGAGTCTCTTCGATCATTGACGACTCGCTGCGAGCTGGCGGATCCTCGTCACCATCTTGCTCGATTGCATCTGCAATCGCCTTACACAGATCTGGCCACAACCGATCAAACATCCGTTGGAGCCGATCTTCGCGAAGAGCCGAGTCACCGAGCTTTCGATTGAGAGCAGTGATGAGACTCCACGTTCCAGTCTTGTCAGACTGTGTGGTCTGGAATTGTGTAAGCGGACCGGCAGGGAGCTGTGCCGATCTAATGTCGACGAGGTACGGACATACGGACGTATTCTCAAGCCGCGACGCGAGTGCCCCAAACTCAAACTGGAGCCAGGGTGACTGATCGTTCCTGGCCGTGACAAAGAAAACACCGAATTCACAACAACGCAACTGGTTTTGTAGTTCGGAATTCCATGCAGAACCCGCTTCGATGTGTGCAGACGAAAGCCATGGTTCTATTGCGTTGATGACATCGGGAATCCACTCAGCAAACGCTTTTGCGACCCTATGGCTAAGGTCTCCTGACCAACTGAGAAACAGACGCATCGCAACACCTCGTGTTTTTCGGAAGCTCCGACTCTTAATTTTACAGCTACACGCGTATTCGACTCGGCGCTTTACCACAAGTGTCCGGACGGCTCCCAGAGAGTAGCTTGTGAGAGACGTCAGCAGCCTCTTACGACTTCACCGCCTCGGTTGCGAGCAAGCGAGTTCACCCACATGACGAGTCAGGATTAACCCGTGCCACCATATGGAGCGACGGAAGCCCGGCGACTTCGGTCGCCAATACTGGGCAGGAATCGGGGAGACCTACAGTCACGCAGGTGGCCGGGTCAGGAGACCCGCCCACAACATGCAGGTCGTGGGGTCGGGAGACCCAGCCACAACCGGTGAAGACCTCGTTGTCACAGTCGGCCGCTGCGGAATACTCCGTAGATCAGCCAGATGCCGAGCAGGCTTGAGACGACATAGACCGGGACGCTGAGCCACCACTCGTTGTTTCCGCTGCGGAGGATCAGGGCGGAGGCCACGATCAGGGCCGACAGGATCAGGCTGATCACGATGCGGTTGCTGGAGCGGTCCACTTCGTTGATCAGGTGGTCGATGTGCCGGTGCTCGAGCTGGATTCGCAGGTCGTCGTTGCTGAGCTTCTCCAGCGTCCGGCCGAGAGACCTCGGAACCTGATGGGCCAGTTCGCCAAATGTCTTCAGCTCGTGGACCACATCCGACGCGATTCGTCCGGGGCTGTAACGCTGTTTGATGGCTGATTCGACGAACGGTTGCAGGACACCCGCCAGGTTGAATTCCGGATCGAGCGTGCGGCCGACTCCCTCCAGAGAGACCAGTGCCCGGATCAGCAGCATCAGGTCGCCGGGGATACGAATTCCGTGCGTCATCAGGACGGTGATGAAATCATTCAGCAGGTTGCCGATGTTCAGCCGGCTGAGTTCCACGCTGTAGTAGGTCTCGATGAAATCGCGCACATCCGCACGCAACAGTGGCAGGTCGACGTCCTCATCTGTCTGGCCGATTTTCTGGACGACTCGTACAGCCTTCGTCGGATCGCGTTTGACGATCGCCACCAGCAGATCGATCAGCAGGTCGCGCGTGGGTTCTTCCAGCATGCCGATCATGCCGTAATCGAGCAGGCAGAGTGAACCGTCGGGCATGACTCGCATGTTGCCCGGATGCGGATCGCCGTGAAACACGCCCAGTTCGAAGGCCTGTCGCAGGAAAATGCGGGCTCCGTTCGCCGCCAACGCCTTCGTGTCGATGCCGGCGGCGGCAAGCTGCTCCGGGTCATCGACTCGCAGGCCGTCGATGAATTCCATGGTCAGGACGCCGTCAGACGACTGCTCGCGGTAAACCTTCGGAACGTGCAGCGTCGCGTCGCGTCGGAACAGTCGTTCGAACTCTTCCAGAGTCCGCGCTTCGCGGGACAGATTCAGCTCACGACGCACCGTGCGTGAAAAGTGGGTCACCAGGCCGAGTGGGTCGAAGACGCGCGCCTCGGGGATGTACCGATCGACCAGCACGGCCAGCTCGTGCATCAGCGACAGGTCACGCTCGATTTCCGCTCGGATGTCCGGACGCAGCACTTTGACGGCCAATAGCGACCCATCGGCGTGTCGGGCTCGATGGACTTGAGCCAGCGAACCGGCGGCCAGCGGCTCCTTATCGAAATCCGCGAACGCGGCGCCCAACGTCTGACCAAGTTCCCATTCGACGAGTTCCCGGGCCTTCTCGGACGGAAACGGGGGGACATTTTCCCGCAACTCCTTCAGTTCTTCGGTCACATCGGCCGGCACGAGGTCCGGACGGGTGCTCACAACTTGACCAAATTTGATGAACGTCGGGCCAAGGCTCTCAAGTGCCAGGCGAATCCGTTGAGCCCGCGACAGCGGCGATTGAGGCTCGCGGCGTTTCAGCAGGACGCGGCGGCCCCACCGCACGTATCCGCCGATCTGCAGCCGTTCGACGAGATCTCCGAATCCATGATTAAACAGCACGCTGACGATCTGTCGCATGCGTCCGAGGTTTCGAATGAATCTCAGGGGTCGCGCTTCCACGATCAGACGGGACCTGCTGGAGAGTGGGGGTTGGGCGTATCCGGCCGTAATCGCATGCGTGAGGTGACTGCAGACGGACTCTGTCATTTTAGATCGGCGCGGCGACGATCCAGCCTGCAAACGTCTGCCCTGCAAGTTTGCGGATGATTCGTTGCCGAGAGTGCTGATTGAGTCATCGCTCGGCCCAAAGAGGAGTCACACGACAGGGTGGCCAGCCTGTCGTCTGCTCCGATCGCACCGGTTACGAAAGAGTTTGCTGTTTTCTCGAAAACGACGGTCAAATTGGCTCACGAATGGGTTGCCATGAATCGCGACTGTTTGTCTTATTCGCGCCCCACCGGCAACACGGCCTGAAACAACGGTGACTCACGGATGCAGTCGCTCCTCTCCACCCAGGCCCGCCTGAAGAAAAATCAGTAATTCCCCAACCAACTATCCCGATTCGGACAAACCCGTTCCTTCCCGTCGGTCGATACTTCAACCAACGGACTGGCGGGAATCCCACCCCACATCCACACCACGTGCCAATTCTCGCCCTAAGTTTCACCGCTGCCCGGTACGAACCATGTGACGAATCGAGATCACTTCGCGTGATCTCCTCGGCCTTGGCTCGAACATTGCGGTGGAAACAGAAACTCGCCCGCCTCTGGGGGGCAATGTCATCCCGCTATGGACTCGTTGCTGGATCTGGTTGCAAACGCCAGATGTGGCAGCGGTCTCGTGACCAGTCGTCTACAAGCACGTCCTGCGTGCATCCATGTTCCTTCTGCTTTCGGAATCTGCCATGAACGGCAAAACCACCTCGCACCTTGCTCTCCTGCTTGTCGGTGGTCTGATCACTTGGACGGTCGCCTGCCTGCTGCTGCACGGCCCGGCGATTCTCATGTACATCGGCATCCAGGCCATCACTTCGGGCATTTTCGCCTGGGAGATGCATCGTCTGGAAAAGTCGACGCGGCGACCGGCCGCTGTTCGAGTTCGATCTAACGATCGCTGAGCCTGACCGCTCGCGAACGACAGCCTGTTGTAGTGGTCGTAATCGCTTGAGGGCAGCTTGCGCTGCCTGATTGCCACGCCGTCTGCTCCGCTCCCGAGGGACCGTTGCAGCCGCGTGCGACACGCGCACGAGCTGTTTCCTGGCGACTGTACCTGAGAGGCGGCTCCGCGGGGGACTGCTGCGCTACAGGTGGGTGCCGCCCACCGCCTTGCGGGCGCGATGCGATCGTCGAATGTCCGCACTCATCCTGTGCGAGTTTCTCGGCTGATCTGCCTTCGAAACGACTGCCACTCTCCCGGTACACCCCCACCCCGTTCCTGGTTTACCATGCGCGCTGGCAACAGCGTCTCGTCATTCAGTCTGCCTGACCCTTGATCGATCTCACCTGGAACAGCCGTCCGATGATCGCTCGCAGCATGACCGCGGAAGAATTTGCAGAGCACCGGTATGAACTGCCCGATGGGGGGCAATGGTCAGAACTCATTTGTGGCGAGGCGGTCTCGCTACACCCACCCGAGACCGCGCACGGCACGGTCGTTCTGAACCTCTCGAAAGCCCTGGCCGACTGGATCGAGCAAACTCGCACCGGCCATGCCTGCTTCGAACTGGGCCTGATCCTGAGTCGGTGCCCGGACACCGTCTGCTGCCCGCCAATCAGCTACTTCGTTGCTGGTGACGGCTGGGCCGAGATGGACAAAACGATTACTGGATCCTGTCCAGCGCTGGTTGTCGAAGTTCCGTCGACTCCTGACCGGAAACGTCTGGTGCCCGGACGGATTCAACAATACCTGGAACGTGGCGTCACTGTGGTCTGGGTCGTTGATCCCAAGCAACAGAGTATCACGGTCCAGACCAGCCAGGCCGAGCCACTCGTGCTTTCGTCCGCGGACATGCTCGGCGGCACTGCCGGCTGGACGAGCGAACCCGGCTGCGATTCGATTCTCGCGGGATTCTCGCTACCCGTCGAACAGGTCTTCCGCGAGCCCGACTGGTGGAGCGGGCGGTCGGGTACGAGCGACTGAATTGATCAACTGTTCGCCGTTGATCCAATCGCGTCAGGTCGCCAGAATGCGCCCACTTCGGAGTCAGTTCCGGGGTATGTTCGCGTTTGACGCGGATTCGATCCAATCCGGCAGATTGTCCTTTGAGCTGAGTCACCAGGTGAAAGCCCTTCCCCTGCGACGACAAATCGCAGCGGCCCTTTCACTTCCGACCACAGCATGAACAAGACTGCCAGCTCGGCCACGGGAGTGGATCGACCGCAAGCGGAATTGCGACGCGACTCGGAGAGGTGACAGAGTGGCCGATTGTGCAGCACTGGAAATGCTGTGTACCGGAAACGGTACCGGGGGTTCGAATCCCCCCCTCTCCGCCTTTAATCCCGACCGCCTCGCAAACCCTTGAAAACAAGAGGTTTGCGGGGCGGTTTTTCATTGTCCCAATCAATTGGGACATTCAATGGGACAATCAGAAGAGTGACAGGCACGTTGCGGGTCATCTGCAAACGCCGTTCGTGATGCGCCCGGGCTGACGGGCATCTCTTCACCAAAGTCAGGCCGCTTCTTCTGGACCATCCAGTTTCATGTCCGGCCTGATGAAGTTGATTTGTTGCATCTTCCGCTGCACATCCTTGTTTCCAAGATGCCGGTAGAGTGCAACCGTCTTGGAATCGCGGTGCCCGACCCACGACATGATCTCGGCTTCTGTCGCCCCGGCAATGAATGCCTGCGAAACGAAAAAGTGCCTGAACGAATGGAAGCGGGCGTGCTCGAATCCTAATTCACCTTTCGGCGTTGGAAAGCGGGTCTTGAGGGCTTCAATGATGTGGTCGACAAACTTCTCTCTCGCTCGGTCAGGTTTCACCATTCCACATTTCGGTCCGGTAAGGACTCGTCCGTGACTTCGTCGAGGTAGCGTGTCGAGTAGCGGTCTGATGTCCGGATGCAAAGGGATTGTTCGGTCTCGTTTACCCTTGGTTCGGCGAGCGGTGCTCATGTCTGATCTCTTCTTGCTGGCTCGCTCGTCGGTCAGACGAATGGTGTTTGACTCAAGGTCGATGTCAGTCCATCTCAGGCCGGCAAGTTCACCGATTCTCAATCCGGTGCAGGCCAGCACTCGGATGATGTTATTGAGCCATCCAAGGTCTTGCTGCTCGGAACACAAAGTGAGCATCGCGAGCACTTCGTGACGCTGGTAGCAGTGAGTGTCACTGCCGTCCGGCTTTGACAGGCGGAATCGGAAACCTGCTTCGCGCGGAAGGAGTTTCTCGTCCATTAGCCAGTTCATGACGGTCTTAATCTCAGTCAACTCAAAGTAGAGGGACCGATCGGCGTACCGCGGACTCAGCTCTCTGCCGTAAGATTCAAGGTCTTCCTTCCCAAAGTCGTTCCAGAACCGAATCCGGTTTGCGGAACAGAATTCCTGGTGCAATTCGCTGCTTCGGCGGTACTTTTTAAAGGTCCTCCCGCAAACTCCGCCCATGACTTCAGGACGCTTGCACCATTTGAGGTACAGCTCCCAGCCCCGCGTAATCTCCAGCCGATTGTCCGGGTCGACTCCGGTGTCTCTCGCCAGTCCATGCTCGATCGCCTTCCGATAATCGAGCTTTCTGAGGTTGGCCTCGGCTTCATTCTTGTCACGTGTCCCGAGCGAGTGCTTTCCGAGATTGAGATGTTCGAAGCGGCTGTCCGCGTACCAGACACCGTTTCGTTGAAAGAGTCGCCATTTGAAGTACTGGCAGTTGATGTGGTCGTGCTTCTTACGTGCGGGCATCAGTGGCTCCATGAAAGCGGTGGTCAGGGCTGCATCCAGTCCGGCTTCCGTCCGCAGTGCGGCGGGACCTTCGGTTCTGAATGCGGTGATTTGGGGGGCTCGTTCGCAGCGAGCAAAGTGTCCAGTCGGAACAGCAGCTTGCCGCCGCGACCGCCGGGCTGGAGAAAGGGAATCCGTCCGGCTTTCACCAGCCGGCGAAGCTGTGTGACTGACAAGCGAGATCGCTCGCTCAATTCGGTGATCGTCAGAAGCTGTCGATCAGGTTCCTCAGTCCGTTCTACAACCATCCCGTCGTTCCCTGTGCTCAGAAGTCGAGTTCGGGGTTCCCCCCGATTCTTCGAGTTCCGAGATAAGGCCGACGTTATTTCGGAGGCTGCGAAGCTGTCTCCCAGGATGGCGCGGGACGACAACTCGCGAGGAGCAAACCTGAACTGCGAGCCGGCGACTCAGACGGACTCCTTGAGGAGAGCCCGGAGCGACTCGATGGCAGGTAGTGCAGTCTGCTCGAGTGCGAACTGCTTGATGATGTCGGTAGTGGATGTCTCAGTTCGAAGTGCTTCGAACAGTTCGTCACTCATCACGTCGAGTTCAACATCGTCAACGCCTGGGAAAAGTGCTTCCAGGAAGTTGCCCTCGGACGTAAATCCCGACTCCGAATGGCCGGCGACACTTCGTGTCCGACCGGCACGGCGGGAAATCGGCGCGTTTCCGTCGCCAAGCAGCCCTGCAGCCTTGAAGCGGCCGACGATCTGCCACCAGCATTCTGGTGAGTAATCGTGCCCGGTAATCAGACGAAAGGCGGCCTTGTAGCGGTCGCAGATCGTCGCGTCGGGCAATCCGATTTCCGCCGCAATATCACGAAGCAGACGCTCACGATCCCGGTGGTACGAACCTGATTCCCAGCCTTCACGCAAATCCCAGGCTCTCAGGTAACTATCGAACTGGGCAACACGTAGACGAGTCGTAGCGATGTGGTGATCTCGCCTGTACTCGCGCACGACCTGCGACAGGACCCGCGAAATGGCCGTTTCGGAAGCTGACGGAGAAACAGTGACGATCAAGTCCGGCAGGTAGCCCTCGAAGTCTGGAAATTCACCATGAACAACTGATCTAAGCAGCCGGTACTCCGCAGCCGTGTCCCCGTCTTCTATCTGTGATGCCTGCCACAACAATGCGGAAACGCTCCTCAGCGCGTCGCGCGAGAGCGTGCCAATCAATGTGGCGACCAGTCCCTTCAACTGGATTCTGCTCAGGGCTCCCTCACTCCAGATTTGCCAGCGGTCGTCGGGACTGAGATTGTCCCACTCTGTATCCGGAGCTATGGCAGCGCCACTGACATTGACCAGCGCGAGGATTAACTCCGCCATGTCACGCTGGAATCGGGCTTCTGGTTCTTCATCGGCGTCGGAGTCATCGTTGCGCTCAGTAACGTGCCAGAACATCTGGTAGTACGGGTGCCGACGAGTGAATTCCCATCGATAGTTGAGCGGCAGATGCTGCACAGACTCCACGGGACGGCCGACAAAATCACTTAACCATCGCTGAATCCGTTTTCGATCGTCGTCGCACATCACAACGGCCCCGCAGCACCACGGTTCGACAGGAGACTGGAGCTAGGCTTTCGTCCGTGCCGCGCGCCGGTGGACGATCGGCGCTGCCTTCATGGCACGCGTGCTCATTGTCGCTGCAGTTCTTGCAATCGCATTTAGCCGTATCGCTTCACAAGTTCTGCTGCCGCTGGACGGACTGTTGACATTGCTTGCTGCAGGAGCGGCTGCTGTTTCGCTCGCCAACGTAAGCCGTTCGCGAATTCTAACGAACGATGGCTTGTTCATAGCGCTTGGTGCGGAAAAGCAAGTAGCCGGTCTGTTGTTTGCCCGTGCTGTCCGCGGTGCCCTTCCACGTCTCCAGGTAGCCGCAGGTCTGCCATCACAATTCGATCAGGGTCGGATAGACGACCAGTAAGCTGACGGGCTGCGAACAGGCCGAGCCCGCCTGGGTCATACCCGGCGCGACAACGATCAGCGGCACGCGGGTGGCTTGTTTAGCGTCGAGCAGGCGACCCACCTGTCACTGAGACTCGCATGAAATCACTCATTTCGTTTTATAGGGCCACGGTTGGACTTTGGCACGCACCGCCCATTTTTCCCATTTGGCGAGCAACTCCTCGACCTTCCTGGGGTTCTTGTCGGCGACGTTCTGCAATTCCGCGCGGTCGGTTTTCACGTTGTAGAGTTCCCAGGCAAAATGCTTGACCTCGCGACCGGCTTGGGGCGTGATCCCTTTACGTGGCGGTGGTTATGCTGACGTATGGCTCATCTGAAAAAATCTGCAACATAGGATCGGAAGTACAATCCGCGGATCAAACCTGGATCGTTGGACATGCTTTTTAGTTTCCGATGCGCCAGCG
>CAUZFZ010000138.1:0-29658 GCA_963579025.1 Planctomycetota bacterium | reverse complement strand
CTCAAGGCGGCACGAGACTTCTCGTTGCCGCAAATGTTTTCCTTTCTGCGTGACATGCAAGGCTTGTAATTCAACAACCCAAATCGCGCAAGTTAACATTGTGTGAATATTTTCCCGGACACTATTGCGCAGAGCCAGTGGCACATCACCAGTGGACTCAACGGAGCCGTCGCTGCGAACGACATCTACCTCAACGGTTCCGACAACGAAAATCTGTGGAATCCTGGGATGGCGGCGCTCGACGCGTCAGACGGCGAATTCATGTTCTGGAACGAGGTCGCGAAGGAGACAGACGAGAGTTGAGTCGTCGTTCCGTGGCTGTCGGAGTTCTGCGTTCAGGCGGTATGTTGTACTCGGCGGCACCTGTCGCCCAATTGCGAGACTCCAACGTCACACAGTCACGGAACGAAATACACCATGCTTCGAACGACAACCGCAATGGCGGTTCTACTGCTGGTAACGAACACACGACTGCTCATCGCCCAGGGCACTCAGGCCGATTACGACCGTGCCGACAAGCTCCGTCAATCGACCCGCAACACCGTGTTTCGAAAGACTGTCAAACCGCACTGGGACAGTGACGGAAATCGCTTCTGGTACAAGGTCGCGACCGGGCCGGAAACGCACGAGTTTGTGCTGGTCGATGCCGCAGCCGGATCACGTGATGCTGCATTCGACCACGACGAATTCGCGAAAGCCCTCGCAAAAGATTCTGGCAAGGAAGTGCAGCCAGATGCGTTGCCGGTTACCGAGCTCGACCTGGCGGCCGGCTGCAACTGCATTCTGATCCGCACGAAGTCCGCCACCTGGGAATTCGATCGCACCTCGGAGAAGTTCACGAAGCTCGACCCTGACAACAAAGAACGGGAAGTCGAGCGACCGGACGCACGAGTCAAGCCGCCGCAGGGAGCCGATAAGAACGGCCGTGATAAACAACCCGAGGGACGACGGTCTCCGGATGGGAAGTGGCGAGCGTTTGTGAGCGATCACAGTCTGCGGCTCGACGGCCCGGATGCGAAGGGTGTGATGCTTGGCAGTCGCGGTACGCAGGGGAATCGGTATCAACACAATCACGTGTCGTGGTCGCCGGATTCGAAAAGGATCGTTGCGTTGAAGACGCGAGCCGGCGAGGAACACACCGTGAGCTTCATCGAATCTGCTCCCGACGATCAGCTTCAGCCGAAGCTCCATTCGCATGATTACCTGAAACCGGGAGATGAAATCCCGCAATCGTTTCCTCACCTGTTTCACGCAGAAACGCAGACGGAGGTTTCCGTCAGTGACGAGCTGTTTCCGAATCCCTGGCTGCAGCCGCCTCAGATTCACTGGGCTCCGGATTCGAGCCGGTTTTACTTCGTCTACAACCAGCGCGGGCACCAGCTACTGCGTGTCATCTCAGTCGACGCAGAGTCGGGCGAGGCGACGACGATTGTCGATGAGGCGAGTGAGACATTCGTTGATTACGCCTACAAACAATTCTTCCGTCTTCTTCACGACACGCACGAACTGATCTGGATGTCCGAGCGAGACGGCTGGAATCACCTGTATCTGTACGACTCGATTAGCGGGGAAGTGAAGAAGCAGATCACCCAAGGTGAGTGGGTCGTGCGGCGAGTCGAACGCGTCGACACGGACAAGCGTCAGATCTGGTTCCGGGCCAGCGGCATCTATCCGGAGCAGGATCCGTACTACATCCACTTCTGTCGTATTAACTTCGACGGCAGCGGTTTGACCATGCTCACGGCCGGCGACGGCACGCATTCGATCGAGTACTCACCAGACAAACGCTTCATCGTCGACACATATTCGCGAGTCGACCTGCCGCCGGTCACCGAACTTCGCAGCGTCGAGACGGGTGAACTGGTCTGTGAGCTGGAAAAGGCGGACTGGTCGCGTCTGCTCGAAACCGGCTGGCAAGTTCCGGAACGATTCGTGTCGAAAGGTCGCGACGGAGAAACGGACATTCACGGCGTAATTTTCCGGCCCACGACCCTGGGGCCGTCACAGATCTTCCCGGTCATCGAGAAGATTTACGCGGGGCCACATGGATCGTTCGTCCCGAAGTCATTCTCCGAGGTCTTCTCGGCGCAGGAAATTGCGGAGATCGGTTTCATCGTCGTGCAGATCGACGGGATGGGGACATCGAATCGGTCGAAGGCATTCCACGACGTCTGCTGGAAGAACCTGGGCGATTCCGGTTTTCCAGATCGTATCCCATGGATGAGGGCGGCAGCCGAAATGTACCCATACATGGATGTGAGCCGTGGCGTCGGTATTTACGGCGGTTCGGCGGGCGGGCAGAGTTCCACTCGGGCATTGCTGGCCCACGGAGACTTCTACACCGTGGCGGTGTCCGACTGTGGCTGTCACGACAACCGCATGGACAAGATCTGGTGGAACGAACTGTGGATGAGCTGGCCGATCGGACCTCACTACGAGGAGCAGTCGAATGTCACAAACGCCCATCGGCTTTCCGGCAAACTGTTCCTGACAGTGGGCGAAGTCGATCGCAATGTCGATCCAGCCTCGACCATGCAGGTCGTCGCTGCCCTGGTCAAAGCAGAGAAGGATTTCGATCTGCTGGTTGTCCCCGGCGGCGGACATGGAGTGGGAGAGTCGCCCTACGGCAAACGTCGCCGCCGCGACTTCTTCGTCCGGCACTTACTGGGCGTTGAGCCGCGCGGTGAGCAAGGCGCGGGCTGGATCATATTCAAGGCGCCACCTGGAACATCGGGACTGAATTCCCCACACTTGCGGTCCGCGAGTGATCGGGACCAGAATTGAATCATTCTGGCGGCACTCGCACATTGCGGGTTTCCATGTCCTGACGATTCTCGTGTCCCGACAGCACAGTCCTGTTGAACTCAGTCACCCCGTCCCGTCACGTAGCCCATTTCCAATGCCCGACAGCTCCGGCCAACGCCTGCACATTCAAATTGTCATCGGTATGGACGGGGACTCTGTTCAGTACAGGGTGCTCGAGCCGGGCGACGTGGTGCGAATAGGTCGCCTGTCCGAGTGTGATATCGTCATGGACCACCCGCGTGTCTCGCGGTCTCACGCGACGGTGTTCTTCGAAGGCGGTGTGTGGCAATACTCGTCGACTGGGGCCAACGGATCGTACATTGACGATGAATCGGTCACGCATGTGCTGATCGAGGATGGAACCAGCATTCGCCTCGGGCGGGACGGCGGACTGATTGAGTTCCGCTTTCCCGAAGACGACGACAGCGACACGGGCTCAATCACCGCATTCATCGGCGGAATGAAGGCAGGGGACGAGGAGTCCGTTCGAGGGCTGTGGGCACACTGCTTCGCGTCTGTCGCCCGTATCGCGCGAAATCAGATGAGCGGCACCGCGCGACGCATGACTGACGAGGAAGACGTCGCCGCCAGCGTGTTCGAAAGCCTGTATTTCAGCACGGTTCAAGGGAAGCTTCCCGATCTTTCGAATCGCGAAAGCATGTGGCGACTTATTGTTGTGATGACGCGACGTAAGGTGGCGGATTACGTCAATCGCGAAAAAGCTCTGAAACGTGGCGGCGGGAAGGTCCGTGGTGATTCCATCGGACCGCCGGATTCATCCGGAGGGGCATTCGATCACTTCGTCAGCGAGGCACCGTCTCCGATGTCCATCGCCATGATCGAAGAAGAGACGACGCGGCTGCTCGAGCTGCTGCCCAGCGAAGAGCATCGAAAGATCGCGTTGTGTCGACTTGAGGGTAACACCGTGACAGAAACGGCGGAGTTGCTTGAGCTGTCCATCCGAACGGTCGAGCGCCGCCTGATGCAGATTCGCACTGCGTGGGATGACGAAATGCAGAACACCGGCGATTCGCAGGATGGCAACCAGGATTGAAGCCAGTTGCTTTCGACGATCCGACCGTCAATTCTCTGAAATCGCTGGCGGGCTTTGCACGCAGTTGTGGATGTTGCGATGACCGCCGACGGCTGGCGGGCAGATTCAACAGAATCTTTGAGTGCATCGACGTGTCCGATCTGAACTCTATCCACGAGCAGGCTACGCAACTCTCTCCCAGGCAGAAGGAAATCCTGCGGCTTCTGGGAAGCGGTCTGTCGTTGTCAGAGTCAGCGGACCGTCTTGAGATCAGTCGCAGCACGGCGAACAGCCACCGGGCGCGATTGATGGAGCGGCTGGAACTTGGCAACCGCAATGACTTGATTGAGTTTGCACAACACTGCCGGGTGGCAGACGACATTGACAACAGCGTCAATGCGCCGCTGGAAGAACCCCGCAGTAGACAATCGCAGAACGCGTGCGTGGCGTCGCTGGAGCTATCGTGAAACTCGGCCGGTCATTCCCGCCGGTGTTGTAACGAGTCGCGCACAACCGCCGAACTAACCGACGATGGGCCTGGTGAGGGCAAATGTGTGCCACCCCTGGTGGCATTGCACAACGGCAGCATCGGAATTTCAGATTTGGGACGGAGTCGCTTGGAGCGGCTGAATCATCTGAGACCCGGTGCTGCCGTTTTTTCCTGCGCCGGGAAGCATGTTGATTACGGTGGCGGTGGCGGTTTCCGATGTCCGCGCGGGACGGAGAGGCTTCATTGACTTCGCAGCCCTGTTATCCTGAAGGCTGATTCATGACATGGGTGCGACCCAGCCCCGCTAATCACCAGCAGCCAGGATTCCGCCGTGCCTCCCGATGCGTTTGACCCGACGTCGATGAGCCTGCTGCAACGGGCGCGATCGAACGATCAGGAAGCGTGGAGTCAGATCGTCCACCTCTATGGACCGCTGGTCCAAAAGTGGTGTCGGCGTGCAGGCCTGCGCGACGACGATCTGGCCGACGTCTTTCAGGAAACATTTCGAGCCGTTTCGATTCACCTGGAGACATTCAAGCCGATCCGCGAGGTTGGCTCATTCCGTTCGTGGCTGCGAACGATCGCACGCACAAAGGTCGCCGATCATTTCCGACGCCAGTCAAAGCAGCCTGTCGGTCAGGGCGGCAGCGACGCCAATATGCGACTGGGCGCCGTTCCCGATCCACTGGGTGACGACACGGAAGAAGAAGCCGGTGAGGAACACGCTCTGCTGGTTCAGCGAGCCATGGACCTGATCCAGCCGGAGTTTACTGAACAGAACTGGAACGCCTTCATCAAAGTCGCCATCGACGGACACAGCGCGGTCGAAGTCGCCGAATCGATTGGCGTGAATCCCCAGGTGATCCGTCAGGCCAACTACCGCATCCGCCGCCGCCTGCGACTCATACTGCAGGACTTGATTGAGTAACAGGCTGGTCTTCGGCTGATGCTCGCTGTCAAACATCCAACTGACAGGAATCGAATGATACTCCGACTGTTGACCGTACTTGCTGCCGCTATTCCCCTCTCGATGACCGCAGAGGCGCACGGACAGGACCGCCTGTTCGATGCGGATGTATTGAGCCGCATCCCGGAGCGCATGCAACAGTTTGTGAGTGACGGTCAGATTGCCGGAGCCGTCACCTTGATCGCTACTCCCGAGAAAGTCGTCCACCTGAAGGCCGTCGGCCAGGCCGACATCGCCGCCGGGCGTCCAATGCGTGACGACACGATCTTTCGCATCGCATCGATGACGAAACCGATAACCGCGACGGCACTCATGATGCTTGTCGAGCGGAACAAGCTCAGGACCACCGACAAACTGTCGAAGCACATCCCGGCATTCGAGGACCAGGCGGTCAAGGGTGGCAAGTTCAATCGCGAGGTTACGATTTACCAGATACTCATGCATACCGCGGGATTGAACCGGCCATCGAAAACTGAAACGGAAGGGCTCTCGCTGGAGCAGATTGCCGATCTGATCGCGAGCCGGCCGCTGGGATTCGAGCCGGGTTCAAAGTGGCAGTACAGCACGGGACTGACCGTTGCCGGCCGGCTGATCGAAGTTCTGTCAGGTCAGAGTTACGAAGACTACGTCACGGAAAACATCTTCAAGCCGCTGGGCATGGTGGACACGACATTTCGTCTGTCTCCCGAGCAGGCCAAACGGCTGGCTGTGACATATCAGCCCGGAGACGAACCAGGGACGCTGAAGGCCGTTGAAATTCCCGATCCAACGATCGAACGGACTCCGAATCCTTCGGGCGGCCTATATTCCACGGCGGCGGACATGGCAAAGTTTTACCAGGCCGTCCTGAACGATCGTATGATGCAGCCACGACGCCTGCTGCATCACATTTACGCGAATCAGATGATCCATCGCTCAAGTGGGTCGGTCACGACGGGATTCACACCGGGCAATCGCTGGGGGCTCGGTTGGTGTGTTGTGAAGGAACCGCAGGGCGTCACGCGGCTGCTGTCTCGCGGGACGTTTGGCCACGGCGGAGCCTGGGGCACTCAGGGCTGGATCGATCCCGATCGTGAGATGATTCTCGTCCTGATGATCCAACGTGCGAAGTTCGGCAACGCGGACGGATCGGATGTCCGGGACGCCTTTACCGAACTGGCCGTCAAAGCACATCGCGGACAGGAAACGCAATCAGCCCGCTTCATTAAGGTCCACAATTACAGTTCGGCCGTCGAATTGAAACGCGGCAACGCGCGAGCGGTCCTGTGTCCCCAGGCGGGTGGGCGGGTCCTGGAATTCTCTGTCGATGGCGTCAACGCCATGTGGCTCGATGACGACGAAGAGAACTGGCAACCCGGTCGCCGCACGTCGATGAGTGCTGGCCGCTTCGACATCGGTCCGGAACTGGTGACTCCCCCGCGACCACAGACATGGTCGGGGGAATGGACGGCTGAGATCACCGGTCCGTACTCCGCTCGCCTGATCAGTCCGCGCGACGACTTGGCTGGAGTGCAGTTGATGCGTGAGTTTCGACTCGCCAGCAAGTCCGACAATCCGAAAGTGCCCGTGTGGCTGGAATGCGAGCAGACGATCATCAACATCTCGAACGAGCCACGCGATTTCTGTCACTGGGGCCGGTCGTTCTCGCCCGGCGGCGGCATCTGCATCATTCCGCTCAAAGGGCAAAGTCGCTTCCCGAGCAAGTACGCGATGTATGAAGACCGCGGCATCATCAATGTTGGTAACAACGATGACCTGATTCGCGAACGCGATGGATTCCTGGAAATCCTGGCGCCACCTCGCAAACCCAAGCTTGGATTCGACACGTCCGCCGGCTGGCTGGCCTACCTGATGCCGTCCGGACACGCGTTCGTGAAGCGCTACGCAACGTTTCCGGACCGCGCCTACAACGAAGCCGCGGGCCTGACGTTGTCAGTCTGGTATCCGGAAGGAGCGCGCATCGAACTGGAACCCATCGGCCCGCGCGAGCATCTCGGTCCCGGTGAATCAGCCAGCTTCACCGAAAACTGGTGGCTGCTGCCGCATCCGTATCCGGCAAAAGGTAAGGACGTTGATCTGACCGGCTTGCAATCGCTCGTCGAGCAACAGACGGTCGACAGCAACGACTGAGCAGGTCGTACCGTCTCAAAGGTCGAGCACAAAGGCCGCTCAGCAGTCGCAGGTCGATTCAGTGGTTGAACGCGAATTCTGTGGAGTTCAGCAGACTCCACAGAATGTCCTCGTACACGGCACGGTCTTTGCGCTGATCGCCGACCAGCTCCAGCATGCCGGCCCGTTCCTGGTCAGACGGTTTGCGGGTCAGGCAGCGGATGTAGAGTTCCTCGATGATCTGTACCGGCGTCCGGTCTGCTGCGATCAGCTGCGTGATCAGCCCGGAGCCGACACTGGCTCGCGTCGTGTCGCCCACGATCATGTGCAGCGTCTGGGACAGCGTCGGCTCTGACTTTGTTTCGCAGGCACACACACTGGCGCGGGGCGAGCGGCCGAAGGTTTCGAAGAAGGGATCGCCGAAGGTCGAGCCTGTCGTGTCGCCCGGTGTGATGGGGTAGTGCTGAATCGCTTTCGTGCCCAGCGGGAAGTAGGCATAGCCGCGCTTCCAGCCGGTCGCTGTTGTCACGGTATCCAGCAGCACGTCCGCTCGCAGTCGTCGCAGACGGGAGCGTGAAAACTGGCGAGTGTCCTGTCCGTTCGTTTCGTTGGGTTCGACAGATAACTGGTACACGCGCGATCGGCAGATGTCTCGTACCAGGGCCCGCAAATCAAACCCGGAATCCACCAGTCGCTTCGCCAGAGCGTCCAGTAGAGGTTTATTGGTGGGTGGGTTGCTGATTCGCATGTCATCGACCGGCTCGACCAGTCCTCGACCAAAGAAGTGCGCCCAGATGCGGTTTGCCAGGTTGCGTGAGAACAACTCGTTGTCGGCCGACGTCAGCCAATTTGCGAGCACGACACGTCCATCCTGTTCAGGATCCGCGGGCTCCGATCCACCCAGCACCGTGGCCGACATCGGGCGCCCGTCGACAAGGTGCCGGGACGGTGCACCGGCCAGGTCGTTGTAGATGTAGAACTCGCGTGGCTCGGCGCCGCGTTTTCGTTTGATACCGGTGAAGAAGCTGACGAATCCGTAATAGTCATCCATCGTCCAGCGGTCGAACGGATGATTGTGACACTCGGCACATTGAATCTGCACGCCCGTAAACAGCTGCGCAAAGTCGGCCGCGAAGTTCTTCGGTTTGAACCGCACGTCATGGACCAGCATCGTGTACAGGTTGCTGGGGCCATGCGTCAGATTGCTGCCTGTGGCCGTAATCTGCTCACGCACAAACTCATCCAGCGGCCGATTGTCCAGGAACTGCTGCCGGATCCATTGGTAGTAAGCCTCGGCCGCTTTCATGTCCGTTGCCGTAGGCGTGTAGCCTCCGCCTTTCAGACGCACGGCTTCGCCCCACAAACCTGCCCACACATCGGCGAAGTCTTCCGACGCCAGCAGGCGATCGATCAGAACGTTCCGATCGCGTTCGCTGTTCATGAACGAGTTGTACTCGTCAACGGTTGGAGGCCGACCCGATAGATCGAGATACACACGTCTCAGGAATGATGAATCGTCCGCGAGACGGGATGGCAACACGTGCAGCTTCTGTAGTCGGTCGTAGACAGCCGCGTCGATGAAATTGTGCACGGGCGGATTCGACCACTCGTACTGCGAGTCAGTCGGCAGCACGATCACTTCAGATCCGATGGTGAAGCGATCGAACCTGGCGAACACAAACGTGTCGCCGCGTTGACCCGGCACGACTCGGCCGGCGGTGTCGATGGTCACGGTGTCCGGGTTATTGGAAAAGAACAGAGCCAGGTGGGTGACGTCACGAGTCGTTCCATCCGAGTAGCGGGCTGTCACTTTCGTCTGAGCCGAGTCTTTCGATCCGTTGAAGAGCAGCGATTCGGGTGACAGGGTGATTTCGACCGGTCGAGCAACGTCCGCCACATCGGGAGTCGCGCCGGCTTCAATCCACTGTTTCAACGTCCGATAGTAGGGGCTGTCTGCTGTAAACCGCTGCCCGCCTGAATGGGGCACGCTGCCGGTGGCCTTCAGCAGCATCAGGCTCTGCTCGGGAACTGCCAGATTGATTCGTCTGGCGGCCATGTCTTCGACAAGTCGGAAGTAATCCCCTTGCGGATCGAAGCCAAACAGAGACAAGCGAAATCCGTCTTTGCCGCGTGACGAACCGTGACAGGTTCCCTGATTGCAACCGGCGCGGAACAGCACAGGCATCACGTCGCGGCGAAAGCTGACTTCCGAAGGGGAAGGTGGGGGAGTGTCGGAGTGGCCAGTCTCCTTAGCTTCCTGAGTCTGCACGCCTCCACTGCCGCCGTCCCAGGAGTGCAGACGACCGGAGGTGTCTCCGGCAACGAACGTCTTGCCGTCAGACATCGCGACGACGGAAAGCGGACGAGCCTTGTCGACCGTTGCGGTGCGGACCTGATTTCCCGATGCATCCCACAGCCGCAGCGTGTTGTCGCGTCCCGTTGTGACCAGCCGACCATCCGCGGCAAAGTGAACGTCCAGGACTCCATTTGCGAGTTGCCCATAAGCACCCGGCTGGCGTTGCGGCGAATGCGGTCCCGCTTTCGAGACGGCGGGCCATCCGTCGGTCGTATCCCACCAGATCAGTCGACCGTCTTCACCGCCGGTGGCCAGCATGCGGCTGTCGGGTCTCCAGTCGAGCGATGTCACTGCGGCCTTGTGCTCCAGCAGACTCAGTGAAATGCCGCCGGTGGGCGCTTCCCACAAATGCACTCCGCCGGCACGGTCGGCCGTTGCCAGACGCTTGCCGTCGGGACTGAACTGCAGCGACGTGATCCAGTCGGTGTGCTTCGTCAGCTTGTAAACCGGTTCTCCATCGCGCGTGCGGAACACCTTCACGACACGATTCGTTCCGCCGATCGCAACTAATGACTGATCCGGACTTAAGTCGGCGGCCAGAATTGCATCCAGTTCGTCACCGATCTCAGTCAGACGTTTTCCGCTGTGAACGTCAAACAGAACCACCTTGCCAGACTGAACCGGTTTGCCGCCCGCCGCCAGCAGGATGGCTCCATCACGACTAAATCGCACTACGTGCGGGACACCTTCCGGGAAAGGAAGAACTCCCACGGGCTTCAGTTGCTGATTGACGAGCCGCACATGCTCATAACCGGCCACCGCCAGCAACGGTGCCCAGGGAGACGCGGCCATGGCCACGACCGGCAGACGTCGATGCGTTTGTGACAATTTCACTTCGGGAAGATTCTCCGGCATGGGCGGAGGCCCGTCGGGTTGATTGCCGGGACTGGGATGGAATTCGACGGGAAGACGCTTCGGGCCGCGCGTTTTCCCATCGACTGTCTCGCGGAGTCCCTGCTCGATCCATGCGCGAATCACGGCGCTCTGTTCGGCTGGAATCTTCGGGCTGTTGGGCGGCATGGCCGACGCGTTCTCGTCGTGCGTGATCGCCTGATAGATCGCACTGCTGCCGGATCGACCGGCCGTAACAACTTCACCACCGCTGCTGCCTTTCAGCAGAGACGCATACGTCTGCAGATTGAGATCGGCCTTCCGCTGGTCGTTGCCGTGACACTTGAAACAGTGTCGTCGCAGAATGGGCGACACATGGTCCTGGTAAGTAATCACTGGCTCTGCGGCAACCGCCGTCGTCGGGATGAGCCCGCAGCCGGCGATCAACAACAGACAGTCACGCATTCGTTTCATCGATCGAATCTCGTTTTGTGACTCAAGCCGAGTCAATGTCCCGATTAAAGGAGTGCCGCTTTCGGGTGATGTTCTGCAATGACAGTATCTTGAACAGAAGCTCGCGAAGGTCGCAAAGGCAGATTCAGGTGTGGTCCGATGCTGGGTGTTGCCAGAGACTTCACGAATCCGTTCCCTCTACCTTCACTTCGTGGCCGGGTCGACGCGCAGGATGCCTCGGCCTGAGCGTTGACGGATTTCCTGGCCGCCTTCACGAAAAGTCAGTTCGCAGGTCAGTTGTTTGTATTGGCCCAGCAGGGCTTCACTGTTAGCGACGACTTCGAACTCGACCTGCTTGTCGGTCGGACTGACTTTCGGAGCCGGTCCGGACAGCGTCACACCTTTGGGCAAACCAACGATTGTCGCGACGGCAGCACCGGAAAATGGCTTGCGTTGTTCCACCTGACACACGATCCGAACTGTCTGACCTCGGCGAACTGCGACCGGTTGAAACTTCACGTCGATGTACGGTTCCGCAACTGTCAGGTTTACGAACTCTGATGAGACGCGAATGCGTCCGACACCGGAGTAATACCACTCGTTGTCCGCAGTCGTCGCATTCATGGTGATCTTGAACACGCCAGCGGAAGCATTTGCAGACGCACTCAGCGGATAGATGGCGTGGGACTCACTGGCATCGATCGTCACCGCGCCACCGCCAGCAACGCCGGACGGCAGCCAGTTGGGTTGAATATCGACCGGTCCGGCGAATTGTCCATGCCGGACGACTTGCACCTGCAGGCTCAATTCACCGGACTGCGAAAGTGGGATCTCCGGGGGAATGAGCTTGATGGAAAACGGAGCCGGCTGAGTGACGGCGAGTGCGTAGCGATCGAGAAACACACCATTCCACGCGCGACCGCCCGAGTGATTGATGAACGGGATATACACCTGCGATGTGCTGACCAGCGGCTCCTGTCCGTCCGCGGGCTGGGCCTCAATGCGAAACAGCTTTGTCTGTTGTGAAACGCCGGGCGCGGCCACGAACTGGACGGGCACGCGCGACATGCCGGGCTTCACACGCGGCGCGATCATCTGGATGCCGTCAGGCAGGCCCTGCGCGACGAGCTTTAAATCACCGCGATACTGGTTTCCCTGCCCCTGTCCCAGCAGCACGTTAATCGTCCAGCGATTGTTCTGCGGGACGATGAACCCCATCGTGCGATTGATCTCGAACGCGTCGTTGGCAAATCCGTAGCTGTAAGTGTGCACCGCGTTGCGGACAGGTTCGATTTCGATTCGATACGCGAACCGCTCACCGCCCAGCCCGCGCATGTCTCTGATTTCCAGGAGGTACTCACCATCCTGTTGCGGTTCAAAGATGACGGATGGGTCGAGCAAAGCGGGACGCTGGAGATTGCGCGAGATCGCAAACTGGTCTCGGTCCGGCCACAGGCAGTCGTCGGCCTCGACTTCCGGCTGATCGGCGTCGACATGGCGGATGCGGATGGATGGATCGAGTGGACTGCCCATACCTCGTGCAAACACACGCACTCGGTAGCGGTCTCCCTTCTTGACGGAGAACTGATACTGGTCGGTTTGTCTGGCCGCGGAAATGAATCCGTTTAACGCGACCGGCAGAGCTTTGACCGCCTGTCCTTCGATTACATTGAGATAGTTGGACACGCGCAGCGGCAGTGGTGACGGCGGCTGTTGACCAGCTTCGCCAGGAAAGAAATCGAAATCACCAGTCGTTGATGGCAACGTCACGGAGTCGGTCGTGACCCCGGAAGCATCACCAATCAACTGAACTGACATTGTTTTTCCGGCTGGTCCGCCGAGTGGAAATGCAATCAGTGGTCGAGCGAATGTTCCAATGTGCGCGCGATAGAAATTCCAGCGACCACCTTTGAACAGCCGTTGCCGGATCTCTACGAAATAATTTCCAGACTGCGGCGCGATCATGGACAGAATGGGATCCTGCGTGTGCAATTCGCTGTCGTCATTCATCGCCAGTTCGCGACCGTCCGTATCCAGCACGCGAGCCAATAGATCATATTCCTGTTCGGCATACGCCTTGTCGCACAAACGCACTGAATCCACTTCCACCGACAGTCGTTGCCCGGCCTGTAAAGCGACTCGGTACAGGTCCCGGTCGAGTGTCGGCTTCGCTTTGATTTCACCAGACACAGAGACGTTCAGCGGAATAGGCTGTGCGGTCTCAAGTGTGTCGTTGGAAGCTTCACCCGGTTTAGGAGTCACGGGGATAATCTTTGTGACTCCCCCGTCGTATTCGATACGGAATCCACCACGTTCGGTTTCCTCCACAGTCGGAAACGGGCTGACCCAGAATGTGGCCAGCGTCGTGAGTGTAGTGGCAGTCCTCAATCGCAATGGGTGTTCGCCTACGGGACAGTCGGGCGCGATCACAAACCGGCAACGCAACTGTTCCTGCACTTTTGCGCCGTGGTGCAGCGAAACCGCTCGGGGCAAAGGGGGCAGTGTCTCGATATCAATCGCCCGAATGCCCGGGCGGTAGAACACAAACTCCTGCGGATCGGCCAGGTCCATTCCCTGGATGAGAATGTCCACGGTGGTTCCACGCTGTCCGCCGCGTGGCATCAGAGCTTCGATGTTTCGCTGCTGAATGGCGTACGCGGATGACGCGATGGCCGGCACAATTAGCAGGGCAATGATCGTGCAGCGCAATTGGGTCATGTCACATCTCAAGTGCCAGCGTTTCGTGGCTGTTCGATAGTCTGCTGACTACCGGATGCCCCTCTCCCTAACCCTCTCCCCAGAGGAAAGAGGGGACAACCGGAATCCGGTTCAGGCGACGATCCGGTTTATCAGTTTTCCGCCCTTTATCATCTCAATCGGTCGCGTGCCGAATGCCAGCAGTTCCTGATTCGCGTCGATGCCCAGCAGGTGGTAAACGGTGTAGAGCAGGTCTTCGAGCGTTACGGCGTCTCTGGCTGGCTCGGACGCCGTCGCGTCTGATGCTCCGTAAATCTGACCTCGTGTGATACCGCCTCCCGCCAGCATGGCGGGATACACGCGGGCCCAGTGATCGCGGCCGTTCGTCTGATTGATCTTCGGCGTGCGACCGAATTCCGAAGTAATCAGGACGAGCGTTGAATCGAGCATGCCGCGCTGGTCCAGGTCGGTAACCAAACCGGATATCGCGTGGTCGAGTGCCGGCATCTTGTCGTCGCATGTGCCCTTGATGTCGACGTGTGAATCCCAGCCGTTGTAGTTGACCGTCACGAAGCGGACACCGGCGGCTACGAGTCGTCTGGCCAACAGCAGTCGCCCGCCAATGGCCGCTGGCTGATTGCGGTATTTCAGGATGTAGCCGTGCCCCTGCCCGTACAGGTCCTGCATGGCCTGCGGTTCGTCCTTGATCGCAAAGGCCGACTGGGCTTCCGATGAACTGAGCAGTGTGTAGGCACGCTGATAAAACTCATCCATCGTGTTGAGCTGATCGGGATCCACCTTACGCGACTTCAGGTTCTGTTCGACGATCGCGCGCGCGGCTCGTCGTCGTTCGAATCGCTCGTGCGACAGACTGTCAGGAATCGAGAAGTCTTTGACTCGGAATTCACCGCGCCCGCCCGGGTCGGCATTGAGCTGAAAGGCTCCGTACTTGCTGCTGAGATAGCCGGTGCCGCCGGTGAAACCGTGCAGGGCTGGAATTGCGACATACGGTGGCAGATCCTTGCGCGGACCAAAGTGCCGGGAAATGACGGACCCCATTTGCGGGTAGTCGATCACCGTGGTGGGCAGGTAACCCGTAAACGTGTGATACGTCGCCTGACCGTGATCCGGGATGCGGCCCACGACCGATCGAACGACCGTGAATCGGTCGGCGACTTTGGACGTCCGGGCCAGCGTATCGCTGAAAACATCGCCGGTGTTCGTCTTCACAACGTTGTAAGGGCCGCGGTATTCGGTGGGAGCTTCCGGCTTCGGATCCCACGACTCCTGGCCCGAAAAGCCGCCGCCGAGATTCAGATGAATAATACTTTGGGCTTTCGGCTCAGGATGACCGTCGGCAGCCGCACGTGCGCGACCTCGCAACAGATCAGTCAGAGTTAAACCCAACGCTCCGCAGACTCCACCCAGCACCATGTTGCGTCGGGGAATTGAGCGATAGCCCGAGCAGCCGCGGAGTGATGCCGGTCGACTCATACATCTTCACCTGAAAGGAACTCAGTTTCACGAGCGCAAGTGATACATGCCTGAAGCTGTTTTAGCCGGAATGACGGCTGCTTTCGAATCAACCGCGTGTGGGAAACGAAGCGAGCCCACCAGTCGACGCCTGGTGGGCTCGATATTCGTGTTTATTACAGGTTGGTTCCTGGCGTGTTCTGCAGCCAATCAGAACTTTGCCGCCATCCCGAGGGAAACGGAGTGGGCCTGGACTTCGTAATCGACAGAAGTGCCGGCCAGCGGTCCCGTCGGGCCCTGCAGGTTGCCGGACACTGTGCTGGGTGGGGCGTAGTAGTATGCAAAGTTCAGAGCAAACGTATCGCTCAGATTCACTGTTGCTCCAGCGCTCAGTGAGTGCTCAAGGATGAGCGGGGCTCCGACGTTGAAGCCCGCATACTCGTCAGTAATCGGACTGGTGCCGTAGGCGTATCCGGCTCGGACCGCCAGGCAGTCGCAGATCTCATACTGGGCCCCCAGATTGATGCTCCAACTGTCTCGCCAGCCCAGTCCGGTGATTCGTAAGTCTGGTGCGGGTGCGAAACCAGGACTATCGCCTGTCGTGCTGGTGTCATCCCAGCCGAGGTACCGGACGTCGACAGCAAGAAGCAGGCGCTCCATTCCGGTGTAAGCCGTGCCGAGTGAAACCGTGCGTGGATAGTCGTACGGCAGTTCGAACGTATCGCGGAATCCCAGCTCGTTCGTGCCGTTGTACTTGAAGTTCTGAAACTGCTGCTTGCTGCGGTACGCCGCACCAAACGACCAGCCACACGGGTCTTCCCAGTACACACCTGCGTGAAACCCCAGCGCCCAGGAGAACTGCGTCCCCGCACCAAGCGGATAGGTGCGGGCCGAGTCCCCGTTCGCATCGTTGGTTGCTGTGAATATGAACGGAGAAAGAATGGCGCGTCCGCCCATAATGGTCGGTCCGAAGGCGACCGAAAGCTGGTCGTTTAATTTCATCGCGACCGACGGCGTGATCTGCAACAGGCTGATGTCGGCGTAGATATTGCCGAATCCAGCGGTAGGTGTTGTGGCCGACGGGGTCTGCGGAAACAGGACCGGATTCGATGCGTCGGCGGGGTAGTTCAATGCGAATCCCGCGAGCCCATACAAGCCAAACCCAAGGGTGACGGGCGTGTCAGGGTCTGGTTGCCAGGCGACTCCGATCGACGGGACGGCGAACCAGCCAGAATCGCTGTCTGTCGTACCGCTTCCTACGCCAGGAATGCTCGACGTGAGTTCACCGAGCGGATTGACGACTTCGGCACCGATGCTGATCTGGTCATCCAGTGAAGTCAGCGTGGCCGGGTTGTAGACCAGTGCTCCGATAGCCTCGATGGGAGCAGCCGTGGCCGCGCCGCTCATCGAGCGGTTCACCGGTCCGATGCCATAGAGCTGCAGGCCCTGAGCCGAAGCCTGCTCCGGAACGGTGAGATTGAGCAGGATAAGTAAGTAGCCTGTGCAAACGCTTCTCGAACGCAGCATTGGTAGCCCTCCATGGCCAGCCTGAATGATTTGCGTGTGATTCAACAATCGTTCGGGATGCGCCGAATGACAACATCACGCCAATTGCGCCGGTTGTATGCGTTCTTCCGATGCTCCATGCCTCGGCTGCCGATCCGTCAAGTGGGGCAGGATAATCTAGCGTTATCAAAGATTGTCTTCTGTGTGCGATACACATGTTACGTAGCAAATAAAACAGGGCGGCTGGCTCAAGAGAACCAGCCGCCCTGCGGTCGATGATGGAGAGTTTCTGACGAGCGTTGCTCTGGAGTAAGCGTCCCGCTGCCTCACAAAGCGGTGTCAGAAATTGCTGCCGGTCGAAACCAGCAGACTTTGTTGCCAGGGAAAAAACAGCACCCGCTCCAGAAGGAACGGGTGCTGGTCTCTAACTTACACTCTTAGTGACCACAGGCCGGAGCGGCACACGAGGGTGCGCAGCTGTTGCAGTGACACTTGCCCAGACGGGGCAGCTTCGGCAGGCTGATCTTCGGCATGCAGATTTTCGGCATGCGGAATTTCGGCATACACCACTTCGGTCCACAGCCAGCGTTGCAGCCAGCGGGGGCACACGGTGCGGCACAGCTCTTGGCCTTCGGCGCACAGGCCGGGGCACAAGGAGCGGCACAGCTTTTGGCCTTCGGCGCGCAGGCCGGGGCACAAGGAGCAGCACAGCTTTTGGCCTTCGGGCCACACGCGGGGGCACATGGTGCGGCACAGCTTTTCGCCTTCGGCGCACAAGCTGGGGCACACGGTGCTGCACAGCTCTTAGCCTTCGGCGCACAGGCCGGGGCACAAGGAGCGGCACAGCTCTTCGCCTTTGGAGCACACGCGGCCGCAGCCGGTGCACAACAGGACGGATCGGCGCTGCGGAAGTTGAACAGTCCGGCCTGAGCCGAGCTGATCGACGCAGCGACGACCATGAACGCGGTCGTCAAGGTCGTACACTTCATTCGGGAGATCTCCTGAAACCTGAAACACGAAAACAGATACCTGTACCTGAGTGGTCACTCCAGAGTTGATTGGGTTGTTTGACCCGGATGGAGTGTCCGCTTCGCAGCGGCAGCAGCGATGGGTAACACGCTAAGTTTTTCGGCGAGTCACGCTGTCGATCCGCTGCTCAATGGCGATGTTTTCTCTCGACACCGTCGAGGCGCTGAGGTGGTATCGGTTGTGCCGAACGCGCCCGGTCCGGTCGTACCGCAAGGTTATCTCCTGACAGAAATGCGGGTTGTGCGGACGTGCGGAGGTGCCATCCAAAGCTGGCTGTCGTGTGCCCTTGGGTTGTTCTGTTGCCGTGCGACTGATTCACTGTGAGCCGCTGGCGCCGGCGCCATCCACATCAATCCTCGAACCGGTAAAGTCACATGCTCCAGAAGTGGCGTATCGGAGTACTGGGCAGCACAGGACGCGGTAACTATGGGCACGGCCTGGACACGGCATGGTCTGCTTTGCCCGAAACCGAAGTCGTCGCAGTTGCTGACGACGATCCCGCAGGACTCAAGCAGGCGGCGACCAAACTGAAAGTCGAGCAGACGTTTGCTGACTACCGTCGGCTGCTGGACAACGTGAAGCCCGACATCGTTGCCATTTGCCCGCGGTGGGTTGATCAGCACAGCGCGATGGCGATCGCGGCAGCCGAGCGTGGTATCCATGTCTATATGGAGAAGCCGCTGTGCCGCACTCTGGCCGAAGCCGATGCGATCGCCACAGCCTGCAAGGGTGGCAAAGTCAAACTCGCCGTTGCGCATCCCACGCGGTACAGCCCGAAGCTGGACACGATCCGCAAGTTGATCGCCGATGGCCAACTGGGGCAGATTCTCGAATACCGTGCCCGCGGCAAAGAAGATCGACGCGGTGGAGGCGAAGACCTGTGGGTGCTCGGCACACACGTGCTCGACATGATCCATGCCATCGCAGGCAAGCCGGAATGGTGTTACGCCCAGGTGAACTGGCAGGGCCATGCAGTCACGGCCGCCGACGTATTCAACGGCCCGGAAGGCATCGGCCCGCTCGCAGGCGACGAAGTTCAGGCAACGTACGGACTGCCCGGCAATGTCCGCGCGTACTTCTCGTCGAAACGAAACATGGCCGGCCGGCCAGCAAGGTACGGCCTGCAGATTCACGGATCAAAAGGAATCCTCGAACTCATTGAAGGCACGCTGCCGTCGGTGAAGTTTCTGCCCGACCCGGCCTGGTCGCCGGGCCGTACCGGCAAGAGCTGGCTGAACGTGTCATCGGCCGGCATCGACAAACCCGAGCCACTCACCGGGCCGGAGTATTCCGCACGTCATACGCTGGCCATTCGTGATTTTCTGGACGCGATCGAGAATGATCGTCCGCCGGTCGGCAGCGTCGCAGCCGGTCGTGACGTGACCGAGATGATTGCCGCAGTCTTTGAGTCCCATCGAATTGGTGGCCCGGTTGAATTGCCTCTGAAAACCCGCGAGAACCCGCTCTCTCTGCTTACGTGAGCCCCTCCCCTTTGTGTCCCACCTTTAGCCCACCGCTTGCACCATGACTGATCCGATTAGATTCTCAGGCGAAGACCGTTCCAACGCCGCACGCACTGTCATTGCGACGAAAGAGCCTGTCGCTCTCCGTACCTGGACGCCCAGCCAGGCCGTGTTGTCGCGATCGGCCGGCACGTTTCACTGGACCGCTGATGGACGTCGTTTGTACGACTACAGCTCGGGCGTGCTCGTCGCAAATCTGGGCCACAATCCGAAGAACTGGGCGAAGCGATTCGTCGATTACCTCGGCTGGACTCCGGACGTATTCGCGGGCGGAGACGGCTATCACGAATTCGTCCCGCTAACCGCCTACAACGCCGTGACGGAAGTCGAAACAAACGCGGTCAACCGACTGCTACAGAGCGTACAGGCCACGCCGTTTGGTCGGCGGCTCGACACGGTCATGTGGTCAGCATCCGGATCAGAAGCAGTGATCAAGGCATTGTGGTCCTGTCTGCACGGCGACGAGACGCGAGACATCATCATCGCAACTCGCGGCGGCTTTCACGGTAAGAAGGGGCTTGCCGGAGCGGTCACGGGTTCCGAGACCGATTCCGATCGCGACCCGCGCGTCCGCTTCATCAGCTTCCCGCGCGACGAGGTTGCCGACTGCAGCCAGTACGGCCAGCCGATTGATCTGGCACCTTATGAAGCGGAGTTACAGGCACTCCACAACGAGTTTGGCAGCCGAATCAACTGTCTGATTACGGAACCGTATCTCGGCGGAGGTGGCAGCTATCATCCGCCGTCTGAGTATCTGCAGATGTTGCAGCGATTCTGCAACGAGCACGATATCCTGTTCATCCTCGATGAAGTGCAGTCCAACTTTGGCCGCACGGGCAAAATGTACGCATTCGAGAAATACGAGATCGAGCCCGACTTCGTGACTCTGGGCAAGGGTCTTGGTAATGGAGTCGCGGTCAGTGGCGTCGTCGGCCGCGGCGATGTGATGAGCAGTCTGAAATACGGCGAAGCTTCCGACACCTGGAGCGCGAATCCGATCGCCAGCGCGGCGGTTCTGGCAACGCTTGATGAGTTCGAATCGACCAATGTCCTCGCACATGCCGAAGAACTGTCGGCTGTCTTCTTTGACGGCCTGAACCGGCTCAAGGAGACGGGCCTGATCAGCAAGGTTCGTGGCGAGGGCATGGTGTTTGGAATCGAATGTGCCGGGCACAGCGGTCAGCCGGCAACCGAGGTAGCCGCGAAGATTGTCGAAGCGACTTACCTGGGCGTCGCTGGCGGCGACGGCATCCACTTCCTCGGCCCGCTGGCCAGTACCGTCCTGCGAGTCAGCCCACCAATGACGATGACCCTCGACGAAGCCCGCGATTCTCTGGCGTTGCTTTTTACGATCTGCCAGCAGCTTGCGGATGGCGGACTGTCGTGATCGAGATCAAGAACGTCACCAAAACGTTCATGCGCGGTCAAACCGAAGTGCATGCTCTGCGTGGCGTGACGACGCAGATCGAACGTGGCTCGTTCAACTTCATCCTCGGCCCGTCCGGCAGTGGCAAGAGCACCCTTCTTTACTTGATCGGTTCGCTGGACAGCCCGAGCAGCGGCGACATTCACGTTGATGGCCGCAGCCTGGGAGGCATGTCGCCGGCCGAATGCAATGCGTATCGCCGCGACGATGTTGGCTTCATCTTTCAAAGCTTCAACCTGCTCGGAAACCTGGACGCTGTCGACAACGTGCTGGTGCCCTATCTGCCGCAGGGAGGCACTCCCGAGCTGCGAAAGCGAGCCGAGGAAATGCTCGAACGCGTCGGACTCGGTGATCGACTGGATCACCGTCCCAGCCAACTGTCTGGCGGAGAACAGCAGCGGATCGCGATCGCCCGTGCTCTTCTCAAGCAACCGAAGCTCATTCTCGCCGATGAGCCGACAGGGGAACTCGACACCGCGACGGGCGATGAAGTGGTTGCCCTGCTGCGTGGCCTGTGGGTAGATCAGAAAGCGACAGTCATTGTCGTCACACATGACCAGTCGTACGTAACTGCTGACGACCGCGTCCTGCGCATGCGGGATGGTTCCCTGGAAACTACTGCGACGCCAGCATTGCGATGAGTGATTCCCCGACCAACATGACTCCTGATCCGTCAACATTCGGCACACCGCCCGATCGAGACCGCAGCGCCGAAGCCTTCGTTCGATTGTGTGAGGTCATCGCGAAGCTGCGTTCTCCCGAAGGCTGCCCGTGGGATCGACAGCAGACGCTGAGCACCATCAAACCGTACACGCTTGAGGAAACGTACGAGTTGCTGGAAGCGATCGACGCGAATGACAACACAGCGATCTGCGAAGAACTCGGCGACCTGTTGCTACAGGTCGTCCTGGATGCGCAGATCGCCAGCGACGAAGATCGATTTGACATCATTCCGGTCATCGAGGGCATTACGCAGAAGATGATCAGTCGCCATCCACATGTCTTCGGAGACGAGGTGGCCGAAACGGCTGATGACGTTTACCGGCACTGGGACAAAGCCAAGCGGGTCGAAAAAAGCGAACGGAAATCAGTTTTCGACGGAATCCCGGTCGACCTTCCCGGGCTGGCACGTGCCGCGCGTCTGGCAAAGAAAGCCGCTCGGGTTGGCTTCGATTTTCCGCACCGCGCGATGCTCTTCGACAAGCTGAAGGAAGAGGTTTCCGAGCTGGCTGCCGAGCTGTTTACTGACGGCCAGATCCCGGCGATCGAAGCGACAGTTGATGCTCCACCTACCCCAGACGAGCCGATCGGCGATACCGAAGCACTGGCCCGAGCCGAAAGCGAAATCGGCGACGTGTTGTTTGTGATTGCCAACATCGCACGCCGCTGGCAGGTGAATCCCGAAGAAGCACTCCGCAACAGCAACGCAAAGTTCGAGCGCCGATTTCGCTACATCGAAGACCGCCTGCGTGAGCAAGGGCGTGGTGTGCAGGAAGCTTCTTTGATTGAAATGGAAGAGCTGTACCAGGACGGCAAGCGCCGGGAGGGCAGTGAACGGTAATCGGTGATCAGTAATCGGTCGCCAGACCGGTATCGAACCAGGAGGCACCGATCACCGATCACCGATCACCAGCTTCCCCGCCTGCCACTGATCCGCCAGTTCCAACTCAGAGCGGCGACGGGATTCACACTCGGCTCTACCGATATGCATTTCTTCGAGTCGCTCCATTGCCTGGACGTCCTGATCAGCCTGCACGAGGACAGTGCGGCGTAGTTCACACTCATCACGTATATGCAATAGTTGCTCGTTGACCACCAGCAGTTCCCGGTCGAGCTGACCTGTGAAGTAGCGGCGTCTCGCGGCGGCATCGACGCTCAGATAGCCCGACTCCGTCAGCCGTCCCAGTTCGTCAAGCTGACGCTGCCTATCCACATTGAGTTCAGACCAGCGTTCCCGCAGCGTCTGCTGGTCTGCAAGGATCGCAGCCAGTTCCTGTCGGCACTCCAGTCGCACGTGGCGACGGTAGTCGAGAACTTTGGTATACGGAAATGTCTGCAATAGTCTTCGCCTGTTCTGCTGGTAACTTTACTGTCAAACGGAATTCGAGCGGCTGCCATTGCCCCCCTTAGCGAGTTCCTACGCTCTGAACGTTTCCGAGTAACTGTCCGATCGACTGACGCAACTGCATCAGTTGTTGACTCGTCTGTTCACTCGTTGAATGTTCCGCTCGTTGCTGTTGGAGAAAAGCTTCAATCGGCTGGGCGAGTTGCAGCGCTGCATCCACAAGTGGATTCGTGCCCTGTCGATACGCGCCAATCGAAACCAGGTCTTCCGACTCATGCCATGCGGCCAGGATACGACGCACCAGTCCTGCCGCTTCCTGCTGTTCGCCAGTCGTGACTTCGGGCATTAAACGACTGATGCTGCTCAATACATCAATGGCCGGCCAGTGATTTTCGTGCGCCAGTTTGCGAGACAGAACCAGGTGCCCGTCGAGGATTCCTCGCACCGTGTCCGAAACCGGTTCGTTGGCGTCGTCTCCCTCAACAAGAACGGTGTAGAAACCGGTAATACTTCCATTCTCTGTCAATCCGCTGCGTTCAAGTAACTTCGGCAGTAAAGAAAACACGCTCGGTGGATAGCCTCGCGTGGCAGGAGGTTCTCCCGCGGCCAGACCAATCTCCCGCTGAGCCGTGGCAAAGCGAGTGACACTGTCCATCAGGAGCAGCACATGCTTGCCCTGGTCTCGAAAATAGTCAGCGATCGCGGTACCGAGCCATGCAGCGCGCAAACGCATCAGCGCGGGCTCGTCGCCCGTCGCGACCACGACAATGCTTTTTCGAAGTCCCTCTTCACCAAGTTCATTCTCAACAAACTCCCGGACTTCACGACCACGTTCACCAACGAGTACAACAACATTGACATCCGCGGAACTGCCTCTGGCCATCTGACCGAGCAACACACTCTTACCCACACCACTTCCGGAGAAGATGCCCAGGCGTTGACCCAGGCCGCACGTCATCAACCCGTCAATGACTCTGACACCTGTTGACAGTGGCGATTGAATCCGGGGACGTGTGAGTGGTGAAACAGGCTCTCCGAACAGACTGACGCGGTCGCGAAGCACTTCCGGCGGACGTCCATCGACAAACTGCCCGCGGGCATTGATCACGCGACCCAGTAATTCAGGGCCGACTCGGGCGGCGGGAACGGAACACGTCAACTCGACGTCACTGCCGCGTCGCACGCCTCGCAATTCACCGAATGGCAGAACGAGCGTTTCCTCACCGGTAAATCCGACGACCTCAGCATCCAGCGGCTGACAGCCCTCGCGGTGAATCCGGCAACGTGCGCCTAGAGGAGCAGGAAACCCAAGTACCGCGGCCGCAAGTCCGGTGATCCGGCTGGTGCTGCCAATGATTCGTGGGGCGATCGTTTGTTGGATTAGATGGCGACGCTGCATGTGCGAGGAGCAACAACCAGACAGGTAAGTATGAAATGGAGAGCAGTCTTCTACTCGTTACTGGAGTCCTTCAAGCAGTTCCGATGAGATGCGTTCGAGCATCGTCTCAAGCCGCGCGTCTATGTGACCTCGATCGGTCGCGATCAGGCAGCCACCCGGCGAGACGTCTGCATCCGCAATCAGCCTGACCTCGACGCCTCGGGAACTGTCCTGCACCGCACCACGAATGCGATCGCAAAGCAACTCCAGATCATTGGGATTCAGTTGAATCTGCAGGGATGTACTTCCCATCGCCAGTTCGACGGCCTGCTCAACCACGCCGAGTGCCAGGTCCGGCTGCAACTGCAAACTTCTGCGGACGATCTTTTCTGCGATAGCCACGGCGACCCCAACCAGTTCGGTCTCCCAGTCGAGGCGAAACTGATTGCGGGCGGAGGCCAGCTCACCCAGTATGTCCGACATGGCTGGAACCAGGGTGCTCAACCGTTCTTCGACAAGATTGTTGGCTATTTGTTGAGTTTGCTCGGCAATCTCCGACTCGGCTCGGGCCAGGCCGTCTCGGTAACCCTGGTTTTGTCCCTCGGATTCCGCCCGCCGCCGAATCTCATCTGCCTGACGCTGGGTCTTCAGCACCAACTGCCGACATTCCTCTTTGACCTGCGTCTTGTATTCCTCGCAGCGGACATGCACGTCCTCAAAATTGAACGCGACACGAGCCGAGGCCTGGTCCTCGGAGTGGCGCTTCATGATTCGAGTGTCTGCTGCCATTTGATTCCTGCTCTTACTCGCGGTTTGACAGTCTGACGCCGTCTGAAACCTGTATTTCAATGTGAGGTGCCGAACGATTCGCCATCGCCGGGCTCCACAACAATTCTTCCCGTGTTTTCAAGTCGTCGAATCGTGTCCACGATCTGTTGCTGCACGGACTCGACATCACTCAACCTGACTGGGCCAAGGTAGTCCATTTCCTCTTTCAGATTCTCAGCCGCACGTCGCGGCAGGTTGTCCAGCACGTTATTTCGAATTCCGTCAGAAGCACCTTTGAGAGCCATGGCCCATTGACGGTGATCAACTTCGTTGAGCAACGTTTGGATTGCCGTGTCGTCCAGTGTGATCAGGTCTTCGAAGACGAACATCAGCCTCTGAACTTCCTCGCCGAGCGATTCCGACTCCCGCTCCAGTCCGTCCAGGATGCCCCTGCTGGTCTCTCGATCGGACACGTTGAGAATCCGCGCGACAATTGGAATTCCGCTGGCAAACTCTGCCCTCTGAGGGAACAGTGCAGCCGTTCGCGTTTTTAGACTCGCTTCAATTTCCCGGATGATCTCAGAAGCTGTCTGCTCCATGCCTGCGATGCGCTGGACCAGGTCGAGTTGCTTATCCGGTGCAATCTTCGCGAGGACGTCCGCTGCGAGATTCGTCGGCAAATACGACAGAATTAACGCGACGGTCTGAGGATGCTCATTGGAGATACACCGCACGACGTCTTCTGCACTGAATTCGTGTAGAAACTCGAACGGCGTCGATACCGTAGCAGGGTGCACACTCTGGACATTGTCCGTTGCCGTATCTTCGGCCTGCGATGTGCCTGGCAAGCCGCTCGCCAGACCGAGACTCCCGCGATCGGTCTCCTCGCGACTCCCAAGCACTGCCTGGAAATCCGCAATCGCCTGGTCCTGCTCGTCCTGCGTCACACTTTCTACACGTGACAGTTCCAAGGCCAGTTGTTCGGCTGTTTCTCGCGGCAAGTGGTTAAGCACCTCAGTCCTGACAGACTGGTCGAGACTTAACAGGACGATCGCCGATTTTCGAAAGTTGTCCATATAAAACACAGCTTCTCAACAGGCGAGATGCACGACTTTGAAACGTTGACTGGATCAAGCGCCCTGTAACATCTTTGCGATCACATCGGCGGCCACTGCCGGGTTACTTCGTACGCGCTCCTGAAGAACCTCACGTGGAGTGCGTGTACTCTTCTCGGATTCTGCCTGGATGACATCCGACGGTTCGACCGCCTTGGCCAGATGTTCGAGGGCATCGGTCGGTCCCGGACGTGTTGAGACTGGCATACTCTGTCTCACCATCAACAGGGCCCAGATAACGAATGCGACCAGGCCCAGAGTGCTGCCCCAGTTCACTGCGAATTCTCGCAGTAAGTCTGTGGCTGCAAGGTTCGTCGACGACAGGTTCGGATCCACACGATGGAATGTTGAAACCGTGACGGCATCAGGAGCCGCTCCTGGAAGCAGAGTACTGACGTTCTTCCGAACCTTTTCGATTTCGGTCGTTCGCATAGCGTCAACGGCGTTCTGGAATTCGGCCTGTTCCTGTTCTGTACTTCCAGGTGTCATGCCCGTCCGCGTGACGAGCATTTCAATGTGCTGTTCCGGAATCGACACAACAACCTGCATTGCTTTCGCATCGAGACTTGCATGTTGTGTCTGGTGGATCGGATTGGGCACGTTTTCCTGCACGTCCCGATTCCCGTCGGTTGTCAGCACGACGTCATCGAATTCGATATTCACAGTGGCGACGGCACCTGGAACTGTGTCATCCAGGTGGGATTGGATCTGGAGCTGCTTTTCCAGAACGATCTCACGTTTCCGAGCCTCGCGTTCGTTTCTGTACAAGGCGTCGCTTGAATTCTCCGTCCATGCCTGCCCCGTTGACTGGTCGACGACAACGATGTCTGCCGGCTTAAGACCGGGTAACACCGTCGACACCGATGCCCGCAGGGATTGAATCAGCCGGGAAGACAGTGGCTCTGCGCCACTCGGCGTTGCGTAGACGGAGGCCTTGTCTTTTCCGATATTTCTGTATCCTTCTTTGGCCCGAGTCCACAGGACGGACGCAGTGCGAATCCCCTTGATGCTTCGCAAAATGCGGGAAACGTCCTTTTGCAGGTGCACATCCATGTGCGCCTGAAAATGCTCACGTGGAGTGAAGATGCTGAGTTCTTTGAGTGCCTGTTCACGCTCATCGACCGCATGCGGTGACCAGTTGCCGGTTGAGAGCAGGGCTGCGTTGTATTCGTCCGCTTTTTCAGCCGGTACCTGAATGCTTTGCCCAACGGTCTGAAAGTCGCTCAGGCCGCGCTCGATCAGTGCCTGTTCGGCCTGGTGCAACTTTTCGGAATCGAATTGGGCTCCCCACTGCAACGGAACGTAGGCGTTGTTCTGACTGGCGAAGATCAGCCAGGCAAATGGAGCGAGTACGACAAGGGCCAGAGCCACGAATGTCAGACGCTGGTGCGGGCGCATGTCACCGAACATCGAGAAGCTCTGGTCGCGGATTTGCCGTAGTGTTTCCATGAAAACTCCGGACGTGGGAAGTTCGCGGGCAGAAACGAATGACTCTCCTGCTTACGCCTGCATGTTTCGTAACTCATTCCATGCGTCAACTAGCTTTCCCTGCAACTGCAGCATCAGCCGCATCGCAATATCGGCCTGTCGCATGGCGACGACGGACTCGGTCATTACTAGATCAGCGCCGGACAGCGTGTGTGATTCAGTGTTCAGTCCGCCGGCTTGCTGCAGCGACCCCGATACCAGCTTCTGAAAGACGCCAGCGTCGGATTGTGTTTGTGCAGGACTCAACGTCGGCAAGAGAATCGCCCCGTCTGGTGTTCCAGGAGACTGACCGATGCCGGGGACCATGTTTGTTCTTTCTCAGAAATGCTGACGCTGGGGCTGCGCAATGCCACAGCACAATCGGTTGGTGGCATCACTGACGAATGACGTACGACCGGCCCGTCCTACTGGTAGGAGGGCAATCCGGAGAGAGACAAAGAACGGTGGATGGATGGGTGTGGAGTAGTGCAGGTCCGCGGAAAAACTCAGCCTCGATCAGGCTGCCTGTCGCTTCCGAGGTCGCAGGAGGGGATGGGAGCCAGTGGCATGGAGGGAGGAACTGATTTGATTTGACGCGATCAGCCGGTGGGAGCCCGGGGAAGGGCCAAGGGAAGGGATTCCACCGGAAGACTTCGGGGTTTGTAATCCGGAGCGTCAATTCCGGCAATATTTCCTGCGAGACGGTCGCTGTTGGTCGAAGATTGCGATTCGAGCGTGGGTATGTCGATGGTCACTTACCCATTGGCGTCGAGGAATTGTGGATCTGGTCTACGTCCGCCCGTGTTGGATTCAAGGAGTGTTTGCGAGCGTTCACCGGCTTTGTGGAGCTGGCCGTCGGTTCTTTCGCGGAGCTGTGTGAGATTGTCTGTCCCCTGAGATTCCTGTTGCAGAGTCTGGGCAAGGAGTGATTCGGATTTGGCGAGAAGGGCGTCGCACGCGGCGCGTTCTTCGTCAGACAGGGCATGGCGGATGTTTTTCCAATTTGCAGACAAGCCTCCAAAATTCTGCCCCAGCGACTTCAGATCCGCCAGGACACGTTGCTTCTTTGCGATCACCTGGAGCAACTCTGACATCCGGTTTTCATGAATCAATTTCTGCTGATGCTCGGCGAGTTCCAGCAACGTCCGGCAGCATTCGCAGCGTTTGCGCAGGACGCCGATCAGGTTGTCGTGATTTTCGGTCATCCTTGCATTCTGTTTCTTGAGTGAGTGAGTGAGTGAGTGAGTGGCGCCGTTCGAACGGCGCCTTCAAAGTCTGATCTCTCAGGTGATGTATCTGTCGAGCCATTCGAGCCGGGCGGCGGCGGCGTTGCGAGATATTCGTGTCGGGGTGAACGGCGGGAATCAATTCGCAGTTCGCGACCCATGGGCGCAGCACAAAACGTCGGAGGGCTTGCACCGACCGGTCAACAACATGCGTGGGCGATTTCAAAGGGGGAAACGCGGGAACTTCTGACGATCGAGTTCCGGAGGCGATTTGGACGGACGTCCTGAATGTGAAGGATTTTTCGGCCAGAACAGGCCACGGGGAGGGCGGCGAGTCATACGCCTGCTAGCACGGGACTGTCAACGCAGGTTTGGATTCGGGAGGGATTTGCCCCAGCAGTCGCTGGCCGTGTTGCATTCGTGCAACACGCCACTCGGGGCGTTCTGACGGAGATCCGTCGCGTCACGTGAAAAACCTCCGCGCAAGACGAATTCCACCGCTTGAAATTTGACCGCTCTGGAACCGGAACTAGGTTTTGAATGTCAGCACGTGGCTGTTGACGGGCAGTTGTCAGCCGCGAGTGACAGGCATTTTTTTACTGCCGTGATCTACTGGGCCGTCCATGACGGTTCCGGGAGTCGCGCTCGATCGTGTTTGCCCGAACGGGTGGGTATTCAGTGGAGTCATCCACGGCCTGTCGGGTTACAGGTTGCTCCTGCGGGGGCAAACAAAGAAAGAGGATTCCAATGAAGAAGTTCGCAGCCAGCGTCAAGAGTTTTCTCGTCAGTGAAGATGGCCCGACGGCCGTTGAATACGCCGTCATGATGGCTCTGATCATCGTGGTCTGCATCACGACCGTTACGTCGATCGGCTCCAAAGCCAACGCCAAGTTCGTCCTCGTTGAGCAGGCCCTCACGTAGGGTCCAGTCTCTGTGGGGCG
>CAUZFZ010000137.1:0-29799 GCA_963579025.1 Planctomycetota bacterium | reverse complement strand
GAATGAGCGATCAAGCTTTCGCCAGTCCCCGTCGAATGGAACAAAGTCGTCGCGGTCCGGCCGTGGGCCGTCATAGTCAGGCAGCATCTTGATCGCCGAAAAGTGCCCGTAGGCAACAATGCGGGCGCCCTTTTCGGCGAAGACTCCATTCAGTTCGCGTCGCAGAGCTACAGCCGTTGCGTTCGACGTCGCGGACGGTTCGCCGGTGGCGACGAGGTTCAGTGCGGCAATGCCGGCAGAGGCGGACAACGGGTTCGCGTTGTAGGTCCCGGGGTGCTTCATCTTCTTCCCGAGAGGATTGTCAAACGCCAGGACCTGTAGCAGGTCGGCACGACCAGCCAGACAACCACCCGGCAGTCCACCAGCCAGTACCTTTGCGAGAGTGGTCATGTCCGGAACGACCTCGCAGAACCCCTGAAAGCTGTTCGGGTGCACGCGGAATCCCGTGATGACCTCGTCCAGAATGAAGATGATGCCGCGTTCTTCCGTCAGTCTCCGGACTCCGCGAAGGAACTCCGCACTGGCCGGGACGACGCCCCAGTGCGTGCCGTTGCCCTCATGGATGACACACGCCGGATTGTGTTCGTCGAGTGCCGTTTCCAGTGCCGCCAGATCGTTCGGCGGGATGATGACGAGGTCCTCCGAGACTCCATCTGTCACGCCTGGAATCTCGTAGTCACTTTCGTCATGCGGCGGATGCGCGGCGTGCATCAGGTTGTCGTGCCACCCGTGAAAGTGCCCGGCAAACTTAATGACCTTCGATCGACCGGACACGATTCGCGCCACGCGGAGCGCCATCAACGTGGCTTCCGTACCGCTGTTCGTGAAGCGGACCATCTCAGCCGATGGAACGAGTTGTTGAACGAGTTCGCCCCATTCGAGTTCGAGTTCATGGCACGCACCGGGGTGCGTCGACCGCGCGACCTGCTGCTGGACAGCTTCGACAATTGCCGGGTGCGAATGTCCCAGCAGCATCGCACCGTGGCCGACCCAGTAGTCGATGATCTGGTGACCTTCGACGCTGGTCTTGCGCGAGCCCTGCGCCGATTTGGCGTAGATTGGGAACGGCTTGAGGTACCGGCCGTCGTGAGTCACCCCGCTCGGAAAAATCTGCTGAGCCCGATGATAGAGTTCAGCCGACTTCGGAAAACGCTCGGTGAAGAGCTGCTCGATGCGGGATGCGGTCGCGACTGTCATGGGCCAACCCCGAGCCGCGAAGCGGCGGCAGGCGATAGCCTGGGGCGCAAGCCCCAGGAACGCGGGTGCGAGTCAAAATGAAGAGCCGCCAAACGGCGACAGGCGTTTCGTGAAGCTGTAGGCGAATTTCTCCGAAATCCGCACGCGGCAGGTCCCGATTTCGGAGAAATCGGGCTACGGCTCAGATGCCGCTGTTACTTCGCAGGCTGGTTAAAGTCCCCGTCCATGTTGCGCCAGATTGAGTGGACGTGATTGGCACTTTGCTGTGTGTTGTTGTACTCGATGAGGAATGTCGGTCCCTGGACGCGGTACTCGTGCCGTTCGTTTAATTCACTGCTGCCCCACCAGCCGAAGTAGATGTTATCCAGACCCGCTTTGTTGATCCTCGCTCGGCGTTCGGCCACGACGTCGGCCGGCATGTTCTTCAGATACTCGCCAAGCAGTTCCTGCAGCAGCTTCTTCTGATCGCTGGACATCTTTGACGCAGACAGACCCCGTGGCTTACCGGTATCCGGCTGCGGTGTTCCTTTGCTGCGCAGATCGTCCGGCGCTTCTTCCGAGATCCAGGCATGCTCCGACTGCTCCGGCGAGCAGGCTTTCAGAATCTGGCGCGCGATGTCTTCTTCGGCACCGAGCACTCGGATTTGACGGCCGGGACCGGCGTTGATCAGACCGGGATTGGCACCGAAGAACTCGGGTGTGCTTGAAACTACTTTGCCATCAACCACCGTGTAATTGAGTGACAGATGGTGCCCTTCAATTCGCCAGCCCCAGGAACCGGTGTTGCCCGGCTTCCCGAAGACACTGATGTAGTACTTGCGCGGGTCTCGCTTGGAGCGGCGGGATTCACGGTCCCCGCCTTCGAGCAGGTACAGGATTTCTTCAAGACTCATCACGTTCAAAGCCTGGTCGTAGCCCGCCTCTGACAAACCGCTGCGCAGCAGCGCCAGACTCGTCGTTAGCGGGTCGCCTTCCAGCTCATAGACCGGCAGGCCCAGACGATTGTCCTTCGGGATGTAGTGCCAGTTGATGCGTTCCTTGTCATCGAATTTGAAGGTGGCCTTGTCCTTCTGGTCGGCTGTGAGCGTGGCCAGAAAATCATTCGCGGCCTGAGTCATACTGGCGGCCGAGTTGACCTCTTCCTTCAGGTTGGCCGAGAGCAGCGCTCCGGCAGCGAAGACAACAATCACTGAGCAAACGATTCGGCGAGTTTTCACGATGGTGACTCCCTGGTCCGTGGGCGGGTAGTGGGGTTGGTTTGGTTGTCGGTCGGTGCGATGGACGGTGGGTGGACTGTACAGGATGCCGCCCGCGAGGCGACCAACTGTGTTGCGTAAGAGCAACGTGCCTGTCTCTGAAAAACAACCTTTGCGTAGCGATGAAACGTGAAATTCAACAGCGGCACGGCCGCGATGTCATGAACCGAAGACCTTACACGCCCAGTGTTTGTATCAACCCGGAGGCCACGTCAGTGCCCGACCGCCGAGGAGGTGGATGTGGATGTGGTCCACGCTTTGCCCCCCATCGGTTCCGCAGTTGATGACAGTCCGGTAGCCGCCTTCGAGACCAAGGTCCGAGGCGATTTTTCGGACCACACAAAACAGGTGTCCCATCAGCCCGGCATCGCCATCTTCGAGATCGTTCAGTGAAGCGATCTCCTTTTTCGGGATGACAAGCACGTGCGTGGGGGCCTGAGCATTGATATCGCGGAAAGCCAGTGCCTGGTCGTCCTCGTAGACGATGTCGGCAGGGATTTCCCTGTTGATGATCTTTGTGAAGATCGTCGGCATGGAGATTCTCAAGGCTGAACAAGTCCACTTCGCCGCGCGGCTCTCGGTCAACAGCGCGCGTGAAGGTAGCAGATCACGGGAGTCGGCCAAACCGAATGCCCGGGTGTGTGACCGGTTGCGCGTCATCCCTCTGCATCTCTGCGGGCGTGACACGTCATTTCTTTGGCCAGGATCAAGCTCATGCGAACCGTTCTGCAAAATCTTCGTCTGCGTGTCGAACGGACCCGGAAGTCCAGGTCCGGAAGTATCATCGCGCTGTCCGCAGGTGTGATGGTCCTCGTGCTGGCCTTCGCGGCATTCACGATCGACGTGGGATATCTGGCGCTGGCCAAACAACAACTGCAGACGTCCGTCGATGCGGCGACCCTGGCTGCCGTGACTGAGTTTGACACAACTGCCAATCAAAGCGTGGTGAAAACAAACGCCGAAAACGCGGCGGTCTCCCTGGCAGCTCTTAACGAGGTCGGCAATATCGGCGGACTCGTGCTGACGCCCGGCACGGACATCATCCTGGGGCATCTCGACTGGGATCCGATCGCCGAAGAGTTCATCTACGACTGGGGTGTCACTCCGTACAACATTGTGAAGATCACGGGCAGCGTGGAGTTGCCACTGTTCTTCGCTCCCGTGATTAACCGTGGAGGCGGCGCGGGTGTTTCCATGCAGACAAGTGCGATCGGCACGTACCAGCCTCGAGACATTATTCTGGCACTCGACTACTCCGGTTCGATGAATGACGACACGGAGTTCAAGTCAGAGCCGAGTCTCGGGGCGACGGTGATCGACGCTGCGATCGACGCAATGTGGGGCGAACTGGGCAATCCCGCATACGGCAGCCTGCCCTACGCACCCGCTTTCATAACCGTAGAAGGCGTGCCGGAGGATACAGGGCTGAACATCCCCCATGTCAGCGTCGAGTATCAGGGCGACAAAGTGTCTGTGACATCAACGCTGGATCTGGATCAGGTCGTCTTGAGGGATTCCGCCGGGTACTACCTGACCTATTCCGACCTGTCAGGCACGTCAGGCACGTCAGGCACGTCAGGCGTGTTTGCAGACAACCGCAAGATCCGTCAAGTGTGGGTGGAGTCTGGCGACAACGGCGACCTCTCGCCGGAAGGAGATGGCGAAAAGTTTGAGTTTTACGACGACGACATCGTCACTTACCTGAGTCTGGACGCCGTGACCTACCCACATTCATCAGGTTCGTGGACCTCATTCGTCGACTACGTCAACGACGACAGCGACTGCGGCAAGATGCACTACCGCTACAAATACGGGACGAAATGCCTGATCAACTACTGGAACGAGAAGAAGCCAAAGTACACGCAAACGAACTCGCTGTGGCAAATCACGACGCAACCGCTCAACGCCGCTAAGAATGCGTCCGACATTCTTGTCGACTACATCGATGCCGTTGAAGCTGACGACCAGGTTGGTCTGTCAATCTACACGCACACCGATGCCAGTGGTGCCATCCTTGAGAGCGGCCTGACGTTCGACGTCATGAATCTCAAGCCGCTGTACCGCGACCGCCAGGCGGGGCACTACGACAACATGACGAACATCGGCGGAGGGATCAAAGTGGCTCGCGAGGAGCTGGAAACCAACGCCCGCCCGCAGTCGTACAAAGTGATCGTGCTGATGACGGACGGGGTCGCCAATCGTCCGACGGGTAACCCGGTCGGCTTCGCTCAGGATCAGGCGGACCTGTGTTTCGCTGCCGGAATCAAGATCCTGACGGTCAGCCTGGGACTGGGAGCGGATCAGGTACTGATGCAGGACCTTGCGGATCGCACCGGAGGTGAACACTTCAATGTGCCCGGTGGCGGCACAATCGCGGAATACGAGGCGGACCTGATGGCAGTCTTCCAGGAAATCGCCGCGGACCGGCCACTCAAGCTGCTTCCCGGACCGTAATGCGAACTCGTGACAACGGCGTACCTGGTTCGAATCGCTGATTCGTGCAATGAATATCCAAGGGCCAACAGTGCAAGAGTGAGGGAAGGCGAATCCCATCAGCCCGACTAAGCTGACATTCGACGACTCTCGACGTTTCCGGACTTGAGTTGCCCGGATCAACGCCACCTGTACCTGTAAGATTCGGCCGGCGAAATCTGTGAGCTACGGTTTCCACGGGAGGACGCACCAATGATTCGACAAGCAAATAGAAACGCCACAACGGACCGCCGTCGCGGTACCGCTTTGGTCGAGATGGCTCTGGTTTTGCCAATTTTCTTCGGGGTCGTGCTGGGCATCGTCGAATTCGGACGAGCCATGATGGTCGGCCAGATGGTCACCAACGCCGCGCGGGAAGGCACCCGCATGGGAATTATCGATGGTGAAACCAACGCCACCGTGACCGCATGGGTTGAGTCATTCCTCAATGACTCGATCAACGTCGCTGCCGCGGATGTCACAGTGACGATCACCGTCGATCCAGCGACTGGAAACCCGGATCCACTTGACCAGATCGGCAGTGCATCGGCCAAGGACCTTGTAACCGTCCACGTGGCAGTTCCGTTCGACAAAGTCAGCTATATCCCCGGGGACTATCTGAGCGGCAAAAATCTGTCGGCCCAGAGTGCGATGCGGCACGAGTAGAACGGCATTGTCGGATTTTCCGCACCTGCTCTATCATCTCTGCACGCATCACGATTCGGGAGAAATCGTGGGCCAGCTGGCAGACTTCATTCCGCAGGGAGGCTGGGATGCGTCGAGGTCAGGGATTCTTCGCCACGTTGCTGATGATCGTGCCGATGACAGCCGTTCCTGTGATGGCTGTTTTCGGAATTCCACAGTTCGTTCCGGCCGCGCGATCATCGCCGTCGGCGGCAACGACAACCCATCGTCACGCATTCATCGAATCGCGGGTTGGCCAGTCCAATGCACCGGTTGTACGGCATATTGCATTGCCGGCTCACGGGCTCGTCGACATCTTGCAGCCTCGGGAATCGGATCGCCTGATGACGATGGCCCGCAGCGGCAGCCGAGCGTCATCAGCACCCGGCTGGGTAACTTCGTCTCAATCGACAACGCGACGACAGCACACGAGCCGCGATGATCAGCGGTCTGACTCCGCTCAGTTGGCGCGATCCCCTTCCGACCACACTCAGATTTTCCAGTCGGGATATCGCACAGCCGGCATTGCGTCGCCTCCGTATTCGGACACAGCGTTATCGCAGGATTACGGCCATCCTGAATCACCCTTCGCGGTCAACACCGACGACGGTGCTCGCTATCAGCGTTCCACACCCACGGGACATCATCCACCCGCAGTAATCGATGTGCCTCGCCGACCAACGTGGCGGGAAGCAGTCCAGCAGCTCAACGAGCGGGGGATCCGTACATTCCGTCTGACACCCGGAATGCAGCCCGGGACGTTCCAGTTCTCTTGCCTGGTGAGTTCCGTTGATGACCCCCGCGTCTCACGCTGGTTTGATGCAGAATCGACCGAGCCTCTGGACGCCGTCGCCCGAGTTCTCATCAAAGTTGAAGACTGGAACCGAACGCGATGAGGTCGATCGCCGACGCATGGCTGATGAGTCCGGCCAGAACAGGTTTGGCTGATCATCACGCGACCGGCATCGGTTGGCGATGGCAGTTTGCGACCCGCGCAGTTCGTTCGAGTACGACTGAGCAATACCAGTCGTCGTCCAGTTCGACGGCACTCCGTTCACGTAAACTGGCTCGGGTCGAAGCGGTCCTCCTGGTTGCTGACGGAGCCTTGTCGTTTCGCAAGCTGACCCAGTTCGCGACCCTGGCTGATGTCAGCGAAGCCCGCAAACTCATTGATGAGCTGAACGACGCATACGACGCGAGTGAATGCGCGTTTCGCGTTGAGCATGTGGCTTCTGGATGTCGATTGATGACGCGGCCACAGTTCGTGCTGTGGCTTGACCGCCTGCACAATCGCCAGGCCCGCGTGAAACTCTCGCCGCCGATGCTGGAGACGCTTTCCATCGTGGCCTGCCGGCAACCTGTCACAAGAGCTGAAATTGAGAAGATTCGCGGAGTGCAGGCGTCAGAAATGCTGAAGCAACTGATGGAACGCGGATTGGTTCGCATCACCGGCGAAGATGACTCACTCGGAAGACCGTTCCTTTACGGAACCACCCGCCAGTTTCTTGAACAGTTCGGCCTCGGCAGCCTGGATGATCTGCCTGTCGACGAGAGCCTGCGACGCACCCGCGAGCCAGACGGATCGTCTGCCGGAGACGCGATTAGCGGGCCGGTAGAACCAGTCGCTGAACTCGACGAAGCACTGGTAACTGCCGATGTTGAGTTGGACGACGTCGACCCTTCCCGGCTGAAGCAGGCAGGATGATTGTGTTTTGGCACAATCGCCTTTGGTGGCCCACTGTGTGAGGGCCGGAGGGGTTCGTGATCAACGACAAAAAAACGGCGTGACACTTTGGAGAGCGCCACGCCGTTTTCGATGGAACCTTTGCTGGAGATTCAGACTTGCGTCACTCAGCGACCGCAGCCGCAGCCGGCTCAGGAATCTGATCTGGTACTGAGTCCACAAAGCCCTGCAGATGCACCGCGCGAGTTGCGTGCTGCAGCTTCTTCAGTGCTTTGGATTCGATCTGACGAATACGCTCCCGAGTGACTTTGAAGATTCGGCCAGTCTCTTCCAGCGTATAGCTGTAACCGTCGCCCAGACCGTACCGCAGTCGGATAATCTCCCGCTCGCGATACGTCAGACTCTTCAGCACGTGGTCGATCTTGTCCTTGAGCATTTTGTGCATCGCATTCTCAGACGGAGCCTGATGATGCGAATCTTCAAGGAAGTCGCCGAAGCTGCTGTCCTCGCTCTCGCCAACCGGAGTGTCCAGGCTGACGGGATGCTTCCACGTCTTCATGATCCGCTCGGTCTCTTCAATCGAGAGGCCGACGGCTTCTGACAACTCTTCGATACTCGGCTCGCGTCCGGTTTCCTGGCGAATCTGCTCACTCTTGGCTTTGAGTGTCGAAATGCTCTGGAACATGTGAACCGGGATGCGAATCGTACGCGCGTGATCCGCTACGGCCCGCGTAATCGCCTGCCGGATCCACCAGGTCGCGTAGGTCGAGAATTTGTAGCCGCGACGGTACTCGTATTTCTCGACACCCCGCATCAGACCGGCATTGCCTTCCTGAATCAGGTCCAGAAAGCTCAGCCCGCGGTTCCGGTACTTCTTGGCGATCGACACAACGAGTCGCAGGTTACCGCCAGACAGTTTCTGCTTGGCGATCGTCCACATGTCGAAGCGACGCTTGATCTCTTTGCTGCGAGCAATGAACTCATCAGGATACTCGCGGCACAGTTCGACCAGTTCGGTCATTTCGGCCTGCAGAGTGTCGAGATCCCGCTGAGCGTTCGAATTTCGTCGGCGTTTGAGCCCGGCGATCTGTCGCTTCAGCACTTCCATGCGTTCGGCAATCTGATGCATCCGTTTCATCACGGGCTGCAGACGCTGCGTCCGAATACTCAGCTCCTCAGACAGCGTACACAGACGGCGGCGCCGAATGATCATCCGCTGGAGCGCTGCCTCTTTCTGGGCATCAGACGACTTGGGGTCCTTGCGGATTTCCCAGTCAGCAATGTTCTGCCCCGTCAGCTCGCGAAGCGTTGGCAGATTGACCGGCATACGGCCTTCGATCTGCTCTTTCTTTGCATTCTCGGTATCTGAGGTTCGCAGCGTCCGTTCGAACGGCAGCTCACGTGCCTGCACCTTTTCAAGCGTCTCGAGTGCCATTGTCAGAGCGAAATCGGATTCCATCGTTGTGCGACGAAACCGCTTGCGCGTGATCTCGATCGTCTTGGCCAGGAAGATTTCACGCGCCCGGGTCAACAGTGGGATGTTTCCCATCTGGCTCAGATACATCCGAATCGGATCGCGCGACGACAGTGAGGATTCCGGACCGAGTAATGGCTTGAACGCCGGATTCACTTCGGGAACCTTCTTCGGCTCTTCGGGCGGCGGCTCGTCCTCGTCGGGTGCATCCGGGTCGTTAGTCAGATCGAGCTTCATCTCATCCAACACCAGAATCAGCGAGTCCACCATGCGTGGATCCCCACCTTCATCGGGCAAGTACTCGTCGACCTGCTGATACGTTATGTATCCGGTCTTCTTTGCCATCCCAATCATTGGGACGAGCGTTGAGTCGAATCGATACACGTTGTCACCATTCCTTTCCCTGAAAAGTTCATTCCCTCACCTCCGTTCGCGGTTCTTCACAGACAGCCAGGTTCTTGATGCCGGGATGTTCCTGAAAGTCGCGTGTTATGGGCGACGGATCCCGGTCTTCAACTGGCGTCTGATTGTGATTGCGTGGCAGAAAGTGTCCCGGAAAAAGCCGTGAATATTGTACGCCGATTGTTCGTTTTCAGACGGGTTTCGCAACGCAACCGAACGTGTCAGTTGAAAAAGATTCCAGTCAGACCCGGAAAGTCGCTACACCCGCCACCCACATGGCCCGACCGCCGACGTCACCCATGTTCGGGGCGATGTGGTTGCCTTCCGCGAGATTCTGATGTCGATTGAACTGCGGATCGGTGCATCGTAAGAGTGATTGCCGGTTTGCCGTCATTGCGACTGACAGCACAGAAAGAAGCCCGGTCGGCACCGTGAAAGGAGACAAATGTCCGCAGGAATCAGTTCGCGACTCAAAGGTACTCGGGGGAGCCCGGGCACTGGACATTGGGGTTCTCATTGGCAGACTCCGTCCCATCCAGGCGAGAACCAGTGGATAGAAGGCATTGATGCTACCACGATGCATGCACCCGTCTACGCACAAATCCCGCGAGTATCCGAGAAAGTCAGAAATCCCGTCACAGAAAGAAGATGCTGCCGAATCGGAAGAGCATGTCTCAGGTAACTGCTGGTGCCGTCCCGTGTTAGCAGTCAGTCGAACGTCTAGTATCAGCCGCATCCGATGGCATTCTTCCGCAGGGAACGACGAGAGTGTCATCACCAGGTCGCCGAAGAATCGACCGAGTTCAAATCCGGAGCCAAGTATATGAAACCGTTTCATTTTGTTCTGACGCTTTCACTGGCATTTCAGATCAGCCTGATCAGTCACGCACGAGCGCAGGACGCGCCGAAAACTGAACCACCCAAGGCGCAAACTCCAGTCGAAAAGCCCAAGCCCCGGAAGACCCGTAAGGAGGCTGAAAAGGAGTTCGCCGAGGCAATGACCGGCTGTCAGTTGATTGGTCAGTTCACAGTCGAGGGCAAGGCCGAAGCGGGCAATCAGAAGCCGGATCGATACCTGATCGCTGGCGTGCAGAAAGTTCAGGGAGATCACTGGACTTTTACCTATGTCCATCGAGGCATCCCGATTCCGCTGGTGCTGCGAGTCCTCTGGGCTGGCAACACACCGGTCATGACGCTCGACGAATTCACAATCGCCGGCATGGGCACGTTTTCAGCCCGGGTTATGTTCGACCTGAATTCCGACCTTTATGCCGGCACCTGGCAGCATGGCGATGTCGGTGGACTGATGTTTGGACGAATCGAACGGGCTAACCAGCCGGAGCGAGCCACCAGCAACGTCCACAAACGACTGGAGCAGAAAGTCGCTCTCAACTTCAAACGCGAGCCTCTTCAGGACGCGTTTATCACGATCGCCAAACAGTGCCAGTGCGAGGTAACCATCGACGGAGACGCGCTGAAGACAGAGGGATATACGAAGAACATGCCGCAGACGTTCGAGCTGAACGACACCGGGCTGGCTGCCATCCGTAAGATCGTCGACCGCTACGACGGCATGTGCCTGGTCATTCCAGACGGCACGCAACCGTTCGTCATCACGACGGAGTCATTCGCCCGCAAACGTGGACTCAAGATCCACAACTTCACAGAGCCGGGTGCACCCGCCAACGCGAAGACACCGTGAGTTTTTAGGCGGTGTGACAAGCGGACTGAACGGCCACTGCGGTGTGCCTGCGAAAACTCACAGCCTCGAAGTGACGGGGCGTTATGCGAACACGTCCGTCACAGCTTTTCCCTTGCCGTCTTCCGTGGCGTAGAACGGACGGCGTTCGACATCGAATGCCGTCTGCGGACTGATGCCCATTGCCGTGAAGACCGTCGCGTGCAGGTCACTCACTGAAACGGGATTCTCTATCGCCAGGCACGGTCGTTCGTCCGCCGTCCGACCGTACAGGTACCCGCGTTTCACGCCCCCGCCAAACGTCATCACTGACGAACCACCCGTGAAGTGCCGATGCAGCCCGTAGTGCTTCAGCTCCTGCAACTTGTCGACTTTGAATCTGGCCTGATCACGGGCATTCGACCCGGGAACACCTTCGATCATCATGTCTCGGCTGAATTCGCTGGCAATGATGACCAGCGTGCGATCAAGCAGCCCCCGAGCTTCCAGGTCAAGCACAAGTTGCGAAATCGGCGGGTCGATCTCCTTGTGCAGCCGATCGACGGTCGTATGTCCGTCGTTGTGTGTGTCCCAGTGAATAAACGGAATGTACTCCGTCGTGACCTCGACGAACCTCGCCCCGGATTCCACCAGTCGCCGCGCCAGCAGACAGCCCTGACCGAACCGGCCAGTGTTGTATTTCTCGAAGCTCTCCCGCGGCTCAAGCGAAATGTCAAACGCCGTGCGGTCCTTTGAGCTGAGCAATCTGTTGGCATTCTCGAGCGACCGCAGCATCGACTCCTGCTGGAAGTCCGACGCGTACTCGCGATGCGGTGAAGTTTCCGCGAGCTTCCGGAAGAACCGAAATCGGCTCTCGAACCGCTTCGGAGTCATGTCGCGTGGCGGGCGAACGGCCTTCGCTGCCTGGTCGGGATAGGGCAGATTCATCGGCCCGAATTCGCTGCCAAAGAACCCAGCCTGAGTAAACGCTTTGATCTCCTCGTTTTCGCCGATGCCCTCCAGCCGCTGCCCGATGTTGATGAACGGTGGGATAACGGGATTGCGAGGCCCAAGCACACGAGCCATCCAGGCTCCGATATGCGGACACGCAACGGTCTGCGGCGGCACGTAACCGGTGTGCCAGTGATACTGATGCCGCGAATGCAGAATGTGCCCGAGATCCGGCTGGACGTGCGATCGGATCAGCGTTCCTCGATCCATCACACTGCCGATTCGCTCCAGGCCCTGGCAGATCTTGATGTTGTCGACCGCGGTGTCGATCGCGGGAAACGTGCTGATCACTTCTTCGATCGGCGTGCCGACCTTGAACGGGCGGTAGCGCTTCGGATCGAAATTGTCCGGAGCCGCCATGCCTCCGCCCATCCAGATCAGGATACAGGCATCGGCCGTCGGCTCAGGATGCTTGATCGCCTCTCCGTCGGCCGCCGGCAACAGACGAGGCTCACTCGCCATCCACGCGGCAGCCGTACCGGCAGTCAATTGCTTGACGAATTGACGTCGGGCAATTCGTTCATTGAGTTGTTCAAGACCGATCGGCGTGCTCATTTGATTTCATCTCACGAGTTGAAACTCAGGCAGCATCATAACCGCCCAGAGCAGATCTTCGACGTTTTGCTTTTCCAGCTTACGTCCGAGCATCTCGCTCGCCAGCAACAGTTCCTCTGAAGACGGATCGCGTGACAGCGCGAATTGGAACAGCCACGGCGTCACGGAGTCGGGAGAGTCGCCGAACTGGCTCATTGCATGAGTCGCTCCTACTGAGATCGCGTCGGCCAGACGCTGACCGTTCGCCAGATCGATGGCCTCGAGTGTCGTCAGACCACTCGGTCGCATAGTGACGATCTGGTCGCGATTGGGACGTCCGAGGGCACGCATCAGCTCGTCCGCCTTCAGAAGTGACGCCCGAACCATGAAAACGCCTGACGTTCCGGCACCACTCAGCATGGCATTCACCTGCGGTTCAATACGACTGGCCCACACACCCGGGTTGGCAACTTTGACGGCAGGCTTCCAGTCCTCGGGAGGCTTGCCGAATTTTCCGGCCTTATCTGGAATTGAGGACGTCCACTGCCACCGAGTGTCGCTTCCGATGGCTTTCTGCGAGCCGTCCTTCCAGCGAATACGAGCCTCGAAGAACAGGCCCGCAGGATTCGCTCCGGTGCCGCCGTTCTTCGCCAGAATCAGCACGATGTTTTTGCCCTGCCGAATGACAGGGTCGAGGTTAACAAGTTCTGCGGACTCCCAGTTGGGATCGGCGGCAAGGCGGCGACCGTTGACGAACAGCGTGTACTCGTTGTCGCACGTAATCGCTGCCACGATCCGCGCGGGGACCGCGTCCAGTTCGAATTCGCGTCGGAGAGTAATTGTCTCACCACCGGGTGAACTGGCTGAGGCCTCGGCATAGGACCAGATCCACTGGCCACCCACTGCGATCTCCGTGATTGCGGCGGGATCTGGCGATGGCACCTTCACTCGGATCACCGGCGCGTCGTATTTCCGCGGAGCCGCGCCGGTAATCTGCCAGACAGAATCGACAAACTGCTCGGCTGTCATGCGCCGGGGCAGTGGGCCGGTGAAGACATACGATCCGCTTTCGCGACGCGCTGCACTCGGTGTCCGCGACTGGTATGCCTGCGATGTGGCAATCAGCTCAATCGTTTTCTTCAAGTCGTAAGCGTTGTCGCTCAGATGGACGGCCAGATAGTCGAGCAGGTCTTCACTCCACGGCTCAGTGTGCATCGCATCGACCGGATGCACGATTCCCCGCCCCATCAGTCGGTGCCAAATGCGATTCACGATCGTCCGCGTGAATCGACCGTTCTCGGGATGAGTCAGCAGGCCCGCCAGTTGCTGCAGGCGTTCGGGCTGCGGTGACTCGGCATCGACCTGTCCGAGTTCCGGAAACAGCCAGGCCGCCTTGGCCGTCTGCCCGGTCGGTTTGTCGCACCGATGCAACATCAGCAGCTCGGTGGAATACACCTGAGCCAGAGCGTACGTCTCTTCCAGAGTCCAGTGATTAATGAAGCTGTCATGGCACGACGCGCATTTGAGATTGATCCCCAGAAACGCCTGGCTGACGTTCTGAGCGAACTGAATTTCCTGCCGCTGACTGGCATTCACATTCCCGCGCCAGCGGATCCCCTGAATGAAGCCGCCAGCGCCCGGAACTGGAGTCATCAGCTCTCGCACAAACTGGTCATAGGGCATGTTGTTGAGCAGAGCACCGTACAGCCACTTGCTGATCTGCGTCCGACCCTTCGTGATAAATCCCGTTCCGGCGTAGTCATTCCGCAGCAGGTCGTTCCAGAACGTCAGCCAGTGCTCGGCGTAAGCGACATCATCTGCCAGAAGTTGTCCGATCAATTGGTTGCGGCGAGTCGGGTCCGAGTCAGCAAGAAATTCCGTACGCGCCCTGGGTGTCGGCAGCAGTCCGATCAGATCGAGATGTGCACGACGTAGAAACGTGGCATCGTCCACTGGTCCGGGTTGAGGCACATCGTGCTCAGCCAGATACGTATCAATGATGCGATCGATCGGATGCTCGCGACCACTCTTTGCCGCAGGCAGCTTCGGACGTCGCGGCCGCAACGGTGGCTCGTAAGTCTGCACGGCAAAACTGAAGCCGTCTTCCCAGGCCATTCCCTGATCAATCCAGGCAATAAGAGTCGCCTGCTCCTTCACTGAAAGCCGCGGCCGATCCTTCGGAGGCATCTGAGATTTCGGATCGACGGACTTGATCAACTCGATCAATGTTGATTTCGCAGCCTTGCCCGGCAGTGCTGCTTCCGCATCCAGAATCAGATCGCGCGTGTTGATCGAGAAGCCGCCCTTCGAGTGCTTCCCTCCGTGGCATTCGACGCAGTGCTTCTTCAACAGTGGAACGACATCATGCGCGAAATCAATCGGCTTCGACTCGGCGGCGTAACCGCTGGAGACGGCGATCGTCAGGCAGGACAGTGACGCTACGAAATCGATTGGGATGCGCATGATCTGCTTCGAGTGGTAAGGTCAGCGGCAGGAACAGAACCTGTGCGGCTTCTGAGACACGCTCTGCGTGGCAGCAGGGAACTCAATTTGAACAGAAGGCAACAACGGAAATGAGGAAGAACTCCTTTGTTTCCTTCGTCCTATTCTGTTCAAGATTCTCGCCACAACATTTTGGTAAGTTTCGAGACCGCAGGGCCAAACGTAAAGAGCCCCGCCGGATGATTCCGACGGGGCTCTTCTGGTTCGAATCACACGGGCAGCGATCTCAGAATCCGTTCAGCGTGGCCAGAGCATTCAGTACGGCATTGGGTATCTGCAGACTGGCATCGTCGAATTCCGGTGGTGCTGCGTCGGTAAGGACATCGACGCCTTCGCCACCGTTGAACCTGTCCGTCGACCCATTGCCTCGGAGGGTGTCGTCGCCCGCGTCGCCGAAGACTCGATCGGCGCTTCCGCCCCCGATTAGATTGTCGTTGCCGTCGCCGCCAAGAATTGTGTCACGGCCCCCCATGCCGTTGATCGTGTCGTTGCCGTCGCCCCCGGCAATGATGTCCGCCCCGTTATCGGCCTGGACGAAATCGTCGCCGTCACCGGCATCAATTGTGTCGTCACCAGCGTTGCCGAATATCGAGTCATTCCCGTCGCCGCCCTTGATCGCGTCATTGCCGGACTGACCTCGGATCGTATCTCGCCCCGTGCCTCCATCCAGCGAGTCGTTGCCAGCTCCACCCAGCACGGTGTCCTGATCCGGCCCGCCTTCGACAAGGTCGTTTCCGGCGCTGCCGCTGAGGTTGTCGTTACCAAAGCCACCATCCAGCGTGTCGTCGTCGTCATTGCCGTTCAGCACATCGTTGCCAAAGCTGCCGAACAGCGAATCATTACCGTCGTTGCCATTTAGCGTGTCGTTGTCCAGTCCGCCGTCGATCGTGTCGTTGCCATCGCTGCCATTCGCGATGTCATTGCCGTTACCGGCAGTGATGAAGTCGTTGCCGTCATTTCCGATCAACGAGTCGTCGCCGTCGTTGCCATTGATGGTCTCATTACCGGAACTGCCTCGGATCGTATCGTTGTCATTGCCACCATTGAGCGTCAGCAGCACCTTGCCCAGTGCCGCTCCGGTGGCCGTAATGGTGTCGTTGCCGTCTCCACCGTCAATGTCGAGGATCAGAGCACGAACGTCGTCGACGGACTGCACGATGATCGAGTCGTCACCAGCGTTACCCGAAACACTGACCTGACCCACGGCGTTACTGGTGGTGATCGAAGCCGCTGCTTCGGTAACCGTCAGCAGACTGAGATTCTGACCGACCACGAAGCTGTCACTGCCCGTGTCGCCCTGTACCAGCAGAGTAATGACGCCGGACGATTCCTGGATTGTGTCGACTCCATCCCCGATTCCACTCCAGACCACCACGTCGTCACCCGCGACACCATCGATGATGTCGTTGCCGGCTTGCCCTTGAAGTGTGTCGTCGCCAGCACCACCCCGCAGCGTGTCGTTGCCGTCGCCGCCGAGGATCGAATCGTCGCCGCCGTTGCCACTAATCGAGTCCGCACCGGCATTACCAAAGATTGTGTCATCACCTTCTCCGGCATTAATCGTATCGTTACCAGTTCCACCGGTAATCGAATCTCCAGTTCCCGCAACGACAGCCGGAGGAGCTGCTGGAGCTGGAACGGGTGCCGATCCAGTCATGAGCTCCGTGAACTGAATCGACCAGTTGTTCTGTGAACCGACGAATTCCTGGAACGTCCAGAATCGCGACGGATCAACGGGATCGACAACCGTGGCACTGTAATCACCCCAGCGGTTCCGAGTTCCGTTCTGTAGCACTTCATAGGTGGCCGTCCCAGCTTGCGTCAGGAGCGGAGCATTAAACGTCGTTACACCACCGACTGTCTGACCCACGGACACAAACGCGCTGGGGAACTGGGTCGGTCCAGTGGCGGTGTACCCGATGACCACGGTACCGAACTGGTTCACAGCGATGGACGGGTCAAGAAAATCAAGATTCGGGTCAGTGATTAATCCCGTTTGCAGCAGCGCATTGGTCGCCTCATCAATCTCGTACCAGCGAACCGCAGAACTGTTGTTTGCGGGGTCGAGGACCGCGTGGGCGGCCCACAGGCTGCCGCTCACTTCCATGACATTTCCGGTAAATCGCGGACTCACGTTTTCCAGTGGCGTGACGCCGCCCGGCTGGCGGCCTGCTGGTGCCGCGGAGTACGCCGGAACTGCGATCGTTGTTGGAGTTGTGAGAGTCGCTCCCGGACCGGTTGATCCCAGGATATCGGCCCGGATCAGAACTCCGCTGCCATTAGTTGCCAGAACCGCAGACCTCCCGTCCGACGTATCGAAGTCCACGGCCGGCTGTATCGAGTTGCCGAATGTGGCAGAACTGAGAGCCTCAAATCGAGTCAGGTTCGCGGCGGTCGGTGTGGGAGCCAGCAGGTCCGCCTTTGGTATGGAGTAGATTGATACGTCGAAACCAACTCCGAAGTTGTTTGTCGCGATGTAAACACCGTCGGCATCAACTCCCAGCGTCTCGTAGTCGTTAAATCGTGAGGCATCGATTGTGTCTCCCACAAACTCCACTGACTGCCACGTACCCGTGGGGTCATTAGTGTTCGTGGTCGCGACAAAGATGCTGTTGCCAGAACCGCCATCGATCGAGGAAGCAAACCATCGGTCGATCGTGGGGTCATAGATGATCCGTGGATCAAACTGGCCACCAACGGATGCGCCTGCGGCCAGCCAGAATGCTGACAACGTCTGAGCCTGCAAAGAAACACCGGTGACTTTGTCGTACACCGCGAACTGGCCGTTGATGAACTCGACAATGTGATTCGGCCCGACGGCTCCCATGGTGTCCGGAGGAAAGAAGCCCGACGTCGCGAAATCGGTACCCGAGGCATTCAATCCGATCACGGTCCCCGTTCCCGAATCGTCATCGACGATACCACCCTGGCCGACGCCATCCTGAATGATGGCATTCACCTCGCTCGTCAGGTTCAGGAAGAATGTCTCACCATTTTCGAAGTCAGTGTCACCAAAGACCTCAACATCAACTGTCTGACTCAGTACTCCAGGAGTGAATGTCAACGTCGTACTGACCGACGTGTAGTCAGTTCCAGCCGTTGCTGTTCCGTCACTCGTGTCGGCATCGACTGTCACTGTCAGTGCGCTGGCAACTGATAAACTGACCGTAAATGTCACGGTGACACTGCCCGTATTACCTTCCGTCACGTTGGCCGGATCGTTGACCGACAGCCCTTGTGTGCCGGATTCGATGACGTCATCGCCCGCGTCACCGGTCATCGTGTCGGTATCCAGACCACCCAGTATCGTGTCGTTGCCGCCCTGACCACGCAGCGTGTCGTTGCCCGAGCGGCCTTCCAGTCGGTCAGCACCGGAACCACCCAGAATTCGGTCGTTGCCATCGTCGCCAATAGCTGTGTCGTTTCCCGAACCGCCATTGATGAAGTCGTCACCAGTTCCCCCGGCAAGCTGGTCATTGCGTTGGCCACCACGCAGTGTGTCGTTACCCGCGTCGCCGTTCAGAGTGTCGTCACCACCCTGTCCGTCAAGAGTGTCGTCGCCATCGCCACCGGTGACCGAATCATTTCCACTGCCCGCGAAGACCTGATCAGCACCAGGGCCTCCATCAACAACATCGTTGCCGCTACCCGAGTTCACACCGCCGGGAGTCAGCACCAACTGCGTTACGGCGTCCAGCAGCGGGCTGTCGTCACCGTCGCCGGCGTCGATTGTGTCGTTGCCGTTGCCGCCATCGATCGTATCGCGACCAGCGCCCCCGGAAATGTTGTCCGCACCGTCGCCGCCGTCGATCGTGTCGTCACCATCGCCGCCGGTCAGTCCCGCCGTGATGGCCGCGCCGGTCACCGGGTCCGTGCCTGGACTGTCGGCACCGTCGCCGCCGTCGATCAGGTCGTTGCCCAGGCCGCCGTCGACCGAGTCCTTGCCGTGGCCGCCATCGATGGTGTCGTCACCGTCGCCGCCCATGATCGTGTCGTGACCGTCACCACCAAGCAGGGTCTCGGTGAATCCCGGATTTGTGGCGGTGGTAATGTCCGTGCCGATGATCGAGTCATTGCCGTCGCCAGCAGACACGTTGATCGTCGTCAGAGCTGCAAAGTCGGCAGCAAGGATCGTGCTCAGATCGATGTCGTTGTCGCCGCTACTGGTGAAGACATTCAGTCTCGTGACAGCAGTGGTCTGAACTGCCGGGATCGTGTCGGCACTCACGCCGGTGTTTGTGATCACGACTTCGACATTGCCGGTGTTCACGTCACGCTGGATCCGAAGGTCGTCGGCCTGATCGGCGAACACCGATAGCTCTGTGCCCACAAGCACGCCCGAGACTGCCAGCAATGTCTTGTCTTCCAGTGTCTCTGCCATTGTCGGCAACTGCCAGGTCACCGTGCGATCAACCGGACGGCGTTGCAGGTTGCTGCGACGACTGCGACGAACACTCTTGAGCCAGTTGGTCAGAATCACGGTGATGCTCCCGTTAGTTGTTGGCCGTGAGGATCGGCCGCCGTGCGTCGTGCGGAATTCGCGGCAAGTCGGTGTTTCCGACCTGCCGCGAATTCCGTGTCAGGTCGGTACGACCTGGCAGACGCGTGTTTCGTTTGTTCCCGTTGTCAGCAGGCATCCGGTGGTGCCGTTCGGCCTGGGATTCAGGCCGATGAAAGTCAGCTCGCACCAGTCAGTTCCGGATGTCATCCACGGACAACACTCCGAGGGACATCCTGGACTGACATTCGTGGCACTGCTGGCGGACGTGTCAGATTCATGCGAAAATCACGGCGTGTCAGGGGCTCTGAGTGTCACAGGGCAGACGGGGTGCATCACCTGACATGCCTCGACGTGACACGCATCTCAAGCCGGTCGGAAGTGACAGTCGAGTGCAGCACGCAGCACGCGACACGCGGCGCCGGGGCGTCCTGTCAGTAACCGGATTCGTGACAAACCGGGCGTTGGTGACAGGGCGGATTCAACTGGCGCGGGTGTGCAGTGTGAGTGTGTAGGCCGGAACAAGCTCAGCGCAGTTCCGGCAGCGATGGAGCGACCGTGCCGGAACTGCGCAGAGCTTGTTCCGGCCTACTTCGCTGAGCTGGCGCCGGTCCTGTCTCTTCTCTCCCGCGCAGGGAGAAAGTGTTCCATCCGGGTGACGACGGTGGGACTGAATTGGAACACTTTTGGCCTGTTTTCCCGACGGCTCGATGCGCACAACTGTGCTGAACTAATCCAGTGTGACAGTCTTGAGCTTGTAATCGATCGCCAGACTGCGTTCCGCCATGAGCATGGTTCCAAGCAACGGAAACTCGCCATCGTTGGCGACAACCTGCGTGCGATATTCGTTACCAAACCACTCCTGGTAGCACGTAAACGTCGTCAGATTAACCATCTGGCCGTCAGCTAGAATGGCTGGCGTTGATGATGCTTCTTTCAATCCCAAAGATTCGATTTCCGTGTGCGGAATCACCAGTCCGCCATTGAACGCCGTGTCAATCCAAACCTTCACCGGCCGCTTGTTGCTACCGCTGTTTGCCGAAATCGAAATGTCAATCAATGCCCTCAGATTTTCGTCGACCGTTCCGTTCACTGAACCAGTACTCCCAGATGTAGCGCGGCCGCATGACCAATCCGTAGCGTGTGAGTTGATCGATCTGGATAGGCATCCATTGCTGCATTGGCGGCTTCGTCAAACGACCTGCCGAGAAAATACTCGCCTGATGCCGGCTCGATACAGACATAAGCTCCGAAATGAGTGCGTTCCAGTTCTTCCCGCAGCGTCGTCTTGTAGAGGTTGCTCGCTTTTTCTGCGACTGCTTTCGCACGTTCCGACAGCATGGCAAATTCTCCGGAGATTGCGGCTCACTACCCCATATTATGCGCTCCCGGCTGTGAGTTCGCATCACCTCCATCGTGAGCCAGATGGGCCTGGACAGTCGACGCAGTCAGGCCAGCGCCTCCAGACTTCGGTCTGTCGCAGTCAGGCCTGCCAGGCGGATGGCCCCCGGATTGTTCAGGTGCCTCGGGCCAGTGCCGTACTGGACCAGTTTCCCGCGCGCCGTCCCACGACATTCGCATCTGCCGCTCGCCTTACTTCTGCCCCAGAGCCCGACGATGAGCACGAGTGTCTCGCTCAACCTGCTCAGCCGACTCATAGGGCAGATACATCGCCCGCATGACCATCTGGTAACGCTGTCCAACTTTGTAGTCCGGAATGAAGTACTGAAAATCCCAAGCGGGATTTCCCTGACCACCACCAGACGGAGACTGAGTCAGTCGCACATCATCGCCGGGTCGAAACATCTGAACGAACGCCATTCCGTGACTCAGGCCAAAGTACCACGGCTCGACGTACCGGAACTTCGATCGGTTAAAGGCAAGTGTCAGCGGAAAGTCTTCGTCGTGCTTGAAAACACGCTCATCTTCGACACCAGGGTGGGTCGACAGTACGCCGTGTTGCGGTGTGACGCCACGAATCCAGGCTGGTGATTTCTCCGTCGCGTCCGGCCGACCGAGAAAGTGGATGTCGAGGGACTCGGGCTGATGGATGTAGCTCGCCCAGAACAATCCGACATAACCGTTCCGAAATGTCTTTGCATGCGGGATGCACTCAAGTGTCATTTCGAGTGTCCCGTCATCGAGCATCTGATACCGCAGGACACTCTCCAGCTTCCAGGTCGGAGTCGGCGACTGGTACAGCTCGACGGTGTGCTGGTCGATGACACGCAACTGCATGGGAGCACGGCGCGGCTCGAACAGTACATCGCGCGGCTGGGTCGTGCCGTCGTGGATGTGCTCGTAGTTCAGACCGGCGTACGGTGGAACAAACAGGCTCGCATCCTGCGTCGCATGCGTCAGCGATGCGACGCCGCTGTATCCGGCTCGATGTCCCGGCAGGACGTGATCATCCACTGCCCCGTTATCAACGATGATCGCCCGCACGTCACCGCGTTTCAGAACGTGGTAGCCAATATCGGGAACGGTCCATTTCAGGTCCGGACGCGACAGTGAAGTGATCCCCTCCGGTTTACGAGAGTTCTCGTCGCAGAATCCGGAAGGACATGCCGCAGTCACAAAGAGAAGCGATAGCGTGACTCGAATCATGAAGGACTCCCGTGCGAATGTTTGGAGAACACAAAGTCCCCTCTCCCCTGTGGGGGAGAGGGTTAGGGAGAGGGGTCGGATGACTTTATCACTGTCTCGGCGATTGGTGTCTGGTCAATGGTCGCCGTTACGATAGCAAATCTGAGGCAACACGCCTGAGCAAGACGAGCATTCAACTTGAAAACAACGGACGACCAATACATGGAAAGCGGACCATTCGATTCTGCAGTCGAGAAGCTGCGCGACGCCGCGAAGAACGCGTCGGCGAATGCCTGGTGCCCGTACAGCCAGTTTTCCGTCGGTGCAGCATTGGAAACAGAAGACGGAAGCATCTTCTGCGGCTGCAACGTCGAGAACGCATCCAGCGGCCTTTCGATCTGTGCCGAGCGCAACGCCATATTTCAAGCGGTCGCCCAGGGACATCATTCCATCAGGCGGATTCTGGTTTACACGCCAACCCGGAAGCCGACCACGCCCTGTGGTGCCTGCCGCCAGGTCCTGTCCGAATTCGGAGCCAATGCCGAAGTGGTCTGCGTGTGCGATGGCCCCGATAGCATCCACAGTACGCTTGCCGCTCTCCTTCCCATGAGCTTTGGAGCTGGTCATCTCGCACCTCCGAGTGACCATCATGCGAGCGGCAATTGAAAACGCCCCAGTAGCCACCGTCGCCAGGCGGTGGGAATCGCTTCGATCGCACGGTCTGGCGACCGTGGCCGCTGGCGAGACCTCATCTGTTACCTGCCTCAAATCACCCCCACGCAGATCATGAAACCAATGCAGATTCGCCTGTCTCACGCGACCAGCGTGTGTCGCCGTCGCGGACTGACGCTGATCGAACTGCTGGTCGTCCTGGTCATCGGACTCATCCTGGTGGGCTTCCTGGTCAGTTCCGTCATCAAAGCACGACAGCGAGGTCTCGTTGCGGCGCTGAAACAAGACGGCGCTCGTACGACAAACAACGAAGACCGTTCTGTCCGCATGCTCGATATCTCCACGTTGCCGCCCAACAAGTTGGGTGACCACCTCGACCGTATGGCTCGGCTGAAGAACCTGTACGCGCTCAACCTCGATCACGCAGCGATCACTGCCACCGAGCTGGAACCGTTGCTGGCCGACATGGACCTTGTGCAGCTGCATCTGGTGGGAACAGACATCACACACAAAGCCGCCGAGATCATCACGCGCCAGAATCGCCTGGAGGTCCTGGACGTGAGAGCCACATTCATTGGCGACGAAGGTGTCCAGCAACTGGCAATGCTGACTGGATTGCACAATCTTCGTCTGTCGGAGACCTGGATCACCGACACAGCTCTCAAACATCTGGTTTCTCTGCCGCAGTTACAGATTCTGGACCTGCGGGGAACCGATATTTCGAATGCAGGACTTTCGTCGCTGCGTCAATTCCCGGCTCTACAGACGGTTCGCCTGACGGGCACCCGTGTGACGATGGACGCGGCCGCAGCACTGAAACGTGATCGACCGAATCTGCGAATTGAATTTCGCGATTCCTGGCCGAACGGTGAACGCGTTGGGCTGCGGTTTCTTGTGCGACCGGCCGGACACGAAGCAGAAGCACTGCTCAATGGAACGCACACGACTGAAGTACTCAGGCGACTTGCTCGACTACGAACGCACACCTGCACGCTCGACGGACAGTTTTCCATGAATGCAGTGAAGCCCCTGGGCCGTGTTCGAAATCTGTCCGGCCTAACACTCGAAGGAGCATGGGTCACTGACGAAGCGCTGGCCAACCTCTGGCGGAATCACAGACTCACAGTGCTCCGCCTTAAAGACACTCGTGTCACCGACGCTGGATTGGCGCATATCGCACGTTGTCCGCTCATCCAAGACCTGAACCTGAGTGGGACGAAGATCACCGCTGACGGTCTGGAACAACTCAAATCCTGCCGGCGACTGTATGCGCTTGATCTGTCAAACGTCACGCTCACGGAAGCAGCGTTCGATCAACTCGCCGCGATGCATTCACTCCGTAATCTCAATCTGAGGGACACGGATACGGCGATTGACCTGCTTCCAAAACTTGCCGCTCTAAAACTGGTCCGTCTGCAAGTCAGCGATGGGCGAGTATATCATGGTCGCAATGTGCAGCGATTCCTCAATGGTCTCAGTAAAACTCCCGAGGACAGGAACAGCCAGTAACACTGCCCGTCGTCGATCCGATCTCCCAATGCCATAACTACGGGTTTTGCCGTTGACGTCTACTGGATAACCCGAAGACTGCTCCGTTTCGTCAACACGAACTCGGAGTCAACAGAATGGCTCGGCCGAAAACGCCACATCCAACGGCGGCGGAACTGGAAGTGCTGCAGATCCTGTGGGACCACGGACCGGCGACCGTGCGAAAAGTCCTTGAACGCCTGCCTCGACAACGTGCCTACACAACGGTCATGAGTCTGCTCAATGTCATATTCGACAAAGGGCTTGTGACACGCGAGCCGGAAGGCCGGGCGTTTCGATACACCGCCAGCCATGAACCCGGACATCACGAAAGCGGAATTCTGGGCGACATGCTGGATCGCGTGTTTTCCGGATCGGCGAGTGCTCTGGTTTCGCGACTGCTCGAACAGGCGGAGCCGTCCGAAGAAGAGCTGGACGAAATTCGCCGCGTGATCAGCCGACACAAGCGACAACGGAAAGAATGAGTCGTGTTCATAATTCCGACCTGCGGTCGGGCTCTTTAATCTCTGACCGTCACGGTTTGTGGGGTGGACGTAGAATCAGCCGGCTGAAGCCGACTGATCATTCGTGCTCACCACGAACCTTGACGGTCAGTGTTTACAGCACGTCGAGAATCCCGCTGTCCGGCGTGAATTGCAGATCAACGTCGTCCACGGATGCGTCAGATTCGGGAAGCCGCCGCTCACCCGTGCCAAGTTCTTCTGACAGGAGTGAGTGTTCCGACGCGTCCTCGTGTTCTGAGCCAAGAGCGTGACTCATTTCGTGCAACAGCACCGTCAGCAGATCGATCCGTCCGTCAGCCGCTGCGCCCGTTTGAGCCTGTAACTGTCCGGATCCGGGATCGGTAAACTCGTCATTGAGACCGGGCGTTGCGTCGATGTGCCATCCGTAGCCGGCTGCATTGAAGTCAAGGAGTAGCTGGTCGCCGGACAATCCACCGAGAAGGCTGCCTGACAGGTCTGCAATCACCGGCGTCAGACCGTCGAGTTCTGCGATCTGTTCGGGTGTCAGTCCGAACGCTGTCGTGAGAAGTGAAACGGCTTCATTGAAACTGGCACTGACGTCGCGACTCGTCAACGCGGCATCACTCACGGCGACCGCTGCTTCTCCACCCGTCGCCTGCAATGCATCAATCCGCTCGATTCGAATCGCGTCGGCGATGACCAGGCCGTTGGCGTCATCGCCCAGCAACACGGTCAGCGTGCCATCGTTGATGGTCACGGACGTTGTCAGGTCCTGCCATAAGGCTCCTGTGTTGGTGAAGCTTCTCGGTGTCTGCTGTTGATTCACTCGAGCCTGTTTTGCGGTCTCTCCATCAGCAATCACAACAAAGACTGAATTCCCGGCGTTATTCGCATTGGCAGTCCATGTGGCGGAAACCCGATACGCGCCAGCGGCAAGTCCAGTGAATTCCCATTGAGCGATACTGGTACCATCATTCGAGCCGGTGACCCCGCCCAGAATTTCGGCATCGCCACCAAAGCCACCCGCCGCAAGAGCTGCGGAATTCCCCAGGACGACCGAATATCCCGCGCCGCCATTGTCGATGATCGTCTCCGTCGCACCGCCAGTCAGGTCCGCCGGGGCATCCAGGTTGGTGAGCGCGACCGTGTCGTTGTTCCGTGCCAGATTGATGTTCTGCGTACTGAAGCGACCAATCGAGCGATCAAACACGTATTCCACGACTTCACCGGACGCATTGATCTGTAATGAGTGTCGATCCCCATTCTGATCCAGGTAGGCATCCGACGCTCCGAAGACGAAGTTGGCCGGCGTAAAGACGGACGGATCGTCCGTGGGGTCAGCGTCTTTCGAAAGATTGGAAGCCCGCCAGACGTCACCGGTCTCTGAAAACAGGACCAGGTCGCCGCCATTGGTGCCGTACACGCTCAGAGAACCGTCTGCTTCGACGACTGGTGCGAGACTCGAGTAGACGCGCGCGACAAATGGCATCTGAAAGTCGAAGTAACCCGTGACCCGATCCGGATTGTCGGCCAGGTCCTGTGAGACGTTTTCCGCCAGGTCAAGACTGCCGTTTCCTGATACTTCCAGATGGACCATACGGCTGTGGCCGTCCGTGCCAAAGACATGCCGCGTTGTACCATTAACGACCGCATCGACATCCTGCAGGATTCTTGTCTCAGGACTACCCGTCGAGTTGCCCAGTGACGCTGCGGACACCGTTGCCGCCGTCGGTGTTCCTGTGCGATCGAACTGGTACTCGACCACATCGCCAAGCATGTCTGCACCGTAGATGTAAACACGACCGCTGCCGGGATCGTCGACAACACCAGGCTTCGCATACACGGGCGGATTCACTCCCTCTGTCAGGTCGACCGTGCTTCCGTCGGCTCGAAATACGAGCAGGTGCCCTTCACTGGTCGTCAACACGGCAGCCGGTCCACGGTCGCCATCGTTAAACGCGATCGGATCCCCGGCGAGGATGGCATCTGCGGGAGCGTCCAGTTCCTGCGCGGTCCATGTGCCCGCCGTGGCGTCAAATTGGTAATGCACCACGTGTGCCACGGTGTCGTCGGAATTGGCACTCTTTCCAAAAACGTGAACGGTCCCGTCGCTTTCGCGGACCGCCGACGGATCGCCGTCAAATGTGAGTTGTTCACGGGTGAGCACGTTGCTTGACTGAAGCAGGACTTCGCGGGTCAGATTGACCTGTTCGTCAAACAAGTCTCCATCAGAGCGACTCGTCATGATCAGACTGCCGTTGCGGACTGTCTGGAACGCCATTCGTCCGCCGCCGGGACTGTCGACGACAGACATGCGACGACGCGAGGTATCCGAAAAGATGGTCGTGGTAATGTCGTCATTCAGCGCCAGAGATGCATAGAGCACGTTGGTGGCATTGAACGTGCCGCGGAAAGCTCCACGACCCTGGCTTTGGCGAAGGGGGACGTTCGCGACCGTGTTCGCGACTTCATAGAGATCCAGTCCGGCGACCTGCGACCGGTCATTCGTCAGATGGGACACGTCTGACAGATTCATCTGAGTGACCGGAGCGACCGCGATTCCCGCATCTGTGAAAAACGGACTCGCATCAAACTCCTGAACCGGGCTGGTGGATCCCGGGTTCGCCACGGCGAAGTCCTCGGGATCCAGCAAGGTGACGACCATTGCCGGCGAGTTCCTCGCAACCGTTGTTGTCAACGCAACATCATTCGCCCTGCGAAGCGTGTTGTCCGTGACCACGTCAGAGATTTCGTCCGGGTCGAATCGTCCGACTGAACCAAGCCGGTCGATGAAGTAGATGTTGCCTTCACGATCCAGGTACGGCTGATTGATGGCTCCGCCGACATACATCCCGGGGAGGGCTCCGGGAATCTTCGGGACGACGAAAGTCGTCTGGAGCGGCTGTTCTGTCAGGCCTCCCGGTGCCACATCGACAGAATCGCCGCCAGCCAATGCCGCGACACTCGTAGACTCAGCCGGGTTGATGACGAGCGTTCCCGGGTCGAATCGATGTACGACTCCTACGGTTGCCGCGGCACTAGAGCCCTGCATCACGGGGAACGTTGCCACGATGACGTCGTCTTCCGGGATGCCTGGCGTCTCGCCGTCGTCAATTTTCAGAAACGTTCCCCGAGTGCCCTCGAACTCATCCGCAGTGCCGGTCAGATTCGAAATGTCCCACGTCAGCCATGCATCGTCACCCTCGAACAGGTCGAGCTCCGGTCGCAACAGTGCGAGTCGTCCAGATCCGCCTTCGGCAATGAGCCAGACGTATTTTTCGCCAGTACGTTCATCAACAACCACGTCGATGCCGTGCGGGTCAAACGCCTCGCCGGTTCGCCCGATCGAATCCGGTAGCTGGTGTGCAATAACCCTCGCCGTTCGATCCGTTTGATCCTGTGTGTTCATGCGAACTTCAAACACTGTGTTCGAGTGCGTGCTGACCGTCCAGATCACTCCCGCTTCATCGACAGTCACCGCGTGCAGATCTTCGATGCCCAGCCCGGGAAATGTTGACTCGCTGAATTCGTAAGTCACGAATTGATTTTGAGCCAGGTCGTAAAATGACAACCGACCTCCCTCGGCTGCTTCCTGCTGTGCCGCCGAGGAACCCCCCTCGATCCGGGCGGCGGCTCCGCCAGCCGTTCGATGTGCAATCCAGATGCGCGGCGTCAGTGCCGTATCAAAGTCAAAGAAAACGCCGTGTGGGTTGTCGACGGTAAGCCCGTTACGCTCGTCCCTCACAGATTGCCCGTTTTCGACGGCGAGGATCTCCGGGTTGCCGTTGCCCGGATCATTTACGCGATCGCTGAGAACGGACAGGTTGAGGAGATTCACCTGCCCCGTTGCCGGGTCGATCTGAAAAGTTCGGTTTCCAAGCTCCGTATTGATCCAGACTGTCTGAGTCGTCTTGTCGAAACCCATCTGCCAGACCTGACTCGGTACGTTGTTGACACCCGGTACCGTGCCACCATCCAGATCATCCAGAATCGTCGTCAGGTCATAAAAGTCCGTCAGAACAGGTGTATTGGGAGCGTTCTGCGTCGCGTCGCCGACGACATTAACAAAAACCTGCAGGTCACTGTTGGTGGCCGAATTCCCCGCGAGGTCCGTTGCTCGCAGTGTCACGGTCTGGCTGCCGGCCACGTTGCCAAGTCCCGTGGCCACAATCGATTGGCCCGTTACCGTTTCGTTCGTCACGTCTGGTGTGTCTGAGAACGCCACCATCGCTGTGTTCAATCGGTCCGCCAGGTCGGTGGAGTCACCACGGAAGACCTCGACCAGAACGTTCTGGCCTCCCAGGAAGCTCTGGTCCGCCAGATCAAACTCGATCACTGGATCCGTGCTGTTCGTAACAACGATCGGCAGGACGCTTTCCGGGAACTGGTTGTCGTTACCAGCGAGGGCAATGTTGTCGAACGACGGATTAAATGTGTCGCCATCCTGTGGGGACACGGTGACTTCGAATGTAAAGGAGATCAACGCCAAGCTGCCAGCGTTGTTCGTAATTGGCGCTCCGGACACTGGGCGGAAGCTTGCCATTTTCAATTCATTCAGGCCGACCGACAAATTGACAGGCAGCGAGAAGTTGAACGTAACAGACCCGCTTCCGAGCGCACTCAGATCGCCACCGTTCGCGGTTTCGATTTCACCGAACGTAATCTCGTTGGTGATGTTGTCAATGTTCAGGTCAGCGTCCGCGGTTGAAGCGGGCCAAACTCCAATGATGGTAGTGCGCAATGTTGCGGCGCTGGTTAAGGGGCCAGTGATCGTCACCGTTCCGGTGAGTGTCGGGTTGGTTTCGGCCGTCGTCGTGTCTGTGTCGCCTTCGATGGATTCCAGAGTTACGGTGGGGGGCGAGCTGCCATCCCTGCCCGGAAACGTACCCATTTTTCCGTCGAATCCCGTCAGGAGCATTCGTGCTTCTAATTTCTCAATGTTCGCCGGTTGCCCCTGATGCGTTCTTGAACCGGCTGCACCCCGGCGTCGTGTGGCACGTGGCTTTCGGTTTGAAAGTACCGCATTCGACATCCGGCGAATTCGTGGCAGCATGGCAGCATCCTTCTGACGGACCGACAGTGACCGGGGCGCGGGGGATGCACGTTGCATCCGCGCGAACCGTTACGGCTCCTTTCT
>CAUZFZ010000136.1:0-30566 GCA_963579025.1 Planctomycetota bacterium | reverse complement strand
GGCTGGGGTCGAGCGAAGCGAGCCCCCAGCGTTGTCGGACTGGGGGCTCACTTCGTTCGACCCCAGCCACCCTGACTTTTGACTCTGACAAAGCACTAGGTAAGGAATCCCATTTCGCGGCCGGTTTCAGCAATGGCCGTTATCAGCTCATCAATGTCCGCCGGGTAGACGTTTCCAATCGTCCCGATCCGAAACGTGTCGGCTGCGGTCACTTTGCCTGGATAAATCACAAAGCGACGGGCCTTCAGACGATTATAGAAGTCGTTGAAGGCAAAATGCTCAGGCGGGCAGACGAATGAGGTGATGATCGGCGAATGCAGTTCGTCCGGAAGCAGAGTTGCAATACCCAGATTTCGGAGACCTGCCACCAGTCGTTTCTGGTTTTCTGAAAAGCGTTGCTCGCGGGCTGCAACGCCTCCTTCGGCATCAAGTTCTGCGAGCGCCTGGACGAAAGCTCGAACGGTGTGAGTCGGTGAAGTAAACCGCCACTTCCCGCCGCTGCGTTCCATTTCTCGCCACTGGTCGAACAGGTCGAGACTCAGCGAGCGGGCGAAGCCCTCAGATCGTTTCAGCTCGGTTCTGCGTGCGATGACAAATCCGAATCCGGGCACACCCTGGATGCACTTGTTGGCGGACGAGATCAGGTAGTCCGCCGACAGCGACTCCATGCTGAGCTGAATTCCACCGAATGACGACATCGCATCCAGGATGTAAATGCGTCCGTGTTTCCGGACGCGCTCACCCACCTCAGCGGCCGGATTCAGCATGCCGGTCGTCGTCTCGCAGTGAACCATTGCGACGTGGGTGACGTCGGCATGCTTTTTGAGCAGGGCCTCAATTGCATCTGCATTGACGGGTTGCGTTTCGTCAAACGGTGCCTCGACAGCGGGAATCTTCAACCGCTCGGCAATCGTCAGCATGCGTTTTCCATACGCGCCGTTGTTGACGACCAGAAGTCGTCCGCCCGGCGGTATGACCGACCCGATCGTTGCCTCGACGGCGAAAGTACCGCTGCCCTGCATCAGCACACTGGTAAATTCGTCGGAGTCGGTCGCCAGCCGGACCAGCCGCTGTCGAACATCATTGACGAGAGTGTTGTAGTCGACATCCCATGTGGAATAGTCCCGGAGCATCGCTTCGCGCACGGTGCGAGTCGTTGTAAGCGGGCCCGGTGTCAGCAGCAGGTACGGGATGTCGTCGTCCATCACATCGCTTCTAAGAGTCAGATTCAGGAAAGTGAGTCAATCAAGGCCGGCAATTCGGCCACCGATCGAATCACATCGTCAGCGCCCGCACCACGTAGGATGTCTTCAGCCTTTTGAACTCGTTGTGCCGCCGCGGACTCACTCAGGGCCATGAATTCGTCCTCGGTCAAACCGACTTCACTTCCAGTCTGCGTGACGCCAACCGTACGGACTCCGGCATTCCGTCCGGCCTGGACGTCGGGAACTGTGTCGCCAACTTTCAGAACAGCCGACGGAGGGAACACTCCCAGTTGTTCCATGTTGTGGTAGATCATCCACGGCGCGGGCCGCGCCTGAGGCACTTCATCTGCGCATACATTGAAATCGGGCCGGTAACCCTGCTTCGCGGCAGCCTCAATGACAGGCTCGGCGACAGCACGCGGGTAGCCGGTTGATGTACCGATCAGAATCCCACGTTCTTTCAGTGCCTCGAAGCAGTCGCGTACACCGGGAATCAGGTCAGCGAGTTCCTGCGCTTTCTGAATCTGGATCGGCATGAAAGAGCTGTAGATCGTGTCCACGTCATCCTCGGTCCAGTCTCGGTCATGCGCTGCCCGCCATTGACCGGTGACGGCTTCCAGTTGAAACAACGCACGAATGTGATCGCGCTTATGGAGCCCCATCGGACCGCGAATTTCGTCTGGAGACATCTCAACACCGCTTGCGCGAAACGCCTGCATGAATGCGGCAACAGGAGCGAAGCTGCCGTAGTCCACAGTCGTGCCAGCCCAGTCGAAGACAACCAGTCGGATTGGCTCAGGCAGAGTCTGACTCATGCGATTCCTCTTGAAGCGTCTCGCGGTTCATCATTCGTTCGTGAATGATCCAGTAGATGATGGCCGTGACGGCAGTCACCGCGCAAACGCCGGACAGCGCACCGAAAGCCGTACTCCAGCCGTAACGTTCGGCAATCACACCGACTGCCTGACCAGACAGAATCGCGCCAAGGTACCCCGCGCTGTCGCTTAGTCCGGCAACAGTCGAGCTGGCCCGCTTTCCGCCAAGGTCCAATGCCATCACGCCCGACAGGTAAGAGTAGGGTGCAATCAGAAAGAACGACACTGTCGAAATGAGAAACAAAGCCATCGTCGGTCGACCGGACAGGTCGACTGATGCGAGGACCGCCAATGCCACCGTCAGACACAGAACCGACGGTACCATGACGCGTCCATGTCGCCCGCCCAGACGATCCGAGATCGTTCCCCCCAGAATTGCTGACACCGCACCAACCAGCGGAAACAGCAGACTTCGAATCGCGGCATCGCCAGGGCCCAGCTTTCCAACCTCGACGAGAAACGTGGGCGTCCAGAAGTTGAACGTCTCGCGCACCAGCGTCAGGCCCAGATTCGTCAGACAGATCATCCAGAACAATGGACTCGAAAACAGCGGAAGCAGGCGTTCGCGCAGGGAGACGTTGTCAGATGACTGACCGTCTTCTCCGTAGACGTTGACCGGGTTGGCAGCCGGTTCATCGGCTCCGACTTCGGACGGATCGGATTTCAGCGACAGCCTGATCGCCAACCCGATCGACATGGAGGTGGCAGCGGCGATGAAGAAGACTGCCCGCCAGTCCTTCAGAAACTCCAGAGCACTGAAACTCTCACCCAGCCAGATAAACACGCCAAGATACAGCCTCGCAAATGCATCGCCGAGCAGAAAACTCAGCGAGAGAATTGCCATGATCGTGGCGTGACGCGAGACGGGGAACCACCGGGAAGCCGTCTTGACCAGAGCCACCCAGCCCATCGACTGGAAGAACCGGTTGAAGGCCCATGTCACAGCAAACATCGTGATGCCGGCGCCGATCCCAAACACCAGCGTGCAAACGACCGACGCAAACAGACCGAACAAAAACAACTGGCGTCCACCAAGCTGGTCGGCCAGGAGCCCGTTGCTGATCTTTCCCAGTGCGTAGAACCCTACGCCGACGGACGCAACAAACCCGATGTCATTTTTCGTAATTCCCTGGTCTGCGAATTCGGCCAGGATCAGCGGGGTGGCAACAGATAGATTGGACCGGCAGATGTAATAGCCAGCGTACCCGGCAAAGAGCGATATTGCTGTCTTTCGCTGCCATCTGGCGAGATGCGGATCGGGCATGCAATCAGATTCGGTCCGGAAGGAAGTACGCGTCAATCACTATTGCCGGACGACATATGCCCGATGGATTCCAGCAAACGATGGCCGTCTGAGAGGTCCGTTGGCAAGCGAGGTCGAATTATTCGCGAGCGTCTGACACGGTGAGCAGCCGGTGCCGCGTTGGACAACGCCATGTCTGGACTGCGACGATGCATCGTCGCTTTCAAACTTTCATATCTTCCTCTGCTGGCGGCGCAGACGCGTGCATCTCGGTGTTTTTTCTCGCACCAACGAGGGAGAATTGGTGGGCACGCAATCGAAGTCCCTCGGAAAGCGGCTGCGCCGAAGTGGAAAATGGGAAAGCGGTGATGCATCACCGCACTCCAGAGTGGCAATGTCGAGCCAGTTCACTCTGACCAAACCAGCTCTCTGTGTCAGCGAAATCATCAAGCCTCCCGAATCCCCAGGCGAGTTGAGATGCGTTTGCTCAGTTTCGGTCTGGTCGCATTTTTCTGTGGGACGGCGGCGGCCGAGGATGCTGTCGAGTTTCTTCTGTCGCATGCGAATTCCGTCCAGGCGGCGGTTCGAGACGGCGTGGCCCGGTTGTCCGTTGATGGGTTTCAGTTCTGGGTGAGTGTCGACTCCGAAAAGGATCTTCTGGCGGTCAGAAGACTCAGGCCGCCAAACGTCATCCGGCAACGCAAGGATGCGGACCTCGTGGTAACGCCCGATGTCACTCGCGAGGGTCGCATTCCGGGGTTCAGCATTTACGAAACTCGCACCGGCGGGCTACTCGCCGACCAGGCAGTAGACGATGCCCGGCCCGAAACTGCTCTGGCGGCTGTTGTGCGGCACTTTCCCTGGCATTCTATGCAGCCAGGTGGATGAACCCGATTGCGGCTCGTCGTGGACGGCGGTATCACCTGTGAGAATCCTTCGATCATTTATTGTCGCCTTTCGCTCCACGAAAGTGCGTTCTTTCGCGGAGCGAAAGACGACAATATGACACTCAATTCAAAGGCAATTCCAAGGTGACTTGAGCAGATCACGCACTGCGTAGCTGCGATGGACGTGTCTGCAACGCCAATGGCTGCTTGCTGCCCGCGAAACTCAATATGATCCCTTTTCGCCCGGCAAGCCGGGTTTCCAGAACACCGCATCATCAGAGACAGGACAGACTAATGAATCGGCTCTTCATGGCTATCGCCGTTGTGCTCAGCAGTTCCTTTGCTTCGCAGTCATTTGGCGACGTCTTCGAGTTGCGTACCTACACAACGAACAAGGGCAAGCTCGAAGCGCTGAATGCTCGGTTTCGTGACCACACGGTCAAGCTGTTCGAGAAGCACGGCATCGAATCCGTCGGTTACTGGGTGCCAACCGGCGAGAAGAGGGCGAAGAACACTCTGATCTATGTCATCAAACACAAGAGCCGCGACGCCGCCGGAGCTTCGTGGAAAGCGTTCGGTTCGGATCCTGAGTGGCAGAAGGTCGCGAAGGCGTCTCAGGTCGATGGACGGATTCTGGCCAAACGCCCCGAATCCGTTTACATGGATGCAACCGATTACTCGCCGACCTGGAAGAATGGAGACGCGGACGATGACGATGTCTTCGAGCTGCGAATTTACAAAGCGGCGGAAGGCAAGCTGGAGAAGCTCGATGCTCGCTTCCGCGACCATACGGTTCGTCTCTTTGAGAAGCAGGGAATGAAGTCTGTTGCTTACTGGCATCCGACGGACAAACCAGATTCGAAGGACACCTTGATCTACATCATCAAGCACGACAGCCGCGACGCTGCGAAGAAGTCATGGCCAGCATTTCTGGCCGATCCCGAGTGGAAGAAAGCGGCCAAAGAATCCGGCGTCGGACGCCTCGCGAAGCCACCGGCTGCGACTTACATGAAGGCAACCGATTATTCCGCAATTCGCTGACGCATGGGACAATTCTCGCGAGGCATTTCCGTGAAGATCGAACGACAACCGGACTTATGCTGACCGAAACCTTGCGTTGACTTCGTTCCAGTCGATGTGGTCGAGGAACTTATCGACGTAGTCGGCTTTGCGGTTCTGGTAGTCGATGTAGAAGGCGTGCTCGTAGGTGTCGATGACCACCAGCGGCTTCGCCATCCACAGGACGCCCGTGGCGTGTTGGTCGCTGACGACGTTGTAGAGTTTTCCGTTGACCGGATGTTTGACCAGCATCGCCCAACCGGCGGCGCCCTTTGCCGACGCCGCAAAGTCGTCCGCCCATTTTTCGAGCGAACCGAAGCGATGTTCGATTGCGCTGCGAACGTCGGCCGCAGGATCGGGTGCCGTTGGTGCCATGCCGTCGAAATAGAACTCGTGCAGGACGACGCTGTTGCCCTTGCTGTTGACGGCTCGCTTGAGGGCTCCGTAGGCCGCACCGTCAATGGGTTCTCCGGATTTGATACCGGCTTCCAGACGCGCATCCGCGGCTGCGTAGCCCTTCAACGCTCCGCCGTAGTGCGCGGTGTGATGCGGCGCGATCTGCTCGGCACTCAGGAAGCCGGGGATCGCTTTGTGCTTCAGCGGTTTCGGCTTTCCGGTCACCAGACCGCTGTGGCTGAAGTCGATGTCGTGAGCGTTGTCGTCCGCATCCGCGACACCTGATGTCACGAAGTTGCCAGCAACGGCTCCCGACGAAAGAAACACGAACTCGCGCCGTGACACTCCACTCATGGCTCACTCCCTGCGGTGACTTTGGGCTTGAACAGAAGACAGCGAACATCCAAACCAGCATGGTGAGCTTCTGCATGGAATTCGGCAACGGCACGGCGCGGAACATGAATACGTTTTCAAGCGGCGCTCATAGCGAAGAGCCGGCCAACTCCACCGTCAGATAGCAATGCCGCGTGCGATTCGGATAGAAGAATGGGGATCTCGCGAAGTCGGCCAATCTCGTTTGACAGGCAACAACTTTTCATGGAAGTGGCACACGCTGACGGTCACACCACAGGGGGACGGTATGATGTACCACCAGATTCAGGATTCGGCATCGATCGTCGATGTTCTCCGCACACGAACCGGTTTCGTCCTGACGTCAACGATCGCCCAGCCATGATCGACGCCTGCCCGCTGCTGGAAGCACGCCGCCTCGGTCGTCGCGAACCGAACTCCGAGAACTGGCTTCTGCGAGACATTTGCTTCGCGATTCACGCCAGCGACCGGCTGGCGATTGTTGGACCGACCGGCTCCGGTAAGACGCTGTTGTTGCGGGCACTGGCACGACTTGATTGCATCGACACTGGCGAAGTTCTCTGGCGAGGCGAGCCGATTCGTGGTGACGACGTCCCGCGGTTTCGACAGCAGGCCATCTACCTGCATCAACGCCCTGCACTCACAGAGGGCACGGTCGAGGACAATCTTCGTTTTCCGTTTTCGCTTCGGGTTCATCAACAGCGTGAATTTCGTGGCGAGGATGTCGGTTCTCTACTTGCACAAGTCAACCGCGATGAGACGTTTCTAAATCGGTCTGTGCGAGACCTGTCCGGCGGCGAAGCACAGATTGTCGCTCTGCTGCGGGCCATCCAGTTGCGGCCGATTGTGCTCTTGCTCGACGAGCCCACTGCCGCACTTGATGTCGTATCGACGCAGCTACTCGAGAAGCTGGTGACCAACTGGTTCGACGATTCGCCAGACGATCGTGCCGTTGTCTGGGTCAGCCATGACGAAGAGCAGGTCGGTCGCGTCTCAGATCGAGTCGTCAACATGAGCGACGGGCAGATTGCTGATGACGATGCCGAAGGTTCGGAGCCATCGCCATGAAGTACATCGAGCTTTCATACGTCGATCTTGGACTGGCCGCCGCTTTGATCATCGTCAACGGCGTCATCTCCATCGCACTCGGTTTGCGGCTGGAGCGATCGCTGTTGCTCGCATCGGTCCGCACCATTGTGCAATTGCTACTGGTCGGTCTGGTGCTGGAATCTGTGTTCGCGGTACGCGAATGGTACATAGTGCTGGCACTATTGCTGGTGATGACGATCATTGCCGGTGTCGCCGCGGTCGGCCGTATGGATCGCCGGTATCGCGGCGTCTACGTCGACAGCATTATCGCGGTCTGGTCCAGCTCGTGGATCGTCGCCGCGTACGCGCTATTGGTCATCATGCGAGACGTTCAACCGTGGTATCACCCGCAGTACGCGATCCCGCTGGCGGGAATGATTCTCGGCAATTCGCTCAACGGAATCTCGCTTGGACTCAACCGCCTGAGCGAGCAACTGGCAACGCGTCGAGATCAAGTGGAAGCCATGCTGACACTGGGAGCCACTCGTTGGGAAGCCGCCCGCGGCATTATACGTCAGGCCATTCACACCGGCATGATCCCGATCATCAACTCGATGATGGTCGTCGGCATCGTCAGTCTTCCCGGAATGATGACTGGCCAGTTGCTCTCTGGTGTGTCTCCGCTTCAAGCCGTCCGCTACCAGATCGTCATCATGTTTCTGATTGCCGCGGCGACGGCCCTGGGCACAGTCGGGGCGGTGTTGCTGAGTTACCGGCGGCTGTTCAATGAGGATCATCAGTTTCGAGGCGATCAGATCACGGGATCGCCGGATGCCTGAACAGGGAGCGGCCGTTTGCACAGCGAACGGGTCGACCCCGCTTGACAACAGCGAGCGGGGGGTTTCAATTGGCGGCCTGCGCTGTGAGTGTTTCCCGGCCTGGCAGACCGGACTGCAGTCCTCTGTTCGTCAACCTGCAACCCGGGTCAAGTTTCACTTCCGTTCTGCTGTCACTCGTGAATCCCATGCCCTCACTCAACCGTTGGAGCGAGCACACGCAACCGAGCCGTTCCAGGTCGTGTACATGCCTGCCCGGCGTTCTCGTTGTGCTGTCGGCGATCGGCCTGGCGGCACCTGGCGAACCGGGGCTTGCTGCCGAACCGAATGCCGATCAGCCAGCCAGGACAATCACCAGCTCGATCGGCATGCAGCTGACCCGGATACCGGCCGGCGAATTCCTGATGGGATCTGCTGCAGCCGATGCCGGCGCGCGAGAGGACGAACAGCCACAGCATCGCGTGCAAATCAGCAAATCGTTTTACATGGGCGTCTACGAAGTGACGCAGGCGGAATACGCAGGGGTGATGGGAACCAACCCCAGCTCATTCACTCGGACGCGGCTGCTGCAGGACGCACCGCGGGACCTGGACTGCTCGCGCCTGCCGGCAGACAACATCACGTGGTACACCGCCGTCGAGTTCTGTCGACGCCTGTCGAAACTGCCGAGCGAACAGAAGGCGGGCCGCGTCTACCGGCTGCCGACCGAAGCCGAATGGGAATACGCCTGCCGGGCGGGCACGACAACAGTGTTTCATGCGGGCAATTCCCTGTCTTCGACTCAGTCGAACTTCAACGGGAATTACCCGTTCGGGAACGCGCGGAAAGGACCGTTTCTGAATCGGACGACGACGGTCGGGTCGTACAAGCCGAATGCGTTCGGTCTGTACGACATGCACGGCAACCTGAATGAGTGGTGCGCGGACCGGTTCGACCGCGATTACTACCGAGTGTCTCCCATCGTGGATCCGCAGGGTCCGGAACAGGGCACGTCTCCCGTGATCCGCGGCGGCGACTGGTACAGCGATGCTCGGGATTGTCGCAGCGCATTCCGCTATGCGGATCTTCCAGAGGGACGCTTCTACGCGCTGGGCTGCCGAGTGGTGTGCGAGTTAACTTCCGAAGGAGCCCGTCTGGCCCCATACGTGGCGACGGCGACCGGACGTCATACGAATCCTTCAACACCGTCGGCAACCGTGCCGGTTTCCCGACGACCTGATCCAGCAGTCGGCGAAGACTGGCCCCGCTGGCGCGGACCGCGTGGTAATGGCACATGGCGCGGACCAAAGCTGCCGCCAGTGTGGCCCGCAGGAGGCTTATCGCGCGTCTGGCAGCAGACCATCGGTGGCGGCTACGGCGGCATCGCGGTGTCAGGCGGACGCGTCTACGTCATGGACCGCCTGACATGGGCCGAAGACACCGAGCGTGTGCTGTGCTGCGACGCGATCAGTGGCCGGCCGCTGTGGGAACATACCTGGCCGGTCGTCTATCGAGATGTCGCTTACGGGAACGGTCCCCGTTCAACTCCCACCGTGTTTCGCGGACGTGTTTACACGCTGGGGGCGGTTGGTCATCTGCACTGCCTCGACGCGGCGAATGGCGAGGTCGTGTGGAAAAAAGATCTGGCCGCTGATTTTGGAGCACGAGTTCCGTTGTGGGGTCTGAGCGCCTCGCCGCTGATCTTTGAAGGGCTGGTGATCATTCATGCCGGAGCGGAGCCGGATGGCTGTTACATCGCGTTCGATCGAAGTACTGGAGAAGAACGCTGGCGAAGTCTGCCCGACGCAGCCGGCTATGCGACGCCGATCCTGATCGACCATGACGGAACGCGACAACTGGTTGGCTGGACGCCGAGCAACGTACGCGGGCTCGACCCCCGGACGGGAACAGAGTTGTGGACGATCCCGTTTGAAGTGAACTACGGAACGGCTATCGCCAACCCGATTTTCGAGGACGGCCTGATCCTGGTCAGCAGTTACTACGACGGCAGCCTGGCGATTCGGCCAGGCAATTCCCGGACCGAGGCCGAGGTCGTCTGGCGGGATCGCCGGAACCTGCGCGGGCTGATGTCCCAGCCGCTGTTCCGCGACGGTCACGCCTGGCTGATTGACAAACGCCACGGCCTGACGTGCTTCGATCTTGCGTCCGGCAGGAAGCTATGGGACGACGACAACCGCCTGACGCCCAAGGGCCGCAATCCGCAGGCAACGCTGGTCTGGCTGAACGACGGGAACCGTGCCATCGCGATGAACTCAGACGGAGACCCGATCCTGGTGCGCCTGAACACCGACAGCTACGTCGAAGAGTCTCGTACGAAAATCATCGGCCGCACGTGGGCACACCCTGCGTATGCAGGCAACTGCGTCTATGCCCGCAGCGACAGCGAGATTATCTGCGTGCTGCTTCCGACGGTGAAGTAAACGGGTCGGGGCACGATGGCCGGCTTCTCCAGACTCCTTCGTATCCCAGGATGGCCGACATTGGCTGGAAAAAGACCCCTGAACCCTGCGAAGCCCGCGCAGGGAGGAGCATCCTGCGCCTCCGGCACGCGAGCACAAGTGGTCGAGCCACCCTGCGACTCATTCTTTCCAGAAATGACTTGCGTCCCCTTTTACTCGGGCATCTTTCGGCTGCGCCGCCGTGGTTGCAAGCAACAGGGCCACCCCTCGTCACCACGAATCAACCTGCGCCACCCCGCGTGAGAGCGGAGACCAGAAATCGTGTTCTCCGCCTTCATTCTGCAGATCGTCAGACTTGCACAGTAGTTTTATGGAATTGATAATTTCGAACAGTGACAGACAGATGATCTGTAATCGAACGGGTCGGCAATGGCGAAACGGCGGCGATACCTGGTTGACGGACAGCGTCCTGCGCAGCTTGACGCGATGGACCAGTCCCGGTTCTGGCGACGACTCGATGACCTGGCAGTAGAGGCTCCTTCAGCCGACCGTAAGGCGTCGATCGATCACCTGAAGGCCAGTATTCGGAAGGTCATCGACAGGGCGAAGTGGATCAGCACTCAGGTCTGCCGCTTCATGCCTCAGTACACGCTGCATGAGGAACGCCACTTCCTTAACGTCCTTACGATCATGGATGCATTGGTGCCCGACGAGGTCGTGGCTCAGCTCGACCCTCTGGATTGCGCGTTGCCGATTCTGGCAGCGTGGACACACGACCTCGGTATGGCACTGTCAGGGGAAGAGCACGAGACGCTGCTCGACGAATCGACGGAGCAGGGAAAGCACTTCGCCAGCTATCGCAGTCGTTTCGATGAGGAACTCCGCCAGATCGCGCGTTGGCGAAGACGCATCGATGACCTCAAGTCGCAGAACGATGACGAATCAAAGCATGAATCCGCCCAGGCAAGGAAACGCGTCGATGCCATCGAAGGCCACATCCTTGCCAGCTATCTTCGCGACACGCACACGGAGGATGATCAACTTCGCCGCCTTCGCCACTGGCTCGAAGCCATCAAACAGGAAGCCGGCGACGACAACCTGTTCCAATACGGCAACTTCGATTACCAGCGCACGCTGGCCCTGATCGGCATCAGCCACGGCCGCGGCGCTCTCTGGCTGCGACGGCAGTTGATCGACGGTGGCCCGGACGACCGCTTCTTTCAACCCACTGCCACCGGCGAGTCGGCCAACCTGGCGTTTCCCGGCCTGCTGCTCGCCCTGGCCGACGTGATGGACTTCGACGCCAGCCGCGCGCCGCGCATCCTCTTCAAACACTTCGGCATCGAGAACGACCAGAGCGTGCTGGAGTGGAACAAGCACCTGTCGATCGTCGGCTGGCGGATGGACGTTGATCCCGAGGGTAAGCAGCAACCCGACTTGCTCTACTCGGCCGAGTGCCAGCATCCCGTCCACGAGAAAGCCATCCGCGAATTCAAGACCTGGATCGACGCCGAGCTGTCGGCGGTACGCACCGAGCTGGACGCCCAGCGCCGCCAACTCCCCGTCGCCGCCCAGCCCCGCTACGACCTGCACCTGCCCAGCCAAACCCGCCTCGACATCCGCCCGGCCCGCGACCCGCTGACCGACCAGCCGAAATACGTCTACCACGACCTGCAATTCCGGCTGGACCAGGACGAGATCCAGCAACTGCTGATGGGCGAGTCGCTATACGGCGACCCCGGCCTCTGCATCCGCGAGCTATTGCAAAACGCCCTGGACGCCCTGGAGCTGCGCGAACTGCGGCTGAAGATGAAGCAGAAGGGCGAGGCCCGCGAGCCGGTCGACGGCGAGCTGATCCGTCCCGGCTGGGTCCGCGAACCGGACGGCCGCGAGGAGGAACTGCGCGTCACGCTGGATTGGGGCACCGACGAGGAGACCGGTCAGCAGTGGCTCCGCGTGACCGACAACGGCGTGGGCATGACCGAGGAGGTGATCAAGAACTACTTCACGCAGATCGGCAAAAGCTACTACCGCAGCCCGGAGTTCAACCAGGAACGAGCCGCGATGAAGGCCGCTGGCAAAGTCGTATCACCGATTTCAATATTTGGGATTGGGATACTGTCCTGTTTCATGATCTCTGAAAGGCTGCATGTCCGCACGCGACCCGGAGCGGCAAATGAAACTGATCGAGCTGCCCATGACATCACGATTGCCGGATCGGGCAGCTTGTTTTGGTTTCAAAACGGCTCATTGGATCATCAAGGAACGGAGATAACGTTACTTGTCAGGCCACGGTTTTCGATCGAGCATAATCAATCGACATTCACGCAAGAGCTAACGAAGCGATTCGACCACACCAAAAGCGTAAGACGCTTGGTAGATACGAATGACAATGTCAAAGTCACTTCGGATGAAATTGATCCACCATTGACCGCGGCCTGCCATGTCGTCTGGCCGATCTACCCCGTCATTATCCAGACGTCAGCCGGAGATTCAACGCGCATCGATGAGCGTTTTCACGTCGACAATCTGGCACAATTCAATCGGGACGACCTCGTCGAGACACTGGATGAATGGGAATGTCCTGAATCAAATGTCAAGGATTTGAACTGGTCTGTCTGGGACTGGGTGGATTTCGAAACCGACGAAGCGACTGGTAGTCGTATTCGTCTTTGGCAGATTATCGAATCCACTGCAGCGGGCGGCGATGACAAGGATTCGACGCCACGCACGTCACTGTGCGGACACGAACTTGCCGCGTTCGTTGATCCACTGCTCTGTTCTCCGATGATTTTGAGCCATCGAATTCCCGTGTTAGTCAATGGCATGCACGTCGACGATGTCGAAGTTTGCGATGACGTGATAGAAGTAATGCACAAATCTGGAACTCGGGTGTGGGTTGATTTGCGCGGCCCCGCGGCTCCGTCATTGACAAATACGCGACAGAAGGCTTTCGCACCACCAGATAAGCAACGATGGCGCGAGATGATTGCGGGCTTGTTCCGACGTTTCCATTGTGCGTTGAACGACAGTTGGCAAGTGGCTGACTTCGCTGACAAGCAGAACATCCTTTGTGGCTTCGGCTGGCCCGGTGCGTTCGAACAATTGGATCCTCTTGGGCGGATCATTCAAAGATTTGACTTTGTGAAAGGATGTAGTGGTAGTTGGCACTCAGGCGACTCCACTGCCATTACTTACGCTTACCAGCGTTTTTGTCGTGAACGCAACTACGAAAGCAGCTTTCGCATCCCGCACCTCGGAAAGGTTTGCCTCACACGAGACCCGCGCGAAAGGGCATCAATCACGGTTTATAGCGGGTCACTGGACTTCAAGCAGACTACTCGTCGTCCAGCTGCAGAGGAAGATGCGTGTGACTTGGCGTCCGTGTTGTTTGAACAACTTCGGGACAAAGACGTGAGCAAGCGCATTGTTGATGACGAATCCAATGACTTTCAATTTGCCTTTTCAAGAACCTTCACAACGCTTGACCGCTGCGCACAAAGCTCAAGCCTCCAGGAAGGATTTCGCCCGCAACTTGTATCAAGCTGGCCGCCATTCGGACTATTCTTGTTGCGAGGGCTCATTGGGGATTCGATCCTGCTGGCACCTGGGCTTGTCGAGTTTGAATTCGAAAACGACGACCGAACGGTCAGTTTCACCGATCCGCAGGGCGAGACACCGGCAGAGTTAATCCAGCGAGGGTACGACCTGACGTTTCCCATGACGGCGGTGCTGCTGGGTCAATTGCGTCGGCAATGCAGCGAGTGGAGAAGCGACCGCTGGTACCGACCGCTGGGCGTCGCGTCGTTCCTCTTGCCCGCCCTGCACGACGTGTGGCCAGCGCACGCCGAGTTCCTCCAGGAGACGTTCGGAGTGCCGCACATCTACTGCCTGCTTCCCCGCTTCGAACTCTGGTCCAAACGCTTCAGTGACTGGACCGATGCCGACTGGCACGACCCGGAGAACCTGTCCGCCCTCTGGGACCTCGCTGGCCACCTCACCGGCACCCCCGGCCAAGTCCTCTGGGCCCGCGGCACTCACAACATCAATGAACTGCCCAAGATCGGCCTTCCAGCGCCGGAGTTCCTTGTGGCTTTTTCAAAGTGACGGTTTGTGGGCTGGGTGGAGGGAACGAAAGGGGACGCAACTCATTTATTCCGGATGCAGTGCGCCTTTACCTGCCCGTCAGGGAATTGGATGCGCGGAGGTCGACGCATCGGGGCGTGCGCGCATGCACTTGGGAACGAACTCCTGCTGACTCCTCACGCTTACCGCCGCACGAAAACCGAACACAAGTCCTGACCCCTGCGAAGTGCTGCAACGGAACATCCGCCAGATGAAAAAATGGATTTCCGAGGGGAAGTGAAAGATCGGGCTCGGTGTGAATTGTTGTTCTCGGCACGACTCAGCCCGCCGCCTCAGTGCGCGCTCAGGCATCGCAAGGCCACTCGCATGGTGAACCGATAATTCGGTTCGTAGGATGTCCGACTTCTCTTGAGCCTTTTCGTCCGCAACAGGTGTGGTCATGCGTCGTGAAACGGGTCGATCAGTATTTGGAATTCGCTCACGATCAGCACTCGCCGTGCATGTGGCATGTCTCACCTGGCTGGCCATGGCCTGCGCCGGTGCCTTGCCGGCGGACGCGCAGGACGCTGTTCCTGATGCGCAGGCTGACCGGCAGCAGGATCTCGAAATCCCGCTGGCCACCGACCTCGTGCTGGGTGAGGACAAGCCGGAAGACGATGCCGAATTCTGGATTTACGCGGAACTGTCCAATCGAGGCGGAGTTGTCACGCGGCTGCAGTTGAATCGCTACGACAACGAAGACCGCAACGGGCCGCTGATTCTGCTGCAGGAAGAAGTCGCCGACTTCCATTCGTTCCGGCTGACGACCGGACTGGAGCCGAAACTCGCCGAGACCATGTGGGAGGTCATTGAAAACTCACCTCGAAAAGTCGTGTTCCGAACTCAGGATCGCGATGGTGCCCTGGAAATCGAGAAACGGTTTTCGCTCAAAAAGAACAGTCCCTTTATCCGACTGGAAGTCGCGATCCGGAATTTGAGCGACGTTCCACAAAAAGCTGTTTCCTGCTCGTTGAGCAGTGGTAGCGGACTACCGATGGAAAACGTCGAATCCTCCGGTTACTTCCGAAACTCGCTCGTTGCGGCCGCCGATGAGGACGGCAAGATGAGCCTGACGAAATCAGATTCGCTTGACGTTGGCCCGGGACTCCGGCAGCAGGTGGTCAATTCGCCTGTACGATTCTGGGGTGTCGACTGTCAGTTTTTTGCCTCGGTGATCATCCCGCGACCAGGCAATGCCGCGCAGCGGATCCGCGTTGTCGAGTCGGTCGCGGATCCGCACCCCGACCTCCTCTGGAACAATATCCGCGTGACAGCGACGACGGCATCGTTCGACCTTCAGCCCGGTGGCGAGGTCGTGCATGAGTATCTGCTGTTCAATGGCCCGAAGGATTATCCGCTGCTCGACGAACACGAGGAGTACGATCTTCGGTTGCTGGCCGAGGAAGGCACCTTCCTGTTTATCCCCATGAAACACATTGCCCGGCCGATCGACGGAGTGTTGCGGCTTGTCGGCTCGATCATCGGTGACTATGGGCTCGCGCTGATCCTGACGACGGTTCTCATTCGCATTTCAATGCTGTCCCTCTCGAAACGGCAGCGACGAAGCGCCGCGCTGATGAAGTTTCTGCAGCCGAAAATTAAACAGCTCAAGGAGCAGTACGGCAAAGACAATGCCGGATTCTCCCAGGCACAGGTCGAGTTGTTTCGGAAGTACAACTGCAAACCACTGACCGGCTGCCTGTTCGGCATCGTCACCGGGCTGTTGTTTATCGGCGTCTGGCGCGGGCTGCTCGGAAGCTTCTCACTGCGTCAGGCGGAACTCCTGTGGGGCATCACCTGGATTCACGACCTGTCTGCCCCCGATCGACTCATGAATCTCGGGCAGCAGGTGTTTCTGCTCGGCAGCCATCTCAACCTGCTGCCGTTTGTGGCGCTGGTCCTGATGTTTGCCGGTTACCGGACCGATCCGTCCGTTGATCAGACTGAAAAGAAAAAACGATTCTGGGGGCCCGTCCTGTTTTTCCTTCTCTGCTACACGATGCCCGCCGCAAGCTGGCTGTGCTTCCTCACGTTCATTGCCGGGGCACGAGTCGAACAGATGATCTTTCCGGTGCTGGAGTTTCAGGACCTCGAAGCTGATGAAACGGCAACGGCTGTCGAAGATGAGATTTTCGAGGATTAGGCTTCAATCGAAAAACTCGGGATTCGAAGTGCCCTGTGCGGAGTAGACCGGCACGTTGAGTTCGCTGTCGGCGGTCCAGCCGCCGGGCAGCGGAGACGGCATTCCCGCCAGGCCATCGGTGCCGCAGCACAGCAGCACGCCGAGGACTGCGGCCAGGCCCACCCTGCCCAAGGTGCATGAACAAAGAGGACGGACCACTTTCCGGCTCCCATTCATCAAGTCCGTCAGGGGGGCATTCCTGCAACCTGCGTTTCTCTCTCTCGTCTCAAAAGCTGACGTCGCATTTCGGCAGTTTCTCCCGGAGGCTGGTCACTCCGGCTTCTGTGATCCGGGTGCCGATGGCAAACAGCGATGACAGTTTCATGAGCCCGGTCAGATGTTCGAGACCGCGATCGGTGATCCGGGTTCCGGACAGGCCGACGAGGTTTAAATTCGCCAGCCCCTTCAGGTGAGCGACCCCGGCGTCGTCGACGGCGGTGTCACTGAAGAATGCGCGTTTCAGCGTGGTCAGTCCCTTCAAGTGGACCAGCCCGGCTCCAGTGATTTTCGTCTGGTGCAGATTGATCTCCTCGATGGCCCGCAACCCGACCAGGTGAACCAGATCCGCGTCGGTGGTCGATCGTTCGCCGAGGTCCACCTCGGTAATACGGCCGGCATCGTCCCGCTTGAGCCTGGCGCCCAGCTTCGACAGGGCGGCGGCCGCTGCGTCCTCGGACATGCGGCGGTCAAATCCAAACGGCATCGATGGGTGATCGGTGACAGTGACCTGCACTGGTGGCGCGATTCCGCCCTGGTCAACCTGGACTCGCAGGATATTCTGAGCCCCGAAGGGACGATCGTGGATCCAGCGGTGTCCATCACCGTGCAGGTAAAGAATCGGCTTGCCGAATTCTCTGGCATCCTCGGTAAACGGACCGAAGAAATCCTGGTGGTTCGCGTTCGGCTGCGCGTGACCGAAAATGATCAGGCTGCTGGTACCGGGGCCGAACTGCCGCAGGTTGCGTCGCGTCCAGTCGAGGCAATCGGCGTGGCGTCGCTTCCACTCATCGGGATCGTGGACACGGCCGCCGACGATGTTCAGTCCGATGAACAACACGCCGCCCCGGACAAAGGAGAAATTTTCCTTTTGTTCTATTTGTCGGAAGACGGGAAATCTGTGCTGCCACCTCCGATCCAAACGAGTGAAGTACTTCTGCCAGTACTTCCAGGCCTGTGCCGGGTCGGTGCAGTCATTCCACTCGTTGTCGCCTGGGACGATAAAGACGGGCGACACAGACTGGCTCAGCATTCCGAAAACCTTGTTGTAGACCGCCTCGTCGCACGGTGTCGCACCCGACTTGATATCTCCCACGTGGATCACGAATTCCGCATTCCTCGGCAACTCGGAAATCTGCCGCGGCAGCAGTTTGTCTTCCACGTCCGCGTATGGGACATCCCCCATCGCGCAAAACTGAACCAGCGTCTTCGGATCATCGCCAACCGCCGACCGACTTCCACCGGCCGTCATCGCGGCTCCCAGCATGAGAGCCAGCAGAAATTCACGTCGCCATTTTCGCCCTGTCATGGATGTTGCCCTGCTCTGATTGAACTGTGAAACGCTGGCCAGTCAGTTGGCGTCGATTCTCTGATACGCGGTCAATCTCTTTCCAGTCAGGCGAACTATTCTTTCGCCGGGCGGGACGAAACCAGGGGACGCAACTCATTTATTCCGGATGCCGTGCGCCTTTACCTGCCCGTCGGGGAATCGGATTCGCGGAGGTCGACGCATCGGGGCGTGCGCGCATGCACTTGGGAACGGACTTCTGCTGACTCCTCACGCTTACCGCCGCACGAAAACCGAACACAAGGCCTGACCCCTGCGAAGTCCGCGCAGGGAGGAGCATCCTGTGCCTCCGGCACACGAGCACAAGTGGCCGAGCCACCCCGCGACTCATTCTTTCCGAAAATGAGTTGCGTCCCCTCTTACAGTTCCCCCCTTTTACAGTTCGCCTTTTCGTTCCCCCCTTTTCTTTCCGACGCGACGGCTGCGGTTTCGCCCCGGCGGCCACGCGAGTGTGTTGACGTCCGGTCATGGTCACCAGCGGGCACAAAGCTCTTATCCGAGCCGATAGCAGCTTGTCTGTGCGGAACGATGTACCGTAGTGTGGCCTCGCGACGCGTTCTGAATGTCCCGCTGAGTCCGGAGATTGAACATGACGAGAGATTTCACGAACACCATCGCTGCGCTGGCAGTTGTTTGCTGTTTTGGCCACTCGCCCGGCCTGGTGTGGGCGGAAGAAGTTCGCGAGGGATTGGCGGCTTTTCCATCCAGTTTGACTGCCCGGCAATTCGCCGAGTACCAGACATTGGTCCGGCCGGCGGCTGATGAGTCACCGTGGGCGAAAATCTCATGGCATGCGAGTGTCTGGGAAGCCCGCAGGCAAGCGGCCGCAGAAGGGAAACCCATTCTCATCTGGTCGGGAGGCGGGTCGCCTCCGCTGGGCGTCTGCTGACAGGCTGGAGCCGGGGGCCGTGAGCCTTCCAAGTGGGAAAACGATCTCGAAACCATCCAGAAGCAATTTGTCTGTGTCGCGATCAACGGTCGCACGCAAGGCCGTGACTATCCGGACGCGAATTTCCTGCGTGAAGTTTGCGGCCTGAAGTTCTCTGGCGCCGGAGGCGACCGAGTATCGATCACCGCCAATGGAAAGGTACTGGCCACGAACTTCCAAACGTGTGTCCGGGACGCTCTGGAAGCATGGAATGCTCTACCCGAGCCACAGCGCAAGCCAGACGCGGTGAAACTCGGTCAGCGAGCCGCAGGAGTGGACGACGGCCTTCCGAAACCGCCGCCGGGCGGACTGGTCGTCAAGATTCACATGCGTGCCCTGGGCCGCGACAAACAGGACCGGCTCCGCCACGCTGCCCGCGAGGACTGGCTGGGTAACAGCGACGATCCCGAGGAGCAACGTCGATACCTGATGGCCGGCTACAAGAACATTCGACCCGACATCGACATGCAGGTGCTGGAAAAGCGGTACCGAAACATGCCGCACTGGTTTCACGTCTCGAAGCGAATCTACCAACCGCATCCCGACTTCATGTGGCTGACGGAAGCAGAATGGAAATCGCTCATTCCGGATAATCCCAAAGCGGGCAACAGGTATCCCTTTCCCGAGCGAATCACCCAACGGATATTTCAGTTTCATCTCGACTTGAACCGCACCATCGGCGATCCGATCCGGCAAAAGGTTCTGGCGGGCGAGCTTTGGCTGAAGGTTGTCAAAGCATCGCCGAACCAGCTTCAGTTAAAGGTGGACGGGTTTGCCAAAGTGAGAGATGGTGTCGGCGGAGACAAAGCCCGTAAGTTCGACGCAAGATTGTACGGCTATCTCGATTACGATCGGCAAGCGGGCGAGTTTACACGTTTCGACATGCTGGCCCTGGGCGACACCTACGGCAACTTTGAGGCAGGGCTGGGGCATTTCGGCTACTCGCGGCCGGGTCGGTCCCCCTATGGGATCGCCTTCGAGTTAGTCGGTGATAACTCGCCCGCTGAACGCCATATTCCACCACGCGGCGGCGGAGCGACATACACCTACGAAGGCTATTTCGGGAAACCGTAAGTAAACGCACACGGTTCGGCGTGAATCGAACAAGTGACCAATAAGGAACGGGTCCGAAACAAGTTCCCTCATTCCATGAGCCGACGGCTCACGAGCTGACCCAATATCGGGAGGTTGTTTCCGACCTGTTGTTAAGGCGAGTGGTGGTCGCCCACGTTTGCATAGTGACAAGTTCTCAATTGCCGGTCGCCTGAAGAGGAGCGGGTCCATGTGTATAAGCAGAGTACGATTAACCAATGGGCGAACGGTGGCGAGTGCCGTGTTGCCTGGACTTCTGGTCTGGATGACAACCGCGACGTTTGCCGAGGAACCAGCTTCGCGCGGGAGCGGCTCGGCAATCCGGCGGGCGGCGGAAACGGACTTCGACAAGCTGCACTCGATGGTCCTTCCACAGGACAACGAGCTTAAGTGGGTGTCGCTTCCCTGGCTGACCAGTATTACGCAGGCCCGTCATCGGGCGGCCGTTGAGGGAAAACCGCTGTTCGTCTTCGCGGACACGGGTGCCGGCTTCGCCGACGCGCTGGGCCTGTGCTGAGGCGGCGCGGGTGGCCGGTCGGGCGACTGGCAAGGACTGAGTGGCGAACAACTTGCGATGCTGAAGCGGGAATTCGTCCCCGTAGTGTTCAACACCGTGAACAAGTCTCTTCCCGGGGATTCCGGCGTCTGGACCAACGTCTTTCGATCCTGGGTGTGTAAACCGCGAGCAGCGCTGCCGCTGGAATCGCGACTGCCCGGCACGAAAACGATGTGCTTCTTCGCGGCGAGTGGGCGGCCGATCGAAATCGACGCCGCGAGCCGTTCTGAAACTCTGGAGCAACGGCTGAGCAAAGTCGTCGACGTGTTTGAGAAGATGCCTGAAACGGATCGCAAGCCTGTCGGTGCGAAGAAGCGTCTGGACCTGAGCCAGTTGAAGTACGCATCCGGAGGCGGGCGATACCGCGGAGAGGAGCCGCCGCCGGGTCGACTGGTTCTGCGAGCTTACAATCGGATTTTGACTCGTGAAGCAAATGGAGACCTGCATCCGGCGAAGATCAACCGCACGCAGTTTTTGCTGGGCGAGGGAGGCGCCTGTGTCGAGGGTCACCCGAAATTCAAGGCCGAGAGGTCCGCGCAGCCGGAACCGATCAAGGACATGTTCTGGTTGACCGAAGTGGAATGGAAGACGCTGGTCCCGGCCGATGCAAAGAAAGGGGACGTAATCGCCGTGCCGCGTTCGGCCAGTCGGCGACTGTTCCTGTGGGGCTGTCACAACTGGTGGGCCGCCGAGACGCTGATCCGATTATGGAAACCGGACGCCATCAAACAGGGAGACCTGACCGCGACCGTCGTCGAAGCATCACCGGCTGGGGTCACTCTCAAACTGGCCGGGGACTTTGACATGGCCAACGACATGAGCAAACCAAAGACCTACCGGGCTGCTTACAAAGGTCAGGTGAGCGGTGTGGTGCATTATGACCGCTCGAAAGCAAAGTTCACTCGCTTTGACATGCTCGTTCTGGGCGAATTTCAGGGCGTCTGGTACTGTCGTTCCAATCTCGACTGGGGACCAAAGCGCGTGCCACTGGCATTCGCCTTTCAACTGGCCGAGCAGGGGTCTCCGGCCGATGATGTGGTCCCAATCGGTTTGAACAAGGGCGGCAAACTGTACTGGCTCAGCGAATAAGAGAAGTGCAATTTACCCTTATCCGAAGTCACCGAGCGGCTGGCAGGGAGGGCGAGGCTCCCGCCGAGCCGCACGTATTCCGCGATCGGCGGCTCGGCAGGAGCCTCGCCCTCCCGAAAATATCCACTACGGATCCGGCACGATGGCAGGTCATCGTTGGAGTTAATTGCCGGCATCTGACGACGCGAGATGCGATCCGAGGAACGTACCGAGGATTATGGCGACGATGATCAAGCCGGCCCCGATCATCAGCTTCTGTCGAACGGGCCATGGGATTTCGCAGACCCAGGCATAGAAGCTGCGCCATGACACTTCGCCGCCCGCGAAGGGCGCCTCGTCTTCCACCGGGATCGGCACGGGTGGCTGTTCGGTAGCCTTCGCGACTTTTTCCAGTCTGCGAACCAGTGCTGCTGGCGTGTCGAATCGCTCGCTCGGCTCTTTCTCCAGCATTTGCAGGATGACCGCCGCGAACTGTGGCGGTATGGAGAGATTCAGTTTTCTCGGATCGACCGGCTGCTGTGATTCGATGCGAGCAATTGTCTGCGCGAGTGTCTTGCCCTCAATCGGCGGTTTGCCCGTGACCGCGGCATAGATCGCCGCTCCAAGACTGTAGATGTCAGACCGAAAATCCAAATCGTTCTGAGACAGCAATTGCTCGGGCGATACATAGGGAATATCGCCGACCGTTTCACCCGGACGCGTGACGCGTTCGGCTTGCGTGCCCTCCAGCGCTTTCACGAGCATCAGGTCACCAAGTTTTGCTGCGCCGTCGCGTTTACGAATTAGAATATTTGTGGGAGTAACGTTGCGGTGGACGAAGCCCTGCGCGGCTGCGGCTTCGATGGCACGAGCAATGTGAATGGCGACACGCAGGCACTGCTGCCAGGGAAGCTGCCCGTTCTGGCCGGCCTGGCTCATGACATCCATCAGGCTGTCGCCTTCGACCAGTTCGCTGGCCGTCCAGCAGTACCGCGGAGCTGACTTGCCGGCACCATACAGGGCGACGAGATTCGGATGCCTCACACCCACCACAGTCTTCGCCGCGCGCACAAACCGCTGCATTTCTTCATCGTCACGAGTGATCTCGGGCCACAGGACTTTGAACGCGACGAGCCGATCCTTCTCGGTGTCCCGGCCGCGGAACAACATCCCCGTGCGTGTGCGTGTGATGACGTCCGTGATTTCATAGCGACTTAGAGTCTTGCCCACGAGGTCCGACAGGTCATGCCCCTTTGGCGGTCCTGAGCGGGCAGGCTTCGACTTTGACGCTGACTGGGGAGACTCGGGCGGCGGCATCGGTTTCGGAACTGCCGCGGGCGGCGAAGGGGAACTTGCGGGCCGTTCGGGGACGGGCCGCTCTGGCGGACCTGATTGAGCGCCCGGCGTTCCAGGCGTTTGTGGTGCTGACTGATTCGGTTGCCAGGTCGTCGCGGCCGCTGATGTGGCCACTTCGAATCGCATATCGGTCTCGACGAGTCGGACCATGTCGCCGGGCTGCAGTTGATAAGAGCCGACTTTCTCGCCATTGACGAGCGTTCCCCAACTGCTGTTGGTGTCCTCAAGTTGAGCTTTCCCGCCAGTCACCACGATCCGGCAGTGATGCCGTGAGATTCGCGGGTCGCTGAGTTGAATGCTGCAGTCTTCTTCGCGGCCAAGGATGTACGTGCCGACCATTTCGAGTTCGAAGACCGTGCCCATATCAGGCCCGCGGGTCACAACGAGTTGCAGACGCATTCAGTTACTCCGACCAGTCGTCTTTAACTTAGGAACAGTCTCGAAATAACTACCCGAAATCAACACGCCTGTGAGCCGTGGGCGCTAGCCTCGGGCCTTGTGACCTTTCGGCGCCGGTTGGCCCGCGGCTAGCGCCGTCGGCTCACGAAAATGGGGAGTTATTTTGGGACAATTCCTTAGGACCAACGAATCGATAAGTGGCGTAAGCTTCCAGGTTGCGGTCCCGCATCAACGCAAGCTGGAAGCTTACGCCACTGCATTCGCGCCACTAGTTGATTCGCTGGTCCTTAGCTTGGAAAGTGGGAATCCATTGATTCCCGAATTTCAGCCGCGAAGCGGGCACAGGATGGTTCTTACCTGAATTTATCTGGTGCGCGTTGACAGGAATCTCGCACACAGCGGCCACGCTGCGGACCTGTCATTCAGCGTTCGGCCGTTTCACTCCGTTGAGCACTATCCGCAGACGCGGGTGAGCATTCTGCACGGACTGAGCCGCGGGCACTGTCACGCGGGTCCGCCGCACGTCCACCTCCGACAGCTTGGGAAGCTGGGAGAGAGTCGGTAGACAGTCGTCGGACACATCGGTGTTTCCCATCACCAGCGTCTAAATCTGCGGGTGCCCTGCGAGCGAGCGGATGCCAGCGTCGGTGATTTTCGTCTCAGAGATGGAAAGGCTGCCGAGTTTCGGCGCTCGACTGAGTGCTGCGAGTACGTTGTCACCGACCTCAGTGCGACTCAGATTGACCGAAGTCAGGTCCGGGAGCGCCAGGAACAGCGGAGCGATTCCGTCAGTGATCGGCAGGGACTGCAGGTCGAGCAACGTCAAGCGTTGCAGTTTCTCGAGCGCGATGATTCCTTCGTCGGTGAGTTCCATATCTGCGAGGGTGAGGTTCTGCAGGGCCGGCCGATTGTTCACCAGAATTCTGAGACCGTCGTCGGTCAATGCCGCACGTTTGATGGCCAGGCTGCGCAACTTTGGAATTCGGACCAGATACTTCATCGCTTCGTCGGAGAAGTGTGTGATGTTCTTTGAACGGTCGAAACAGCTCAACTCGACTGTGGACAGCCCAGGAATTGTCGTCAACGGCTGGAGCCCGTCATCAGTCACGCGCGTGTTGATGAGCTGAATTCTCGTCAGGACTGGATGACCCACCAGGAACGACAGTGCCGCATCGTCGAAGTCTGGGAGATAGACGGTAAGACCATCCAGATTCGGGAGTGCCTTGAGAAAGGCCCACTCGGTCGGCTTGATTCGGGAGTCAGACTGAATTGTCACATCGCGCACAACGAATCGAACAGTCGGCACGTTATCGAAATCTTTGACAGGCCTTGTCCGAAGTTCCCCGTCAGCCTGCTGGTATGAGACGCTGACCTTGACGTTCCGGCTCAACATCCATCCGAAGGTCCGCAGTTCCGGATTCGGATTCTTCGCGTAGAACTCCGGGATCTTGTCGTCGTTGTTGACTGTGAATGCTGGGGACTTTGTCGCGGTCGCATCGGGACTGGCACTGATCGAAGCAACCGGCGCATCGGCCGCCTGGCTGAATGAGACCTTGCAGTTCTTACAGGCAGCCTCGAAGGCGGCGATGCCGTCCACGGAGCAGTGTGTTTCTCTCAGCGACAGCGTCCGCAGCCCGCGCAGTTCGTGGAGCTTTGTCAGGCCGGCGTCTGAGATGGCCGTCCGACTCAGGACCAGCGTCTGCAGGCGACGTAGCTTCGAGACTTCGTCAAGTCCCGCATCCGTAACCTTCGTGCCTTCCATATCCAGCAGGTGCAAACGCGGCAGGCTGCAGAGCTGCCGGAACGTAGTGTCGCCTGCCTCTGTCCCCTTCAGGGTCAGCGACTCAAGCGTCTTGATTTCGCTGATCGCCTGGGCGGATGCGTCCGTGATTGTGTTGCCCTGTAAATGCAGAGTCTGCAGCTTCAGGTCACTCAAATGTTCCACACCTGAATCGGTCAATCCGCAATGACGCAGTGACAGTTCCCGCAGACCGTCGAGATTCGCAAGTGTCTCCAGGCACTCATCCGTGATCGCGCAACTACTCAGGTTCAGTTTCCGCAGCTTCGGAATCTGACTTATGGATGTCAGGACTTCATCCGTAATGCGAGTCGCCCGGCGTTCCGGATTCTGTGTGCCCAGCAACAGCTCTTCGAGCGCGGGCATTGTGGTCAGCACGTGCAGGCCCGCGTCGGTCACGGATGTATCGAGCAACTGCAGGATCTTCAGATCGGGCGAGTCGGCCAGGTGCGCTAACGCTGCGTCATCAAATCTCCCGTCTCGCACGACAAGAGAATTCAGACCACGCAGTGCCTTCAGGTGGTGCCAGTCCTCTGACTCAATCGGCCGGTCTTTGGCAATGATGAGCGAGCCGACCTGCAAAGGACCGTCCGGCACATCGTCATAAGTTCTGATCGGCTGTGGTCCACCATCGCTGATGATGTGCAGACTGAAGTTGCGGCTGATCGCCCAGCCGACGGCGCGTCGTACCGGGTTATCGCTTTCACTGAATTCTTGTGGGATTGATGGACGTTGGGCTGGCGTGGCCGATCCTTCCGCAGGTGTGAAATCGATGGTGCATTTGCTCAGCTTATTGCGGAGTGAGGTGACAGCGTGTTGGGAACAAACGGTTGATCGGAGTGACAGCCTTTGTAGCGATGTCAACGATTCCAGTTGTTTCAGACCGTCATCGCTGACCCGAGTACGATCCAGCACAAGGGTAAAGAGCCGAGGTAGGTCTCTGAGGGTTGAGAGTTGCGCATCGCCGACGCGGGTGTCTGACAAATCGAGACGCTGTAATTGTGGGAGTCCGCTGGCCAGCTTCACCGTCCCGTCGCCCACACCTGTGTTTTTCAGAATCAACGATTCGAGCGCCTTGATGTTGCCGAGCGGGCGAGCAGATGTGTCATTCAGTGGAGTGCCCGTCAGATCGAGGGAATCGAGTGTCATCTGACCCAGGTATTCAATTCCAGGAGCGGAGATTCTGCAATTTTGCAGGTTTAGATTCGTGAAGTACTCGCCACGCGAGAGAGCAGCTGCGGCAGCGTCGCCGAGGGTGCAATTTTTCACCGTCACCGTCACGTTCTCGTCACCGCGAATTGTCGCGAGCGACGCCATCCGCGCGGCTGACAGGTTCACGGAATCGGGCGTCTCCCGCTTTCCGATCCAGATTCCGTTCAACTTCTTCAGTTGATTCAGCATTCCGAAGCCCTTGTCCGTCAGGCCGTCCTTCTCGATAAAAAACCGTTTCAACTTCGGTGCTCCAACCAGTCGTGTCATCAACTCGTCGGGGAAGCGGCTAGTCTGGCATCTGATCTCACCAACGCCTGGAAGCAGCACGTCGATATGTTCCCATTCGGTGTCGCTGAGACCTGTCGGCATCGCATCTGTTGGTCTCAGTCCGGAGACCTTGAATGGTTCGTTCGGAACCTGTTCGAACTCCATCACCTGAAACCCGGAGCCTGGATTTGAGTCTCGATTCACACTCAAGCCGATTCCATGACTGAGAGCCCAGCCGACCGCACGCAGGACGGGATCATCACTTTCGGCAAACTCGACGGGAGTGGCGGGGCGTGACTTAATCACTGGTGGGACGAGAATTCCAGCCGCAGTCGTGGACGACGTTGCAGTTTCGGAAGGCCCCGCGTCCTGCGCCGGTTTGGTCCGATCGAGGACTTCCAGTTTCAGGACAGGGTTGTTTCCCTTGAGTACTGTGAACTGATCAGCCTGGACGATGATGTCGCCACGGCGAATCTCCACGCCGTGTTTGCCGGGTTTCAGCTCGATCGTCGCTCCCAGGTTTTCGATGCGGACTTCGCCTCCATCGACAAACAACTGCGCCTCGGGATCATCGATCTGGATGCGGACGGTCTTGTCGCCAACTTTGACGAACAGCGTGTAGCCGGCCAGTAGAATCGCGATACCTGCGGCGGCGGCTCCGCTCCAGATGGCCCATGACGGCAGGCGACCTTTCGGCGCCGGCGCGGACTGTGCCTGCGATGACCGTACTCGCGACTTGCGCGATGTCCGCGCACTTACGGGCACGTCGTCCACAGCGATCAATTGCGACAGTCCTTCGTCCTGGGTCGCCATCCCGGGCGATGTGACGCCTGCCATCGAATCTCGTACGGACGTCGGCTTGCCCTTGATGATGGCTCCCAGATCACGGGCCACGTCGGCCATGGATGCGTAACGGTCGCCGAGTTCAGATGCCATCATCTTCAGGCAGATCGCCTGCAGTTCGGGATTGAGCTTGTCCCGAAATTGCACCGGTTGCTTCGGCTCACCTTTGATGATCTGCGCGAGGACCGATGCGATGGACCCTTCGTATGGCAACCGTCCAGTCAGGAGTTCGTAGAGGATCACACCGACACTGTAGATATCACAGCACGGCCCCATCCGGTCGACATCCCCCTCGACCTGCTCGGGAGACATGTACGCGGGTGTGCCGAGCATCTGCCCGCCCTGTGTCACTCGGATGTCGTCGGTACCGGTCGAGCGTCGGGCCAGTCCAAAGTCCATAATGACCGGATTCGATCGCTGGTCGATCATCACGTTGTCGGGCTTCAGATCGCGGTGAACGATGCCTTTGCCGTGCGCCTCATACAAAGCGACGGCCAGCTTGCGAATGATCATCACCGCCTGTTTTTCGGACAGCGGCTTGTCTGGTCGGATGAATGCCGACAGCGGCTTGCCTTCGATGTAACCCATCGAGATGTAATGCGTACCGCCAATCTCGCCGACGTCGAACACAGGGCAGATATTCGGATGACTGAGCGTCGCCGCGGCACGCGCCTCGCGATAGAAGCGTTCCAGCAACGCTGTGTCTGCCGCGTCAAACTTCGGGATCTTGATCGCGATAAGCCGATCGAGTTGCGAATCGTGGGCCTTGTAGACCGCCCCCATTGCTCCCTGACCGAGACATTCTTCAAGCCGATACCGACCGAACTGCGGCGGCAATGCACCACCCCCGACTCCGGCGACCTCAGCCACCGAATCCGACTGGCCCGGATGAATGGTCTCTCGCTGCACCGGCGCGGATGGCGATGAGTCTGACGGAGGAATCGTCTCGCGGCTGGTCGAGGGTGGAACGGTGGCTCTCGATGACGCTGATGGTGGTTGCTGGCCTGCACCACTCGGACTGGTTTCGCTCATACTGGCCCTCATCGTCCCGGACGAAATGAGTATTGTGTGCTCGACTCAGTGTAAGGCACGTCGGACAGTTTATCACGGACGTTGACAGTTCAATCACCGTCCCTTTGGCGCATCGGACCACGACAAGTCGCAGATGCACTCAGTGACTCGGGCTGTTTACTTCTTCTTCTGAACACCCTGGAATGCCACGGCCATGTCGGGCCGCTCATCCTGCAACATCTGAGCTCGCTGCAATGTGACACGCGAGTTCTGCAGCATGACCATCCGGAGTCTCTTTAGCGAAGAGAGCACGTCCAGCGACGCGTCCGTCACCTGTGTCCGTCTCAGATCGAGGGACTGGAGACTCTGCATTCCTGCCAAATGCGTCACGCCCGTGTCTGTTACCTGCGTCTGGTCGAGATAGAGTTGGCCGAGATTGAGGGCAGACAAGTGCTTCAATCCGGCATCAGAGACTTTCGTCCTTTCGAGATAGAGGCTTTGCAACTGCCGTGACTGACTGAGGGCCTCAAGTGCGTCATCGCCAGTGGCCGTCTCCACCAGATGAAGATGCCGGAGTTCTGGCAGCGCTCGAAGCACGCCAGCCCCATTGGCGCTGATTCCAGTCCCGCTGAGATCGATCATGTCCAGTCCAGGCAACTTCACCAGATGAGTCAGACCCTTGTCAGTGATGCCCTTTGCGTGTCGTACGTGGAGAGCTGTCAACGGCGTACGAGCTTCTGCGAGTTGTGCCAGTCCGGCGTCCGTCACGTTGCTGAATGGCAGTATCAGTGTCCGAAGTCGCGGGAGCCTGGAAAGGTGAACGACGGCACTGTCTGTGATCGGGCGTGTGGGCTGCTGCCTGAGATTCGGCGTGATTGCGAAGGTCTTGAGTTGCGACATTGTCGCCACATGGCGCATGCCCTCGTCCGAAACTGACGTCGAAACAATCCTCAGTTCATGCAGCCATGGATGTGCTGCCAGGTTGCCCAATGCGTCGTCATCGAAGTCTGCGGCGTTAATGTACGCAGATTCAAGATTGGGCAATGAGCGAAGAAACGTCCAATCATCCTTCCCGAGTCCGTGGGATTCGCGAACGATCACCGCGCTGATAACAAATGCTCCATCGGGAGGGCCGTCACGAAACTCGGCAACCGGCTTCACGACACCGTGTGGACCGCGCACCGTGGCGTCCACGCCACGCTCAATCAACCATCCAAGCATCCGCACTTCACGCTTCGAACTGTTGCGGTAGGCTTCTGGCATCTCGTCGCTCAACTTGAGCCACGACAAGTCAGACGGAGCCGCTCGCACTGTGCCCTCGGCGGCTGGCTTGACCCCGGGGAAACGCACAGTGACCTCCGGAAGCGTGTCCTGGAGTTCTTGAGCCGCTGACTGCGTGATCCGCGTGCCCTCAAGATCCGCGTATGTGAGCCCCTTCAATGACTTGAGCACATCCAGGGCCGCATCCGTGACTTGTGTTTTACGCAGACTGAGCGACCTGAGGCCAACCATGTTGCGGAGATGTGCAATGCCAGCGTCGGTCACCGCTGTCTGACCCAGATACAGGCCATCGAGACCGAGACGTGTCAAGTGTTTCAGCCCGGCGTCGGTGATCTTTGTCTGCTGCAAATCCAGAAACGCCAACCTGGGCAACGTGCTGATTGTCTCCAGCGTGTCGTCGCCAATCTCAGTGCCGGACAAGGACAGAGTCGTTAACTCCGTCAGCGATGCGACTCCTGTTATGGCTCATCTGAAAAAATCTGCAACATAGGATCGGAAGTACAATCCGCGGATCAAACCTGGATCGTTGGACATGCTTTTTAGTTTCCGATGCGCCAGCGTTGTTAGTTCATCTTTGGTTTTC
>CAUZFZ010000135.1:0-30917 GCA_963579025.1 Planctomycetota bacterium | reverse complement strand
TGAAGGAAGCCATGCCGTCGCTAACCGATGCTGCCTGAATTTCGACTGAATACTTAAGGCGATCACGCAGGTGGCAGCAAGGCGACGTGAACAGCGGACAACCGTCGTCGACACAGTCATCTGTCATCCGCGCAAAAAAAAATAGCGTCGCGGATGACGAGTCATCCGCGACGCTATGACCGACGATGACAAGTGCGGGCCAACGCCTGCCACCGTACGCTTTCTGGTATATGCACTCTGCGTGCCAAAGGGGGCGAATCTTTGAAATCGCCCGTTTCCTGCTTGATTCAAAGATGTTTCGTAGCGTCGTGGCAGAAAAGCACGTGTACTGGGCCTGTTGCATTGTGCAACAGTCTGTAGCAGAGTGGGCATCGCTCCGTTTCCAATTGGAGCAGGTTATGCGGATTGGAAGGGACTGAACGACACAGCACTCTGGATCACGATCCAAGCGGATCGCCGTTCGCCTGTTGCCATTGCCGAAGTTGCCGCTTGAGCTGGTCTGTCACTTTCCGCGAGTCTGGATCGTCGATCAGGTTTGTCAATTCGTTCGGATCGGCCTGCAAGTCGAACAGTTGCTGCCGCTCCACTTCCGGGTATTCGATGAACTTCCACTCGGGGGTCCGGATCATGCGCTGAAAACCGCGGAAGTATCCGACGACAAACGGCCGCACCTGCTCGGTCTTGCCATCGATGACCGGTTTCAGACTAACCCCATCGACACGGTTTCCCGGTTCCGAAATGCCGGTTAGAGCGCATAGCGTCGGGAACAGATCGCGCAGCACGCATTGAGCTTTGAGTCGTCGGCCAGACGGGATGCCGGGACCACGCATCAGCAGTGGGACTCCGATCGTGTGCTCGTACATGCTCTGCTTGCCTCGCAGGCCGTGACTGCCGACTCCAAGTCCGTGGTCGCTGGCAAAAACGATGACCGTATTGTCCAGCTTCCCGGACTCGTCGAGTGACCTGACGATTCGGCCAATCTGCGCGTCCATGTGCGAAATCACCGAGTAATAGGCGGCGAGTTCGCCACGTGTCTCTGCCTCTGTTCGCGGCCAGCGAAACAGCTTTTCGTCGCGTCCTGCGAAGTTGCCGTGATCGAACGGATGATCGGCGAGAAAGTTGGCCGGCAGCGGCATCGTCTCTGGATCGTAGGCGTCCGTGTATTCAGTCGGCAGAAACAAGGGGTCGTGCGGTGCGGTGAAGTTCACATGCAGGAAGAATGGCTTGTCGGTTGCTGTGCCGATTAACTCGATCGCCGCGTCGGCAAACAGCCCGCTGATGTCGGGAGTGAGTCCGACGCCCCGTTCGGGGAACTTCGTCCCGTCGTCCGATTGAAACAGCCAGCCGCGATATCCCGTCACCGGGCGTCCGGTCCAGTCGACTTGTGGCTTGTACCACTTCGCGCCGCCGCCGCGGTAAAGGCCGTTTGTCCGCTCGTAACCACGCTCGGTCGGGGCACCGTCGTTGTGCCATTTGCCCACGTACCATGTGTGGTACCCGGCATCAGCGAACCACCGAGCCATGAGCGGCACATTCGGATCGACCTTTCGTCCGAAGTCATGCACGCCATTACGAAAACTCGTACATCCGGTCAGAATCTCAGCCCGACTCGGCGTACAGATGGGATTCGCACATGTCGCTCGTGTGAATGCGCAGCCTTCCCGCACCAGCCGATCAAGGCTCGGCGTCTGAATCAGATCGTTGCCCAGCGCATGAATCGTATCCGGCCGCTGATCGTCACTCACCAGGAGCAGAACATTGGGCCGTTCGGCTGCGAAGCCGACGGGCGGCGAACCTAAGCACGATGCCAGAACCATGAGGACCGTAGCTGGAAACACATGCGCTCGACGAATCATCTTGATGCTCCTCAGTGATACATGCATTTGCCGATGCAGACTCTCGCCCGTCGGTCTACAGTGCCGCCCACTGGAGTGGCACTCAGATTAAACTGACAAACGGGCACGACGAACCCATGTTCGGATTCCTGAAGCCTGCTTTTCGCGACACGAATTACCGGCAGGCGTACGCCAGATGCTGCAGTATGCAGCATCTTGAGTTTGGCGTCAGCTCGCTGCCGTTCCTGAGCTATGAGTCCGTGCTGCTTTATTTGTTGACCGTCGAGTGCGGACTGAATCCCGGTCCACCGGCGTCGACGCCAACCTGTTGCCGATTACGAACTTCGCGACTGCACCGCGAAGAACCCGATGCGCCATTTGCACAGATCAGTGCTGCGTTCGGCGTTCTGCTGGGACTGATCAAACTCGACGACGACGTTCGCGACGAAGGCCGTCTGATCTCGCGGCTGGCTCACTGGGCTCTCTCCCGTCAGCAAACCGCGGTCCACGCAGTTTTCACGTCGATCGACGACACGTTTTCCGATCGAGTCGCCGAACTGATCGACGAGCACCTTGAACTCGAACGCAACTGGCAGCAGCGCCGCGTCTCACTGGAAGAGTACGCGGAACCGACGGCCCGATCCTTTGGTTATCTCTTCTCACTGGCTGCCCGTTTGGACACACGGGCTGACGGACATTGCCTTCCAGGCAGTCAGCCTGCGAACGCAATCAATGCGATACCGCCACAGGAGCTGCTGACCGCGATTGGTGAGTCGATTGGCCGAGCCATCCTCACGTTCGATTGCGCGCGCGACTGGGAAGACGATCAACGCCGCGGCCAGTTCAATCCACTCCCCGACGAAGCGGCGATTCCCGCTGCTCTTGATCTCGCGTGCGCAAGCCTGGACGAGGCCGCCTGGTTATGCGAGACGCACTGCGGAGAGTCATCGCTGAGCGCGCGTGTGCTGACGTCGGTCTTTGAGCGCGCCGCACGGTTTACGCCGCGTCGCACGGCACGCGCGAAACGACCGGCGTGGAAACAGCAGTTGTCCGACTGGGGACTCCTGCGAGAGCCAGGTTACGTCTATGCACGATGTGACTGCTGTGAGATCACCGTCTGCTGCGACGGCGTTGGAGAGGCGGCCACCTGCTGTGGCGGGGCCGGTGAAGCCGCAGAAGGTGCGACATGCTGCTCGGGAGGTCACGGATGCGGTTGTGAAGCGTGTCTGTGTTGCGGCGACGACTGCTGCGATCCGTGTGTCGACAAGTCATCAGGGCGAACAGCCGAACTCGAAAAGCTGATCGGCGACACAGCCTTTACACGCACCAGACTGAAGCCAAACGGTGTCGTCCTGGTGAACGGTCAGAGAGAGAGAGCCAGATCGGAAGAAGGCACGATCCCCGTCAACACTCGGGTCGAGGTCATCGGCGTGCAGCGGTCGAGGCTGATTGTTCGGCCGGTGGATGAACCGCAGCACGATTGAGGCGGACCGCCACAGGCTGGAATAAGCGCATCGCAGTTTCGGCCATTCAGACGGTGTCTGCCATGCCCGCATCCTGCATCGCTTGAGCTTCCTTGCGTCCCAGCGCGACCAGTCCGACAACCATCCCGACACCCATCGTTCCCGGCACTCCCAGCATGAACAGGATGCTGTACATGTAGGCCATCGGCTGACGGTCATCCTCATCGACTGCGGCTTTACACATCGGACACGCGGACGCCTGCTGCACACCCGGCCCGCTCAGGCTCAGCCCGGCAATGGCGATCAGGATGATCAGGGATCGGATCAGTCTTTTTCTCATCGAGCTACTTTCCTTCATCGGCTACTGCAGCGGCAGATGGTACAGCATCGCATAGATGACGACACCAGTGACTGACACGTAAAGCCAGATTGGGAATGTGATCTTCGCGATCCTGCGATGCCGTTCCCAGTCGGCTTTGAGTCCGCGCACGATCGTCATGATGGCAAGGATCGGCACGATCGCCGCCAGCACGACATGGCTGATCAGGATCGCGAAGTATGCGACCCGAATTCCGCCAGTTCCGCCAAACGATTTTCCATGCGTTCCTGTGTAATGGTGCAGGCCCTGGTGATACGTGAGGTAGCAGCCCAGAAACACAACCGACACGGCAAACGCCGACAGCATGACGTTGCGATGCGCATTCCGATGACCGCCACGAATCAGCACGATGCCTGCGATCAACAGTAAAGTCGAAAGCCCGTTCAGGGACGCGTTGACCATTGGCAGCGTGGCCAGCCAGTCCGGCAACTCGGCGGCAAGCAGGGTCACTCGACGCCTCCGTCAGGGGCGTCCGAGTCATCAGTGGAGCTGGCGGCAAGTTGATCGAGCATGCCATCCAAGTCGCGTCGCATCAGCGCGACTTCCGTATCGCTCAGCGAATTGTACTTGCCGACAACGCGTCCGGTCGGACTCACAAGGCAAACATTGGTCGTGTGAATCACTTCCCAGCCTGGCTCGGGATCGGGGGATTCCATCACCGGCATCAGGAAGCTCGTGTTGATCAGGCGGTAGATCGCATCGCGATCACCGGTCAAGAAGAACCACCGTTCCGGGTCGGCGTCCCAGAAGTCGGCGAACTTCGCCAGCACTTCCGGCGTGTCATTCTTCGGATCAACGGTGAATGTCACGAAGCGAACGTCACGCCCTTCATAGCGACGTTGCAGTGTTTTCATGGCCTCAGTCACGCGTGGGCACGGACCAGCGCAACGCGTGAAAATGAACGACGCGATCCACGGAGTCCCGCGTAAATCGTTCTTCGAAACGGCCTCACCAGAACGGTCGGTCAAAACGAAGTCATCGATTCCCGCTTCCGACCAGGCAGGTTTGGCTTCGGCGGGTTTGACGATCCCAGGTTCGGCGTCGTCCTCTGCATCCGGATCGCTTCCGGGTTTGACCAGCACCGCCGCTCCGCCGGTCGGGTCGGATTCGGTCGACGGTGAACCCGCCGAAGACTGGGCTGTTCGATTCCACATCGAGTACAGCGACACGCCGGCGGCAGTCCATAGTAGGAGTCCAGTTATCAGCCAGACTGGTCGCATCGCTTTACCTCACACGGGCCGATCGGCAACTGGATACGGCCCCACAAAACGTCACAAGAGCGAACACGGCGGTGGCTCCAAAGCACACGGTCAGAGACGCCAGGCCGCCGTTCGCCTGTTGAATCAATACTTCACTCGATCCGGTATACAGCAACTGTCGAATCCCGGCCACTCCATAGGTCAGTGGATTCAACTGCATAATCACGGACAGGAATCCCGTTTCCGCCGCTGGGAAAAACGATCCGGACAGAAGCCACATCGGCATCAGGAACAGATTCATGATGGCGTGAAACCCCTGAATCGAATCCAGTTTCCAGGCCAGCATGAAACCCAACGCGGTTAACCCGAACGCCAGCAACGTCATGAACACGATCAATCCGAAGACTCCGCCGGCCGACAGGCTGATCTGCATTTCCTCGGCGACACCACCGACAGCCAGTAGCCATCCCAGCATGACGAATCCCAAAGCCTGGACGACGGCCATGAAGGTTCCGCCCAGAACTTTCCCGAGAACAATTGCCGGCCGGGACGCAGGTGAAACGAGCACCCCCTGCAGAAACCCTTCATGCCGGTCTTCAATGATCGACATCGCAGAGAATATGGCCGTGAACATCAGAATCAGTGCAGTGATGCCAGGCAGAAAGAACTCGCGGTAACTCATCTCGCCCGCAGCCCAGCCGGGTGCCTGGAACGACTCATGCAGACCAGCCCCAAACAGCACCCAGAACATGATCGGAGTAGCCAGCGCACCAATCAATCGGGATCGCTGACGCAGAAAACGCACGATCTCGCGCCGGCTTAACGTCCACACGGTCAGCCACATTGATGGACGCAGAACGGCATCCACTCCCAGGGATGCGACACCGGTTTCAACTGGGTCCGACTGATGTTCGACCGACTGGCTCATGCTGACAGGTCTTCCGCGAAACGCCGTCCGGTTCGAAGCATAAACACATCTTCAAGCGTCGGCCTGCCCAGAGACAACGATCGGATCTCGTCGCCGTAGCGTTGCAACAGGCCTTCAAACAACTGCTCGCCGTTGGCCTGTTGAATACGCAGAGACTCGCCAATGCGTTGCACGTCCACCTGCAGTTCGGCCGTGATGCGAGGGCCCAGCTCTTCCGGTCGCTCCGCAACAATCGTCAGGCACTCGCCGGGCACGGTGCTGCGCAATTCCAAAGGACTACCTTGAGCAACGATTCGGCCGAGATCAAGCAGCGCCAGCTCATCACACCGCTCGGCCTCCTCCATCAGGTGTGTCGTCAGGACGACCGTGACACCTTCGTCGGCCCTCAACCGTTCGAGATGCGTCCACAAATCGTGCCGGGCACCTGGGTCCAATCCGGTTGATGGTTCGTCCAGCAGCAGCAATGCCGGCCGATGCATCAGGCACTTTGCCAGTTCGACGCGCCGCTTCAGGCCCCCCGAAAGCGTGTCGACAATGTCTGTCGCGCGATCTGTCAGATCGAATCGCTGTAGCAACGTGTCGGCCACGTCTCGCAGTCTTTGGCCAGTTAACCCATATAGCTCGCCCTGATGCACCAGGTTTTCGAGCACGGTCAGTCGGCGATCCAGACTGGGAGACTGAAACGCCACACCGATCTGCTGACGATACTCGCGACTCTGTCGACCCACATCGAAACCGAGTGCTGAGACGCACCCCCGCTGGATGGGCAAGAGCGTGCTGAGAATGCTGAACAGCGTCGTCTTGCCACCGCCGTTGGGGCCGAGGAAACCGAAGATCCCCTGACGTTTGACTGCGAAGTCCACGCTGTCCAGCGCGACACGCTCACCGTAGCTGTGCGTGAGCCCTTCGACGCGGATCGCGGGAGAATCGCTCATCTCGAGTCCAATAGCGGCAAACCAGGATCCTGCAGGACGCCATCTGCAAACGGAAGAACAGGCACCTGCATCGAACTCGGTCGAACCGGTCAGGCCGAGACGGACTGCTGCTCGCGACACCCTGAGTTGGTGAGCAGGTCCTGCATTCGTTCACGGCAGGCGGTCAGGACATCCAGAGGCGCTTTACCCCAGACATCCGATGACCACAACTGGATATCAATGTCGCCCTGAAACCCGCTGTCGATCAGCGTGGTCATGATCTCGGCCAACGGCACGGAACCATCGCCGGGCAGACAGCGGTCATAGCAGTTCTGCGGTGACGGCATGGTGTCGCTGACCTGGACAACACTGATTGCGGAACTGAATCGCGGCAACCTCTTAAGTAGTTCTCGATCGTGCCCGAAATGGAACGTGTCATAGACCATGCCGACGTTATCGCGTCCAACTCGATTCACAAGGTCCCAGGCCGCGTCCAGTGAATGCAGCGTTGTCCAGCGATGCGCGAATTGCGCGGCCATTGGCAGGACTGCCAGATTGATGCCCAGCTCGTCAGCACCAATGGCAAGTTCTCTGATCGCTTTCACGATCACTCGTAATTCGTGGCGATCCGTGTAACGGCCGCGTGAGCCGGGAGCGATCACCAGAGTGCGTGCCCCGACAGACGCCGCCGTGAACACAGCCTGCCACGCGTCGTCCAGAGCGTCCTGAAACTCGATGCCCTGGGAGCCTGTGAATCCCCCCGCGAACGAGACCGTTGTGACATCCAGTTCGGACGCACGCAGGAGTTCAAGCGACTCGGCTTCGCCGCAGGCGTCGAACTTACGTCGCCATAACCCAATCGCTGTCAGCCCCGCCTCCTGCCAGTGCCTGATGTCGTCCTCGAACGAACTGCGGCACGTCGTCATCTGACTGACAGAGAAAGGCAGTGGGGCTTCAATTGATGAGGCAGCAACATCAAATGCCTGACTTGCGGTTTCGTCCAAATGGGGGTCGGTTAGCTTCCCTGAGTCGGCCAAGGCTCTGCTCTTTCTGTAACTGCGTAAGATTGTGAGATGAGAGAAGACGCAGCAGTGTGAAACGACAACAACACAGCGCAGAACCTCACAGAGTGACCAGATTTGGTCGCCCGGCGATGCGCCGACCGGGCGGAGTTAGCCGCGAGCGTTCAGCTTAACGCCCGGATTGAAAGTGAAGCCGGCCACCGCAGGCACATGACGAGAACCCCTCCAGTGCCAGACGAACGCGGAGCCATTCCTGGCAGGGCCGAGATACGCCTTCGGGCAGCCTGCCTCGTCATCACGTTCGGACAAAACGTTGAGCATTTTCTTCTGGCCCACCGCAGGGCTTTCAAGCATCGCAGCGACTGCTGCGGCGGCCCCGATACTCTGCACGACACGTCGACGACTTGTACCCTCTGTCTTCAGTTCGAAAGGTTCGCAGTCAGGACAAAGTCTGTCGTGCATTTCAATCTCCTTTCGAGGCGGGCAATCATGCCCAGCGGTGTGAAGACGGCTGGCACTTTACCAACGGACTTCAGAAACGCAATCAAGTTTGTGACGACATTCTGGAGATGATTCGATGTCATTTCGGCAGCGACATCACATGCATACCTAACGCTGCTTTTTCGTCATGCGACGCGCATAGGTGACTGTCCTGTGAAGCTGCATGGCTCTCCCTGGCCGCCGATCCGGCACAGTCTGAAACTGCGTGCAGGCTGCTCCAACCCGTTGACAGAGCGCATGCCTTTTTCGGCGGTACGTACCGTCATGGAATCGCGTCTGTGCGATTAATTGCTGATCGTTCAAAGTGATGACGTGCGAGCGCGGGACAAGTTGCTCGCAACTGTTATCGGGGGCTGTAAGACCGCATCGAGCGCGTCAGGACTGCGAAAGGCGACTCGTCCTGAAACTTCGCAAATCAACAATCATCATTCGACAATCGTCAATCAGACCAGGTTGCCCGCTTGAAGAGTGACACGATTCCAGCATGCTCTGGCACCACCCACAGCGTGCCGTCCAGCCACGACGCGGGACCGTGCGTGCCGACGGGTCGCTTGACCCTCTCGAAAGCCATTGATAGATAGTAATTCGTAGCCGCTGATGTGCCCGATGCGCAGAGACCCCGCGCTCGCGACGGACTGTTCTGGCACGTCTGATTTCCGAGTCGTTCTGGCATTCTGGAAATGCCGCTCCACTCGAACGAAAGCGCTTCTGACTCGAATCCGACACTTGGGATTCGGCACCCGAAATAACAGCGGTGGACGGTCCAACCGTCTCACAGGACCTCGATTCAACTCATCTGATTGCGTTTAACGATCAGAGATTCGGACACGGAACTCAAATCCGGAAGGAAGCATAGAGCGATGGCAGATACGAAATACGTCTATACGTTCGGTGACGGTCAGGGCGAAGGTAACGCAACGATGAAGCCGCTGCTCGGCGGCAAGGGCGCGAACCTCGCGGAAATGAGCCGCATCGGTCTGCCGGTCCCCGCCGGATTCACGATCACCACGGAAGTCTGCACGTACTACTACGACAACGGTCGGCAGTATCCGCCGGAGTTGAAGTCACAGGTTGAAGCCGCCATCGCTGCTGCTGAAGAATGCATGGGTGCAAAGTTTGGCGATTCCGAGAACCCGATGTTGCTGTCCTGCCGCTCCGGAGCCCGCGAATCCATGCCGGGCATGATGGATACCGTCCTCAACATCGGTATCAACGAAAACGTCGTGAACGCTCTCATCAAACAGGCCGGGGCCGAACACTTTGCGTGGGACAGCTATCGCCGACTCATTCAGATGTACGGAGACGTGGTCCTCGGCCTGAAGCCCGAATCCAAGAACGACCCCGATCACTTCGAGGATATTCTCGACAAGGCTCGTGAAGCAGCCGGAGTCGATCACGAAAAGGACCTCAGCATTGATACGCTGAAGGACATCGTCACTCAGTTCAAAGCGGTCATCAAGAACGAAACGGGCAACGACTTCCCGGACGATCCGATGGAACAGCTCTGGGGCTGCATCGGTGCCGTCTTCGGAAGCTGGGGCAACGACCGCGCCGTCGTCTACCGCCGTCAGTACGGCATCCCGCACGCCTGGGGCACGGCGACCAACGTGCAGACGATGGTCTTCGGAAACCTCGGCGACGACTGTGCGACGGGCGTCGGCCTGACTCGCGACTGCTCAGTCGGACGACCTGGCTTCTGTGGCGACTACCTGATTAATGCTCAGGGCGAAGACGTCGTCGCCGGCACGCGAACGCCACTGCGGATTGAAGAGACGCTCGCGCAGGACGCTCCGGAAGCGCACGCCCAGCTCGATGAGATCGGGAAAAAGCTCGAGAGCCATTACAAAGACGTGCAGGACATCGAGTTCACTGTCCAGCGGGGCAAGGTCTGGATGCTGCAGACTCGCAACGCCAAGCGAACAGGTTTTGCTGCGGTCCGCATCGCCGTCGATCTGGTCAACGAAGGTCTCATTGACAAGAAGACTGCTCTCGAAAAACGACGTATTCCCGCCGACGACTTGAACCAGCTTCTCCAGCCGATCTTCGATCCCGCCGCGAAAGCTGCTGCGGAGAAAGAAGAGAAGCTGCTGGCCAAAGGCATCAACGCCGGACCAGGTGCTGCGACCGGTCAGATCGTGTTCCACGCGTCCGATGCTGAAGAGCAGTGGAACGCTGACAATGACAAGGAACTGATTCTTGTCCGCAAAGAGACCAGCCCGGAAGACCTCCGCGGCATGAAGGTCGCCAACGGCATCCTGACAGCATTCGGTGGAGCGTCCTCGCACGCCGCACTCGTCAGCCGCCAGATGGGTAAGACCTGCGTCTGTGGTTGCTCGGCGTTGAACATCGACTACGAAGCCGGAACCGTCACCGTCGGCAGCACTGTGCTGAAAGAGGGCGACTTCATCTCGATCGACGGCTTCAGCGGCGAAGTCTTCGCCGGTCGCATCGACACGACTTCTTCAGAAGTCATGGAAGTCCTGATGGGCAGCAAGGCCGCCGACGATGCCCCGACCTACAGCCGGTACGCTCAACTGATGGAGTGGGCTGACGAGTTCCGGACGCTCAATGTGCGAGCCAACTCAGAATCGCACGACGCCGAAGCATCGGTGGCACTCGGAGCCGAAGGCGTGGGCCTCTGTCGCACCGAGCACATGTTCTTCGATCACCTCGACGAAATCCGCGAGATGATTTTCTCACGAACGCAGGAAGACCGGGCCAAGGCACTCGCCAAGTTGCTCAACTTCCAGCGCGACGACTTTACGCACCTGTTCAAGACGATGGGCGACCGACCGGTCACGATTCGTCTGCTTGATCCGCCGCTGCATGAGTTCCTCTCCGAACACCACATGCACGACGACCCGACTCTGGCCGGCAAGCTGGCTTCGACATTCGGTGTCACGGAAGAAGACGTCAAACGCCGAGTGGAAGAACTCGTCGAAACCAACCCGATGCTGGGCCACCGCGGTTGCCGCCTCGGAATCGTCTATCCAGAAATCACCGCGATGCAGGCCCGGGCGATCCTCGAAGCCGCCTGTGCCCTGAAGAAGGAAGGCACCGAGGTCCATCCGGAAATCATGATCCCGCTGGCTGGATACAAGACCGAGTACGACAACCAGGCCGCAATCATTCGCGAGACGGCAGCGACCGTGTTCGCAGAGCAGGGTGTGGAAGTCGACTTCATGGTCGGCACGATGATCGAAGTTCCGCGCGCCGCACTCACGGCTGGTGAAATTGCCGAGACCGCCGAGTTCTTCAGCTTCGGTACGAACGACCTGACGCAAACGTGTCTGGGAATGAGCCGAGACGATTACAAGGGTTTCATCGGCTACTACATGGAGAACGACATCGTTCCGGCCGATCCCTTCCAGACAGTCGACCAGACAGGTGTCGGCCGCCTGATGAAGATCGGTGTCGAAGATGGCCGAGCCGCACGAGAGAACCTGAAGATCGGCATCTGCGGAGAACACGGCGGCGACCCGAAGTCCGTCTACTTCTGCCATGAAATCGGACTCAACTACGTAAGCTGCTCCCCCCGCCGCATCCCAATCGCCCGACTCGCCGCCGCCCAGGCTGCGGTCGCCCAGGGCTGACCAGTCATCGAGCATCCAATCAGATCAGCCCGGCCGTGATCACTCATGGCCGGGCTTTTTTTGCTGCGAGGTATTCCGATGAGCGTGGCAGTGAGACGCGATCGGGGGGATGTCTGTACGATGCCGTCCGCCACTCTGGGAGTGCTGTTCTGCGGAACGCTGGTAATTTCCGCGGCCAGTCGGACTGAGTCGATCATTCGCGAAGTGACATCACATGAAGATTCCGAAACCGCGGGATTCTTATCGTGTTCTGCACACCGCCGACTGGCATCTTGGAAAGATGCTGAGCGACTATAGCCGTGACGATGAGCACCTCAGATTTCTCGAATGGCTGCTCCATACAATCCGCGAAGAGCAGGTCGACGTGCTGATTGTCGCCGGAGATTTGTTCGACTCCGCACGTCCGCCGCAGTCGGCGGTGAAGCGGTATTACGAATTCCTTGCCCGGCTTTTTCGGGACAGCGGTGGCGAATGTCGCGTGATTGTCACGGCTGGTAATCACGATTCGCCCGCTCATCTGGATGCGCCGCGGGACGTGCTTCGAGCCCTGCAGGCGACGGTTGTTGGTGAATTGCCGGAGCACATGACGGATGCGATCGTCGCACTGCCGGATGACGATTCACCGCGGCTGATCGTGGCAGCGATTCCTTTTCTACGCGATCGGGATTTGCGCAGCGGCCAACTGGGACAGTCCGTGGAAGTGATTCAGGAAGCTCTCCGCAACGGAATCAGCGCGTGCTACGAACAGGCCGCTGACGCGTGTGGGCAACGCGACTGGTCCGAATTACCCCGGCTGGCCATCGGGCATTTGACCGTGCAGGGAGCATGCAACTCTGACAGCGAACGTGAGATTCACATCGGGGGACTGGGAGCCGTCGCCACCGACGCCTTTCCGGAGAGCTTCGCTTACGTCGCGCTGGGTCATCTGCACCGGCCGCAGCGTGTCGAAGAGTCCGCTCGCGTGTGCTACAGCGGATCACCGATTCCGCTGAGCTTCAGTGAGTCGACGGACACGAAATCCGTTCGGATCGTCGACTTTGTCGGTGCGGAAATTGTCACGAACGAAAAGCTGGCCATCCCTCCTGCTCGTCGGCTGGTTCAACTGCGATGCACACGAGCCGACCTGGAAGACACGCTGGCACAGTCGACGATCGAAGCGGCCGAGCTGACCACGTGGGTCGAGCTGATTGTCGAGACAACAAACGCCAGCGAGGACCTGAACGAAGTCGTCCGTGAGCTGACTGAAGAAAAGCCGTGGAAAATCGTGCGTGTGATTGCCCGGTTTGTCGGCGAAGCGGCCAGCCTGACCGAGAACGATCTGCCGGCAGCTTCGATCGAATCGCTGCTGGAAAACCCCGTTGATGTGTTTGACCACCTGCTCGAACAGCAAGCGGAACTGAGCGATGACGAAATCGTCGCCCTGCGTACGGCGTTCGCCGAACTTCGTGACCGCGAGATTGCTATGCGCGACACGGATGCGGATGTCACCGTGTTGGATCCGACGGATGATTCTCTGGCTGTGGGCCTCGGATCAGTTGGTCAAGACTCCGCCACGACCGAGGGAGACACGCCATGAAAATCCTGAAAATCGCCTTTCGCAATCTCAACTCGTTGACCGGATCGCACGAGCTTGAACTCGCCGACGGCGTCCTGGGAACGGCGGGCATCTTCGCGATCACGGGACCGACGGGCGCTGGCAAGTCGACGATTCTTGACGCGATCACACTTGCCCTGTATGGCCGAGCCGCTCGCTACGGTCGGAAGCCGAACCCTGAAGACATGATGAGTCGGCATACGGGCGAATGCTCGGCCGAAGTCGAGTTCGAAGTGGCCGACGGTCGCTTCCGTGCCGCATGGCACCTGAACCGGGCACGCAAGAAAGCGGACGGCAACGTGCAACCGGCGAAGCGGTATCTCTATGACGCGAACGGGCAAACGCTGGCCGAAAAGTCGCGCGATGTGGATCGGTTGGTCGAAGAACTGATCGGCCTGGACGCGGACCGGTTTCTGCGATCCGTCCTGCTGGCTCAGAATGAATTCGCGAAGTTTCTGAAGGCTCAGCCCGACGAACGCGCGATGCTGCTGGAGAGCCTGACCGGAACTGAGGTCTATTCGCGTCTGGGAAAACTCGCTCACGAAACACTCGTCGACAGGGAAAAGCTGCTCGCATCCCGCGAAGAGCAGATTCGGAACATCGCCATCCTCGAGCCGGACAAACGCACACAGTTTGAATCGGAAATCGCCGACGGCGAGACTCAATCAAAGGACCTGAAGGCGTCGGTCGAATCTTTACGGAAGGACATTGAACGCGGCGATCGGCTGACGAAACTGCTGGCACAGCAGGAAGCCCTGGCATCCAACAAAGAAATGCTTGACCGTCGGACCGAAGAGTTCGCGGCCAGATATCAACGACTGACATTCCATAAGCAGGCGTCTCCATTTCGTGAGGCGATTCATTCGATCGATGAACTGGAACGGTCATCGGTGACGGCCAGGAAGTCGCTGGACGACGCCAAGGGTGAAGTGCGACGTCACACGGACGAGTTGCGAGTTGCGTTCCGGTCGGGCTCAGCTCTGACTGCACGTCTGGACAACGAACTGGTCGAGAAAACTGCAGGCTTGAACGAGCGGCGAACGGAACGCGAGCGGGAACAGAAGCAAGTGACGGAATGGATTGCTGAACACGCAGTTGATACCGAACTGGCTGCGGTCGTCGGCGAAATCATCGCCGCAATTGCCGGCCTGAGTTCCCGGCGGACATTGCAGTTGAGTCTCGTAGCTCGGAGAGACGGCCACCTGAAGAAACGCCAGACGCTGGAAGTGAGCATTGGCAAGATTACGCAGCAGCACGACGATGCGCAGAAGGTCAAAGCGGCCAAGGACGTCGAATCCCAGGAGGCCAGCCACGCGTACAACATTCTGGCAGACGGTCGTACCATCGCCGATTTGGACGAAGAGACCGAACGCCAGCGCGAACAATATCGACGTTTGGAAAGCCTGAAGCGAGAACTCAAAGAGCATGATCAACATGTTCAGGACTCGAAGGCTTACGAAGCGACTGGCAGGATTCAGGTCACTGCCGTCGCCGATACTGAAGAGTCTCACACGCAGGCAGCAGCCCGCTGGCAGCAGCAGAGTGAGCTGGTCGAAGTTTTGCAGGAATCGCTCAACCGCGGGCGACTTGTTGCAGGACTTGAAGAGCATCGAACACAACTGAAGCCTGGCGAAACGTGCCCTCTGTGCGGCTCGCTCGAACATCCGTTTGTTGATGCTCTACCTGTCAGTGCATCAACGCTGCAGGCTGACGAACGGAAGCTGACAGCAGCCACCGAAGAACGCAGAAGGCTCGAAACACAACGTGACAAGGCAAAGGAACATTGGCAGGCACGTGCACTTCAACTCCAGCAGACGCGACGTCAGCAAACAGAATTGGAAAAGACGATTGCTACGAAACACGCGGAAGTCGTTGCGGCCGCGAACGAACTTGCGATTTCTGACCCATCGCAGGCCATGCTGGATGAAGCACTCGACCGGACGACGACTCTCGGCAAGTCTCTGGCGGAAAAACTGAATCAATTGCGTGAAGCGCAGAAAGGAATCGACTTGATCGAAAAGGCCGTGATGGCGGCAGCGGGTGAAGTTCGGGTGTGCCAGGCCAGTCTCAAAGGCGAGCAGTCCGGGCTCGACTCGGTGAAAAAGGACATCGAGGCTGTTGACAAGGAACTGGCGGCTTCCCGGACGGACGTCGCAAAGGCCGAAGCGGACGTCCGAGGCAGGTTGGAAGCGTTTCTTCCCGCCGATCAGGCCGTGCCTGAACCCGGTCGCGAAGACATATTGCGCGAGACGCTTAGCGAACGAGTCAAAGCCTGGAACGAAGCCGAGAAGAAACAGCGGGCGATTGGTGATTCACTGAAAGCAATTGAAAGTGAATTGAAGTCGCTGGATGCGGACCGGGCTGCGCTGAAGGTGGCGGCCGAGAGGTACCACCAACTGGCCGCCGCGATTCCGCCGCATTCCAATGAAGCACGGGACGAAGCCGGGGAGGCCGCGGGGGACTTCAAGGCCATGGCCGCCAAACACGAATCACGCTGGAAGTCGACAAAGGATGCAGACCACGAGATTGAAGCATGTCGTACGGTCCAGGAAGCAGCGTCCGTCAAATCAGCTGAACGCGAGAAGGCACTACAGAGGGACGAATTGAAGTTGCAGAATTCGCAGGAAGACCTGGTACGAAGACTCGCACAGACAGGCTTCGAGGACATCACGGCGTTGCGTGCCGCTTTGCTATCAAGCGAGGAAGCGACGGCTATTGAACAGGAGCAGACTGATCTCCAGAACGATGTCAGCGAGAATCGCGGTAAACTCGAGAAGGTCAGTGAAGACATCAGTGATCTGCGACAGCAAGAGACGTCCACTGGCGAAAAGCTGGCTGCGCAACGCGAACAGGGAACGAACCAGGCATTGGAACTGGACGAGTTGACGCAACAGATCGCGCAGCATCAGGTCGCGATCCAGACCGACGACAGGAATCGGAAACTGGTTCAGGACAGAACGCGGGAGGTCGAGGCAGAGGGACGAGCGCTCGAATCGTGGCGACGATTAAAAGGGCTGATTGGCTCGGCCGACGGCAAGCGATTTCGTTTGTTCGCGCAGGGGCTGTCGCTCGACGTTCTGGTTCGTCTGGCGAATCGGCATCTGAGTAAGTTGTCAGACCGGTATCGACTGCAGCGGATCGCGGGCGAGACACTCGACCTGGAGATCGTCGATCAGCATCAGGCCAGCACTCGGCGACCGATGCGGAGTCTTTCCGGGGGCGAGAGCTTCATCGCCAGCCTGGCGCTGGCGCTGGGCCTGTCGGACCTGGCCGGTCGGAATGTGAAGATCGATTCCCTGTTCATTGACGAAGGCTTCGGCTCACTGGATCCCGACACGCTGGACATCGCGGTTGCGGCACTCGAAGGGCTGCAGACGAGCCACAAGACGATCGGGGTCATCTCGCACGTCGAACTGTTGAAAGAGCGGATTACCGCTCAAATCCGAGTCACGCCGACCGGCGGCGGAGTCAGCCGGCTGACGGTCGTCGGATAGAAGTGCTCATGTTCGAATCGACAGAGTCCAGCATGTAATTCGGAGCGACGCTGGCGTCGTCCGTCAGCCATTTGAAACGGCTAGACCTGCCTCGTGACAGAAGTTTTGCTGTCGTCTGGTAACGAGGGCGACAGCGATTCGTCATTTCGCCTTCACGATTTGGCTGCGTGTCATCGTTTCGAGATCGATAAGATCCTGACGTAGCGTCGAAAACGGTCAGCGGCGGCATACCCGCTTACAGTATCGCCTGACGCGTGCAGTGACCGAGCAGCAGCAGAATTTCCGCCCATTGGATCTTTCGCGCCGCCTCTGCGAGTTCCGGGGCACGGCCTGTTGCGGCTGATTCACACAGGTCGATGAATGCGTTCGCGTCCCATCGCTCGGTGACTCCGAGTCTTGATTTCCATGTCGTTGCCTCTGCGGCTGTGGATTGATCCAGAATCAACCCGGCAGCGAGCGCGAGTTCGTCGAATACCGGATGCCGGCCGACTCGGCGGAACCAATACTTTGCGTTGACGTAGTCCGGCTCACGACGATGCATGATCGCGTGCCAGTAATCACCACTGGAGTCCGTTCCCTGTCCCTGAATGCTCTGGGCAAGATCGTGACTTTCATCGAGAAAATCATGCACCTGCCAGATTCCCGCGTTAAGTGCTGTCGCATCGACTGAGGATTTCCCGCCGGGCAACTGGTCGTTGGCCCGCAGTCCGGCGATGTAATCCGCCAGCCAGTGTTTTGCACGGGGTGGCCATTTTGGTGCCAGGTCCGGCAGCCCGTCCGCGTTTGGCGACACTGGAAGGTCGGGCGAATCATCGTCCTGTTCGTCATAGGAGTCGTCATACGAATCGTATGACTCCTGCTCCATCTGGTGCGGTGTCAGCGGCAGATGAGTCGCCTGGCCCATCGCGTCGGCACGAATCAGCAGGTCCCAGATGGGAGAAGGGACATTTCGGAACCCCAGCTTGAGCGCTGCTTCACGACGCGCTGCGAGCGGACACCGGCTGGAAGGAGGAACAATGAGACTGGCAAGTCCAGGCGGAAGGTGATCCCAGACGTACGTCACGTCCTCGGTATCTGGCGTGGCAACGAGGCCAAAGGTACAGCCGTCTTCATCGACATCAAGCCTGCCGACAGATCGCGCAAGGTCCGCAGGGGTGTACGCGGATCCGTCGAAGATAAATACAACGTAATCGATCTCCGACATCTGTGGATGCCGCAGCTGCTCTGTCAGATCGGCCGCGGAAACCCGGGTGGCGTTGATCGTGTGCAGGACGACTTCAGACACGCTTTTACCTCGAAGAGATGCCAGATCAGTTTCGATCTCAGGACGCAGATTGGGAACGCAGCCACGGGATGGCAAGCCGACCGCACGATGTCTGGGCGTGAATTCTGCAAAAACGTCGTAAACTCGCAAGTAGGTGTAAGTTGCAGTCGAATCCGCCTGTAGCCCCTCTATCCCGTCAGCTCCCGTTATTACCGCCCGTTTTCTGTTTTGCCGACGAACACTGGAACTGCTACTCTGGTGAGCCTGTGTGAATGGTGACCTCGGACGGAACTCAGTGTCACGCAAGCTGTTCTGAAAAATCAGACTGCACGGAGAGTCCCATGGCCGTAACTCCGAACGGATATGATGCCGATCGTTTTGACGCTGACGACGATCTCGGCGGGTGGAATGAGTCCGAGCTCGACGAAGGCGACAGCGCGGAATCCGATGGCTTCGAAGCTTCGGCCGGTTTCGGCGACGATCCCGTCGATGAACTGGTGGACAACGATCCGCTACACGACGATCTGTTGAGTCACTCTCCTGTCGAGACCGAGGGCTTAACCGGCTGGAGTCCAGCTCCGCAGTTCGACCTAGAGATCGTCGATCTGGAAGTTGCGGACGAAGACGACGGAATTTCGGATGCGAGCCGAGGCAGTATGGCCGGTACGGTCGCCAGCGTGATTGTGCATGTCTGGCTGCTGATGAATCTGGCTCAGATGAACGTTGAAGAAGAGCCGCACTACTACGATCCGCCGATCGATTCGCACATTGTGACCGAAGAAGACGACAAGCCGGAAGAGCTCGAAGTCGTCAAGTACGAACTGGCGAATCCGAACGACCGAGAGCTTGAAGTCCGCGAAGTCGTCAATGCCGCCAGTGTTGGCTTGAGTCAGACGATGACGCCCAAAGTCGAGAACGCCCCGCGTCCACTGGACGAGCTGATTCCTGAAGCTCGCGAATTGAACGTGTATGACATTCCCGAAGGCGTCGAAGTTGACGAGCGCGTTGTCGTCAAGGGCACCAATGGGCAGGCCATGATTCAACTCGAATCCGCGCTGGACCGCGTGACCTGGGAAGTCGCCAACAACCTGCAGGAGAAGCGCGTGCTGCTTGTCTGGCTGCTCGACGCTTCCGGGAGCCTTAAAAAACAGAAGCAGATCATCGGCACGCGACTCCGCCGCATCTACGGAGAACTGGACGCACTTGAGAACAGCGAGCAAATCCCGCGACGCGAGATTCCGCTGTTGACGGGAGTGGTTGCGTTCGGCTCGAAGACTGAGTTTCTGACTCCGAATCCGACTGAGGACTTTGAGACCATCCTGAATGCCGTGCAGAACGCACCGATCGACCCAAGCGGCCGGGAGAACATTTTCACGGCCGTGAAGCACGTCGTGTCGACCTGGTCGCGATTTCGAGTGCAACAGCACCGTCGAATCATGGTTGTGGCCGTGACCGACGAATCCGGCGATGACTTCTCCGAATCACTGGAACCGGCGGTCGCACTTTGCCAACGGCACGGTGCGAAGGCCTATGTCATCGGACCGGCAGCGGTCTTCGGACGCCAGAAGGGCTTCGTGCCGTACGTCGCGCCGGAAGACGGGCAGACTTACAATCTGCCAATTAATCTCGGTCCGGAGACTGCCGTGATCGAAAATGTTTCGATTCCCTTCTGGTACAGCGGCCAACAGTACACGTATCTCTCGTCTGGCTTTGCTCCGTACGCTCTCGCCCGTCTGGTTCATGAAACCGGCGGCGTGTACTTCATGAGCAACATGACCACCATGAGCGGCCTGACACCGCTGGGAGTTTTCGATGACGTGTCATTGAAGCCGTTCATTCCCGACTACGGTTACAGCAGCCTGGATGACTATGCGAGAGACATCCGGAAGCGACCGATCCGGGAAGCGATCGTTCGAGCGTCGTTTCTGAGCCGGGAATATAAAGCGGGCGGGACTCCAACCCTCGATCTGCGAGTGACGCCGCAGAATTTCCGCCAGTCTGCCAGCAACGCGCAAAGGTCGGTGGCCCGCAGCCAGTTGATGCTCGACCGAGTACTGCAGGCATTCCCGGACGGGATTGAAGATGCACTGGGAGGCGAAGAATCCGAACGCTGGCGCATGAACTTCTGCCTGAGTTATGGCCGTCTGCTGGCACAGCGTGTGCGTTGTCTGGAATACAACTTCGCCTTTGCGTGGATGAAAACGAATCTCAGCAATCAGGATGTCCAGACGAAATCGAATCACTGGATTGTGAAGCCGTCCAGCAAGATCAACTACGCAGGCAACATGAAGAAGGTCGCAGAGAAGGCCGAGGCGCTGTTGAAGCGGGTTGTTGACGAAGCACCAGGGACCCCTTGGGCCGTCATGGCGGCACGCGAGTTGAAGGACGGCATGGGCATTACGATTGCTCAACGTTTCATTCCGCCGCCGCCGCCGCGACGGAACAACAACAACGCCAACAATAAGAAACGACGAGCCATTTTGCTGGCGGCCGAGCAGAAGAAAGCAGCACCGAAGGTGGCTCCCAAGCCCAAGCCCAAACCGAAGTTGCCTAACTATTAGGCTGAACGCGAGTCGAAATCGTAACCGGGGTGGCGGCAGGACAGTTCCTGACCGCCACCCCGTTTTTTTGTTGCCCAGCGACTTCTGAGGGGCCGCAATTACATGATTCTCGTTTGGATGAGGTGTGATGATTTCGGTAAGGGGCATGAACCAGTCATCGGAGAAGGAGTGATGCCCGTATAATCCGCACCACTCGACCCAAAAACAGTTCAGGCACTCAGTCGAAGCTTGAACATCTGAATGCATCGCGTGGATAATCCGCACATCCAGTGGAATCCGGAAATCCCGAGGGCATAAATGATCGAACGCCGTGACGACTTCCGTGAATTGCTGGATCGACTGCAGGATGGGGATGAGTCTGCCGCCGAGCAGATCGTCGACGAATACGGACCGCATTTGATCAACGCGATCCGCAGGCGGGTTCGAAGCCGACGCGTGCGACTCGCTTACAGCACAGAGGACTGTCTGCAGTCGGTTTGGGGCTCGATCTTTGCCCACCGCGATCGAGTCGCCGAGATGGAGTCACCCGAACACCTGATGCGATTTCTGGCCCGGGTTGCGGCGAACAAGCTGATCGACAAGCAACGCGAGGTTGCCGGTCGAAATCAGAATCGTCGTGAGACCGTGCCATTGCCGGGGACGGAACTGGGTGATCGGTATCAGTTGGCCGCCAGCGATCCGACGCCCAGCGCTATGGTTTCACTCGAAGAAGAATGGGAAGCTCGCATAAAAGGACTGTCACAAGAGAAGCGGACCATTCTCGAATTGCGGCGACTGGGACACACAAGCGAAGAAATTGCGGCACGCACGGATTACAGCGAGCGAGGCGTGAGATATATCCTGAAACAGTTTCGAGATGCGTTCGCGGATCGAACGAACGGTGACGATGGCATCTGACGTGCTCGCACGCATGCAACCCACGAGATAAACGCATGATTGGACTCCTGCGGAAAATCGGCCTGGCTGCGGTTGATTCGACTAAGAAACCGCAGTCAGCGCGAACGCTGCCCGATGTGGCACAGAGTCTGGTCAGCCAGGTGATCTGGGACTGGCCGGACAGCACCCCCTTTCGTGTCGATCGAGTTCTCGAATCGCACCCCGAACTGGCGAATTCTGACCGGTCCATGATCGATCTGGCCGTCGAAGAATTCGCCGATCGCCGCGACGCGGGCGAAGACGTCTCGGCGACATTATTCGCGCAGCGATTTCCTCGCGTGCATTCCGAACTGCTGGATTCCCTGCTGTTCGAGCACGCCATTGAGGACATGACCGACTGGTTTCGCGATGTCCTCGAAGCCCCGTCGACCGACGAGATTCAATGGCCGGTGCTGGGCGATGAAATCGCAGGCCTGCGACTGGTCGAGCCACTGGGGCGTGGTGGATTCTCACGCGTGTTTCTGGCTGAGGATCTTGAGTACGAAAACCGACGAGTGGCCGTCAAGATTTGCCGCAACGATACGCACGAAGCGAGTACATTGGCCGACCTGCAGCACAGCGGGCTTGGGATCGTGCATTACGTACGCCAGGTTCCACAACTTGGCCTGGTGGCGATCTGTATGCCGTTCGCCAGCCGCACGACACTGCATGACGTGCTGCGTCGTGCGTGGCAAAGCGGGTGCCCGAACACATCACAACAGGTCTGGAACGAGGTCTCACAGCGAAATCAGATCGAGCGTGACGTTCCACTGTGGGCGCACGGACAATTCAGGGAATGGGCACACGACTTGACGATCGGCATGGCGAATGCCGTTGCCGCTTCGCATGAGCAGGACATTGTCCACTGTGACATCAAGCCGAGTAACGTGCTGGTGACGCCTGAAGGTCTACCAATCGTTATCGACTTCAATGTCGCCTTCCGGCACAGCGCCAAGGGCAGTCCGGCGAACGTTGGTGGTACTCTTCCATACATGGCTCCAGAGCAGATTCGCGCATTTGCCGGAGAGGGGTATGCGGAAATCGGCCCCCACACGGATGTCTTCGGAATAGGCGCCACCGTCTATCAGTTGCTCACCGGAAGGCTCCCGTTTGGCGAGGTGCAGTCCGCCGACAATGGGATTCAACATCTGCTTGAGATTCGAAAGACTCCGGTAGAACCGATTCGAGTCTCCAATCCGCAGGTTGATCCCGCATTCGATGAGTTGATCCGCGCGTGTCTTAGTTACGACCCACGAGAACGACCACAGGATGCGCAGGCTTTGGCTGAACAGCTTGTTGCACTGCGACACCGCACTCATCCGGCACGAATGGCTCCCGGCACGAGGATATGGCTGGGTATCACAGCGGTAGCGGCAGTGCTACTGGCGACGCTTCTGCCCCTCGGCGAATACAGCCCGGCTGCCACGAAACAAGAATTGCGGGCGGCCGGACTTGCGGTTCCCGGCCTGCTTCCGCGTCCGGCAGAAGACGCCGCGGATCGAACAGCCAGTGCAGTCCTGGTTCCCGATGGACCTGACAGTCAGACTCAGCAGCTTGTTGATGAAGGGCTCGCGGCATATCAACGGGGACTCCTGATTCGCCAGGACGGTGTGCCAGGCAAGCGTGACGATGCGGTTGCAGCGTTTCGGGACGCACTGTCGCACTTCAAGACTGCTTTTCTGCATGACACCGGCCACAAGGGTGCGTTCGTCGGCTGGATTCGTTCGCTGATTCAACTGGACCGGGCGAGCGAAGCGGGGTTGCTCGGTGATCAGCTCAAGGCTGACGGGACACCGGACACCGGGGTCGTTAAAGCCGTTTGTCTAATGGCAGCCGGGAATTACCGGGCTGCGGCATCAACATTGGACGCGGCATTTGAGAGCGGATTGGAATCCGACAAGTCGCAAACTCTGCTGGGCTTTTGTCGCTTTCGCGGTGGCGACTACGTTGGGGCTGTCGAAGTGATGGAGAAACTGCGGCGACAATCGCCGCAGCCCGTCCCGACCGTCAATCTTGTTCTGGCACAGGCGTCTTTGAGCGTGATGATGCAGGGCCGCGAAAAGAAAATCGACGCCGATTACATACGACTATTGCTCGACGAGTGCCCTGAAGGAATCGAGCGTGGCGTGCTGGCTCCTGAAATCTGCGTCTTTCTGGGTCGCGTACTCAGAGCGTCTGAAGACGACGCGCTGCGACTCTGGAGCAAACGAGCACTGGCCGAGTTCAGACTCGGACGTCAATATGGCCTTGAGCTTGTCTACTGGAACAGATTCCGGAAACTGATGGATGAAGACGTGGAATCCGGCTGCGAGTTTCACATCGTGCCGGCGGCAAGCGGTCCGGATCACGGACCGCTCTTCCTGACAGTGCTTGATCCGTTTTCCGATTTGCCCCAAGACCAGCTTCGATCACGTAACCTGCAGGCGCGCGAACAGTCCGCCCTTGAAACGAAAGCTGATTCCCAGTCCATGATTGCTCACACTCGCTGACGTGACTGGATCAAACGCAATTCCTGGAGCGTGGTGCGTGAGTGCAGAGCAAGCTGGCCTGACACTCGGTCGTGTGCTGCGCAGCTTCATTCCTGGTGTTTCGTGGAGCCAGACCAAAAGACTCGTCGCAGCTCGCCGAGTCTCGGTCAACGGACGGTTGTGCCTGGATGATGCACGCCGCATGACGGCCTCCGACGAGATCGCCGTGTGCGACCGACCGCTCCCGGCACCGCCGATGGATCCCAAGGTCGCTGTGCGACATCTCGATGATGAGGTGGTCGTTATTCAGAAACCATCGGGGATGATGTCCGTACGACACGTAGCCGAGATCGATTGGCCCGCGGGCAAGCGAAGGCTGCAGCCATCGGCCGACGAGGTCGTTTTGCGACGCATTAGTCAGATTCAGCCTGAAAGTGGCGATCTGTCCTCACTGCCGGCGCCACTGCGACGGAAACATCTACGGGCAGTGCATCGACTTGATCGCGACACCAGTGGACTGCTCGTCTTTGCACGCACGGTCGAGGCAGAGCAGAATCTGGTTCGTCAGTTCACAGCGCATTCGATTACTCGCACCTACGTCGCAGTTGTGCACGGCGTTCCCGCCGAGGGGACGATTAGAAACCGACTGGTTCGAGATCGTGGAGACGGATTACGCGGCAGCACGATGGCGCCGGAGGACGGCAAGCCGGCGGCAACTCACATCCGGCCGCTTGAGGCACTGGGAGAATACACGTTGGTCGAATGCCAGCTTGAATCCGGACGAACACATCAGATTCGCATCCACCTCGCCGAGCAGGGACAACCGGTGTGCGGTGATCACGTCTATCGCGGACCAGTGAATGGTCCCGTTCTAAACGACGGTAGCAATGCACCTCGGCTCGCACTGCACGCGCGAGTGCTGGAATTCGATCATCCTCAAACCGGTGAACGAGTCAGTTTCGAATCCGATCTGCCCGCCGATCTGACGGAGTTCGTAGATCGACTCCGCGCGGATCGGTAGTCTTCGACAGGCCGTGGCTCGTGCCGACGCTCCACCGTGGAACGCATCACAGGGCGTTGCGCGTTCCGTAAAGAAAAAAACCGAGTAGCTCCAGACGCAGAGCATCCTAATTGGTGTTCCAATGCAGAACGTGTTGGGGTGAGAAGAGTACAAGCTGGCATGAGCAACTCAGGACCGGACATCACAGCGCGCACGGGAATGATCCTGGGACCGGTCGTGTTCCTCGCAATCCTGTTCATGCCGACGCCGCAGGGGATGTCGGGGGAAGCTCAGCGGCTGCTGGCCGTCACCACACTGATGTCGTCGTACTGGTTGACGCAGGCCATTCCGATCGGAGCCACGAGTCTGATTCCGATCGTTGCCTTTCCGCTGCTGGGTATTCAAAGGCCCGACGACGTCAGCAATGCCTACATCAACAAGATGACGTTTCTGTTTCTCGGTGGCTTCATCATCGCGTTGGGCATTGAACGCTGGGGACTGCACCAGCGAATGGCCCTGCACATCGTGCGCGTCCTGGGGACCAGTCTGAAAAAAGTCATACTCGGCTTCATGCTGGCGACCGCATTCCTGTCGATGTGGATCAGTAACACGGCATCGACGCTGCTGATGACACCAATTGCTATCGCGCTCGTCCTGTCTCTGCAGGACGCGATTGGCGGAACATCGATACGTGATCCTTCTGAACTGAAAGCGACTCACGGAGTCGACCGGAACGGCCCACTCGGCCCGTTTGGAATTTCCCTGATGCTCGCAATCGCCTGGTCGGCGAGCATCGGCGGTCTGACGACACTTGTCGGTACCGTGACCAATGTGCAATTCGTCGGCTTGTGGGAAAAGGCATTTCCCGGTGGTCCAGAGATCTCCGCCGGCAAGTGGTTGGTGACCTTCGCACCGGTTGGTCTGGTCCTGATTCTACTGGCCTGGGGAATGCTCACATTCCGAATGCCAACTCCCACCAGTGGAATCCAAAGGAGCTTCTTCACCGACCGCCTGAAGAAACTGGGTGCTCCATCCCGGGCCGAATGGTTGATGCTGGCTGTCTTCCTCATGACCGCGCTGTTGTGGACGTTCCGCAAACCTCTGCAGTTTGGCAGCGAGCCACTGATGCCCGGCTGGGGCTCTGCAGTGAGCTGGTTCCTGACGGCGCAGCTCGGAACGACCGCAGAGTTCGCCAAAGGAGCCGTGCACGACTCGACAGTCGCAATTGGCATGTCTCTCATCATGTTTCTGCTGCCCAGCGGGCAGAGAATGAACGGACGTCCGCAGCGGATCATGGACTGGGAGACGGCGGTGCGTTTGCCATGGCAGATCCTGCTGCTGGTCGGCGGCGGCTTTGCCATCGCCGCGGCCTTCGAGCAAACCGGTCTGGCCGAGTGGGTGGGCGACGCGTTCGCCACAACGGTTTCGAGCTGGCAGACCTGGGCGATCGTCATGGCCGTCTGTTTCATGCTCACGTTCCTGACGGAATTCGCAACGAATGTCGTCGTGGTTAGTGTGATCCTGCCCGTGCTGGCCGAGGCATCACTGCGTCTAAACGTCGACCCGAGATTGTTGATGCTGCCGGCCGCGGCATCAGCGAGTTGTGCATTCATGCTCCCTATAGGCACACCACCGAACGCGATCGTGTTTAGCTCGGGTATCCTCACGATGGGAGATATGGCCCGCAAAGGCTTTCTACTCAACCTGATCGGCGTAGTGCTGATGACACTCGCAACGGTGTTTTATCTTGTGCCATCGTTTGGCATCTCGACCACCGGATTACCGGAATGGGCCCAACGGTAAGAGTATGCCGATTCGAAAGATTCGAGATTCCGGTAGTGATTGGACTCGGCCGTTCCTCATGAAATGTGGGTCCTCAGCGGTGAGCGTGAGCTGCTCATGGGTAACGCAAAAATCGCGAGCAGCATGATATCGCCTCGAACCTGAAGTTCCTGCTGCCCGTCCAGCAGCAAGTGAGTCTGGACATTCGGGCTGTGTCGGTCCTGGTCGTTGAAAATGTTGATGTGGATTCCGGTTTCGTACCGGAGCGGAATCGTCTGCCCTCGACCGCCGTCATACACTCCCCTGCGAAATACGTAGATCCAGTGGTGTCCGCCGTTCTTGCGACACTGCGCCTTTTTTGCCATGATTCGAATTAGTGCGGGGATCCCGGAACCTGGCCATGCAAAGGTAGTTACGCTGCTCGGCCCGACTGGTTAGTGTTCGGCTGGCCCAAAATCTGAAACCCCTCGCGCACCCCTAGCTCAATTGGATAGAGCATCGGTCTACGGAACCGAAGGTTGCTGGTTCGAATCCAGCGGGGTGTACTTGACTTACGACGATTCGTGAGTCGGATGCACGATTGAAATGCACGAAACCCCCTGATCGGCTGTCACCGATCAGAGGGCGAAACAAGACCTTTCGGCCTGCTTCTGAGTTTCCTTCAGAGCCGGGAGGTCAAGATGTCGCGTCCAAACAAGCCGTGGTTTCGTAAGTCGAATCGACGCTGGTACGTCTGGTTTGACGGCAGGCAGCTCAATCTGGGGCCGGATCGTGCAGCTGCGCATCAGCGGTTCTATGAGCTGATGGCTCAGCCCAAGAGCTCGTGCCGGGTACCCACCACCAGTGAGATTTCGCTCGCTGAGGTCGTGGACCATTTCCTCGGGTGGGTCCAGCAGCACCGAGCCCCCGATACCTACGAGTGGTACCGCTATCGCCTGGAGCGTCTTTGCCAGGCGTATCCGAGACTGATTGCCGAGCAGTTGCGGCCGTTTCACGTCGATGACTGGGTCAGTCGTTACGAGCTGTCGGTCACCTCTCGACGGAATTACCTTCGCTCGGCAAAGCGGTGCTACAAATGGGCGAGGCGACAGGGTCATCTCACAGAGAACCCGATCGCCGATCTCGAAGTCCCCAGTGCCGAAGCGAAAGAAATCCTCGTTGACCTGGGTGAGTTTGAGAGGCTGCTGGAATTCGTGAAGAACCCCGATCTGGCTGATCTGATACGAGTCACGTGGGAGACGGGCTGCCGCCCGCAGGAGTCTCTCAGGGTTGAGGCACGCCACGTCGACGTCGCCAACCAGCGATGGGTCTTCGGCAAGTCCGAGTCGAAGGGGAAGAAATCCAGTCGCGTCGTCTACATGACCGATGTTGCCATGAGCATTGTCGTGCGGCTCATCCACGAGTATCCGGAAGGCCCGATCTTTCGGAACGTGAACGGAAAACCATGGACGACGGAGGCAGTCAATTGCGGCTTCGGTGCCGTGCAGATTCGTATGGGACGAACTGAAATGAAAAGTATGGGCATCGAGGTCACTGATGAGGCCATCGAAGCCCTCATTCCGGCTCTGAAGCCGATGACGACCGTTAAGGGGAAAGAGCGAGATAAGCGACCGGCAGAGCTTCGATGCGAAGCAAAGCGGAAACTGACCAACAAGCTGGCTACGCAGCACGCCACGCGGTACTCGCTGTACGCTTTGCGACATTCGTTCGCGACGAACGCCCTTCAGAAGGGGATTGACAGTCTGACGGTGGCAGTCCTGTTGGGTCACGATGATCCATCTACGCTGGCTCGCGTGTATCAGCATCTGAATCAGAATCCCAAACATCTACTGGATGAGATAAGGAAGGCGGCCGGATGAGCAACACATTGGTTGCACCGTCAATGGGCGTTTCACAGCTTGATATGCTTTAGCCGAGCGCGTCTTGGCCGGCGATCACGTGGTTCCGGTGGCCCTTCGCGACACGAATCGAGATAGGCATCAAGGTCCGACTCACTCACCCGAATGGTTCCCCGTCCGATGCCAATGCGATGACAGGGGAGCATTCCGCTCTCGATGAGCTGGTAGATGATGGACTTCGACACGTGCAGGCGAGTTGCGACATCACTGACTGTGAGCATGATCTGTCTCCGGGGCAGGACGAATCGGACTGCGTCATGCTGGGCCGTCAATCGTCGTAGACTGTGCCGGTTTCCATTCAAATTGAGTGGCACTAACGGATGCACGTCGGGACGGGACTGCCGGTTCGGCGTCATGCCGGCAAGAAACATTTTCACCTTCGCCGGGATTTCGTTTGCGGTTCGCCGCCAGGCCCACTCGCCATTTCGCTAGCCGATACGATTGCCCATTCGTTACGGACTTCGTTAGCCCCTTCGTTTGAATTTCGAAACGTGAAATGACGCAGTGACCGCAACTATCGCAATGCACAGCAGCAACTCCTCACTCGTCACGAAAATGCACCCCCCGGCTGCAACGCTACCGACTCACTCTCTGTCGTTCGTTCCTCGTTTTCGTTGCCTCATAGTTTCCCTCTGAACGTCCTTCTCTTCTTGTCTCTGCACGGCGTGCAGAGACACGTGGCATTCGTCTTCCAGACCCTGCGGACACGTATCGATTCAGTGCCCCGCCCGTGCCCCATTGCTCAATGATCAGGGGGAATAGATTGGTGCCATGCGACCATCAGGGAACGCCCAGACGGGGTCCAGAATCCGATTACCTGCGTCGCGGCGTCGCTCTGTCAGGAATCGATACGACCGCTGGACCGGCTGCTGCTCGCTCGCCTGCACGATCGTCTGGATGCGTTCATCCGATGGAGCGATCCAGAAGACCCGGACGACAGGCTTCTTCAGCGCCGGCCAATACCGCGTGTAGGCACGGCTTTCGACGAGGGACTGATGACGTCGTGCCTTGGCAGCGATTTGCTTAGAGCCCATTGTCGAGCGATCCTGTTCGAAAAAGGCGACGAGCGACGTGTCCGGTGGGATGATCAGAAGGCACACCATGTCCGGTTGGCAGGCGATGCTTGAGATGCCATCGGAGAATGTGTGATGCAGGATGCTGCGTTGGTTTGGCGGGAGATTCTTCTTGGCCTTCGGATCGACGTCGCTTTCCAGTAGCCAGAGTGCGGGCGTGAGACCAGCCGCATTCGTGCTAGCATCGAATGCCAATCGCGTCTGGACGCACTGCCAGCGATGCAGAAAGGTTGCTGGCTGTGGCTCTGATCGCAGGATTCGCAGCGGACGAATGCCTGTGGTGTCGGCGAAAGCATCGCCACCTTTGTCGGTCAGTGCGTGCAGTGTGGGGATCCGCTTTGTCGTTGCCGTCGCAACTCCGCTCTGAGCATCAGATGAGAACGTGACGTGCAGTTTCGTTGAGCAGATGAGCCCGGCTCTCTGGAAATCTTGAAGTCTCTGCTGACAGCGTCTCAGCGTGACTGACGCGAAGTGCCGCTGGTGAATATGGATCGTATCGAGGCAACCGTGTTCCCCGATGTCTGTGAGCACGTGCAAATCACGTGGTCCAAGGACAACCGACATAATTATCTCCTAGATCGTGCAGTGGGGATTTTGTGACGGACCGTCAGCGTTCGCCGCTTGCGTATCTGAGGACGCAGACTCATTCGTGTCTGCCGTGGACGCATCGTCCTGAGAAATCTCGTCTAACTGCGGTGTGTAGTATTCGGGACGCTCGTAGATACGCTCTAACGCCATCTCTGTTTTCTTCTTGCCCAAACCCTCAAATGCCCACGGGTCTTTCAGAAGCGGGACGTATTCGTGGTACACGCTGCGTCCGTCCTTCACGTATCGCTCGCCGGTCTTCAACGTGGCAATTGCCATACGCAATTGAGCGTCGCCGAGATCGGCAGCGGCCTGTCGGCAGACACTGTCATTGGCATTGAAAAAATAGGCTCTCCCACGGAATGAATGGGTAGATTCACGCATTCCGACCTCGGCTCAGGATCAGCAGAAGTGGGCCGCCCCTTCCGCCTCACCGTCGCTTCGGCCGG
>CAUZFZ010000134.1:0-30969 GCA_963579025.1 Planctomycetota bacterium | reverse complement strand
TATCGCTCCTGAAGCAGCATCCCGGCAAAGAAAGCATTGCCATGAAGCGCCGGCATTGCGGATGGAACGACAACTTCCTGCTCCAAGTCCTTGTCCCACAACGGAGTTAGTGTGCGCTGGCCCTGCACCATGGGTCTGTCTCCGAACGAGAGAACATTCAGTCAACCGCTGCCTCGGATTGACCGAAACACGAGAATCTTCGACGACATGAAAATGCGAGCGCCGAATCCATACTGCGCTCGCTTCACAGTAACTTTGCGCATCACGACACGAAAGTTGCATAGGTCTTTTGGACAGCCGACAGCTGGTACAACCCCTGGTGGGTTCTGACGTTTCTCCGCTGCATTGGGGTAGTGGTTCTTGGATTGATGTGACTAGTGGATCGCCAGTTTCTGAACAACACGTCCTTTCTTGCCGCGAATCAGCCACATGTGATTTCGGGGATTCTCATGGAATGTCCGGGAAAGTCGTACGGACGCGGCGACCGATTCCCACTACTTCTTAAGTAACGGTCTTCAAACGACTCAATTCCAATTGAATCCAAACCTGTGGTATTGCCATGCGACTGACTCTTCGCACTCTGCTCGCGTATCTGGATGACATTCTCGAGGCACCGCAGACGAAAGAGATCGGTGAGAAGATTGCCGAGAGCGGCTATGCCTCGTCGCTGGTCAGTCGCATCCGTGAGGTCATGCGGCGACGTCGATTGACGGCTCCCGAGCTTGCGGGGCCGGAAAGTGGCGTCGATCCAAATTCGGTGGCCGAGTATCTCGACAACACACTGCCGCCCGAGGCGGTCGCCGATGTCGAGAAGATCTGTCTGGATTCAGACGTGCATCTGGCCGAGGTCGCAGCCAGCCACCAGATTCTAACACTGGTACTGGGTGAGCCTGTGGACGTCCCGGCGAGTACACGCGAGCGGATGTACGCGCTGGGATCCGAATCGGCAGGGAAGATCGAATCGGACCTTGAGGATTCCGGGGAAACGCCGGCGCCGGACGACGAGATCGCGCCGGTCACACGCCCTGCCAGACCGGAAACGAGTCACCTGCCCGACTATCTACGTCCGGCCCCGGCGTGGCAGCGATTCGGCCCCATTATCATAGCCGTGGTTGTGGGGGGAACCTGGCTGGCGACGATTCTGCGTGACAGAACATTCTCGGAACCGGAATTGGAACCACCACTCGGTGATGTGGTCGCTCAGGCCGATCCGTTTCGTCCGATCGGTCCGGCGGGTTCGCCCACGCCAGAAACCGGAATTGATCCAGGCGTACCAGGGAGCACGCCGGATCCCGCGGAAACTCCGACGGGAATCGCGACGATAACTCCAGCTTCGCCGCCGGCTGTCGCTCTCCCGGAACCAGACCCGGTGAATCCCGGCACGCCGACCGAAACCGAGAATCCAGATTCGCCTGTGGTTGCCACCACGACACCGGCGGAGACTCCCGGCGCCGTACCGCCCACTGCCACGGTTGCTACTGATCCGCCAGCCACTGGGACGTCAACGAATCCGCCGACAACTACTACCGAGTCCGGCGACACGACAGTGACGGTACAGACTGCGGAGATTCCAGAGGTGCTGTACTCCACACGGGACAGCATCCTGTTACGCCGCGACGACATGGGCTGGCAGAGCATGCCGTATCGAGCAACGCTGCGCATCGGTGATCGCGTCGCCGCTCCGGAACCGTTTTCCGCCATCCTGCGAATCGACGAACTTCGCATGACGATCACGCTGCACGGCGGATCGGCTCTGCAGGTGATCGGTGCTTCAGCAGAGCAGGCGATTCAGCTCGCGCTGCTGCGAGGTCGATTCACGTTCGAACGCGAGGATCCAGATGGTGGTTCTGACCCAATAGCGATCGGCGTGCTACTTGCCGCGGAACCCTGTCAGCTCACACTGCCATCCGGTGATTCGCTGTGCGGAATCGAGATTGTCCCCTCGGAGCCCATTGGTTACGAGATTGGCCCCGATCAACCGTACGCCGGAAATCTGTACGTCATTAAGGGACGCGCCGAGTTTACTGGTGTCGTCTCGGGCAACCAGAGTCTGCTCAGTCCGGCGTGGTATCAACTCTCTCCGAAGGAACGGGCCGAGAACGTCAAGTCGCTCAGCCAGTCGCCATTGTTAACGACACCGGTGTGGCTCGATCCCGACGGTCGCGGTCCTTCGACAGCCGTGCGACGGTCTGCAGCTAAGTTCCGGAATGAGATTGACCCGGATTATCCGATTCACCAAAGCATTCCGGGGATCGTGCTGTCGACGGTTCCGTCAATGTCGGAGCTGGCGGTGAAGTGTCTGGCCGTTTCAGAGCTGTCGAGCGAACTGGTTCAGGCACTGGCGAGAACAGACTTTGAGGAATCACGCGCGGCGGCAATTACCGGGCTGCGGCAATGGGTGCCACGCGACAAACAGAATGCCAGGATTCTTAAGAGTGAACTGCAGAAGTCCTTTCCGCCCGATGAAGTCGATGCGATCTACCGGCTGTTGTGGGGCTACGGAGACGATGACGCCCGGAATCAGGCGAAATCACGGATCCTTGTTGACTGGCTCAGTCACGACAGTGTGGTCATCCGGCAGCTCGCGTTTCAGCACATCTTTCGGCTGACGAATGGCCAGCGCTACGATTACCGTCCACTGAACCAGGAGAACCAGCGCAAGGTTTCGTTGCAACGCTGGGAGATGCACCTGAAAAAGAATGGCGGCACACTGCTGCAGTAAACAGACGCAGCTTCGCCGACTGCGACCGATCGCATGTGGCGAGGTTACGTTCTGGCTCGCGTGCCCTGTACGTTGACGCCGCTGCCGATGATCAGGTTGTTCCGCCACGCCCAGCGGTATAGACCGCCAGTCTTTTCTGGCGGCAGAACCTGCAGGTTCTCAAAGCGCGCTTCGCGAAACCATGTGCACAGCTCGTCGGTCGTGTGGTGATGCTGAAACTCGGGAGCGTACCAGTCGAATGTGTCGCAGATGCGGTTTTCCCGGACGGGATGCGTGCTGAAGTTCACGACCTTACTCAGCGTTTGCTTCACCAGCGGAATCCCACCGGCGAATGCACCCAGACGGCACCACGGTTCCAGTCGTTCGGCTGACATCCGCGTTGTGCGGCGTCGCAACAGGGAATTAGTGAATTCCTGAGGTCCCGTGTTGCGTCGGTAAAGCCAGACGGCCATGCGGCCCCCGGGGCGAACCATTTTCGCGACGGAGTCGAAGACCGCTCGCGTGTCACGATCGTGGTGCATGACTCCGATCGAAAAGACGAAATCAAACGACGCGGGCTCGAATGGCAGTTGCTTCAGGTCTCCCTGGACGAGCTTCACGTTTTCCAGATGGCCGCACAACGACGATGCCTTCTCGACGGCTGTCGTGTGATCGGCACCTGCGACTGTCGCGCCGGCTTCGGCGGCGACTTTGCAGTAGCGACCGCCACCACAACCGGCGTCCAGGACACGCAGGCCCGCAAGCTCGGCTAATGGAACGCCCGTCTTGGCGACGAACGTGGCGCGGTCCTCGTCGTCGTGCGCCACTTCATAGCGATTCCATTGCAGCCCGAAGCTGGCAAGGTGTTCCTGGGCGACGAAGCGAACAATACCGTCGACGATCGGCCATTCGGCCGGGCAACTCGTGCAATTGACCTGCTGCTCGTTCGACCGCAGTGGCTGCGAGCAGTTCGGGCAGATGAGCGCGTCAGGCAGACGATTCACTTCTACGATTCCGTGCCAGTCGCCGGGACATCCTGCGGCAGCACATGGCCCATCTTGTCTCGCTTCGTCGCCATGTAATGTGCACGGTGCTGATGTGCCGGCGCGATGATCGGCACCTGCTCTTCGACCTTCAGGTCCCAGGCCTGTTCGAACGACTCCGTCTTCTTGGGGTTGTTCGTCAGGATACGAATTCGCGACAGCCCCAGGTCCTTGAGAATCTGCAGACCGATCATGTAGTCGCGGTGGTCGGCCTTGAATCCCAGTTTGTGGTTGGCCTCGACCGTGTCATAGCCCTCGTCCTGGAGCTGATAGGCTTTGAGCTTCGACGTCAGGCCGATGCCACGCCCTTCCTGCGGCAGATAGACGACCGCTCCAGCGCCTTCGCGGACGATCATCTCAATCGCCATATGAAGCTGGTCGCCGCAGTCGCATCGCAGTGAACTGAGGATGTCGCCAGTGAAGCACGACGAGTGCATGCGGATGAGTGGCGCTTCGACCGACTTCAGGTCGCCCCACACAATGGCCAGAGGTTCCTGTTCCTCGTGCTCGACTCCGTAGGCAATGAACCTGGGGCATCCGTAGTTCGCGGTTTCAATCTCGACTTCCGCTTCACGCCGCACAAGACGTTCGCGCAGACGACGGTATCGAATGATCTGCTCGATCGTGATGATCGGGATGTTGAACTGGTCGGCCAGCTCATGCAGTTCCTGACGGTCCGCCATACCCGACGATTTCTGACTCAGGATTTCTATCAGCACGCCTACCGGTTGCAGACCGGCCATGCGCATCAGGTCGATGGTGGCTTCGGTATGACCAGCGCGACGGAGCACGCCACCTTCTTTGGCTCGCAGAGTCTGGATGTGGCCCGGTTTCACAAAGTCACGGTGCGAAATATTGGGGTCGGCCAGCGCATGAATCGTGATGGCTCGATTGTCGGCACTGACGCCAGTACCGGCGTCGACGTGATCAACTGGAGTCAGAAAATTGGTGCGGAACGGTGTTTCATTGGCGGAGCTGTCCACGATCGGCGTCAGGTGGAGCTGGTCGGCCGTTTCTCCCGTGACTGGTACGCATAGAACGCCAGCCCCGTGACGCAGCATAAATGACACGGCTTCCGGGCTGATCATCTCTGCCGCACAGATCAGATCGCCCTCGTTCTCGCGGTCGGCGTCGTCCACGACGATCACCATGCCGGCGGTGCGAATGGCTTCCAGAGCCTCGTCGATCGAGTTCAGCGTGAAGTTCTGTGCCGTTTCTTCGGATTCAGACATGGGTTCTCAAAGGCAGTGATGCCGGTTCCCGATGCTGGCAAGAGTGAGCCAGTACGGCGTCATGGCGTTCCGTTGCTGTCACCTGCATTCTAAGACACACAACATGATTATGCAGCGTGATCGCGATTCGGCCGTTTCCCGACACGAGTCTGGAGACGCGTGAAGCCAGATGCCTCTTGTGGGAGGCCGTCAATGAATGGTTCGATGGATGCCCGCGAATCGCCGCAATGGCGGCCGTGGCAGAGATCGTTGCAGCACTTTTTCGATCACACTGGTACCGATCTGACCATAGGCGGTCTAATTGTTGCCTCTGTCGCTTTGACGTTCCTCGAACTCTCGTTGCCGGACACACCAACTCGCGGGATCCTGATCGAAGTCAACTATGCGATCACCTGCGTGTTTGCGATGGAGCTGCTGCTGCGATTCGTCGGACGCCCCCGGTGGCGATTCTTTCGCGAATACCTGCTGGACATCATCGCAGTCCTGCCTCTGTTCCGCTCACTGCGGTTTGCCCGCGTGTTTCGATTGCTGCGACTGCTGCGCATTCTGCGTCTTCTGGGCATCTTTAATCGTCATGCCAGCAGTTTTCCGTATGTCTTCCGCCGAGGAGCCATCGAGTTCGCCATGGTTCTCGGCCTGATCATGCTGACTGTCCTGTTCGCCACAGGAGCCGTGCTGACAATCGAACACGACAACGCAGACGTCGACACGTTCGGCGAAGCGTTGTGGTTCAGCATTTACACAATGGTTGCGGGCGAACCGATTCCCGGCCCGCCGAAGACGCTGGCTGGTCACGTGTTGACAGTCAGCGTGATGTTTATGGGCATGAGCGTCTTCGCCATGTTCACGGGAACCATCTCGGCATTCATGGTCGATCGTCTAAGAATGGAGGGCCGTACTGTGCAATGGGAAGAATTCAGTGACCACGTCGTCATCTGCGGCTGGAACCGCAAGGCGGAAATCATTGTCCGCGAGTACCAGGTAGCCAACGGTCGCAGTCCTGTACCGATCGTGGTGGTTGATAAGATAGACGGACAGCTCGAGTTTCAGAACGAATCTCTACGAAACAAAGTTCAGTTCCTGAACGATGATTTCACGAAAGTGTCCGCGTTAACGAAAGCCGGGATCACGCGGGCGAAGACGTGTATCATTGTGTCGGACGCCAATGGAAAGCGTTCCGCTCAGGACGCCGACGCACGGACGATCCTTGCGGCCCTCACGGCCGAACGCCTTAACCCCAACGTCTACACATGCGCCGAGTTGATCAATCCCGAGCACGGTGCGCATCTGGAAATGGGCCGAGTTAACGATTACGTGGTCACGGGCGAGCACAGCGGATTTCTACTGGCACACGCCGCGCTCAATCGTGGACTGATTGGAATCTTCAGTGAACTGCTGACACACGAACGCGGGTCGCAGTTCTACAGCGTTGCGATCCCCGACGCCTGGCTGGGTAAGGATGTGATGGACCTGTTCGTGCATTTGAAGCGTGAGCACAATGCCCTGCTGGTCGCCGTCCACGAACCCGAATCCGACCAGTACAACGTCAACCCCGACCAATACGAATTCCAAGGCGGCGAGCACGCAATCGTGATCTCGTCACAGCCCGTCGAAATCAACTGACTACCATTAGGAGTTAAGAATGGCGGCAAAGAAACTGGCTCCGATTCACCCCGGAGAGATCCTGCGAGTGGAGTTTCTGGAGCCACTGGGCATCAGTCAGTACCGGCTCGCCAAAGAAATCAGTGTGCCGCCGCGCCGCATCAACGAAATCGTAAAAGGCACGCGGTCAATCACTGCAAACACAGCGTTGCGGCTTGCGAGGTACTTCACAACGTCCGAACGGTTCTGGGTGAATCTTCAAGCCCACTATGACCTGGAAACTGAACGCGATCGTGTGGACGCTGGTCTACAGAAAGAAGTTCAGGTTCTCGCGCATGCCGATTGATGGATGCACGGCAGCGGCGAGCGCACGAACTCGTCTGACAGGAAGTACGTTTCAGGTGATGACGTGTCGAGGCACGCCGAGTCAGCGGCCGCGGTTCAGGCGGCTGCGCTGGTTGAGGTGGTCGATCAGGACTTCGGCCAGGTCCCGGTTGGTGTCGACCTCGACTCGCTCGACGCGGTTGCGCTGGCACAGGTCGGTGAAGTCCACTCGGAAATCTTCGACGGCTCGCAGGTAGCCGCGACGAATGTCTTCCGTCTGCGTCAGTAACTGGTCCGGATCTTCCAGACCGTCGAAACGCACCATGCCGTCAAATTCAAAAGTCAGTTCGTCGTGATGCATGATCTGGAACAGCACGACCTCGTGCTGGTTGAAACGCATGAGCTGAAGTGCTGATTCCAGTGCTTCCAGGTCGGTGAAGAAATCGCTGAAGATCATCACGATTTCGCGACGCCGCATGCGGCCGGTCAGTTCCGTCAGACAGGCCGCCATGTCAGTTTTCTCGACCGGTTTGATTTCATCCAGATGCTCGGTCATGCGGATCACCTGGCCCATCGAATTACTGGGCGGGATGAAGCCGCGAATCTGATCGTCGAACGTGCCCAGCGACACCTTGTCGTTCTGCCGGATGATCGAAAAGCCCAGCGTCGATGCCATCTTCGCCGCATATTGCAGCTTCTGATGTTCCGACTGGCCGTAGCGCATGGACGAGCTGACATCCAGCAGCAAGTGGCAGACAAAGTTTGTCTCCATTTCGTACTGCTTGATGAAGTACTTGCCGCGCGTGAAATACAGTCGCCAGTCGATGTGCCGCGGGTCGTCGCCGGGGACGTACTCGCGGTGTCCGGCGAACTCGACCGCGAATCCAGACAGCGGCGACTTGTGGGCTCCAGCCAGATTACCCATGACCAGTCCGCGCGGCTCGACCGGACGGTCGGCGACTCGGCTGAGGGTGGCGGGATCGAGATAACGGGAGAGAACGCTTTTGGCCATGAAACGTCCGTCGGGTTAATGGCGAGGGTCCCGCCTTCCGGCGGCTTGTGGCGTGTTGTTCTTCCGCATGACGGCGAAAGCGGGTTGGATCGTAGCAGCGTCGCGCGGAGGGGCAACCACAGCGGACGCGTGGCGTTCACCTCGTTCTGACACCGGTTGATCTGATTGATCGGATCGTCGGTCTTTGCAGGGTCGAGGTGACCGCACGGGCAGCGCCCGACTTTCTGTCGCGGTCCGCACAGCAGCGCTAAAGCTGGCAGGATGCATAGAGGGAAATTCGGGGAGAGACATGAGCCCGAGCACATGAGGCGGTCGAAGTAGAGATGTGACCCCTCAGATATCAAAGAGTGCACCGACGAACCCACCCCGAAGAGACTGCTTCAAGGACTCCCTGAGCATGACTCGATTGCTGTTGAGCGCCGCTGTACTTGCCTGCGTGCCTGGTGTCATCCAGGCCGAGTTTCCCGGACTGTGCGTGCCGGGTTCTGCCGCGAAGCGCGTCTGCAGCCCAACGTTCGGATCGCGCCTGACTCTGAAGCAACTGTGCCCGCCAACGTGCGCGCCGCAATGGGGTGTTCGGTCTGAAGGCCTGTCATGCCTGATCAGGAAGATGCCCTGTCCGCCGAAATCTTCGTGTCTGACAAAGTCTCCCTGTCCACTGAAGGGTCAGACGTGTGATACGTGTCAGCAGTGCCTGCCCGGGCAGGGCCGATTCGGATGTCTGACACGGGCCAGAGACGGCTTACGCAGACTCATCCCCGGTCGAGTGAAGTCTGTCTGCGGATCCGTCTGCCGTCCGAGCTGGTCGAGATGCGGCAAAGACCCATGCTGTGACATCGACCGTGTCGTGATTCATGTTCAGCCATACTGCCAGCCGTCTGCGTGTCAGCAGCGAGTGGTCATGGTGCCGCAAATGCAGACAATGTGCGGCCCTGCCGCTGTGTGCTCGCCAACGGTGTGTGGCCCTCGACCAGCGTGTGGCGCGTGCTCGACGAATGGCGGCGTGCTGGTGATTCCGGGTCCTGCCCCAACCCCTGCCGCGACGTCACAGCATCAGCTCGACGAACGCCTGAGACGACTGGAAGCAGAAGTCTCGAGTCTTGCCAGTCAGGTGCGGAGCCAGAACGAACGCATTGGGCGCCGCTAAGAGTTCATCCCGCATGTTTCGCACCAGGGCGGGACTCTGACCGTTCCTGCGATATGATCCGCGGCCTCGGCTTCGGATCGAATCACAGGAGATTGCCATGCGACCGTCTGCTCTGCTTTGTGTCGCGCTGATGATCGGTGCTCTGGCTGCGGCAGCGAATCGCGCTCCACAAATCTGCCGGGCGACAATTCAGCTGGTCGATGCCGAGACTGGCGAATCGCTGTCCGGAGTTGTGCAGGTATTCGACGCGGATGGCGAACGCCTGCCATTACCGCAACTGCTGTCGCGCGGACTGGGTTTGAACGGTGACCTGCCGATCCACGACTGGTCGGTGCTGCCCGAGTCAGCAACGGTTGAACTGCCGCAGGGTCGTCTGACGTTCGCGGCGTTCTCCGGTCTGGAAACCGAACGCCTGACAAAGACGTTTGATCTGAGTGATTCCCAGGAAGCGACGATCCGGCTGCCACTGACGCGATTTTATCGTCGACAGCAGAACGACCTGGTCGCGGGCAACACGCATCTGCACATCATGAAGCTCTCACGGGCTGACTGTGATCGCTACCTGACTGAGATTCCTCAGGCAGACGACCTTGATGTCCTGTTCCTGTCGTATCTGGAACGGGTCGATGCCGATCGTGAATACACATCCAACAGCTACACACGCGAAGACCTCGCGAAACTGACGGCCGCGTCCGGCGTGGTGTTCGGCAACGGCGAAGAGCATCGTCACAACTTCACTGGCTTTGGTCAGGGATACGGGCACGTCATGCTCCTGAACATCAAGGAGTTGATTCAGCCTGTGAGTATCGGTCCCGGCATCATGAAGACCGGAACGGACGGCATCCCGCTGACGCGTGGCATTCAGCAGGCGAAGCGCGATGGGGCGACCACGGTATGGTGCCACAATGTGTTCGGGTACGAGGCTGATCCCAACTGGCTGCTGGGGCGACTCGACGCGATGAACATCTACGACGGAGGGCAACGGGCCGGGTTCAAAGAACGCTTCTATCCACTCTTGAATGTCGGCCTGAAGGTGCCGTTCTCAACGGGCACAGACTGGTTCATGTACGACCTGTCGCGCGTCTACGTGCGGATGCAGAAAGCGACCACGGTCGACAACTGGCTGCAGGCACTATCGACCGGACGCAGCTTCATCACCAACGGCCCACTGTTCCGCTTCCGCGTCGACACGACTGAAATCGGCGACACCCTGGAACTTGATCGGCCGGGCAGCGTATCTGTTCTGGGTCAGGTGGAAGGACGGACGGACTTCCAGCGGGCCGAGCTGGTTCACAACGGCGAGGTCATCGCCTCGGCCACAACTCGCCCGGTTGGACAGCATTTCCTGGCAGAGCTGAAGTTGACAGTTCCCGTAGACAAGCCCGGTTGGCTGGCACTGAGAATCCCACCTCCCAATGTGACCAATAAAGGCCCGGCGACTCCCGTGAATGAATTCGGACGCAAGTTGTACGGGCACACGAGTCCGATCTACGTCGAAGTCGATGGCCGGAGTGCCTTCGATCCAAAGGTCGCACGGACCTTGCTGCAGAAAATGAAAACCGCGCGCAGTTCGATTGGGAAGAACGGCGTGTTCGAAGACGCCCAGGCAAAGTCGCGTGTGCTGGACGTCTATGACGACGCAACAGAGCGGCTTAACGAAACGCTGGAACAGCAAGGTCAGTAACGTCTTCCCGTGTCCCGCTTGACCGTGTCGTGGAAGAACTCTCAGTTCATTTGCCGTTGTGGACAATCCAGAACGCATACGAGCGTGTGGTTCTACATTTAATCCGCGCCGTCGAGCACTTGCTGACACGGGTGCCGAATTTCTATCCTCGGTCATGCTCCCCGAAATCGAAAAACTGCAAAAGCAGGTGAACCGTACGGCAGGTCCAGTTGCCTGGCCGTGGAAAGACCTCTCGAAAACCCTCAAGAAGGCGGGCGCCGATCCTGATGCCCTGCCCGAGGACCTGCGCAGCTATTTGTGCGAGGGGCTGTTCGAGGAGCCGCTGAATCTCACGCTCACTCTCTACAGTCGCAATGAACTCGAAAATTCATCACTCACGATGAGTTCTTCCCGCTCGCATTAGCGGCGGGCTACTTCATCATCGGCAATCGAGACGGCGATTTTGTGTGCGTCCAGTTGGCCGACCTCGTGACGTATCTGATTCCCGGGTGGAGCATCACTGAAGGGTTCTTCGAGAAGGAAAAACGCTACAAGAATCTCGGCTCGTTCCTCAAACGCATGGCGAAGGATCTGAAGGACGAACAGAAGTGGGCCGCCGAAGAAGCCGAGGAACGGAAGGCTGCAATAGCGGCTCTCGATCCGGATGACCCGAATGCCATGGACGAGATGGGCCGCACCAGACTCATTCTGGCTATCGAAGAGCATGATCTGGCGACAGTGCGTTCGGAACTCGCACGTGGCGCGGATCCGAATCTGGGCAAACGCCAGACCCCGTTGCATTACGCAGTGGATGAAAAGAGCGAAGTTGCAATTCAACTTCTGCTGGAAAGCGGTGCCGATCCCAATCAGCCACCGGCGAACAGTGAAGAACTTCCGCTGCATGTCGTTTCACGGCGAGGTCATTTTGAACTCGCCAGATTACTCGTTGAAGGCGGAGCTGACGTCGACGCGCTGAGCCGCCGCAGTGAGCGAACGCCCGTCGCATTCGCTATTTCAGGCCACGAGGCGAGACTTGTTCGGTTCCTCGTGGAACGAGGCGCCGACCCGAATGCCATTGGATATCACGGCCGGTTGATTCTCTGCGGCGCCGTGGACTACCCGGACATGTTCAAACTGCTCATCGAACTGGGTGCCGATCCGAATCGCCTGGAGACCAAGAGTCTGCGCCAGCTCCGCTATCGCGACCGCATCTGGAAGGTTCTGATAGAAGCCGGGCTTGAAGTTCAGGGATCCGATCACGCGCGCTTCGCGAGCGCCCCTGATTCCGTGCGTGTGCTGCTGGAAGCAGGTGCGGATCCGAACGCAACCGACGAGAGGGGCCTGACGTGGATGTACCAGAACATCGACTACTCGATGGCTGGCACAAAAAAGGAACGCGATGAAATCCTGGTCACCATGCGCGTTTTTCTGGAAAACGGCGCCGATCCCGACTGGAGACCCGAGCAGGGTGACGATGGCATGCCCTATCTGGTGAAAGCCGCCTGCGAAGGTTGGTTTGAAGGTGTCGAACTGCTGCTCGAATTCAACGCCGATCGGGCGGCAACCGATGACAACGGCAAGACAGCCCTCGACTACGTGGATGGAATTCGGCCGAAGAAGAAAGCGGCAGCGGCGAGGAAACTACTGGAAGAAAAGTAGTTCGTGATCCACTCATGCGCGGCCGCTGGCTACAGCAAGGGGAAGCCGGGTTCGACGCTTCGACTGTTGCCGTGTGGCGACGCGCCACTGGAACCGCTGCAATCGGTGTGCGCGGACAAACCGGTTTCTGCAGCAGAAGTCGCGAGCCTTTCCGCACCCTTATCAACGCCGCACTTTGACTGTCCTCTACCGGGCGGCACAATTGGCGAACAGGTTGTATCGATGACAATCCAAGCTGGTCTCACGATTACGGTGCTTCAATGGAAACCGCGCTGACTGAAAACGAAACCACCGAATCGTCGGATGAAGAACACGATCCTTCTGTGGCCGACGCGTCACTGCTGGAGGACAAGTTCCCCGAGTGGTTTCGGACTTCCGCAGCCGCAGCCGGGTTAGTGGCACTCGTGTCGTTCACCTTTCTGCTCTTCAATCTGCGGCCATTGTGGCACACGGATTTGTGGGGACACCTGAGCTACGGTCGACACATCTGGAACTCCGGTGCGCTCCCGTCAACGGAACCGTTAATGTCGCTGGCGGTTGGTAGTTCTTTCGTGGATTCCAGTTGGCTGTGTCAGGTCCTGGGTTATGGCGCCTGGCTGGTTGGAGGCAAAGCAGCTCTCGCATCCGGATTCGGCGCCGTGGTAGCTCTGGCACTGGGCCTGCTTCTGTTCCGCGTCCACAACCGCACACGCAGTGGATTGTTCGCCACTCTGGCGTTCGGTTTGACTGTCTGGATCAACTGGCATCAGCTCGCGATCATCCGACCACAGGCCATTGGATTCCTGATGTTCTGCGGACTGTTCTGCGGACTGATGCGACGCGACTGGTCAAAGGCGAACTGGTGGCTCGTGCCCGCCATGTTTGCTTTGTGGGCGAACATCCACGGCTCATTCGTTGTGGGGCTGGGACTCCTTGGCTGCTTTACGCTGGGTCGCGCCATCGATGTTGTTCGTCGCAGCGGCAATCCGATGGCCATGTTGCATGACGTCAAGGTCAGCCGACTCCTTCTGCTGACAGAACTGGCCGCCGTCGCGACGCTCATCAATCCATACGGTCTGGGGCTGTATGCCACCGTACTGACGTTTGGCAGCCACCCGAATCTGGCATCGATCATTGAGTGGCAGCCTTTGACCATCAGTATGGCTCAGGGACAGGCGGCCGCTGTCGCCGTTCTACTGTTGTTCTTTGCGTATCGTGTCAGCCCGCGGCGAGTGGCGTCCGCCGAAGTGCTCACCTTGACCATCTTCGGTGCGTCCGCGCTGTGGACATCGCGAATGATTATGTGGTGGGCTCCACTTGCCGCCGTCCTGATCGCACTTCACGGTGCAGCGGCCTGGCGAAAATGGCGTGGACTGGGGCTGAGTCTTGAACCGGCTCCCCGAGCGAGCATGTGGACGATCGTCTCCATCGGCATCAGCCTTGTTGTCTTCCAGCTCTCGCACGTCGGCGGTGTGGCAATCGCTGCCATCGCCGGCAAGGACCCGTCTGCCCGGGCTGACAAAGTGGCCCTCAGTCGGCTGACACCGGTCGGTGCCGCTGACTTTCTGGTGGAGAATCCACCACAGGGACTGGTCTTCAATACCTACGAACTGGGCGACTATCTGCAGTGGGCTGGCCCGGAAGAAATTCAGGTGTTCGTGAACTCGCATGCCCACCTGGCTCCACCGGATGTGTGGAATGCCTACATGAATATCATCGAACGACGAGCCAACTGGCTCAGCATGCTCGACCGATATGGCGTCAACGCCATCGTGCTCGACAAGCAGTATCGCGCCCCCATGATCGACTCACTGTCGCAGAATGAAGACTGGCGTCTGCAGTTCAGCGATGACCGATCGGCTGTGTTCTACCGTCACAAGCCGATGTCCATTACGGACACCAGTCGGTAGCGGGTCTTGAACAGTCATCAGTTCAATAAGTAGTAATTCTTCGCCTTTTCGAGGCTTCTATTATGGCTCAGATGCGTGGACCCAATATTGTCTCAGTGCTTGCCGTGCAGCTGCTTATGCTCGGCGCATTCGGCGCCGCATGGGCGACCATGTCGGATGATGCCCATGAAGAACTGCGAGAACTGGTTAGCGGCGAGACCAGCTACCGTCCGGTGTCAATCATTCGGAACGTGCCACTCGTTGTCACGCCGCAATACGACGACCCGGGTGTCGTCAGCGACGAAGAACTGGCAGCAGTGCTAAAGCAGATGCTGCCACGATTCGACCCTTCAAAAATGAAGCCGAATTACATCGAGCATGCACTGCGAACCTGGCACGCCAACGCCGAATTCCAGGACCCCTCGGCCATGTCCGGCGCTGACATGCGCGACTTCCTGATCGATCACGGTCGGTTCATGCTCTCGTGGGGCGTCGACACGCCACCGCTGCTTGAAGACCGCAACACGGGCGTCTACATCCGCTGGGGACGCGAAGCGGGCGCGTCGTACCATCATGACCATACGCTGGCCTGCCTGACGGAAGCGCTCGTTCCGCTAAACCACCCGGTTCGTACGCCGGGGCGTCCGAACGCCACAATGCAGGACGTCGTCGAGCAGGCGATGTACGACTTCCAGCTCGACGAACGCGAGACCGAATGGTCCGCGATGGCATTCGGCCTGTGGCTGGCGCCCACAAAAGAATGGACCAATGGCAACGGCCGCAAACTTAACTTTGATCTGATCGCGCGACGTCAGATGCGCGGCGGAAAACGGTACGGCGTCTGCGGCGGCACGCATCGCGTGTACTCGTTAATGGTGCTGGTTCGACTGCACGACCGCTTCCAGGCCGAGACGGGCGAAGGCATTCTCTCCGACGAAGTGCGGGCCGAGGCCTATGCCTATCTGAAGTCGGTACGGGACATCCTGCTGGTCACACAGTTTGAAGACGGTCACTGGCCCTACACCTGGCCGACCGGTGAAGAGTCGATGGCGGATGACAACCCGGAATACCAAAACGTAATCGCGACCGGTCATCATCTGGAATGGCTCGCGATCGCTCCGCCCGATCTGCATCCACCGCGTGAGATGATCGAAAAAGCCGCCGACTGGATCATCGAGAACACGACGTCGAAGACGCACGAAGAGATCATGGAGTCCTACACGTTCTACAGTCATGTGGGCAACGCCCTGGCATTGTGGCGCAGCACGACTGCTCCCGATTTCTGGATGAAGTGGGAGAAGGAACATCCCTGGCAGCCTGAGCCGGAAAAGGCTGAACCCGCTGCGAACGACGCCGACCCGGAGTCGAACGACGACGCGGCTGCCGACAACAGCAAAGAAGACACGGAGCAGCCGACCGATGACGCTGCCGCATCCGAGTCGGCAAAGTAACATCAGGCATCAGTATCTGTGGGCGACGCACACTCCGATTGCCTGAGGCAGCGACACTGATTCGCGCTGCAGGCGATGACCACGCATTAAAGTAAACTGCTGTATTTGGACAGCGCCACATCTGGAGTGCGACGATGCATCGTCGCATTCAAATTCTCTATTCGCGGCGTAGCCGCTTTATTCTCTCCGGCTCGTAAGTGCGGGATCGCCGGAAACGCCTGCGCTGCGGTGAAAATGGGAAAGCGGTGATGCATCACCGCAGTCCAAGGTGGCGCTGTTCAACTAATCTCCGCCGATTGGTTTAGTGATGATCAGCGAAGATCAGTGTTCCACTTTGCACCCACAGAGTTCTTACGTGTTGGTATGAACTCGTCAGCGCGTTGCTCGCGACAGTCACGACGAGGCTGCCGTCAGCTTTGCCCCATCTCGCGTTTGAGTGCCGCGAGTTCGTCTTCAATCTCGGACGCCACCGTTGCATCTACTTCGGACGCCGGCTGTGGTTCGCGTTCTGCTTCACCATCCGGTGCCTGTCCATCGACTGGGTTCTGACGTCGCCGCGCCTCGGCGAGCCGCGCTTCCAGAGCACGGTAGGTGCGAGTCAGATGTTCGCAGGTGTCGCGCGAGGCTCGCAGTTCTTCTTCCAGGCCTGCAACAAGGTCCTCGGCTTCTCGCTTACGAACCAGAGCCAGTCGGGCCTGATCCTCGGCCCCACCCTGCAGGGCTTCGCGAGCCTGACTGTCCCAGTAGCTGATCTTCGACTTGTGTTCGTCGACCTCATTTCGGTTGTGGTCTTCATTCGCCTTCGCAGTTTTCATGCTTCGACGAGCCCCGGCCAGGCCGGTCTCCATCTCGGCGATGATCTCCTGCAGAGCGGCCTGCGGATCGTCCGCCTCTTCCAGCAATCTGGTCAGGCTACAGGTCACGATATCAGTCAGTCGGCTGAAGTAGGCCATGCCGCATCTCCCGAGGTCCCGCGTCACTACACACTCGCGTAACGCACTGGCTTGATTCTGGATTGGTGATGTTGTCTCGAAAACTCAAGTTCCCCTGTCACGACACACGACGTGCATCAGTCATCAGGTTCGTGCGGGTTGAAAATGCCTCGCTGCAACAATCGATCGCTCAGTTTTTCACGAGCCAGCCGCAGCCGGCTCTTGGTCGTCGGCACCGACGTATCCAGGACTTCAGCGACTTCCGGAAGTGAGAGTCCGCCAAAGTGGTGCAATGTAAATGTCAGCCTCTGTTCCTCTGGAAGATCGTCCAGCAGAGCATCGACAAGTTCCGCCAGCTCGCCGTGGTCAACTCGCTGCTCGGGAGTCAGCACGGAACCGGCAACATTCTGCAGGATGTCCGTTTCGTCTTCGAACTTGCCTTTGACCGCCTTGACCAGACAGTCATGCGAGCGGCGGCGCACATTGTCGATCAGCAAATTGCGGGCGATGCGGAATATCCAGCCCTTGAAGCGTCCGACCGGGAGGTAATCCCAGAACATGCGATGGACACGCAGCATGACCTCCTGCGAGAGGTCTTCGGAGAGTTGCCGGTCCCGCGTGTTCTTCAGGAAGAAGCCGAATAGCGGGCCTTGGTGCCGATCGACAAGTTCGTCGAACGCACTGGCGTCACCTTCCTGCAGGCGGACCATTAACTGATCGTCTTCGTTCAGCTCTTCCGGCACGTGCGTCGCTTTCGCAGCTGAAGCAGGTGGTCAGATGACAGCACCATGCCTTCGATATAAATTCAGAACAACATCTCTCGGCAGCAGCACTGAGGCGTAGAACTCTAGCAGTTTTCCGATGGAGTCTGGAGCCATTTCAGCCGCTTCCACCAGTGGAACGTACGCGTGGCAATCACGCCAGTAGTCGCCCGGCAACCAGCCGCGGTACATCACAGCCTGCACCGGCGCGATGCTGAGCGGATAAAGAATCGCCAGAATCACGACGGAAAAGATGGCCCCTCTAACTGACCGTTTCTCAGTTCGGATCTCGTCCATGACCGCTTATCTCCCGAATTGGTCCGTTGCTGGCCGCTCGATCCGCATAGTAAGTAAGATTTCGCTCTACGCTGAGCCCAACTGATTCTGGGATCAATCCGATCGATCACAACAAACAGGCGGCCTGAAACCGTGGCATTGCAACAATCCATCCCCGTAAACCTCAAGTATGGCGATTCGGGCGAGTTCTCAATCGAAATAGATGCCGATCGCGTGGCCGTATTTCGCCCGGGTCCGCAGCCGCATCCGGATGCGGCCGGTCTGATCGCCGCCGCTCTGGCGTCGCCAATTGATCTGCCGACATTGGATCAGGCCCTGGTTCCAGACGATCGCGTGGTCATCGCCCTCGATCGCGACACGCCCTGCGCGGCTGACATCATTTGCGGCATGTGGGCCTGGCTGGAACGCCGCGAGATCCGACCGGACCGCGTCACGATCCTGCAGCCAGCCAGCATCAGCGGCCGTCCGCCGAGTGATCCACGAAAAAAACTGCCGGACGCGGCCCGCGACACTGTAGCGTGGCGAGTCCACGATCCAACGGCGGAAAACTGTTGCAGTTATGTCGCAACAACATCCAGTGGCGCGGCAATTTACCTGGCCCGTGAGCTGGTTGATGCTGATGTTGTCATTCCCGTTGGCGTCACGGCGTTTGATCCGCTGCTCGGTTATCGCGGTACGACCAGTGTGCTGTATCCCGGTCTGTCGACTGTCGATGCCATGCGTTCAGCGATCGGACAGGGACACACGGAACTTGGCCCGAGCGACCAGCGCCCCCTGCGGCAGCTTGTCGATGAAATCGCCTGGCTGATGGGGATTCAGTTTTGCGTCCAGGTCATCGCCGCTGGTTCGAGTGGAATCACGGGCGCGCTCGCCGGCAGTCTTGAGGCCGTGCTCGAACGCTGTCGCGAACAACTCGACGATCAGTGGATGATCTCGATGCCCGAACGCGTCGAAACCGTCATCGTTGCCGTGTCGAACGACACTTGCGGACATGGCTGGTCGCAGCTCGGTCAGGCAATGGCAACGGCGCGTCAACTCGTGAATCCAGACGGACGCATTGTCATTCTCTCGGAATTGTCCGAAGCGCCTGGCGACGGCGTGAGTCTGTTGCGTCAATGTGAAGAGCCGGCCGACAGCCTCCAGCGATTGAGAACCGATAGTCCGGCGGACCTGATTCCCGCGACCCAGCTCGCCGGTGCCGCGAGCTGGGCTCGACTGTTTCTGCTCAGCGACCTCGACAGTGGGCTCGTCGAAGACCTCTTTATGTATCCGCTGGAAGACGCAGTAGAAGTCGCCCGGATCGTTGAATCGAGCGAATCGTGCGCGTTCATCGGATCGGCTCAGCACACATTTGGAATCGTGGATTGAGCCATGCCGTCACAAAACACCGCGAGAATCATCTCAAGCCGTTCGTAGTAACCCGATTCATCGGGTTCGGTCGCGCGGCCAACGATAATCAGCCAACCAGGCAAACCACCACGCTCGACGCGAGAAGAACCGCATAAATGCGGTTACTACAAACCTACTCGCCAAGATGATGCACTGTGTTGTGAATCACGCCGTCAAACGGTTTGCCGTCTGCAGACTTCAGCAGGTAGCGAATCTCCATGCTCCACGTCGGTGCGATGTCGGGCATGACCAGTTCAACAGACAGACCATCGGACGAGACCTTCGCGGCAGTGACCTTAAGTGGTCGCTCGTTGTAGTGTTTTGAGCCGTAATTTGCCGTGCGCTTCAGGTCCCAGACTTTCACGGCGTAGTTTTCGATGTTCCCGGCAGACTTGGGATCCACCGCACTTGTGAAAGTCACCCGCATGCCCTGCTTCGTGGCCTGCAGGCCGACGGGCAGATGCACGGGCTTTTTGGTGTAGCGAATGCGATACAGACCACCGGGCTGATTCTGACTTCCGGCCCAGGCGAACATGCCGCATGTGTAAAGCTGGCCGTCGCCTGGATGGAAACGCCCGCGAATCGTGCCCGTCGGGAACTGAGGCAGCGGCAACGCGCACATGCCGCCCTGCATTTGGCCATTCACTTCCTCGTGCGGAACGACATAGACCTTTCCGTAACCGTAAGACAGATTCAGCAGCGAGCCTTTCAGCGGTCCCCAGCGATCGCTTTCGACCCACAACAGTTCGGCCGGCGAGCGATCGAATGCATTGGTGATCCAGCACAGAGGCTGATCCATTGCCGAGTCCGCCGCGTCCGTGACGTCGTGATAGCCAAACATGTTGCCATAAAAACGTGGCGAGCCGTCGTCGTTCACACGCACCCAATTGATGCGGTTTTTGGGATTCCAGTGTCCTTCCTGGTCGGTGACGATGAACGATCCGTCCGGATTCAGACACACGCCGTTCGCCGCGCGAAAACCGTTGGCGATGATGTCGGTGCGTGAGCCGTCCTTGCTGACTCGCAGCAGCGTGCCGTGGTGAGGCACGACCGCCTTCAGAGCGTGACGCGCCGACTTGGCATAGTAGAAGTTTCCTGCGTCGTCTGTCTGCAGGCCCATCGCGAATTCGTGGAAGTGCTCGGTGACCTGGTGGTCGTTGTTGAAATTTTCGTAGTAATCGGTTTCGCCGTCTCCGTTGAGGTCGTGGAGGATGACGAGCTGGTCCCGACACGTGACATGAATCTTTCCGTCGACCAGTTTGAGTCCCAGCGGTTGAAACAGGCCGCTGGCGATCCGCTGCCAGACCAGCTGCGGGGGCACAGCTTCGGACGTTTCGTCGAGTCCACTCAGTCCCGACACGAGCCAGACGTCGCCGTCCCACGAACACACAGCCATGCGATCGCCGTCTGGGTAGAAATCGAAACCGGTCAAGCGGACCTGGGCCAGCCACGGATTGCTCGCGGGACGCGTCAGCACGTCGACGGTGTATGGTGATTTGCCGTCACCCAGCTCCGCCACGGTCGTAAGCTTCTGCGGCCAGCGAGTCGGGCCACCTTGTGTCAACGCGGACAGATCGATGTCGGGCGTTTCGATGTCGACCAGACCGACTTCGTCCTCGACACCGGCAGTCCAGAGTGAAAACTTAAGCAGTTCCCTCCCGGCCGGAATTGTCAGCAGGAGTGCGTTTCGGGCATCCGCGTCCCAGGCAACGCCCGCAACGCCTGGCAGCAGTCCGGCGGCAAGAGTGGCGCCGGAATGCTGCTTCACGGACTCGCCCTGAATCACCTGAGCGTCTCGTCCTTTGCCCGATGAGTCCTTGGCATTGCCTTCGTGTAGACCCGTCAGCGCCCAGTGTCCGGACAGTGATGCGTCGGCCGGCAGTTTGTCGGAACCGCTTAACTCGTCGGCAGACAGTTGACGCTGGTAGAACCGCACGTCCTGCAGGTCTCCGTCAAAAAACGACTTCGGCTGCGGGAAGTTGGGGTTTGTGAATCCAATGCGGAGGACATGTTTGCCGGTTTTCTGATCGTCATTCAGAACTTTGCTGCCGCTCTGTTTGCCGTCGACGAACAGTCGAACCTGTTGTGTTTTCGCGTCCCAGGTGGCGGCGACGTCGTGCCACTGGCCGTCGTCGACTCGGGCGGTTGAGTTTGCGACACCGACCCAGCCGATGTCGAAGCTCAGCCGGCCGCCGCGGACGAACAATGTCCTTCCTCCGGGAACCCATTTGGGTCCGCGTTCGGTCTTGCTGAGGATTGTCCCGCCTGATTTCGTGCGGATGCGGGCCGTCACGGTGAAGTCCTGGCTGCGAACTTCAAAGTCTTTTCCGGTTTTAACTTCCGCGAAGGTTGATCCATTGAATGCCAGTTTTGCGGCGGATGGTGCGGGCTGCCCGCTAGCTGGCGGCCCGAATACCACGGCGCCGCCTTCCGTCGCGATTTCGGTCAGCACATTGCCCGGTGTAGCACTGCGGGCGACCTGCAGGGTGAGGTCCCGGTCTCTCGGTCCGATGTTGAACGAGCGAACAAAGACGGGCATGTCCTGCGACATGGCCAGCCGCGGCATTTCGAGGATGCGGGTCGAGCCCACTGTGTAATCGATGATGCGTTGCTGTCCGTGGTAATACAGACCTTTGTAGTGCGCCCACTTACGCGGCAAAGGTCCGTAGCGACGGCCATCGCGACCGACGATGCGCGGGTCATCAAAACTGCCCGTCTCCGGATCGGCCCAGCCAGGACCGGATGGGTTGGCAAAGTGCACGTCACCAACCAGCCGCGGATGAATGCCGTGTCGGCCGTTGAAGTGGATACCTTGCCAGTCGATGAAGCCTTTACCGGTCCAGGCAGCCGAAACTCGCAGCGTGTCGTGATCAAAGATCATCCAGGCCGAACCGCGTGAAACTCCGCCCGGTCCCGGATCAACTCGTGTCGCGATGCCTTTGTAGGCGAAGTTGGAACCGTCGTTTCCGAATTCGTACGTGTTGATCAGGCTGTCGCCATAATTCATGTTGGCCCACAGCTCGATGTTCCTCGGCTTCGGGCCGCGCGAGTCGCCTTTCGGCAATCCCGCCAAATACTTGTCGGTTACGTTGAACTGCTGAGTCGGGTTGTGGCTCTTGAGGTACGCCTCACGGACATAATGCACGACGTCATATTTCTGCTGCGGCACCATCCATGTCTGAGCGACCATCATTCCGAAGCCGCGCGTCAGCGTCTGATACATCGTGAACGGGTCGCTGCCGTTCCGGAATTTCCCGCTGGCAAATCGCGGCGATGTCGGCAACGAACCCGGCTGGTCGTGCGTCCCGTGACAGTTGATGCACAGCCGGTTGTAGATGGCCTCACCGCGTTTGAACGCGCCCTGATCGAGGCTGGCAATCATCCCGGCGTGGTCGATCGTCTTTTCGTATTCAGGGATCCGTATCTGGTAGAGCTGCGGTGCCGGCTCGAGTTCCTTCGCTTTCAGGGGGCCACCGTCGCGGACCTCGATCAGATAACGCACCAGATCGAGGAATTGCTGCCGACTGGTCATCTGGTTGACCTGGCCCTTCGGCATGATCGACGTCGGGCTTGCCACCTGGCTATCGATGTCGTCCCTGGAGATTGTGATCAGCTTGCCGTCCGGTCGTCCCTCACGCAGCACGACCGAATCCGGAGTCTCTTTCACGAGCAGTCCCGTAATCGATTTCCCGTCGTTTGTCACAACGATGACGGTCTGAAAACCCTTGCGGATCACCTTTGATGGAGTGAGCAGCGACTCGACGAGAAACTCGTCGGTGACGTTGTCTCGTTTCTCCGAGAGCTTCGGACCAAGCGGTGATTTTCCGGTAACCGCATGGCATTTCCGGCAGGCCATGTACGGCTGATAGAAGACAACCGCACCGCGTTTGGCGTCGCCCGCCTCGCGAGCCGCGCTGACGAGTTCAGCAACCGGCACGGCGAGCAGTTGTTGTTCCAGGGTCGACTGGGCGGCGACAAAGCCAGGGGACAGCAGGATGAATACGAGGGCACAGTAGCGAAACATTCTCTGCTCCAGCGGAAGTACAGCGGCGGAATCAAACAACGATTCTGACGCCGAGGCCGGTTTCTTGCATCCGTAGGCGAATCAGCGAAAGTTCCGCCGATGATTGAGATTACGGACTGCCCCTCTCCCTAACCCTCTCCCCACGGGGGAGAGGGGACTTTGTTTTCACATCCTCACAATGGACTCGCCATGCCAGATACAGCGCGCATCGGAATCGTCACGGTCTCGGACCGGGCCAGTCGCGGGGAGTATGAGGACCGCGGCGGACCTGCCATTCGTGAATACATGAGCGAGGTCCTGACGTCCCCGTGGGAGCCAGTCGCGCGGGTCATCTCTGACGATCAGCCAGTCGTTGAGCGGACACTCATCGAACTGTGTGACGTTGAGAACTGTTGTCTGGTGATCACGACCGGCGGAACCGGGCCCGCGGCACGAGACATTACTCCGGAAGCCACTGAGGCTGTTGCCGAAAAACTGATGCCCGGTTTTGGTGAGCTGATGCGCAAGGTCTCGCTGGAGAAAGTCGCGACTGCGATCCTGTCACGTCAGACCGCTGCGATCCGCGGTGGAGCACTGATCGTCAATTTGCCGGGACAACCGAAAGCCATCTGTGAGTGCCTGGATGCGGTGTTTCCGGCCATTCCGTATTGCGTCGACCTGATCGGTGGTCCGTTTCTGACAACCGACGAGAATCGCCTGGTCGCGTTTCGGCCGAAGAAGAAATAAAGGGCCGCGGATGACGCGAATTCAGCGGATCTTCGCCGAACTCGCGCGAACTACGAAGCGGCGCTTCGAGAGCAGCTCACGGGTTGTGGCATCTGATTCTGAGAGTTCGAACTGCGCCACGCCGAAGGGCACTTCATCGGTCAGCCACAATTCACAGCGGCGGAACGTGGCGTCACTTTCACGTCCGTAACGGACCTGCGTCGCTGCCCGTCGGCAGCGAAACGCATTGCTGCGCAACGGAGTTCGGATGTGTCGCACGGACTGTGGCACGTAGGCGCGATTGCCCGGGACGCCGCGGATTAATGTGAGCACGTCGTTGCGCGTAAGTCGGGCGGCCTCGAAACTAACGAGCTGTTCGGCGGCTTCTCTGCCCGCGTGGAAGGCTTCGATGTCGAGCAGCACTTTCATCGACCAGGCGTCGGAGCGGCCGATGTTCCAATCGAACTGAATGGACTGCAGCTCTCGCTCTTTCCGGACGAATCGCTCCTGACTGGTCAGGCGAAGTGTGTCGGAGCTTCGGCCGCTTAAGCTGCCGGACCGATCGGCGGATGCGTACTCAACCCACGCACCGACATCTTCAGGCAGGTGAGCAAAGATCGTGTGCAACTCGCGGTCGAAGGGGAGCTTTGGCGGTGGGTTTGAGTAGTCGATCCAGCCCGCTTGGTCCATCTGGTCGAACAACCAGGACGATGCCCACGGATTGCGCGCGGCGGCGATCGACGAGAACACCGAACCGGCCAGCAGGCACAGCACGAGGATCAATCTGCCGCGTTTGCGACTGAGTTGTTCGAATGCCGGAACCAGCGACAGCGTCAGGAATGGGACCAGCCAGATCATCCAGCGGAGTCCGAAGGTATTGCCACCGTAGTTGTAGTTCGCCGTGCGCGTCATATAGAAGCCGAGCACGGCGATGGTCAGCAGCGCCCCCATCCAGACGGCCGGACGAAGTCGTGAATACTCCCACCACGAACGGCGGCACCATGTGAGCACGGTCAGCACAAAGATCGGCGTCAGGCTGAAGATGCCGTGATGTCCGATCGTGCAATGCATGAAGTAGGCGAAAGGCGAATCGAGGTTCTGGTCCATGCCCCGCGGCTCATGCCAGTAGCTGCGGACTCCGTCGAGTTCAAACAGATACTTTTCCGTGCCATAGAAAAGGTAGAACGGTTTCCAGCCCCCGGTCGCCATCCAGTTTGTCAGGAAGTAGGCAGCGAGCGGAATCAAAGCCGCAGGTACAAAGTACAGGGCCGTGCGCGTGACCGATCGACGGCACATCAGTACGAACAGCAGCAGTCCGAACAGAGCCGCCGGCAGTTCGCAGCAGGACACAAGTGCCGCCCAGAATCCGGCGAGCGCAAAGTCTGTCCTGCGCTGATTTTCCTCGTTAAGGATCCGCAACGTCGGCGCTATGGCGAATACGGCGCACACGGCGGCGAGCGAATGGTTGTTGAGGACGGTCGCGTAGGGTGTGACCAACGTGCCAAAGCAGAAGGTGCTCAGCGCCAGCAGTCGAGCTGTAGCGTTTCCTGTCGAACGAGTCAGCATGCGGGCCATCACGACGAACGCCAGCGTTAATGGCAGCCAGTTCACGATGGCCAGAACCAGTCGCGTGGTGTCGTCGGTTTGCCGAAGCAGATCGAGTCCCGTGACTTCCTTGACCGTCCAGTAAACTCCAGCCACGGCCGTTGGTATCAGCGGTGGCTTGGTGGAATACAGGTGCCCTTCATGCAGGACCTTGTCGATTGTGGTCCAGCCGGGTCGCGCGTCGATCTCATCGATCTGATACGTGCCGCGTTCGACGAGTGACCAGACGGTTTCCCAGCGCGAACGATCGTTGGCACTCTGCAGCGGCCGGGCCGTCAGCACGTTGGCGAGCAGCAATGCCGATCCGATGGTGATCAGCAACCACTCGGCCGGGCTCGGGCGGGCCTGTGAATCAGAGTTTTCCGGACGTGCGATGTCGGACATCATCCAGTCTGTCAGCGAGAAGTAGGTTCGGACGCGTTCTTAAGCCGGCTGACGTGCCGGGTCCTTGATGAGATGCAGTTCCGTGGGATCGCAAACCCAGCCGCGACAGTTCGGACTTTCGCATCCGCAGGGAATCGCACTCTCCGCCGGCCATTCGTAGTCGATTGTCAGCTCGGAATTCGGCTGGATGTTTCGCAGCGCCTCGAGGACGACTCTGCGGTTTTCAACCGGTTCGTCGTCTTCGTAGTCAAGGAACAGCTTGCAGTTCGATTCACAGGAATGATTCAGGTAACGGTACGGTTCACCCGGTTCCAGCGAACAGCCGTCGCCCAGATCGATGCAGTAATCTGAGCCGTATTCGGGATCATTGATGAACTCACCGGTCACGACACCGATGACCTGTCCCGGGCGGAATCGCTTCGTAGCAAACAGTCCTTTGCCGTGCTTCGCGGGGCGCGGCTCAATAGCGGGTTTCTTCTTCAGTAAAGGCACAGTCAATCCTTCAGAGTGATCGCGCGTCGCGATGCTAATGGGGGATACGTCAGTCATCGCACGGGTGCGTTCCGAGTCCCGCTGGTCGCCGCGTCTGTATCTCGACGCGAAGCTGAATGGCGACCCAGGTTCAATGAGCGATGACGAATGAGGCACTGAGGATAGCCAATGTCGGGCTGGACGGCACGGCAACGGTCGGGAACCAGCTTGATCACTTGCCGTCTGGATTTCTGTGGAAGTGCCCCGTACAACCCGGACGGCAGAGCGAAACGGTCAACGGTGGACCATTTTTCAGACGGGGAATCGATGTCAGACGGGTTTCTGGGGTTTCGAACTTCGTTCATGCTGGATGCGGTCGTGTGTGCACTGGTGCTGGTCGTGCCGGCGATCGTGACCAGTCTGTATCTGGTGAAAGTCCGCAGGAATTATCTGGCGCACCGCAACATTCAGTTGGCCCTGGCCGCGGTTCTGCTGGTGGCCGTGGGTGCGTTTGAGGTCGATATGCAGCTTGTGCAGGGCGGCTGGGAGAACGTCGTGGCGAAACGGGTTGTTCCGCTCAGCCCTGAACAGCTTGCGAGCGTGCAACGAATCCTGTGGATTCACCTGGTGTTTGCTGTATCGAGCCCGGTGTTGTGGGGCGTCACCATCACACTGGCCTTGAAGCGCATCCCCAATCCGCCGGCACCGTGTCCACACAGTCATCTGCATGCAAAGCTGGGTTGGGCGTCGACACTGGATCTGACGCTGACGTCGATCACCGGCCTGTGGTTCTACTACGTGGCGTTCGTCAGATAGCGGTGGGCCGCACCGTGATGTTGCAGACGATACGAGCCCGAAGCGCAAGCGCGTGAACCCCGCCGTATCGCAACCGATTCACTCGCTGGCGCTTCGGGCTTGTATTCGAATCGCGCTCACTGATTTAGCTCTGCACGATTTCGTCGATGACTTCGCCGTGAACCAGTGTGAGACGTTCTTTCCTGCCGAGGTGCAGGAAACTGAGCGCGTCCTGGTCGAGCCCGAGCTGGTGCAGCAGCGTCGTATGGACGTCCCGGAAATGCAGCGGCCGGTCGACCGCGCGTAAACCGATTTCATCTGTTGCACCGACGGCCTGGCCGCCGCGGATGCCGCCGCCCGCCATCCACATTGAAAATCCGGTGTTATGGTGATCCCGCCCCTTCGACGCCTGGGCTTCAGGTGAGCGGCCGAATTCACCACCCCACAGAACCAGTGTCGAATCGAGTAGCCCGCGACGCTTCAGGTCCGTCAGCAACGCCGAGATCGGCTGATCGACCTGGGCCGCCATCCGCAGGTGGTTCTCCTCGATGTCTCCGTGCGCGTCCCATTGCATGTTGCCCGGGCCGCCGCCGGAGACGACGACGACAAACCGTGTTCCCTGTTCGACAAGGCGTCGGGCCAGCAGACAACGGCGGGCGTAATCGTCGGTCGGTTCCTGACCGACACCATACAGTTGCTGTGTCGTGCGCGACTCGCGGCTCAGGTCGAACACCTCCGGAGCCTGCGTCTGCATTCGGAACGCCAGTTCGTACGAGGCAATACGCGCGGCCAGTTCTTCATCATCCGGCGGAGCGTCCAGTCCATTCAGCTCGGCGATCAGCTCGACGGTTCGGCGACGCTGGTCCAGCGACACACCTGATGGCAGATCGAGATTTCTGACCGGCGTGGCGCCTGGTCGGAGCATCGTCGGTTGATACATCGACGGCAGAAACCCGTTGCCGTACATCGGCTGACCCGCTTCGAGGGCTCCGTCGGGATCGGCCATGACGACATAAGACGGCAACGACTCAGCTTCTGCTCCCAGCCCGTACGTGACCCACGAACCCATACTGGGGAATCCGGGAAACGTACGTCCGCCGAACAGTTCGTATTGGGCGGCCGAGTGCACGACCTTGTCACAGTAACACGATCGCAGGACAGCGATGTCGTCAATATTCCCGGCCAGATGCGGAAACAGGTCCGAGACTTCCAGGCCGCTTTCTCCATGTTTCCGAAATCGACGCTGGCTGCCGAGCAGTCGAGCATTCGGCTTGACGAACTGGTACTTCACATCCCCGAATGAAGGCGGTCGCTTCTGTCCGTCGAGTTCGTTGAGCAGCGGCTTCGGATCGAACGTTTCCACATGCGATGGTCCTCCGGCCATAAAGAGGAAGATTACGGCTTTCGCCGGACCTTCTGCCCAGTGCGCCGCTTGTGCAGCCAGCGGATTGCGATCGGCAGATTGAGCATGCTCGGCGTGCAGCATGGAAGCCAGCGCGAGCGTGCCGAATCCATTGAACGACTGCGCGAGAAACTCACGTCGGCCGGATCGGTGTAGATCGGAGAGTTGAGGGCGCTGGACTGGCATCGTGTGCATTTTCCGCAGGACGCGTGACTCGAACACTTCATACCGTAGCCATCAACCTTCGCCGAGTGGTAGCCTCGTACCTGGTATCGAGCTGACCGCGCGTTTATCGAGAGGCCACTGTGACACAGGAATTCGCAGTCTTTTCCATCGGCGAGGCTGAGTTCGCGCTCGATGTAACCGAGGTACGGGAAATCCTCCGTGCGGCATCGCTGTCTCCAGCTCCCGGACATGAAGGTGTCGAGGGGCTGCTGAACCTGCGTGGCGAGGTCGTTCCCGTGATCGATATCCGTTCGCGATTGGGGCTGCCGGCGCGGGAGATCGCCGTCTCGGATTATCTCATCGTTCTGGAAATCGACGGGAGTCGTGCGATCGTGCGGACGGAAAGCAACGTGCGACTGGAAACCGTGGACGACTCCGCCGTACAGCCGAGCGGCGCCACGAACTCATTGGTGACGGCGACAATTCGGCTTGAGAAAGGAGTCGCGTCGTTGTTGACCGCGGCGGATCTTCTCAAGAGTCCGCGATAACGGAGTACTCGGGCTGAAGTTAGTAACTCGTATCCTGTGGACCGCCCCGGGTGGGCTTGAACCGCATGAACTCTGACCTGACCTCTATCCTGGAATTCCTCGCGCAGGAGATCGGGTTGCGCCCACAAAGCGGACGTAGCGCCGGCATTGAGGACGGAGTGCGACGGGCGATGGGCGCTAGTGGGGTCGTCAGTGCCGACGAGTTTCTTGCCCACATCAAACGGTACAAGTCCGCGTTTGATGAGCTGGTGGCCGAGGTGACTGTCGGCGAGACCTATTTCTTTCGCGAGCCCGACCAGTTCCGCGTCCTGCGGGAAACGATCCTGCCTGAGATTTCCGGGCGAAAAGGCAGTGATCACGTTGTCCGCATCTGGAGTGCTGCCTGCGCCAGCGGCGAAGAGGCGTGGAGCCTGGCGATCGCCTGTCGTCAGGCCGGGTATGGGGGTCAGTGTCGAATTCGAGGGACCGATATCTCCCGCACCGCATTGCGGCGGGCGGAGCTGGGCAGCTATCGGAAGTGGTCGTTCCGCGGACCATCGAGGGGATTCGCCGGCGTGTGGGTCGATGAGACAGCAGATGGATGGCAGGTCAGTGACCGGCTGCGGACTCACGTCACGTTCGACTATCTGAATCTGGCGCTGGATCGCTATCCGTCTCTGGCAACGGGAACGGTGGGTTGCGATGTCATTCTGTGCCGGAATGTTCTGATCTATTTTGAGCCGGAGACCATTCGGGCGGTGGCTCAGCGACTGTTCGAATCGCTCAGCCCCGGCGGCTGGCTGATCCTGGCTGCGACCGATCCGCCGATTGCAGAGCTGGCTCCGCTGGAGGCCGTTCCGACTCCGGCCGGGCTGGTCTATCGTCGGCCGCTAATTCCACGTGAGACGCCTGAGTTCGTTGCCCCCACACTGGCAACAACATTGGGTTTGTCCGTCCTCGACGATCCGCCCATCGCCGAATCTGACACGTCCGATTCCACTCTGATCGCCAGTGAAGACGTGGTGATTCAACAGGCACAGACGGCGCTGGAGCAAGGGGACTATGACAAGGTCCGTATCCTGACTGAAGGGCAGCCGGACAACAGCGAAGCGTCCGCCCTGCTGGTCCGAGCGCTGACGTGCCTCGACACGACCGATGCGGAAAACGCCTGCGCGGCAGCGGCGGCTCGGCATCCGACGAGTGGTGAGCTGCAATACCTGCACGCCGTACTGCTGCTGGAACTGGAACGTTATGCCGAAGCCGAACAGGCAGTCCGGCGCGCGTTATTTCTGGATCGAAAGCTGGTGGTGGCTCATTTCTCACTGGGAACCATCCTGCAGCGTTCCGGCGATGCTCAGGGAGCCCGCCGCGCGTTTCGCAACGCGATCGACCTGTGTGCGTCGTTGGCGCCGAACGCAGTGCTGCCGCTTTCGGACGGTGAACCGGCCGGTCGGCTGATGCAAATGGCCAAACAGCACCTCGCCTTGCTGGGCGATGCCGACAGTTCCCCAAAGTCGTGAACACGTGCTTGAAGAAGGTGCTGTTCACGGATAGCCTGGAACCGGTCTGTTTTCCTGGCGAGCGGATGAGTCAATCGTGGCCAGTCCATATAGAAGCGATGAACTGCTCCGCCACCGGGCTTGGGGCTGGTGAATTATTCAGACTTTCCCGCCACCGGGCTTGTCTTTTGAAGTTGCACAGTTTTGCTGCCCCGGAGGGGCAAAGGCGAGTAGCCCGGGGTTTCAACCCTCACCCTTACACACAAGTTGAGTGAGGGCGGCCCGAGGATGCGGAGAGTTCATTGAATGTT
>CAUZFZ010000133.1:0-31092 GCA_963579025.1 Planctomycetota bacterium | reverse complement strand
AACGGCACGCACTCGTATTTCCAAAGTCGAATAACCGTTCTCGCTCATAGCGAGCGGCTTATCGCAAATCTAACAACTCGACTCTATATCAATGTTGCGCTTTTTTTGCGATGAGCCATACGCCTCGGCGATCGTGCACAACGTTGGAGGCCGCGATCAGTTGCTGATTCCGGGTTGTAATCAGGTCGCGTCCTACGATCCGGCCAGCGGCCGCCCCTTGTGGAGCGTGCCCGGCGTCACCGAATCCTGCGTCGGAACAGTGGTCACCGATGGCGATCTCGTCTTCGCCAGCGGTGGCTTCCCGAAAAAGGAAACCCTTGCCATACGACCAACCGGCCGCGGTCAGGTCGTCTGGCGTGACAAGGCCGAGACCTACGTGCCGTCGCTCCTGTTACACGAAGGCGCGTTGTACATGGTCAACGACAAAGGGATTGGCATGTGCCGCGACGCCACTACCGGGCGAGTTGCCTGGCAGGCACGCATTGGCGGCAACTTCAGTGCATCACCAGTGTTGGCAGGTGAGCTGATCTATGCTCCCGCCGAGAACGGCCGCACGGTCGTCTTCCGAGCGACGCCGAAGAAGTTTGAGCAGGTTGCCGAGAACCAGCTTGGAATCGAATGCTTCACATCGCCGGTCATCGCCGACGGTCGCCTTTATCTGCGAATCGCTGAAAATCGGGGCGGCCGTAAGGAATCGCTTTGCTGCATCGGCTGAGACGCCTGTGCCTTGACGCATGTGACCACAAAACACTGATGGCCCACAAAGTACCAACACGCGGTTTCCAAGGCTTTTGCCATGTGGCCGTACGGTCTCTACGTCGCCGTCTTCATTGGAATCGCCTGCGCCTGGAACTGCTTTCGGCGACAACGCCGATACTCGGCCGAAGGGACGACGCTGTGGGTCCTGTTTGTGTTCTTTTTCGGAGTCGCCGGCTGGATCGGCTGGCGCCTGCACTGCCACTGGCCGTCGCTCGCCATTGCGGGAATCCGGGAATCGGAATTTGTCGGCCCGGAATCGAATGGTCTGGAAATCCTGGAACCAGCCGTTCAATCGGCCTGACAGCAAGTCAGGGAACTGCGTGTGACTTCTATCCGATCGCTATTTGACTGCTTTGGCGAATTTCAAAGTCGACCAGCAGTCTGCAAGAACTTTTCGCCAGATTTCCACACTGGAGCAAGTCGCTCGAAAACGGAGTCTTGGTGGACCCACAGCGCAACAAAGGTGAGCAGCGTGATCACGATCGTTGATACTCGTATTTGTGATCGCGGAGGTGCGGACGGACATGCAAGCAGACTGGCGATGTCTGCAGCAAGGTCCGCATTCACGAACTCACATCCAGCGGTGAGTCCGTCATCCTGAGACGCGACCCAGCGAACGTGAGCGGGACAACTGAAGTCACCGTCGGAGCCCTCCCGTTTCTGCAGTTGCAGGAGGATACGTTCGCCGGGTTCCAGATTCTCGCTCGATGTAAGTCGGAACCCCTGCGTGGAAAGATCCCGCAGTCTGACGGGAATGAGGTCGGGACGCCCTTCTTTCTTCACCGTTCCGCGAATTGTCACGTCAGATCGAACTGACGAACGGCGGTCGATTAACCCGCTCGTCGCGAGGCCACGGAGCGTGTCATTGGTCAAAGGTTGATCGAACTGAACCCCGGCAGCCCAGCGGTAGTCGCGTCCCAAAAGAGCCCAACGCACCTGAGCGTCGGTCTCGATCAGGGATTCCGATTCGTCACAGCGGAAGACGACACTGATGCGTTCCCCTGCGGTCACGGGTGAAGACAACGAGAACTGAGCTCCAGACAACGAGATGTCAGCCAGTCGTGAATCCGAAAGAGTCTCACCACTCTCGCTACGCCGGATTTCCACAGCCAGTCGCGAGTCCAGTGTCGCTGATTCCAGCAAGCGACGATCCACGCGGTGTCGCGGTGCGGCGCGTACACGGGTTCGATCCGCTGCACTGCCATCTCGCGGCACTGGTTCTGGAGTCGTGTCCTCGTTCGTGGACGTCTCCACGTTCGACCGATTCCGGTTACGGGCAAGCAACTCAACCATGTAAGCAGTGGTGGCGTCATCGCTGTCGGTCGCGGTTGGCTCGTTCTCTTCAGTACCAGTTTCCCCGTCGTCTGCGGTCTTCGACGACGCGTCGTCGGCCGGGACATCACCACCAGAAACAAAAGAACTGAATCGATCATCCAGTGATGCTTTGTCGTCGGACTTCTCAAGCGCCGTTGGCGGCATGTCAAACATGAGTGCCAGGTCAGCTCGCAAACCGTCCAGTTCATCTGCAATGTCAGCAACGCCGGCGTGAGTTTCGTCTCTCGATGCAACGTCGTTGTCCAACTCGCCGTCAGCACGATCGCTCGCCTGTTCAGGCTCCGGGCACAACTGGAGCGACAGTTCGTCTTCTGAATCGACTCTCAGGTCCGGGCTGTATTCGGGCTGATTCATGCTGATTCACAAGTCGTGTCACGACTGCGGAGTGACTTCCGCGAGAATGCTCACCGCAGCGCAACTGATCTGTGCCACTCACCCTGTGGACAGAGTGTGTCAAAGAAATACCTCCGGATGCTGGATCACCCGCGTATTCACCACTTTCGTGACATTCGACGTGGCCTTACCGCTGCCTTCAGTATCTGCTCGGTGAACCCGTCAGGTATTTACCTCATCCACTGCCAGATCGAACGCCTCATTTCACAGACATTCCGGGATTTGACGTCTCCGCCTGTCCGCGGTCCGCCACTTCATGTCAGACCTGTTTGAACTGCAGCAGGACATTGCGAATCGCGTCGGTGCTCGATCTCGTGATGCGGCTGGTTGCGTGTCCCGAGGCATCCGGTCGTGAAGCATGTTCACTCCCGCGTGATCGAATGCATCGACGCTCCAGGCCCGCTACTGTTCAGATTGTCCGTCGATTTCACTGGCGGCATCATTCAACGACCGACAGACCGCTATGCCCCTCATACAGAGACGACACATGCCCCGACGAATTCTTATTGGATTGGTTCTCCTGTCGCTTCCCACGTCTGGTCCGGCGGAAGACTTGCCGCAGTTGCCCATCGACATCGCTGCAGTGACGGACGCGTTTAGTGTCGCAAAAGGCCGACCGCAGACACTTCTGTCGCTGGAAACTATCGCCGGTGCCGTGCATGCGGCTCCTGAGGGGTTCTCGGTACGGTTTCCCGATGAGGTCACATTACTGGATGGCACGGTCGTGGCCGGGAAGGACATTCATGGAACAGTGCTGACAGGGCCGTGGCCGTTCGCTTCCAGAGACAGCCGGCTGCGGGTCAAGCGGTTTGATCGTCGCGATGCCGATGTCAACTCCGGATCGGTCAACCTTGCCGCGTTCTTCGCACCAACGACGACCAACAGTGAAGGCTGGGGGCCTGGCAGTCAGGGGCGATTCGCGCTGCGCATGGAACTCTCGCTCGCTGTCCGAAAGAGTGACGATGGCGGCAACGAGACGCCTCAATTCAAACCACTCGGAATCTTCGACACGTCGCTGACCGTGCGGATGGAACAGGACGGCACGTTCACACGCCTGCCGACCATCCTCGAAGGACCGGCCATTCACCTGGTGACCAGCGATCATCCTGATCGTGTCGTGATTTCTCTGGTGACTGATAAGCCGCATCCGGCCACGGTCGCGCTCCATAACCCCGAACGGTCCATTAAAGGACCCGCACCTCGGAAGACGGGAGCTGGCTGGTACCAGCATGAGATTCCCGTTGACGGACTCAAGCCGTCCACGAAGTACACCTACTGTGTTCGAGTTGGTGAGACGCAGTCAGAGGACATCACGTTCCGCACTGCACCCGACAAGGGCGCTGACGGGTTCCGCTTTGCCTTCCTGGGAGACAGTCGTGGCGGTGTCGGCAATTCGATGACCGACGTCGCTGCCGTCAACGTCGACACGATGGAACGGCTGTGTGGCGTCGCTCTGCGTGAAAAGACGGACCTCATTCTGTTCGGCGGAGATTTCTCCACTGGATACACACAGATTGAGGAAGACTTTCGAACGCAACTGCGCGTGTGGAAACAGTCGGCGGCCGGGATCTCCGGGTTCATCCCGTTCTACACCGTGCCTGGCAACCACGAGGCACTGATGCAGACCTATAAAGACCCCTCGACCAAGTACGGTCTGAGTTTCGACCTCTGGCCCTACGACAAACACAGTACCGAGGCCGTGTTCGCTGACGAATTCATTAACCCCACGAACGGGCCTCAGGCGCGGCCTGGATTCCCCTCGTACGACGAAACGGCCTACACGTTTCAGTACGGTTGCGTGAAGTTTATTGGCTTCAACACCAATTACTGGCTGGAGACGGACACGCCGAACGATGGCAGTCTGGTCAATCAGATGGCGAGTCAATACGGCGGCTGCCCGGAAGGGTACGTCATGACCGAACAGCTCAAGTGGATCGAGTCGAGCATCGCCACCGCTGAGAGCGATCCCACGGTCAAACACATCGTGCTCTACGGACACGAGCCGATGTTCCCCAACGGCAAGCACACAGCCGACGCCATGTGGTATCACGGTGACAACAACAGTCGAGCGCATGTCTTCGTCGACGGAAAAGTCCGGCCCGAACCGTTGGGCGTGATTGAAGTTCGCAACACTCTGGCCCGCTTGATTTCAAAGTCGAGCAAAGCCGTGTGCGTGATCAATTCCGACGAGCATGCCCTTTATCGCACGCTGATCACTTCAGACGTTCCCGCCGGCAGCGAGGCCGACATCAACCCGAAAACCGGACGCATCAACTGGCCAGAAAAGGGCATCGCACCGATCCCAGGACTTAAACATCCAATGTGGTACATCGTCAGCGGCGGCGCCGGCGCTCCCTTCTCGGCGGAGTTGACGAGTCCGTGGAACACCTACTGGAAGTCTCAGAAGAAGCCCGAGCAGGGTTATCGCTACACACCGCAGGAAAATATCCTGATCTTCGACGTCAGCGCCGACGGCATCTCACTGACGGCACGCAATGCGTTCGGCGAGAAGATCGACGGCGTGAAAGACCTGACGGCCGTTCGACGCGAGTAGCCCGATCGAAATAAAAGAACACTAATCGGCGCTAATCTTCGCTAATTCGGGGGACGGTCGTCACGTGAATCATTAGCGTTGATCAGCGCAGATTAGCGTTCCTTAATCTCGTCCGCAGCTCGTCTCAAACCTGAGTGGTTCTTCACCATGAATAATCGTCATCGACACACCATTAGGCGAGCGGCAGGTGAGTTCTTACCTGTAGCTACGCTCGCCAGAGCGTGGATTGAACGTGTCCACCGTCTGGCGACGGTAGCTACGGCAGGTAAATTCTCATCTGCCGCACGCCTTAACACTTTCTTTTCGTCATCTGCCATTTGGTTGTCCCTCCTTGCTGTGCTCTACGCCACCGCTCACTGTGCCGCAGCTGACGCAACCTCGGCAAAGCCGAATGTTCTGTTCCTCATCTGCGACGACCTGAACTGTGATCTGAGTTGTTACGGTCACCCACAGGTCCGATCACCCAATATCGACCGACTCGCAAAGCGCGGCGTCCGATTTGAGCGTGCTTATTGCCAGTATCCGTTGTGTGGTCCCAGTCGCGCGTCGTTCATGTCCGGTCTGTATCCGGACCAGACGCTGATTCACCGAAACGCGATCTACCTGCGCGAGCACCTGCCCAACGTGCAGACGATGTCGCAGATGTTTCGTAACGCCGGCTACTTCGCAACACGCATCGGCAAGATTTACCACTACAACGTGCCGAAGCACATCGGTACGAGTGGGCACGATGACCCCTACTCATGGAATTACACCGTTAACCCGCGCGGGCGCGACGTTGATGACGAGGACATCATCTTCACATTGCGCAAAGGCCAGTTTGGTGGCACTCTGAGCTGGCTGGCGGCGGACGGAACCGATGCCGAACAAACCGATGGCATCGCTGCCGCGGCTGCCATCAGTCAGCTTGAGAAGCACGCGCGGGACGACACGTCATTCTTCCTGGCGGTCGGACTGTTTCGCCCTCACACACCGTTTGTGGCGCCGAAAAAGTACTTCGACATGTACCCGGTTGAGAAGATCGTGGTGCCCACGATTCCGGACGGATATCTCGACACCTTGCCGGCGCCGGCCCGGCAGTCGGTGCAACGCAAGAAGGACCAGATCAACCTGGCCGACAATCTCGCCCGCCAGGCGATTCAGGCCTATTACGCATCCATTACGTTTGCCGATGCGCAACTGGGTCTCATTCTGGATGCACTCGACAAGACCGGACTCGCGAATAACACGGTTATCGTTTTCACATCCGACCACGGATATCACATGGGCGAGCACGGTCACTGGCAGAAGACCACACTCTTCGAAAATGCGGCACGCGTGCCATTGATTATCGCCGGACCCGGAATCAAGGCCGTCGGCAAGAGCACGAGTGCTCCAGCGGAGATGGTCGACTTCTACCCGACGCTGGCTGAGTTGTGTGAACTGGACGCGCCTGCGTACGTGTCCGGAGTCAGCCTGGCTCCGGCGCTGCGCGATTCATCTGCCACGCCGCGAACCTCGGCACTGACGCAGTATGCGAACGGCTACAGCGTCCGGACTTCCCGGTTCCGATTCTCGTCGTGGGGAGACGACGGCAGTGCGGGAGTCGAGCTATACGATCATGAGACCGACCCACAGGAGATGAACAATCTCGCCACTCGACCGGAGCACGCCGCCACGGTGAGTGAACTCACCGATCTACTGCGGGAACGAATCGCAGACGCCGGAATCAAGCCGCAGGGCGTCGATCAGATCCACTTCGAGAATCGTCGCCGCGTGAGGTAGCCGGGATGATAAACGTAGGCCGGAACAAGCGCAGCGCTGTTCCGGCACGTTCGCTCAATCGCTGCCGGAACTGCGCGGAGCTTGTTCCGGCCTACCACGGGACGGAAACCAGGCCCTCACGAGCGGTAGCGGTTGGGCAAACTGCGCCGGCCGTATGAAGGGTCCCCGTTCCGGGGGTGGCCGGAATAGGCGGCTGAGCATCGAAACTTTCGCGGCATCGGTATAGTGGTGCGATGAATCTCGCGACGTTGCTTGTCTACTTCGACTCTTCGCCGGCAGCCAAACTGCTGCGCGCCGGGAATGCCGCGTTTGTGGTCAGCTTTCTGCATGATCAGTTCAAATCGAAAGGAACGATTTCACTTCCCGAGTCTGAACTACTGGCGGCGCTGGTGACGTTCCAGGAGGACGTGCAGGAATCGTGGCCCGATCGAATGACCAGTCCGGCTTCGACGTACCTGGCCGAATGGCGCGAGCAGCGGTGGATCAAACGCTCATGGCAGGATTCTTCACAGGACGCCGTTTATCAGCTGACGCCAGCGGCCGAGCAGGCGATCGAGTTCCTTGATCGCCATCACGATACGGAGCTTGATTTCGTCGGGACGGAATGCCGGCTGCGACTGGTGATCGATACGCTGGAGAGTCTTGTCATTGGCGCGTCCGGCGATCCCGGCGTGCATCTCGATCATCTGCGTCATCAGCGAGATGAGATTGACGCGGAGATCGCACAGATCGAAGCCGACGGATCCGTGGCCGCTTATCACCCGGCCAGACTGCGTGAGCAGTTTGCAACGGCGGTGTCGTTACTGAAACAACTGCAGGGAGACTTTCGCGCGGTCGAGGAGCGGTTTCGGGCGATCACGCAGCAGGTGCAGCAGCGCCAGATTCAGGGACTCGATTCGCGCGGCGGTATCCTGGGCGGAGCACTCGACGCCGAAGACGAGCTGCGACAGGACGATCAGGGCGTCAGCTTTTACGAGTTCTTCGACTTCATCCAGTCGCCGCAGCAACAGGAACGACTGCGGTCGATCATTCACCAGATTTCCCGCATCCCGGAACTGCGCACGCAGACCGAAGGGCTCGAGACAGTCCGTCGCATGAAGTCGGTGCTGCTGTCCGAGGCTGGCAAGGTGACGCATACGGAGCGGCGGCTGTCGTCGACATTGCGCCGCCTGCTGGATGTACGAGCTCAGAAGGAACGACAGCGAGTTGCCGAACTATTACGAGACATTCGCGGGCTGGCCGGAGGCATGGCCGACCAGCCGCCCGTCGACAACGTGCGGCTGCGAGTGGCAACGAGAACGGCCGTCCGTCTTCCGCTATCCCGCACACTGTGGACCGAGCCGCCGGAGTTTGACAGGATTGATCTGACGGAACACTCGGGCGACACGGACGAAGGTCGCGCCGCGTTCGCTGACTTCGCCCGAATGCAACAGCTTGATCTGACAGGTTTCCGATCGACCATCGACGGAATGCTCGCGAAACGGGGCAGTGTGCGTTTGAGTGAAGTACTCGATCAGCATCCGCCAGCAGCCGGCGTACTGGATGTGGTCGGTTATCTGCAGGTCGCCAGTGAGGACGGGCATCTGATTACGGACGATGCATCCGAAGAGATCATCGTGCCGCCGGTCGGTGAGGAACCGGCGATCGCGCTGACAGTTCCGGTCGTCACGTTTGTTGAGCGGAGTGTGTTCTGATGGATGACCGGACTGTCGAATTGCCGGAATTCCGGGAGTGGAGCGCGGCTGCCGTCCGGCTGCTGCAGGGAGTCGTGTATCACGACGACGAGACCACATGGAATCAAATCCTCAACCACCGATCGACGCTTGACGAATACTTCGGTCGCATTGCCCTGCAGTTGATTGTCGACCATCCGGACGGCTTCGCGTACCTGAAACAACTGACGGCTGAAGAACTGCCGCGCGAGTACGAGGGCGTACCAAAGCTGACACGAAACACACCGCTCAGCTACGGCGCGTCGCTGTTGTGTGTTCTACTGCGTGAGGAGTTAAGGCGGTTCGAAGACGAGGAAGTGCAGAACGAACGGTGCGTGATTCTGGCGGCGGAACTGTACGAGCAATGGAAGATGTTCTTTCCGCCGGCCGAGGACGAAGTGAAACAGCGGCGGGACCTCGATCGTCATCTGAGAACACTCGACGAATTGAAGTTCGTGCGCAAGGTGAACGAGAATCCCGAGGAGTGGGAGATTCGCAGGATTCTCAAGGCGCGAGTGACAGCGGCGGATCTCGAATCACTGAAGGAGCAGTTCCTGACAGCAGCAAGACGAGCAAAGAGCGGCAACTCATGAGCGAATCACTGGCCACCGCAGTGGCAACGCAGCAGGGATTTCGGCTGCACAAACTTGAAGTCTGCAACTGGGGCACGTTTGACAGCGTCAACAACGAGCACCGCGGTCGCATCTACTCGGTTGCGCCGGAAGGCAACACGACTCTGCTGATCGGCCGGAACGGAACAGGCAAGTCGACGCTGGTGGATGCGTTGCTGACGCTGCTCGTGCGGCCTCAAGTACGCAACTACAACGTCGCGGCCGGAGCAAAGAAACAGGAACGCGACCTGCGGACGTATGTCAAAGGCGCCTACGATCATCAGAGTGGCGAAGACGACAACCGCGCGGTCTCTCGGTTCCATCGGCCCGACGGTAAGCACTGTTCGATTCTGCTGGCGTGTTTCCGCAACGCGCAGACACATCGCGTCTTCACACTGGCTCAGGTCCTGTACATCACTGCCGATGGCAAGGCGGACAAGATCTACTGCATGAGCCCGGACGAACGCTCGATTCACGAAGATCTGGGCGGGCTGCGCACCAGCGATCGTCTCAAGTCAGAGTTGAAACAACGTGGCTTCCGCGTGACGACCAGTTACACCGAGTACTTCGGCTGGCTGAAAAAGCAGACCGGTGTGCAGGACCTGGCGATGGACCTGTTCAATCAGACGGTCGCGATGAAGGACATCGGAGGTCTGACGAAATTCATCCGCGAGCAGATGCTGGAAGCGAAACCGTGGAATGAAAAAATCGATCGGCTGCTGGGACACTTCAATCAGCTCAACGAAGCCTGGCAGTCGCTGCTGCGCGTCCGGCGTCAGCATGAGCTGCTGTTGCCTGTGCGCGAGCAGGGTGAGAAATACGCACGCCAGTCGGTGCAGCTTGATCGGGCCCGCAGAATCTTTGACGCGGCTGATTCGTTCTTCTGTCAGAAACGCATCGACTTGTTCATGCCCGAGTGCGATCGGCTGAAGGAAGAACGGGACGAACTGCAAGAGAAAGAGGAGCGGCTGACAGAATCGATTTGTGAGGTGCAGGACGAGTGTCGCCGTCTGCTCAATGAGATCGAGCTGGCCGGCGGAGAACGACTGCGGGAAATCCCGAGTCTGATCCGTGTGGAACAGGCACACCTTGCCAGAAAACGTGGCGAGTCGGACCGGCTGCATCGGACCCTCGAACAGGCAAACGTTGCCCGGCATGTCGCGGACGAGAAGACGCTGGACGAAGTGCGCGAGTTGCTGTCGTCACTGCAGTTGGAGCTTCAACAGTCAACGGCTGATACTCAACAGCAGCGTGATGAACGCAACGTGGAACGCGCTACGCTGGCCAGAACGCTGCGTGACGACGAGCACGAACTGGCGGCGCTGCAGCGACGTCAGGGGAATCTCCCCGAGTGGATCGCCGAAGTCCGACAACAGTTGTGCGACGAGCTTGGTTACTCGATCCGCGACCTGCCGTTCGCCGCGGAACTGATCGCCGTCCGCCCCGAGGAACAGTCGTGGGAGAGCTCGATCGAACTGGAGTTGCGAGGCTTCGCGCTCAGCCTGCTCGTGCCAGAGCGGTGTTATCGGTCGGTCAGTGAATACGTCGAGCGAACGCGACTGCGCGATAGTCGGAATCGCGGGCAGAAACTCGTGTACCTGAAAGTCGGAAAGCGGAGCAGTACGAAGAACGCTCCCGTGCCACATCCGCAGTCAATGGCTCAGAAGCTGGAGTTCAAGTCGGGGCATCCGCTGTTGCCGTGGGTACGAGCCGAACTGGAAGGCCGTTTCGATTACCGCTGCTGTGAAACGATCGAGGAGTTTCAGAAGTATCACGGCCGGGCGATGACGCGTACCCGGCACGTGAAGAATGGATCAGTCCGGCACAGCAAGGACGATCGCGACCGGTCCGTCGATGCTCGCAACTTCGTGCTCGGCTGGGACAACCGCGAAAAGAAACGTCGACTGCTTGAGTCGATCGAACGGCAGCAGCAGCAGATTGGCGTTCTCGACCGGCAGATCGAACAACTCGACAGCCAGCTTGCCGCAGTGCGTGTTCGTCAGACGGCGATCGAGCAGGCAATGGGATTTTCAGACTTCGAGGCGATCAACTTCGCTGCCCACGAAACTGCGATCGATCAGCTTGAGCGCGAACTTCGAGGTCTGAAGAAAGGCAACAAGACGATTCGGCTTCTGGAGAAAACGCTGGCGGAACGCCAGCAGCACAATCAGGCATTGGAACAGCAGAAGCGGCAGACAATCGAGCAACAGGGAGATCTGAAACGCCAAATCCAATCCGGCGAGCAGATGATCGAGAATTCATTTCGCGTTCTCGAAACGCGTGAAGCCGACGAAACACTGGCGGCGCATCAGGAATCATTCGACGCGGTCGATGCCTGTCTCGAAGATCAGCCGCTAAGCGTCCAGGATGTGATTCAGCGTGAGTCAGCCTTCAAGGACGAACGCCGCGCCGACATCGATCGTCTTGCGGATGAACTCGCTCCCGTTCGGAGTGGGCTGCTCAGAGCCATGTCGCAGTTTCTCAGGCATTGCCCCGAGGAAACGACGGACCTGGAGCCCGGTGTTGAGTATCTGGCGAGCTTCCTGGGACGGCTCGATGAGGTTGAAGCAGAAGGACTGCCTGAGCATACGCAACGATTCCGCGAACGACTGAACGACAAAGTCACGCGCGAGATTCAATTGCTGCACACGGAACTCGATCAGGAACGTGACACGATTGAAGACCGTATCGACCTGTTGAACGAATCGCTGTCACGCATTCCCTGGAAGACGGGAACACACATGCGACTGGAAGCGAAACTCGTCCGGGATGCGGAAGTCACGACCTTTCGCCAGACACTGCTGGAATGTCTGAACAGCAGCTTCGACGGTACGCCGGAAGCCGACGAGGCACGCTTCGTCGAGATCGAGAAGCTGATCGGTCGGCTGAAAGAAGAAAGCCGCTGGCGGGATCGAGTGACCGACGTACGGAACTGGTTCGACTTCGCCGCATGCGAGATCGACGACGAGACCGGCGAAGGTCGCAGCTACTATCAGGACAGCGCCGGCCAGTCGGGTGGAGAAAAAGCCAAACTGGCGTTCACAATTCTGGTCGCCGCGATCGCCTACCAGTACGACATCGATCCCTACCGCGAGGTCAGCGACCGACTGCACTTCGTGGTCGTCGATGAGATGTTTTCAAAGATCGATGACCAGTATGCGCAATACGCTCTCGATCTGTTTCAGCAGTTTGGTCTGCAGTTACTGATCGTGGCCCCGCTGGATGCGAAAGCCAGGATCACACAACCGTACGTCGGCTGCTACCTGCTCTCGACCAAGGACGACCAGAACTACTCGCAGATTCACCAGATGACAGCCCGCGAGTTCCGCGACGAAGTCGATATGAGCGGCAGCACCACGGAAACGCACCGGCCGCGACGTCCGAGGTAGCCGCAACTCGCCAACAGGACGGGTCTCCGCAACTCACTGACGTGCGTCAGCGGCGCGTTGGTTCACTCCCACTACCACCGGTCACGATAGTCAGCGTTCTCACTCGGCCATTCGTTTTGAAATCCTTAGTGAATTCAATCGTGGCTCTGGCTCTGACGTTGCCGTAACCCGCGACCGTGATTGTTGGCGCTGTCGTGTATCCGGCGCCGGGATTGGTGATGATGAATCCGATGACATCGCCGTTCCTGATGATGGCCTTCGCAGTTGCGGGAGTTCGTCGCCAGACTTCGCCAGCAGCGCCGTTGTAGCGGTAGTAGTTTGAAACAGCATCAAGTCGCTCGTTGCTGATGCCGTGTTTGCCCAACGCGTCTATCAGAACCTTCTTGTTGGCCCGCGCCTGGGCCGCCGAAGGATCGCCGCCTCTGGCAGGAGTCACGCCGCTGAACGCCTGGCGAAAGACCTCGGACTTCACGCCCAAAGCCGCGGCGATCAGCGACACCGGCCGACCGCGATCGACACGTTCGGTTTCGTAGCCACCGTCGAAGAACACCGTGCCCGCCGGCGCATTCGCTCTTTTTTCGGCATTCTGCTCACGGTTTCTGTCGTCACCGCGAGGGGCAGGGCGGTCATCTCGATCGGCTCCTCCGCGCTGTTCGTCTCCCGGGCGAGGAGGTCGGGGCAGCTCGTGCCGTGTCAGGACTCCGTTTCCGTCGCGGTCCAGTTTCTTCAGGATCGCCACGGCGGCTTCAATCTCCTTCGTGGAGATTTCATCATTGCCGTCCGTGTCGAAGAGCTGCAGGAATGGGTCTCGAGGCGGGGCACCCGGTCGATCCCCGCGTGGCGGCGGTGGTCCCGGTCGATCGTCCGGGCGATCACCACGTGGTGGTGGCGGTTCTGGCCGACCATCCTGACGACCGTCGCGCGGTGCCTGAGAATACGCGAATGTGGCGAACGTCACGGCTGCCACGCAGCACAGTGAGAGGATCTTCATTTCGATGTTTCCGAGGGGTGCCCTTGTGATCTGCAAAGAATGTGGCGTTCACAACACCAGGTTTTGATCGCCGAAGTCTGACGAACGAATCATAAGGAAACGTGAACTCGCAGGTGGAATTACAGCGAATCTCGTAATTCTGGATCGTTTCGCGACTTCGGTCGATCACACGTTTGGCGCCGGCCTCCCGATCGCACGCTTGGCGCCGGTCTCCCGACCTCGCCACTGCGTTGACCGCAGGTCTCCCGGGTCGATGAGCGAAACGTCAATGGCGCCGATGACCGGGGAGACCTGCGGTCGGGTCTCCGGCGGGGTCGGAGACCCGCGCCGAACAGGAGTTCGCCGCATCTTCGGATTCAAGACGTGTGTATTTCACTTCAAGAGTCGCCGTGCCACCGAACGCGATCAGGGTTTGCGGCGCATAGTGCTCGTACTTGCGCGAGACGGGATTTCGGACACGGTCGCCTTTCTGCAGGATGACTCGATACTCGGTCATCCGCCCGAACCACGCGGGGCCGTTAAGTTGGGCCGGAATCCAGTATCCGTGACCGTCCGCATCTTCAAGAAAAAACTCCGCGTACGCATGCCCTTCGACCCAGACAAGCCGAGCGGGAATCCCGACGACACGGCACAGGGCGATGAACAGAGCGCTCATGTCTTCGCAATCGCCGATCTTCTCAGTCAGAGCGAATCGAGCCCCGCGATACTTGTCGAGCCGGTATTTGACGTGCTCGCGCACCCAGTCGAACATCGCCCGGGCAGTCTGCACATCACCAGCCTCGTCTTTGAGCCTCTGCGCGAGTTGCCGAATCTGCCGATCGGTCGTTTCGATTCCCGGTGAAGCCCTCAGGTACTGCCGCAGATCAGCCGGAACACGAGCCGGCGCCTGCAAAGAATCGAGATCACCAGTGAACCGAATCGCGTGCCGAGTCACACGATAAACCCGCTCAACAACCGCTTCACTGCCGGCCGGCATAACGGGAATCTGAACCGACATCACAGCCGCGTGCTTCGCCAACGCGACATCGCGCGTCGTGACCCCGCGCGGTTTCTCCTCGCTCAACAACTCCACCTGTTGCTCGCGCCAGTCAATCGGAACAGGAGCCATCGCGGTAACTCGCCGCAAAGGCTGTCCCCCAGCCCCGACACGAACCGAGACCGTAAACCGATACGTCTGTGGGTTTGAAAGCTGGTAAGACGGATCGGGCTCACTCTCTCCAATTCCGCCTGCATCCTGCCCTGAAACCGATGTTGCCGCAGCATATAACAGTGGCGGCAGAATCCAGCGAAGAAGTAGCGACCCCATGTATCCGCAACCGGGCATTTGCTGTCCCTCCACGAGGTTTCACATGTCGTGCAGATTCCGATTGAATCGGCCTGAAATGGGGGCAAGACAGCCTGAACTCGGACTCTGGATTGCGTAAACGACCACAACCGTCTCAACTGAAATTTGGCGAAAACACACGCCCAATACCCATTCACGACTCGACGGTCTTTTTGCAGGCTCGCGGCCACTCTGCGCGGCTGTTACGGTGATCCATAGTGTTCAGTGACTCAACCATATCTTCGCGATTCTCTGAAGGAGCGGCACGCATGAGCAGACTATTCAGTGTAGCCCTAATCTTAACCATTGCGAGCAGTGTCCACGCGTGCGATCTGTGCCGCCTGAAGACGTGCTCCGGTCGGGCAGCCGACACAACATGCGATACGTGCGACAAGCCAGCGAAGTGTGAGGACGGCAAGCAACATGGTTCCTGCAAGTGCCCAGAGCCTGAATGCAAGGAGCACACCCAAACCGCGAGGTGTGGCGTTCGCGTGCGTCAGATTCTCCTTATCGTCAAATGTCCGGCCGATACTGGTAAGCTGACGATTGCGGGACACAAGACTGCGGCAAAAGGACGCGTACGCCAGTTTGTGTTAAACGTCCACGAACTGAAGACGGGCAATGCCAGGACACGACTCTCAATTCGGGCCTCGCTCGGCGGCAAGTGCTACGACAAAACACGCAAGATTGACCGAGATGAATATGAGATGGTCTGGACGATTGACGAAGATGACCTCGCTGACGCGTGCGATAAAGACTGTGACTGTCGCTGAGTATTACTCCTCGGTCTTTGTTGTCTTCTGGAACACCCTGCGTTTCAACCGTTGAAACAAGCTTTCATTCCTGGGTTGCGCCGGGTGCTCGTAGTTCAGCCGCTGAATTTGCGACCCCTGAGCGTCTGCCGCACTCGTTCGCACGCTCTGGCGACTGGCCGGAACCATCAGGCCCTCGCGCGTCACGTCTCGTGTCTCCAGAGGCACTTCGATCGTCTGCGGCCTCACATCGATTCCTTCCGGTCGAACATCCAGAGATTCCACTGGAACATCGATCGACTCTAGTGGCACGTCGACCTTCTCAACACCACCCCGATAGTCATCCGCCGGACCTCGCCGCCGCGAGTCGTACCGCGGATCGCGGTGCTCCACAGGCCGTCTGTCCCGTTGGTAGAAATCGCGTCCCGTTGGGTCGTTCACGTCTGGCTGAATAAACCCGCTGGGGTGATAGGGTGACGGCAAATCCTGGCGATGGTAAAGATCCGGGCGATACAGGTGAGGCTCGCGGTGTTCGATATCGAGAAAGTCGTCCACGACTTCGGACGTTCGCTCAAACACATAGTCAGAGATGGTACGGTTTCGCCCGCGAATAACATGCTCGGCATCACGTAGACCCATATGGTCCAGGTCGGCCACGTGCCTTGACCACCTCAGCCCCATCAGGTCGAACAAAGTCGGATAGACCGTCGTATGTCCCAGAATAATGTTCTGCTGCAGAGACGATTCGTCACTGGGCAGAGGGCGAAACAGGACACCAAGGCCGGGGACGTCTTCCAGCAGTGGAACGCCGCGACTGGTACGGGATGCCTTAAGTGCCACTTGATAGCGACTGATCTCCCGCAGTTCAAAACTCGAGGTTTGAACTTCCGTGTCGATGAAATGCCGCTTGATTCGTCCCAGATGCTTCTCATCCGCGTCGACCGGTTCACGCACATTCGTCGTGTACATGTAATTAAAGTTGTAAATCACCGAGTGCCCATCCGGCTGAATGACCGGACGAATCTGGAAGCCCGTTCCCGTTTCGAATTTATAGATCGCCGGTTCGGGAACCAGCGCCTGGATGGCTCCGCCGAGTTGTCGATCCGGTCCGCCGCTTTCAGCGACGATTTCATTCATGCTGTCGGATTCCATACCAGGGACCACATTGCGTACGGCAGGTGTTCCCAGTCGACTCTGAGGATTTCCGGCAATGGGTGACCCACTAAGCATACCGGTGGCAGCGATGAACGTCGGGTCCTGCAGCAGATTGCCGTAATCCTGCATCATAGCCCGGGCGCCATTCATCGCCTCTACGATAACAGGAGCGCGTTTCGGCAGATCAAACTCCATCGTCGCCTGCGGCCGGACGATCGCAAGTGCCCGGTTGTTCGTCAGAATCGTCGTACGTTCCACCTGACCCAGATTGACGTCGTACGAGTAACTGGCCTCGCGAATACCGCGGAACGCTGGATCATAGAACTGGACCTTGAAATCGTCTTCCAGAGCAATGGCCAGACGCTTCAGGTAGTTGTCGACTTGAGCGATGTGCGAACGCGTGCCCTCTCGCAATTCAATCAGCTTCTCCCGTTTCTCGTCGATTAGATAGTCGAGAAGTTTCCGATGATCGAGTGCCACACGTGATTCACGTTCCAAATGCTGTTGCGAGATTGTTTCGAGTTCCAGTCGATGTAGTTTTGCCACGGACTCGCCGATTTTCGCGAAGGCCCCACTTGCCTGAATGGCTAGGCCACCTGACACACGGGAAAGCACAGCCTGCCGCAGCGCCTGAACTTGTTGTCGGACCGCACGCGACTTGGAATGCGGATCAAGAACAGCAGCAGTTAACTCCAGGGTGTCATTTGCGAGCTGATTCGCCGCATCTGCAAGGACTTCTGATATTAACAAGTACTCACTCAGGATCTTGATGGACTTCGTGACATTGCCAAGCAGCAGGGCATCGTTGATCTCACGTTCGTGTTCTGCCAGTTCTGAGAACTTTCTTAAGTAGTTTACGTACTTTCGCTCCTCGGTGACTCGCCTCTGATGATCGACATCCTGAAACTTTATGTCAGCAAACAACACGCTCATCTTCTGCACGTGAGACCGCACCATCGTGAATTTTCTTTCCCAATCAGCCCTCGTTTCGTCGGTATTCGGATTAATCGTAATGATAACGTGATCAAGATTCGAGCAGACTCTATTAGTCGTCTTTGTGTCGTTGGGCGCCGAGCGTTCCTCACTTGTTAATCCAGCATCGGCCCGTGACTGTTTGTCAATATCATCGAACGTCGTTTTATCGCCATCCTCTTTCAATAAGCTAGCCTTGTCGATAATCAAGTCGTAAGTAATTCCTGAACCCGCAATAGGTATTCGCATTACTTTCGCATCGTCAACACGACAAAAAAAGTCTGATTCACCAGCCAATCGTATAAACGTAGTGAGTCCTTGTTTGTTGATAAAGTCGCGAAGTTCAGCGATCATTTCGAGTTTTGCATTGACGTTATCGAACAGCTGCTTATCGATAAGCGTTGCCACTTCAGCTGCGTACTCCTGCCTCAACTGCACGGCCCTTTCAAGTTGCGACTTCACAGCACGATTGCGAGCGGCCGCGATGTGCGCGTCGGCCTCTTCATGTTCTCCGGTGCGCTGCTGGATCAGGGCACGTTCCACGATCCGTTGTTTGAGTTCCATTTCTGCGAGCATTGTCGACTTGAATATCTGAGCCAGCCTGATGAACTCCCGCTGCAACGGCGTCATTGCGTCACTCGGACCAACTTCGGCCTCAAAGAAACTCAGGAAGTTTCGAAACTTGTATCGCAGCGAGGCGCTGTGCATCACGCTTTCACCCGAATTCAGTTTCTTGGGCAGTATCTTCAGGGCCGGTTTGCGTTTTGTGGCCAGATCTGCCGCCAGTCGAAAATCCCACTCGGCTTCGGGTAACTCGATCTGTACTAGTTCCCGAAATCGGTTCAAGATGGCCTGCCGTACATCGTTCTTCGCCAGTGCCAGAATGAATGTCGCCTGCGACTGACTTACGGTATCCATGGAATGCAGTGACAGCAGCTTGTTTTCTGTACGCAGGAACTCCGAGTCCATCTCGTAGAGTTCGTCAGCGAAGTCGCGACCGAAGAAGGCATAGACGTAGCGTCGGTCCCGGTCACTCTGGTGGTGACCATGGAAACCGTCGGGCATCTGAGGTCCAATCATGTGTGCGTCGACTTGAGCGATGATGTTGCTCGATACTTCCTGAATTGAGCGGCGGATCAGGTTGAGTGAGTAGTTGGTGAGAAACCGTGACAGATCGATGTTTCCCTCAATGTCACCGGCAACACGCTCCATGCGATCGCCGTGTTCGCCGTTGATCTGCACTGTGAAGATGCCCACTTTGACCTGACCCACAGGGGAGTCGATCTGGTTGATCATCGTGCGGATCTTGTCGATGCCGCGCATTGGTCCGCGGAGATGAATCAGTCCTTCTCCAATGACGCTGATCGACACCTGTGTTACAGGGTCGATTGACCGGACATTTCCTGCCACGTACGTGTCAGGATCCTCTTTCGCCGCCGCCACATCTGCACGGAATCCGTCCTCGGCTGCACGCTTCTCACGTGTTTCGGCTACCTGTACTTCTCGCTGAGCCACGCGCATCCGGTTTCGGTCCTCGCGCAGCTCGGTTTCGAGCTGTTCGACGCGTGCCTGCCCCTGAGTGATGTGAGTGGTCAGCGTCGCGGATTCGGCTTCAATCCGGTTCAGTTGCCCTTGCAGATCATCGCGTGTGGCCGTCTGTCGGGCGATCCGCTCTCTTAGGGGCCCGATCTGCGCGTCATTCCCATTTATTGTGCCGCTTCGGTTGTCGACGTCGTCCTGGTCGTTCTCGATTTGGGAGTTAAGAGTCTGAATCCTCTCGTTGAGCCGTGTCACTTCGTCGTTTAACTGAGTAATCCGACCGCGGCGTGCCATCATCTGTTCAACGGCCGTACGGGCCTGCTGGAGATCCCGCTCGGTTTCTCGGACTCTTTCGGCCGCTTCCAGTGCGTCCAACTCGCGACGACGTCGATCGTCGGTAGCGGCTTCCGCACGTTGTCTCATCTGGCTTGCCGTGCGATGAGCCCGGTCGACTCCAATCTTGTTGAACTGTTCGACGTTGCGGTTGATCCACTTAACAACTTTGTGTGCATCACGCTGGTAATAAAGTCGCGCAACCCGAGTCTCGACGCTATGCCCTGGATTGAAGACGTCGTCGACGCCCGTCCGAGTCCGCTGGACGAACTCAGGAAACTCGATGTGGTCGTCTGAGTCCGCGGGAGACGTTGCGAAGAGTGAAAACCGGCGAGCTTGAGGGATCGGCTTCGGGGCGTCGGATCCGGATCGTTGCTGACCGACGGGGTTTCCTACACGGTCAGTGATCGACGTTGTGTGTGAGTGCGCAATCTTAAGTTCGTAATCGCCGTTTGAGAACTCAAAACCGTCTGCAAACGTCAGAACCACCAGTCGGCCATACCTTCGAGGGGTAATATCAACCTCAACTGGCGCCGGAATGCCGAATCGCGTATCCAGCCTCCGGATTTGATAGGCGGTTTTCCGGTCGTAATTGGCAAGGTCATCGTCGGTGAATCGTACATGCAATTCCGGTGGTGCCAGAGCGGCGCCCTGGTTGTCTATGTCGACAAGGTCGACGCGGTCAAGTTGTGGCCCGCGGGAATCCACTTCAATCTCAGTGGAAGAGCTCGAATGGACCGACGGGGCCTGGCCAGCAACCTGGCGCGAACGTGCATGGATTCGCAGCGTGCGGTTCTGGAAATCGGTCAGGTCAATGCGGCGTCTGACTGACGTACTGTTTGCCGCCCTTTCGACTTCCGTCGAATCGATACGCTGCCCATTTACGTGAATCTCGACCACTTCATTTACGATGCCGGGATCGCGAGTCACAACAACGTCCATTACCGTGTGTGTGGTCCTGCCCGGCGCCGCTTGGGAAATAACCGTGTTTGGTGTGTCGGGTGTGAATGGTCCCTCAAGCTGCAAAATAAGACCATCGCCCCCAGCCTGACTGACAAGGGCTTGCTGGAGCGAAATAAGACTTCGTGCAGAGCTGCCAGTAAATGGGCCGATGTCGGCAACGGCAGCAATCGCGCACAAGGCGCACACGGTCAGACCCAGTCCGAGAGTTCTCTTCCGTGAAGTCATGGTCGCTACCCTTTGCAAGTTGCTGTCGGTTTGTCGTTGACTGGCAGTTCGATTGATGACGCTTCGACTTACAATGTCAGGGCCGTGATACCCGGAATCTCTGCGCTTGACGCGCGGCGTCTATTCCCTGCTGGCGAATCTCCTCGATCTGCCCGGTCCCTTCGGCTGACTTCTGGCCAGCACTGCGAATCGTCTTAATGCCCGGGAGCGCTTCGGCCGCCTGGCCTACTTTGTCGACCCAAGCGCTCGCCAGCGTCAGCGCGATTCCGACAGCTCCACGCGCAGTATCACGAACAAGACGAGCGTTGTTGCTGACGGACTCGGTCAGTGGAACTTCGTGCGCCCGCTTGCGAATGCGCTGGCCGGTGCCTTTGACCCGCCCGCCAAGACGCTGAAGAAATCGGCCGGAACCTCGTTTCTCGACAATGTGAATGTCGCACTCTTCGTTCGCATGGAATCGAAACATCACGCGGCGATCGTCGTAGGCGTACGTGATCGAATCCCTGCGGTAGACAATGACCGGAAGGCCCGCTGGCAACACGACGCGAACGGTTTTCAGGCTCTCCCAACTTCGGTCCGTCGATTCCGGGTGGTGTGCTGCAAGAACCGTCAGGCCACCGGGCAGTGAAGGACCCTGATACTCCTTCACGCCGTTGAAGTAATTCCGGTGCAGATGGATCGGTGGCAGGTCCCCGCGTCCATGCCGTTCGAGCACCTTAGGGTCAGTCTGTTTGCTGATGAGGTTTTCGTACGTCGTTTCCTCGACGCGTAAGACGAACTCGGGTGTGACAACCTCTGTGGTTTCGTCGACCTCGACAGCATTGGCCTCGACCGGCACATCGCGGACCGCTCGCTCGATAATCAGCAATTCACCCGTCCCGGGGACGCGTGGAATCTCCTCCGCCCGGCACGGGTCAGCAGACAACAGACTAAACACACACCAGAAGAGAATCGGGGCAGTGAATGTCCTGCCTGCGACACAACGTGGGAAAATTCCCCAAGCTTGTCGCCATGGCGTCGGTTCATAGCTAGGCATCACAGCCCCTCTCCTCAACTGGTGAATTCAGCCAATCACGCGAACTGTGAGACGGCGGGCGTCAAATAGCGTTCACACGTCCGCTCCACGGGGCACGCCGTCGATGTCGGGTGGTCGCAGGTGTACGCACGAGCCATCACACATGTCGTGGAAATCCAATCAGAGGCCGAAGCCCAACAACCAGCGTCATCGACACAATCCAGCGGTACACACCTCCGTAATGGACACACATGGACAGGCTTCACGAAGGGCGGAGTTGTCGCGCTGATATATGTCCCGTCAGCCGGACCACCGAAAAGACCATCACAACGGGAACAATCGCGATAGCTTTCCAACCAGGAACGTGCCTTTTGATAAAGCGAAGGTTGAGCACTAGGATGCCCGCCGTCCGTTTGGACCAGCGCGTTCGGCTCCCCCGGCCCGGGCTTTCAACCCGGTCTCTGCCCACATAAAGGATCTTCAGGATGAGCACTGCGCAGACGCAACTCGACCACACCAACTACACGCTTCCTCCATTGGGGGTGAATCCTTCATCGACAGCACAGGGAACGACGCCCGGTAGCTTTTCTCAGAAGCCGCAACTTGCTCCCGGTCGTGCCGGGGCTATGACGTTTGCCTCGCCCGATACGCCCGGGATGCCGGCACCGTCAGACAAGACGGCTTGGGACTTCATGCCGGAAACGTGGACACTCAAAGCTGGTTTTGAAGACGACTACGAGAAAGCCGAAGCCTGGGAACCGCCGCTTGGGTTTGATCCGGTCACGCAACTGGAAAGTGCGCGAGTCGGGGTGGTGACTCCGTCGATGCAACGCGTCGCTGAACGTGAGCCGCACCTGACCGCCGAGCAGGTGCGCGACGAAGTGGCTGCCGGACGCATGGTGATTCCCGCCAATCGCGTGCATCTGGGTTATCAGCTCGACCCAATGTGCATTGGTCGCGCGTCGAAGACCAAGGTCAACGCCAACATGGGTGCGTCGCCCGTTTCGTCGGGAACGGAGGAAGAAGTCGAGAAGCTCCGCTGGGCTGAGAAATGGGGTGGGGACACGGTCATGGACCTCTCGACCGGCGGCAATCTCAATGAATGCCGTGAAGCCATCATCCGGAATTCGACCGTCCCGATCGGCACGGTTCCGATTTACTCGATGATCATCGGCCGCAAGATCGAGGACCTGACCGAGGACGACATTCTGCGGATGGTCGAACACCAGGCGAAGCAGGGCGTCGATTATTTCACGATTCACGCGGGCGTTCGATTCGCTCATCTTCAGTATGTGCAGAACCGGCTGATCGGAATCGTCAGCCGCGGTGGGTCGCTGCTCGCCAAGTGGATGATCACGCACAACAAAGAGAATCCGATGTACACGTTGTGGGAGGACATCTGCGACATCATGCGCGAGTACGATGTCACGTTCTCCATTGGCGACGGACTGCGACCGGGAGGTCTGGCAGATGCGACCGACCGTGCTCAACTGGCCGAACTGGAAACGCTGGGCGAGTTGACCGAACGAGCCTGGCGGCGCGGCGTTCAGGTTATGGTCGAAGGTCCGGGGCACGTTCCGCTCGACCAGATCGAATACAACATGAAGCTCCAGCGTACGCTATGCCACGGAGCTCCGTTTTATGTGCTGGGACCGCTGGTCACTGACATTTTTCCGGGTTACGACCACATCACCAGCTGCATCGGCGCGACGTCCGCCGCATGGCACGGAGCCAGCATGCTGTGCTACGTGACTCCGAAAGAGCACCTTGGCCTGCCGAAGAAAGACGACGTCAAGCAGGGCTGCGTCACGTACAAGATCGCCGCACATTCGGCAGATGTGGCGCTGGGCATTCCCGGGACGCGTGATCGCGATGACGAACTGACGAAAGCCCGCGCTGCCCTCAACTGGGAAAAGCACTTCGAACTCAGCTTCGATCCGGAGTACGCCCGGGCCCTGCACGACGAAGACCTGGACGTCGATACGGACTTCTGTGCCATGTGCGGACACGACTGGTGCAGCGTGCGGATCTCGAAAGAGATCGAGATGTTCGTCTCCGGCAAGGACGAAGAGTACGCATGGGATAAGGCTAAAGTCACCGAAGCGCTGAACAGCGATCAATTGGCCGTGCTCGAGACACGCGGCGTTTTGTCACCGGATGAAATCCATAAGCTGGCTTCCAAGACGCGTAAGGGCATGGATGCGGAGTCAGCCAAAGCATCGTGTCACAGTGACTACGTTGACGATGACGACGCAAAGAAGCTGCAGGATCAAATCGCCAAGGTGTAGCGCAGCCGCCATGTTACGGGTGAACGACGGCCACACGCTCATGGCGAGGGAATTTCGCCGTTCACGACGTCACCCGGAATCGTCGCCAGACCGGTGTTCGTCTCATCCACATCGGGACTCGGACCGACCTCGTCATCCTGGTGGCCGCACGTTTCGGCGTCGTGGCTATCCGGGCAGGTCGCCGTGAGCATGCCTGGTCGTGGTATCTCAGTAAGCACCTGCGTGCGAACATTGGCAGACTGCGCGGCGGTCGTCGTGCTGTCTTTAGCGTCGTTGATCACCGCGGCGGCTGGTTGCGCGGCGATGGATCGGGGGACGGCCTGCGGTGACTGAGCATCGACGTCGTCATCATTGGTCAGTTCGAATTGATTCTGCCCGGTCGTTTCGACGTCCACTGGCTGTCCGAAGACGTCGGCGAGTTGTACTACGTCACCGAAACCAACCAGGCCGTTGCCGTCGAAGTGTGACATCGTGGCCTGACATGACGTATCCGCCATCTTTCCGAAACTGGGGGCGAAGAATGCCAAATCGCCGAACGATATCCGTCCATTGCCATCCAGGTCGTATCGCCCTGCCGGCCCTGTGTCGTGATGCGGTGCGACCGTGAGAGTTGCTTGACCGAACACGGTCCGTTCGCGCTGGTCTGTGTCGAGTCTAGCCAGCGCGCTCACAGTATCCGCCCCGTCCGCTGCTCTGGTCTGGACGGTTATCTCGCAAGGCTTGATCGCCGTCGCCGACAACGAGAGCAGCAATTGCGCTTCTAAACTGGCTGATGGTTCTAACCGCGCGCCGCCCGCGTCATCGACGATGCCAGCCTGATCATCGATTCGACCGTCCGCACCCAACTGGTGGTGATGGACAATGTTCGTGACGTCGATCACATTCGTGTCATAACTCACATCAACAAAAGCAGAGACGACGCCCTGCGGAACCTCTCGAATGTCCCGTACAAAGATGTTGATTTGAAACGAATCGTGGTGTTGGACCTGAGTAATGACGCGACCGGCGTCATCGGTGAACTCCACACTGATTTCAGTCGTCACTTGCAGGTCACCCGGATCGCTGGCAACTGCGATCAGCAGTTGGCGTGGCTCGAGTGATTCCATGGCTGGTGACGTCGACCGGCACAGTGCGGTCGCCGCCGACTGCGAGCGTTGCGAATTCGCGGCACACAGCTCCACAACGAAGTGAGAGCCTGGCGGAGTCACATGCGGGGGTTCCTTTTGGCCTCTGTCCCTGTCCCTCAATGAGATTCCAGCCAGTTCGACCGACACGGAATCCTCAGAAATGCCACGCTGATTCGCTTGATCAGTTGGACGGGACGGCGTGGGTTCAGATGGCGTCGATCCAGTCGTTGGCCGAGAACAGATCGTCACCAATCTCGGTCTCTCGCGTTTGGCAAGTTTCGTTTGACAGGGAAGACGCCTCGTCGGTGGCGCCGGACGCAGGGGCGGTCTGTGATTCCCTCACGATTGCGCGAGCCGTGACCTCAATAATTGTGTCGCCCGGTGAAATGGTCGCCTGGAGTCCGGTGCTGGAAGAAAACAACACGGCGGCGTTGGACTCCGTCTCCTTGGCGCTGACGCCCAGAGACCACACAATTTGCATCCACCACACACGAGGAATTGCCCGCCGCGAAGTGGCTTCCGTGAACATCACGTGTCACGCGCGAATTGGCCAAGACTTCCTCGTGATCTCAGTGCTTGTCTGCGTCAAACGGACCAAATGCCCGGCGGGATCCAAACTATCAAAGTTCTTCCAACAGCAAAAACAAACGGTTACGATGAACCTTCCGCAGTCGCCTTTCTGGATTACAGCGCGTCATGGAGCTGCTCGACTCGATCGGTGGGTTGAAGGCTGCCGCCATCTCTGCAGGACGGCAATCTTGATTGTCAAATAATGTATATGCCTCAAAACGCGTGTCACCAGTAGGCAGAACAAATGCGAAACTTCAATACACAGGTATGGGTCGGGCTGATAGTCGCGATTGCTGGTGGCAGTGCTCTGTACGTCTGGAGCGGCCGCGAAGCCGGTCAGGACCCTGTGCCTGCAGACATTGCGAGCAACCAGCCTCAAACGCCCGACGATGTGGTCACGGCCGAATCTTTCAATGAAGCTGCCATGAAGCAGTTTAATCGGCTCGCGAAGCTGTTCGCGAATTCTACAAAAGTTGTGCCAGACGCGCTCGTCGGCATCCTTGCGTCTGACCTTGCCAGCACTCAATTGCGCCCAGAGTCTCTACAAACAGTCATGGAGAGTGACGCGATTCAGGTAAAACGGGGATCACTCGGAGGCGTGAATCGCCGCCTGCTGCACGGACGGGACGCGTTTGCGAGTAGTCTCGTCCAGTTGATCCAGCCATTTGAATCCGCTCACCACGTTTCGTGGAAATTCAAGATCACACGGGTGGACCTGGCACCGGATACCGTCGGTACATCTGTAATCGTCCAGACGCGCGTCCTGTTTGAGCAGCGGTCGACCCAAATTAACAGCATGTGGGAGTGTCTGTGGACGTGGCCAGACGCATCCAAGTTGCCGCTTCTGCAAAGCGTGGAGGCTGGTGACTTTGAAGAAGTAACCGGCACAGGCCCTGGCGGAACTTTGTTCACAGACTGTACGCAATCGATATTCAGGCACGAATTGCAATTTCCAAAGCAACACTCACAGGGCATAGATCACTGGCGAAGTTCTATTCAGTCTCAATATTGCCCCGAGTTATATGGTCACCATGGTATCGCTGTCGGCGACATTGATGGTGATGCTTTGGACGACGTGTATGTGTGCCAGCCGAACGGATTACCGAACAACTTGTACTTGCAGCAGCTCGACGGCACCGTCAGAGATGCCGCACACGAATACGGTGTCGACTGGTTGGATGCATCCGGCGCCGTGTTGATCATCGATATCGACAACGACCATGATCAGGATCTCGTTCTCATAATCAATGACAGTGTGATGCTCTTGGCGAACGACGGCAACGTGCTTTCCGAAAAACAATTCGTAACACTGACGGACTCGCCGTCAGGACTGGCCGCCGCTGATTTTGACGGCGACGGAGACCTCGATCTCTATCTGCCATCGTATGGAGTATACGGTGGCTCCGTATCACCAACGCCGTACCACGACGCAAACAACGGCGGCCGAAATGTTCTCCTGAGGAACGATGGGGAGTGGCAATTCACGGATGTAACAGAGGAGATGGGGCTGGATATCGGGAGTGATCGCTGGAGCCAGGCCGCCGCCTGGGAAGACTACGACCGTGATGGTGACGTTGATCTGTACGTTGCGAACGATTTCGGGCGTAACAATCTGTATCAGAATAACGGATGTCAATTCGTCGATGTAGCATCCAGCGCGGGTGTTGAGGATATTGGCGCAGGCATGTCCGTTTCATGGTCAGACTACGACGGAGATGGCCTGGCGGATCTGTATGTCGGCAACATGTTTTCGACTGCGGGTTCACGCATATCGCGTCAGAAAGCATTTCAGTCCGATTCCAGTCCTCTCGTGAAGCGAGAGTTCCAGCGACATGCACGCGGTAATTCCCTGTTTCGGAACGTCGGCGATGGCTCGTTCGAAGATGTGAGCGAACATGCGGGTGTAACTCGCGGCCGCTGGGCGTGGGCGTCGCCATTTGTCGACATCAACAACGACGGTCGCGATGATATGGTGGTTGCTAACGGGTTTCTGACAAGTCTGGGCGATGTCGACTTGTGAAGTTTTTTCTGGCGGCAGGTCGTGTCGCGTTCGCCAACGTCACTTGCGGGTGTTCATGTGGACAATCGGTATGATCAGGGCTGGCACGATTTGATGGCGTTGCTTAATGCTGGAGGCTCTCTGAGTGGCCACGAAAGAAACTGCTGTTTTCTGAATACTGGAGGAACGCGATTTGCCGACGTCTCTGTGGTTTCCGGACTCGACTTCCTTGACGATGGTCGTGGCGTGGCGAGTGTTGACTGGGACGGGGACGGGGACCTGGACCTGTGGTTAAGCGCCAGAACCGGACCGACGTTACGGTTTGCACGCAACGACTGCCGCCAGATCAGCGAATCTGAATCGCAATATGTCGCATTTCATCTGGTCGGCGAGTCATGCAATCGTGATGCGATCGGCGCCCGCGTCACGGTTAGTGTTGGTGACCACCAGTTTGTTCGAACTCTCCACGCGGGAGTGGGTTTTATAAGTCAGTCCAGTAAACGAATCCATTTTGGTCTGGGTCATGGAGGCTTGATCAAAGGCGTAACAGTCGAATGGCCTGGCGGTCAGTTGGAAGAATTTGGTTCGATTGGCCTGAATGCCACGTATCGTCTTGTCCAGGGAACTGGAAAACCCGTGGTGACCAGTGCAAGCACCTCGCGAGAAACTGTGCTCAAGAAGTCAGGTCAACCCACACACGCAACATCAATTGCAAATCGCCTTGTGTTGAACGACAGAGTGCCGATGCTGCCAATCGTGTATGAAGATGCCGCGGGCCAAAGCGTCGTTTTACAGGATTCTGTGGGATCACCAATTCTCGTTAATCTTTGGGCAACCTGGTGCCGACCGTGCCTGACCGAGTTGAAGGCGTTTCAGGCCTCTGAACAGAAATTAAGGGCTGCTGGACTGGAAGTTGTCGCATTAACTGTCGATGGACTGGACCCGGACCGTGGGACTGAAGTCACAGAGGCCTGGACGTTTGTTGAAAGGATTTCCTTCCCATTTCGGACAGGTGCTGCAGACGCCTCATTGATGGACCGGCTCGACGTAATGCTTGAGGTATTGATCGCACTCCGACAGCCGGCGGGAACATTGCCATCCAGCTTTCTTCTGGATCGATATGGCCGGTTGGCTGTCGTCTATACTGGACGTGTCGAGGTGGATCAGTTGCTTTCCGACGTTCGAAATGTCGAACTGGGTGATCTCAGCGCCCGTTTGCAACCCTTTCCGTTTTCCGGGAAGTGGTTGCGAAATCCTAGCGGGATAGACGAGCTTCTTGTCGACCTGGCGAAAAAATACCAATTGAGAGGTTGGGAACGCGATGCGTTGCGTTTCGGGAGCCTTGCTGCTTCCATCAGGTCAGGGAACGAAGTTCTTAACCGCGACTCGGACGAGTTTGCCGACGTTTTTTACAGGGCAGGTAACGAAAGCATGGAAGCCAACCGGGCTGAGCTGGCGCGTCGCCAGTATCAAGTCGCTCTGCAATTCAATCCGGACTGGGCTGAGGCACACTCGAATCTGGGAAACGCATCCGTTCGACTCGGAAGGACCGAGGAGGCGATGAGACACTTTCGTAATGCTGTCAATTTCAATCCGGACCTGATTGAGAGTCGGCTTGGCTTGGGTTTAATGTGTCTCGAATCACAGAATTTCGATGATGCCACACGGCATCTCGAACATGTATTAAAAAAGTCGCCGGAATTTCCCGGTATTCACCACTATCTCGGAATTTCGTTGATCGGGTCAGGAAATGTTCGCGAGGGGGCGCATCATTTGCGACTCGCGCAAAGGCTGGACCCGTTCAACGAGGAGATCCGTCGCGAGCTATCGCGGCTTGAAACCACAGGTTTTCGATGAACGTCGTGTGGTACATGATTGCGATTTGCGTCCCGGTGACAGTAGTCAACGCTCAGGACGGTCCGACGCCACCCGGCGCAGGAAGGTCCTCAGTGCGTGACCAGCGCGCAATCGGGCACACAAAGACTGATCGGTTGCCGGTCCGGCATTTCGCATTGAACTCACCGAACTATGGAGATAAGGACTTGAGCCAAGTCCTGGAATCACCCTTGCTGGAAGCAATTGATCTGAGATTCTCCAGCGTAAGTGATAATGGCCTCATCCACCTGAGAGGCCTGAGTGAACTCAAACTTGTCGTCGTTGCGGACACTCGAGTCAGTGGAAGAGGATTCGACCATCTGCATGACCTGCCCAAGCTCGAAACGGTCGTACTTGGAGGGGAGCGAGTGACGGACGCCGGAGTCGCATCTCTTGTGGGACTGAGCCATGTTCGAAGAGTCGTTATTCGCCGCTCACGGGTCACTGACAGGGGTCTTCGATCGCTTTCCGAACTTACGCAGCTCCAACATCTCGATGTGCAGGGAACATTGATTACCGACGCTGGACTCACCCATCTCAACAAGCTACGTGATCTCCGTTCATTGGATCTCGCTCGAACGCAGATTACGGATTCAGGAGTGCGTAGTCTTGCCAAAATCGGGTCCCTTAGAGAATTGAATCTCGACAATACGGTGATTTCGGCTGAAGGACTCTTTGAATTGAAAAACCTATCTCAGCTTGAAAAGCTCCGCCTCGGGCTGACGAGGGTGACGGACGCGAGTCTGGCACACCTGATCGGTTTGAAGAAGCTTGAAGTACTGAGCCTTTCCGGGACGATCGTCACAGATGAGGCAGTTCAGCACCTGCAGCAAATCCGCTCACTTAAGAGTCTTCATCTTGTTTTCAGCCGTGTCAGCAAACAAGGAGTGAGGCGTCTGGAAGAGTCGCTACCAAGGTGTGATGTACGGCGGTGACTATACTTTATCTCTTACGCTTTTCACATTTGGGATACTCGAGCGTCGCCTGAACGGTTGCCGCGGCGAACCCCAGCGGGCCACTCTCGAAGTTAAGCTCGATTCGTTCCTTCCTGCGTTTCGTGAAAATGACTGCCGTATGATCTCCGATGACTTTTTCTTTGGCTTTCAGCAATTCGCCTGGAGCAGTGACTGATTGACCAGCGTAAGATTCGACCACGTCACCGATACGGAACCCGAGTTTCGCCGCCTGGCAACCCGGCTGGAGCCTCGCGACGACCAGGCGTGACTACTTCGACTGTTGCTTCAAGGCAGTGACGTCAACCTCGTCACCTTGAGTTTTACCGGTCCACGAAGTGGCATCACGTCCCTCACAAGCTGCATTGGCGCGACGTCCGCCGCATGGCACGGAGCCAGCATGCTGTGCTACGTGACTCCGAAAGAGCACCTTGGCCTGCCGAAGAAAGACGACGTCAAGCAGGGCTGCGTCACGTACAAGATCGCCGCACATT
>CAUZFZ010000132.1:2500-31340 GCA_963579025.1 Planctomycetota bacterium | reverse complement strand
GTCGACAGCGTGCGCCGGAGTGAGCACCGTGAGCTGCAGGCCGTCGGCGACAATCGCCTGGCGAAGACGAAATACCTCTGGCTGACCAATGAAGAGAACCTCAGCGACGAGCAGACAAGCCGCCTGGCCGCGGTCTTCCACTCGACCCTGACCACGGCCAAAGCGTGGGGGTACAAGGAGTTGTTGCGTGACCTGTGGAATCAGCCGACTGCTGCCGCAGCGACCGAGTACTTCAAAGCCTGGTATCGCCGTGTGATCCACACAAAACTGGCTCCTATGAAGACACTGGCTCGCACCATCAAGCAGCGACTGGACAATGTGGTGAGCTACTGCACTCACCACATCACGAACTCCGTGGCCGAGGGCATGAACAGTAAGATCATGTCTATCAAACGCAGAGTCGGCGGATACCGCAATCGTGAAAACTTCAAAACAGCTATCTACTTTTACTGTGGCGGACTCAATCTCTACCCACGGTAGACCCAGATGGACCAATAATCTCATCGAGGGGAACAGCATCATCGATGCAGCTGCTGACGCGATTTATGTGGTCAATGGTGTCGGAAAGCGGTCGCCAAATCCGTCAATAGCCAATAGCAATAGAGTCCTCAGCAACGTTATTTATGACACGCGAAATCATGATGCATCCCGTTTCGTCGGCCTGCGCATTGCGTCGCGCAACAATATCGTCAAGGGCAACAAGGTGTCTATGGACCATGGACGAAACTTCAAGGCGATCAAAGCCGAGGCGGGAAATCAAGATCTTGACAACGTGTACGGGCGCGAAGTTGGAAAAGGCGATGTTGACACCTGGATTCGGGCAAGAGACCAGATTAAGGCATTAGCGCCAACAGAGAAGTAGGCGTCCAACGTCAGTGGATTAGAAACTCGTGAGGATCCGCCGAGCCGAGTTCTAATCTTTTGTTCGAGAAGCCCGGGTGGTGTGCTCTGGTTTTTTGATGCGCGATGTGAGGATTGTTGGTGAAATGATCGTTGCAACGCTGTGTGTCAGTCCGGTGTGTGTCGTGTCGACGTGTTGCAGACGGTATTGAGTGGGCGCGGACCGGGAGCGGGCTCGCTGTCAGTGGATTTCAGAAACGAGTGGACTGATTCACGGGGCTGAGTTTCAGCGCCGTGTGAGCGGCGGTGGGCGGATGCGGTGGAAACTCTGGAAGATCAGTCTGCCTCCGCAGATCGGGCAGCGTGGTCCGTCGTCGTCGGTCGGGCGCAGAGTCGGGACCGACGACTCGTCCAGTTCCAGGTCCGGTTCGACCTCCCGCAGCGATTCGAGGATCGCGGTACGCAGACGATCGAGGTCGATGTTTGACCGACGGCTCAGGAAGCCGTAGTGCCGAATCTTGTGCAGCCCGCGAGGCAGCACGTGATGTAGGAATCGACGCACGGTAGCCCGGCCAGATTGGCTGGGTCACGGAGCGACAAGAAGCTTCTCCATTCGCGCCCAATCTGAATTGACCGCCGCCTTGGATATTGACACCTGATTGTGAGGCGTCGTTGCACGGCAACCGCCACCACCCAGCAGCAAGCGACACAACGAATCCGGACACGCCGCCGCCAGCCACAATTTCACATCCAGTGCATACGCCCCGATCGCCGCATCGATTCGCTGGGATAGGGGTCATCGGGCTTACTTACTCCGATCCCCGCGCAGGAGCCTCTCGAAAGCGCTTTGGAGTTGTCGGCTGGTATCACGCGTCGCAGGACGGAAGGGCACGCACTGGCCTGATGAATCAACCTCGTTGTTCCAGTCCTGGCTGCCTTCCTTCGCAAGAAGCTGGGGAAACCTTGCGGGTTACAAACTTCGTACCGGCTCTGACGGAATTACCGGATTTTCCGGTTCTGGCGAGTCGATCAGTCATGAAATTTGGTGCAGTCGGGACCTCGTTCTGAGACAGGTGGACTCCGAATAACCCGCGTGGAGATGCAGGATGGGGCGAATTGCCGTTGCGGTGGGCTGTTTGTTCATCCCCCTTTGGGGAACGGCTTGTACCGCGGAGGATTCCGGTGCGACCGAACATGACGTCGGCAGCCAGATTCAGTCACTGCAAAGTCAAATCGACTGGTTAGTGCAGCAGACTGAGTTGCACCAGATTCCCGATAATGGCGCATCCCAGTTTCCCACTGCATCGCTTGAAGGTTTGATTCAGGCCGATGCGGGCTACTTCCATCAGGATGCGGCAAGCCAAGCTGCTGTCGGTGACTTGCAGGACGGAAGCGACTTTCGCCGCGCACGAATCGGAGTAAACGGGAAGGCGTGGCACTCGACACGCTATGTGATCGAGATGGACTTTGCCGCAACGTCTCGCGTTGCGTTTACGGACGTGTTTGCTCAGCTGGACGGTGAGTACGCCACTCTCCGAATTGGAAGATGGAGACAGCCATTCGGTATGAGCGCGATGACCAGCGTCAAGGAGTTGTCGTTTATAGAGCGAGCGTCAACTTTCGCATTTGTCCCGTTTCGGCAATCAGGGATTGGAGCGTTTGGCAGTCATTCTGAAGACACAGGCACGTGGGCCGCCTCAGTGTTCCGAACAGAGTCAAACACGATCGGTGCCAGTCTGGGTGATGACGGGGGATGGGGGCTGGCCGGTCGCGCGACATGGCTGGTTCTGGACTGCCCCAGCGAACATCGCCTGTTTCATGTCGGCGCAAACTACTCGCTGATCGCACCGCCAGACGACACAGTTCAATTTACCGCCCGCCCCGAAGCATTTCTGGCGGAGGTGGGTGTGAGCGTTTTTCCGGCCTTCGTCGACACGGGAGCCGTTACGACCGAAGTTGCGAATCTGTTCGGTGTGGAAAGTGGATTTCAGTACGGTCGTATCCACGGCCAGGCTGAGTTTTTCCATACGGCAGTCGATCAGATTGGAGGCCCGTCTCTTGCGTTTCAGGGAGCGTACTTTCAACTGGTCTACTCGCTGAGCGGTGAACCGCGTCCTTACAGCCGCAAACACGGAGTGTTTACGCGACCACAGTTCGCAGAATCAGTGGATTGTGGTGGCCGCGGAGCGTGGGAAATGGCCGCCCGGTGGTCCTGGGTTGATCTCAACGATGAAAATATCGACGGCGGTGACCTCACAACGTTGACCGCGGGAATCAACTGGTATCTGAATCCGCGGTTCAAGTTGCAATTCAACTACATCAATGTCATGCATGACACGGGGCCAATGGACGCCGACTCGCACTTGTTCGTAACCCGTGCCCAAATCGATTTCTGATGGACGCCAACGATGTTGGACGCAACGGGCAGTGCTGGCCTTAGAGTCTTCCGTCGTCAGGCATGCGCGCCGTGCGCGCGAATCGTAGGATGGGCACTCCTGCCCGTCCCGGCACCGGCAATGGACGGGCAAGAGTGCCCATCCTACTTTTGGTTGCGGCTCTGCCGCTTTGGGTGTACTGCCCGCTGCATCTACTCGGGCAATTAACCAGGACCACCCAGCGCACAGTGGTTCTCGCAAGCACGGCCGCGCGGCCGGTTTAAATCACTCGGCAAGCTGGTAGCGTGTGACGCGACTCGGCACTTCGACGTCAAATTGCGACTGGTCGCCGGAGCGGTGATGCTCGTGGAAGCCGGAGGAAGTGAACGCCATGCCGAAAATCGAAGTGCTGGGAACCGGGCGGCTTGACGATCGTGAGTCTGCTTTTCCCATGGCTGTGCAACTGCCAGGCGGAGACATTCTGTGTTCGTACGGAGTCGGCGGCGGATCGCTGGTGACGGGCGGGACCGATTGGTCTCGTTCGACTGACAACGGAGAAACCTGGCAGGTTGAAGGGACGATTCTGTCGAAGGATGAGGACCGTAACCGGGCGAACTTTCTGAAACTGAGTCTGTCGCCGGACGGCAAGACGATCTACGCCTACGGACAGTGGATCGACTCAAACACGGATGAGCAATTCGGAGCGCGCGATTCCGGCTCGCTGCTGTGTCGTTCGGTCGACGACGGGCGAACATGGAGCGAGCCGCAGTCAGTTCCGATGCCCGAAGGTCCGCTCGAAGTTTCGCATGGTCTGCTGCCGTTGCGGTCTGGTCGTCTGCTCGCACCGGCCGCGACACTGTTTCATAAAGACCAACTCGGCCTGCGCGTGCTCACCGCTCTGTCCGACGATGGCGGAACATCCTGGTCGCACAGCGTGGCTTTTGAGCATCCGGAAAAACAGCGCGGCTACTTCGAGCAGAAGTTTGTCGAGCTTCCCGACAACCGCGTGATGGGAGTCGCCTGGACGGTCACCCTGGGTGACTATGCCGATCTTGAAGACAGCTTTGTGATTTCAGAGGACCGAGGTTCGACGTGGGGACCAATTCGCTCGACGGGCATCCGAGGTCAGACCATGACGCCTGTCTCGCTCGGCGAAGACCGGTTGCTGGTGCTTTACAATCAGCGGCACGGGCAGCAGGCGATCAAAATGTGCCTGGTGACTTTTACCGAAGACAAGTGGACCGTCCATCACGAGTCGGTGATGTACGATGCGCGCACGACTTACCGGCGGTCCGAAGAAGTGCAGTCGGGTATCGACGAGCTGGACGCTTTCGCATTCGGCTTTCCAACGGCCATCCCGTTACAGGACGGTTCGTTTCTGGCAACGCACTGGTGCGTCGAGGACGGACGGTGCGGGATCCGCTGGACTCGGCTGAAGATTGAGTGGAGCTGATTGTCGGGCGATGGCGTTCGTTCCACGAGACGAGTCACTCCAGACAGGGAACGCAAGATGGACAGTATCGGCGTCGGGATGATCGGCAGCGGCTTCATGGGACTGACCTATAGTCAGTGTCTTAAGGCTCATGTGGAGGGAGCCCACCTCGTTTCGGTCACGGGCGGCTCGCGCGCGGAAAAACTCGCGGCTGATTTTGAAGTGACGGCTGAAGGATCCGTCGAGGCGATGCTGGCTCGCCCGGATGTCGACGCGGTCATCGTCGCGACGCCCGATCAATGCCGGCTGGAGCTGACTGAGAAAGCCGCTGCCGCCGGAAAACACGTCCTGGTGGAAAAGCCGATGGCCCCCACCGTGGCTGAGTGCGACGAGATGATTCGTGTGTGTAATCAGGCCGGAGTTAATCTCGGCGTCGTGAAGACCGAACGGTTTCGGACGATCACTCGGAAAGCAAAGAAGCTGATCGACGATGGAGCGATCGGTCCGATCTGGATGATGCGGACCATGTCGGCTTTCCCGATCACATTAACCCGCGACGTTTTCGCAGAGCGGAAATGGATGTACGACCCGAACAGCGGCGGGCTGTTTATGGGCATGGCCTCGCACAACACGGACTTTCTGCGCTGGCTGACGGGCAGGGAAGTCGTCCGCGTGTTTGCTCAAGTCAACACGTTCAGCGATATCGAAGCTCCCGCCCAGAGCGTGATGGCTCAACTGCAGTTTGAAGACGGACTGATGGCTCACATGTGGATCACGTCGGAGCTGCCTCCACCGAGTATCCCCAGCAGCGAAGTGCGGTTCGAGGTGGTTGGCCGGGACGCGATACTCGACTTCGAGAACTTTGATTTTCTGCGGATGGGCAAAGGCGAGTCGTGGGAAGACGTCTACATTCCCGAGAAATTCGACTGGGCCAACGACCCGACCAATCCCGTCCGCCTTGAGCCGCATTTTCGAGTCGTCCAGGGATTCATCGACAGCGTCCGTGAAGAGCGGGCCCCAACCATCGGTGGAGCGGAAGGTCGGGCTGCTGTACAGATTTGCGAAGCGTGTCTGAAGTCAGCCCAAACCGGGCAGGCGGTAGATTTGCCTTTGTAGCCATTCGCTTCCGGACCTCCGCATGCCCCAGTCTCATTTCGAGAAGAACCTGAGAATCTTTGCGGCGATCGTCGCCCTGCAATACCTCGCCGCGCCGGTGATTTACGTCGGCATCACGCAGGCGTCTTTGCTGAAACAGTTGGACGCGAACGCGCTGGTGGCAAATCTGCCGGGCGCGTCATTTTTCGTGATGGCAACGCTCGTCGCACTGATCGCGTGGGCGTTTCCCAAAGTGCGCCACCTGAAACCAATTCTAATGAGCTGCTACGGGCTGGCGGCGATCACGTCCGGGCTGACAGCGGTGGCTTTGATTCTTCCGGTTTCCAATCAGGTCAAGATCGTCGCGGTGATTCTGCAGAGCGGCATCACGGGAGCGACGATTCCCACGGCCATCGCTTTCATCTGGGAAGTGCTGGGCCGCACAACCAACGAATCGAAGCGTGGCGTGGCACTCGGACTGGCCTACGGCGCGGGCCCGGTGCTCGCCGCGGTCGGTTCCCTGGCTTCGCAGTTGATCCTCGCGGGACACTTTGAACTGGGGCCACTCAATCTGCAGAGCGAGACTCTGGATTCGCCCTGGAACTACGCGTTGCTGTTCGCTCTGATCGCTCCGGTCATGGGCCTGGCGTCGTATCTGGCGAGCCGGTTTGAAATCGTCGTCCCGGAGGAAGAACCATCTCGCCGCCCGTTTACGGCAGTCATCGACCTGAGCCTGGGAATCGCCGCCGGTGTCGCCGCGATGGTTTTCGCTCTGTACGAAAACATGTCGATCTCCATCATCTGCATGCTGATTTCGACCGGACTATTCATCGTGCATTTTCGCGATCTGCTGTCGATCCGCGTCCTGCGACTCGTCGCCTTCATGACGGTGATTTTCTACATCGGCAACACGATCCCTTCGAACATGAGCCTGTACTCGAGCAGCGTTCTGGGAGTCGACCCGGTGGAATACGCGGGCTATCAGAACCTGCTGAGGTTCTCGTTCAAAGCGCTCGCGGGAGCCGCCCTGGGCTGGCTGCTCGTCAAAACGAATCCTCGCGCCGGAGTCCTCGTTACGGCCGGTCTATACGTCTTCGCTCTGGCCTGGGCGATATTCGCCACCGGAAAGGCCTACCTGCTGGCCTTTGGAATCTTCGGAGCCGGAGAATTGATCGGCGTCTACGCTCCGAACTACATGCTGTCTGCGTGTCGAAAATCAGAAATGAAACGCGGGCAGGTGATGATGAACCTGGCCATGGGTCCGGTCGGACAGGCGGGCGTTCTGTTCGGATGGATCGTCGACACCGTGCATGAGAATGACCTGACAGCATTCGGGCAGGACAGCCGCGCGCTGGGATTCAAAGTCAGCTTCACAATCTGCGCGGGAATCATCCTTCTGGGAATGCTCTTTACGTTGCTGTGGATCCCCGCGAATCCGCAAAGAGAGAATGCGGATTCGAAACTCGACGGATAGGGGTAGGGAGAGCCGATTCCTTTCGGCTTCTTCTCCATCCGAACCGGACGTGCGGTTGTCCCGCATCCGGCTCTCCGGTTGATGGTCTTACCTCAATGCTGCTCTCGCCGCGTGGCTGGATCATCGATCCGCTGACCGTCATCATGCCGCTTTCCATTTAATCTCTCCGTCACGGAACGAAACGACCTCATGCGAGCGATTCAATTTGCCGAACCGAAGAGTATCCGCGAAATCGACATCGACAGTCCCGATAGCCCCGCTTCGGGTCAGGCTCTTGTTCGAACGCATCGTATGGGTGTCTGCGGTACTGATCTCAGCGGGTATCTCGGCAAGATGCCCTTCTTCAAGTACCCGCGCGTACCCGGTCACGAGCTGGGCGTCGAGGTGCTGGAAGTCGGCAACGGTGTCAGCAATGTGAAACCCGGCGACCGCTGCAGCGTTGAGCCGTACATGAATTGCGGCGAGTGCTATCCGTGCCGCCGCGGACAGAGCAACTGCTGCGAAACGTTGAACGTTATCGGCGTGATGGTCGATGGTGGCCTGTGTGAACGATTCCTCATCCGCGCCGATAAGCTGCATCCATCCGAAGCACTGTCGATGGAACAGCTTGCGCTTGTCGAGACACTGGCCATCGGCTGCAACGCGACCAATCGCGGAGCGCCTCAGCCCGGTGAGCACGCCCTGATCATCGGAGCCGGACCGATCGGCCTGGCCACTCTGGAATTCACGCGACTGACCGGGACGACCATCACCGTGATGGACATGGTTCAGTCACGTCTCGACTTCTGCCGCGAGACCTACGGCATTGAGCACACCGTGTTGTTCAAGGGCGACGGCAGTGAAATCGATCAGATGAAGCAGATCACTGGCGGCGACATGTACGCTCTGGCAACGGACGCAACCGGTCACCAGGGCTCGATGAGCCAGGCTCTGAACTACTGCGCGCACACCGGCACGCTCGTGTACGTCGGCATTACAACGCAGGACGTCAGCTTCCCGCACCCGTGGCTGCATCGTCGTGAGCTGACCATCAAAGGCTCGCGCAACGCGCTGCCGTCCGACTTCCCGCAGATCATCGGACTGATCGAAGACGGCACAATCAACACGGATCCGTGGGTTACGCATCGCTGCGCTTTCGAAGATGTGATCGACAACTTCGAGTCGTATACGCGTCCGGAGACCGGCGTCATAAAGGCTGTGATCGAGGTCGCGGATTGAGCGCGTCAGGCCAGGCCGCGCGTTTTGATGTTGCACATTTCTGGACTGCGGTGATGCATCACCGCTTTCCGATCGTGGCGAAGTCACTCTTGCGTTGGAGCCGCTTTCCATCTGTTTTCGACAGTGCGTCTACCATTCCGCCCAGGACGGAGTGAGGTGAAAACACTGAAAAGTAAGCGGCTTCGCCGCAAATGGAAAAATGGGAAAGCGACGATGCATCGTCGCACTTCGAAAGCGCGACCTGTCTGATATCGCCAGCCCGGCTCGATCCGGGCCAGATGCCAATTGAGCGTCGATGGTGTCTGCTGACTCAGAGATCGCTGCCCGAGGATGGAGACCCGCGAACCACAACGCTACTCGGGCGCACGGTGAACCGACAGACCCATCGCGCGGTCGCGATTCATTCTGTCAGCCCACGTAGGCTTCGTCCTGCTCGATGCGGCTCAGGACCCAGTCGAATTCTCCGCTGGTGACTTTGCTGTCGCAGTACTCGCAAATGCCCGACATGTTGATCTTCAGGTCGCCTCCGCAGTTGGGGCAGTTGTTGTCGTTCGCGGCCGACTCTTTGACACCACGACGACGCATGAAGGTCCAGTACTCGGTGAATCTGCGGTCTCGGTTAGGGTCTCCGCAGACGATTCGGTTTCTGGAGTCCACCGTGTAGTCCTTCATGTTCGCCCAGATGCGCACGGTAATGGCATCGTAAAACGTGTCGGACTTCATGCGGACGGGCTGCAGGCGTTCGAGTTCGATGTCTTCCAGGACGTTGCGCAGTTTCTGCGTTTCGTATTCGTGCATCCAGAACTGATGGAACTGAAAGAGCTGATCCGACTCGTAGGGACGAGCGCGTTCCCATTTGAGACTCGTCCATGCCTGCTGCAGCTCTGCAAAGATGTGTCGGAAGCGTGCTTCCGTCCGTTGCCACGCGAAGTCTCGATGAGCGGCCAGGAACTTTTCGCGGACCGTTTGGTAGTTGCCCGACAACACTGTCGGCAGGTTTGTCCCGACCTCCGGCACGTCGCTGGTCAGGAGCGGTCCGCGCGGCTCGCGACGGATGATGGTGAGATCGTTGACCATCCAGTGTTGTTTTCCTGCCTTCACCCGGACGCCGCAGTGGTGGCAGGAACCGTCGGGTTTTCTTTCCAGCGGGCTGCCGCAACTGGGGCAGCCGATGTTGGCGATTTTTTCCGGCGGTGGTGAGAGCACTTCGGTCAACCGCGTGAATTGCCAGACCTCTTCGCAATAGAACGTATTCTGGGATTGCCCCTTTCCGGCCCCGACGACCTCTGTGTAGTTCGTTTCGAAGCGAATTCTGATGGTGGTCATCTTCTTGTGCGGAGAGGTGATCCGCTCAATGCTGGCGGCGCCGACGATGACTCCTCGAATTTCCTGCAATTGACCGGAGCCCGTCGATAAGTGCTGCAGTTTTCCGACAACGGATTTCGTCAGGTACGGTGAGTATTTCCTGACGTCACCCTGTCCGCGGGCTTCCTGCACTTTCGCGTAGAGTGCATACGCGAAATCCATGAAGAGTATCTCCGAGAAGTTGGGGTCGTATCGACGTATCTGATTCAGCCGCGACTGCACGGCTCTGCGCTCTTTCTTGTGCCGTTTGGCGCGAAGTTTTTCGCGATTGGCGCGGTTGGCTTGTTTTGAGCTGGAACGTTTTTGCGGGACTGGAGAACGCGTTCGCTCGGGGTGCGCTGACGAATACTCCGACTGTTTCGACGCCGCACTCATGATGTGGAAGATCACGACCACAATGAGCAGCGGAACGCCGATGACCGGGTGTTTGAACAGGAGCCAGATCAAAATCTCGCCGCCACCGCCGCCACCGGACGATCCGCCTCCGCCGGAAAAGGACCCGCCCCCGCCTCCACCGCTGGATCCGCCGCCACCTCCCGAGAATGATCCACCGCCACCAACGCGTGCGTCGGCGATTCCAGTCCACAGGAACAGGCCGACCAGCGCAACACTCAGGACGGTCATCCATCGACATCGAATTAACCAGCCGGATTTTCTGAAGGCTCGGGATTGATTCATGGTGATACCCTCGGCTGGTTCGGTATTTCGTCCGGATTGTCTTCGCCGGCAGGCAGGGTTGTGGCGAGCAGGTCTCCCAGTCGATCGATCCCAACCAGAAGAGCCTCCGCCGGATCATCTGCCGTTCCCACGTTGTGCAAAGCAAACAGGCATTCACTCCAGTCCTCTGGTGGGATGGTGTCGACGATTCCGATATCGGCAATGACCTCCAGTTGCCGTTCCAGTCGTGACATATAGAGGAGGACGCCAGTCCGTTCCCGCGTATTGCCGACGCCGTCGACGACGAACATGCTCGCTGCTGCGTCGCGGACCTGCCTGTCGCGTCGGCGTTTTGTCGTCAGGCACAGCCGCAACTGCGGCACATGTGCACTTGTCAGCACTCCAAGCCCGAACAGCACGGCCGCTTCGAACGGGATGGCCTGAGCGGGGTGCACGAACCATGGGTTGAACACAGCGAACAGCAACCAGCCGAGTGCGAACAGCACTCCACTGAGATAGTCGGCATCGCGGTATTGGCCGGACTGCGGATAGACGGCCACGACGAGCTCCGCGGAGGTCCGCGTCTCTACCTGCTCGACCGCCTTCGTCACGTTCTCGAAATAGAGTTGATCAAACCCGGTCATGAGCATTCAGCCTTGTGAATCCGGAATTTCGACGTTTGAGTCGGGCACGTGTGTGACTCGCGACCATAGAGCATCGTTCAGATTCGGCCGCGGGTACACTGAAGTGAGGGAAATCGAGGTCTGAGTCTGACCGCTGGGCTCCGCATGGTCGGTCTCGCAGACGGTCGTCCAGGCACCATTCTGTAGCCGTCCTGTATCGGACTTCGTACACTAAATGACCCTCCCCATTCCCCACTGACTACCTCACCGCATGAAACGCCCGTTTCGATTTTTTGCCCCACGCGTTCTGGCAACCGCTCTCGGAGCCATTGTGTGGGTCCTGTGCGCACTGGACTGGCTGGCCTGGGCTCAACTCAATCGATTCGAGTACGTTCGCGCTGCGGTATTTTTCGTCACTGCGGGCGTCGGCATCTTGGGAATCGTCCGGACGTATCGCACGCGGATCGAGCGACCGTTACTCTCTTCTGTCGTGGCGAGCCTCGCCTTCATGCCGATCTGGACGGCTGCCGTCTATGGGTTCGACTGGATTGGCTGGGGTGAAGCGCGTGCATGGCTGGCTCGGTTCGGGACCGGTGCCGCCTACATGATTGGGTTGCTGTGGGTCGTGTGGGGGATCGAGAAGGCATCGCGGTACTACGAGCTGCAGCGAAAACTCCGACGCGCGGCCGGTCGTGCGAGTGGTGAGATTCCCATTCCGACGGGTGCCCTGCACGAAACGGCGGCCATCGACGAACTGGATGAGGAAGCGCATCCCGAGAAACGCCCCAGCAATCCGCTCGATGCCGAAGCGTGGTACTACGGCAAGAAGTCGAAAAAACTGAATCAGTCGGTGTCGGCGTTCCTCAGCTACTCCATGGTCTTCTTCATGGCCTTCCTGATCATGACGCACCTTGGCGGATGCGCGGAGATCTACGAGATGCCCGCCGGAGGCGGCGAACAGGCGCAGATCGCCCAGGTCGTGAAGGTGCAGAAGGTGATCCGCAAGAAGTATGTGGTGAACCCGTTCAGCGCGATCAGCTTCAAAGTTCCGCCGATCGACGAGATCAAGTTGCAGCTCACCGAGATCACCAAGCACGCTTACACGGTCGGTTACGGAGCCGGGAAGGGTGCAGGATTCGCGGGCGGAACCAAGCTGGGCAAGGTGCGATTCATTCGTCTGGAATATCTGGGTGGCGACTGGTCCGAAGGCTTCGGCATCGGCTCTGACCAGAACATGCTGATCGAATACGGCATCCGGACTCAGCAAAAAGTCGCCAAACTGACGGAGGCGCGAACAGTCTCGGCACTGAAGAACTTCGCCAGGATGAAGAGCCCGCCGATGGTCTACATCACGGGCAACAAGGGCACCATTCAGCTATCCAAGTCAGAGATCAAGGCCCTTCGCCAATACCTGCTCGAAAAGCACGGCATGCTGTTTGGCGACGCCGGCAGTCGCGGCTGGCACAATCAATTCATGGGGATGATGCGGCAGGTGTTGCCTGAGATTCGACCGACGCCGGTGCCTTTGGACGATGTGATTCACCGCATCCCGTTTCAGATTCCGTTCCTGCCCTACGTGGCGCCGCATGGAGGCAAAGAGGCGCTTGCCTGGCGCGTCGACGGGCGGATCGTGTGTTACTACCACCCGGGCGACATCGGCGACGCGTGGACCGACGACCATTCCGGCGTGTCGGCCGTCGTCTGGGAAGCCTGCTATCAACTTGGAACCAACGTGATCTTTTATGCTCACACGGAGTACGCGAAATGGCTCGAAGCGCAAAAGAAGAAGTAGTGAACGTCATTGCGGCCCGCATTCGCCGGGCGGTCTGTTTTTCACTTCTGGTCACAGCAGTGTCGCTGCTGTCGGTACGCACGACCGAGGCCGCACGTCTCGACGAGATGTCGCTCGACCGTTGGGCGAAACTCCGTGAGGCCGAGCGATTTCAGCTCAACATCGCCGAAAAGTACTACCGCGAGCGCAACTACAAAGTTGCCCTGAACGAGTACGAAAAGTTTCTCACTCTCTATGAGACCAGCGAAGGCGCCGCGTATTCGCAGCTCAAGTGGAGCCTGTGCCTGGTCCAGCTCAAGAAGATGAATACAGCGATCAGCGACGGATTTCGATCAGTGGTCGATTACTGGCCCGAGTCTCCCGAAGCGACGTCCGCGGCGTTCTACATCGGTCGCACATACAAGAATATGGGCGAGACCAGGAAAGCAAAGAAGGCATATCAGGAAGTGCTGGAGAAGCACCCGAAGCATCTGGTTGCCATTTACTCGCTGACAGACATGGCCGACCTCGCGTCCATTACCAAAAACGTTGACGATCAGGTCGAGGCATGGAAAAAGCTGACGTTCGGTTTTGAACGCAACAAAGACAACGCCACGTATTGTCAGAACGCGTCGCGGTCACTCGCGTCGTACAGCTTTCGAAACGTCAAGTTCACGGAAGGCGTGGAAGCGCTGGCAACCACATACACCGAGCTGAACATGCCGCCGAACGTTGCGTCGTATTCGCGGGGACAGGTCGCGTTCCTGACGAGCGGAGATGAAAACCGCGCCAAGGGTTTGAAGCTGGCTGATCAGACCGTGACCTGGATTCGGCAGCAGGCTCCGACCGGATCCGAAGAAGCGGAAGTCAACCTGGCGATCAGTTACTGGTATCTGATGGCCGATGTGCACTCTGCCTCGCGCCGTCCCGACAAGGTTCTGGAAACGTATGCCGAGAGCCTGAAGAAATTCGGTGCGAAGGACGAGACATACCGTCGTATCGCAGAGTTCTACAAGAGCCAGAGCAACTACGACAAAGCGCGAGCCGAATTCGCGAAGTTTGAAAACAAGGTCGAGGGCAACAACCAGATCGCGAACAGCTATCGCCAGCAGTCGAATTTTGATCTGGCAGTTGTGGCGTACCGACGGAACCTGAATCTCGACCAGGAGAACCTGGTGAAGTGGAACGGGTTGATCGGAGACACCTTGCGGGACGGCAGGAAGTTTCCCGAAGCACTGGCGACGTACACCGGTCTGATGCAGAGCGATGCAGCCAACACTCAAACCTGGCTGTGGCGCATTGCCGACATGTATCAGCGTTATGCCGGCGACCACAAGCAGGCGATTGGCTACTACCGCCAGTGCACTAACTTCCCGACAAACTACCAGCGGATGGCGGAATGCCACCGTGCTTTGAAGCAGCCCAGGGAAGCCATCATCCTGTACGGTCAGATTATGGGTGGTGCAACGAATATGGCGCCGTGGGCTCTGCTGCAGATCGGATACACGCACGAGCAGGCTGGCGCCAAGGAGAAGGCGATTCAGTCATTCCAGCAGGTCTGCAAGCGCTTCCCGAAAGACGGGCACGCAAGCACGGCACACGCATACCTGCAGGACAAGTACAAGATCACCGTGACTCTGGGCGGTGCGAAGGACGAGTAAAGCTTAGCCGCAGCTGAAAATGCATCAGTAGCCACCGTCACGCGCCGGTGGGAATTGCGCCGAACCCGCGGTCTGGGGACCGTGGTTGCTCAGGCTGCTGCGGACTTCTTTGCGAATTTGCTCCGTGTCCTTGGAGCGGTTCGAGGGAATGAAGTGGACAGCGCGGTTCTGCGGCGATTCCGATCGCGCAGTATCATCCCCGCGCTGCGCTGCGCAATCGGCAAAGTCCGAGCATTACGACGGGTTTGCCCGAAGTTGTGATCCGCGCCAGGTGTTTCCGCGTTCGCTCGGCCCGTTTCCTATGCTTGTGATGCATAGTTGAAACGAGCTGAACTGAAGGAGTATCCGTGGACTACTTCATTGAGGGTTGTTTTTCGTGGCCGTCGTACCCCGCCACCGTGTTTCTATTGCTGGTCTGCGCTTACTGGGTGCTCGTCATGATCGGCGCACTCGACCTTGAGTTTCTGGACCTTGGATTTCTGGACTTTGACCTTGATGCCGACATCGATACGGACGTTTCGATTCTGCAGTTCGGTTTTGTGCCACTGAAATGGATGAACCTGGGCAGCGTGCCCACGATGTTGTGGGTGAGTGTTTTTTCTCTGGCGGCGTGGATGACTTCGCGGCTGTTCGACAGCCCGGCGCCACACGCAACGTTTGCATGGCTGACCGATGGTCAATCCATCGTTCGCGACATCGGAATCGCTCTCTTTGTTACGAAGTGTGTGACGCAGCCGTTGCGTGGTCGGTTTGACCCGGTTGAACCAAACAAAGCCAGCGACCTGATCGGATCAACGTGTCTGGTGTCCACGAGTGAGGTCACGAAAACCTTTGGTGAGGCGGAATACTCGACGGACGGAGCCCCACTCAAACTGACTGTCAGAGCAGCAGACGAACCACTGACGAAGGGCGACAAGGCGCTGATTGTCGACTTCGACCCGGAACAGAATCTCTATCTCGTTCAACGAGCAGACACTGGAGCATAAGAATGTTGGCATTTGATTTGTTCGGCATCGCAGGGGACCAGCTTCTGGTCCTGTTCTTCGGGTTCCTGATGTTCCTGGTCCTGCTCACCGGAGTGGCGACCGCCTTCTCGAAGTTTTACCGCAAGCCCGGTCCTGAAGAGGCCATCGTCCGCACAGGCGTTGGCGGGCTCAGAGCGATCACCGGTCGCGGCATGATCGTCGTGCCGTTGATTCAGGAAGCGCATGTGATGGACCTGTCCGTCAAACGCATTCTGATCGCCCGGGACAGCGAAGACGGCCTGATCTGCAAAGACAACATGCGGGCCGACATCAAGGTCACATTCTTCGTTCGTGTTAATAACCAGATGGAAGATATTAAGACTGTCGCTGAGACCATCGGACCGCGTCGTGCCTCAGAGCAGATCAGACTCGAAGAACTGTTCGAAGCGAAGTTTTCTGAAGCGTTGAAGACGGTTGGTAAGAACTTCGATTTCGTCCAGCTTTACACTGATCGCGACCAGTTCAAGGAGCAGATCCTGCGAGTCATCGGCACCGATCTGAATGGTTATGTGCTCGACGATTGTGCGATCGATTATCTGGAGCAGACGCCACTCGATCGTCTCAGTCCGACGAACATTCTGGACGCGCAGGGTATCAAGAAAATTACGGAACTCACTGCGGCGGAGAAGGTCAAGGAGAATCACTTCACGCGTGAGAAAGAGAAGACGCTGAAGAAGCAGGACGTCGAAGCTCAGGAAGCAATCCTGGAACTCGAAAAGCAACGCATCGAAGCCGTCGAGAAGCAGCAGCGTGAAATTGCATCCATCACCGCTCGCGAACAGGCAGAAGCGGCCCGAGTCCAGGAAGAAGAACGACTGAAGTCGGAATCGGCCCGCATCAGGACTGAAGAAGAACTGCAGGTCCAGGAAGAGAACAAGCAGCGGCAGGTGATCGTCGCTCAACGCAACAAAGAGAAGACTGATGGAGTCGAACAGGAACGCGTCCTTCGAGACCGCGAACTTGAAGCGACCGAGCGGGCACGCGTTGTCGGGATCGCAGATATCGAAAAAGAGAAGGCGATTGAAGTCGAGCGCAAGAACATTCAGGAAGTCATTCGAGAACGCGTCACCGTCGAAAGAGCTGTGGTTGAGGAACAGCAGAAGATGAAAGACACCGAAGCGTTCATGTCCGCCGATCGTGAAAAGACGGTGGCCGTGACTCTTGCTGAGAAGGATGCACAGGAAGCCCTGGTGAAACAGGTCAAGGCCGCTGAAGCATCAAAGTCGTCAGCGGAACTGAACTCACAGCAGGTCGTCATTGAAGCAGAAGCGAGGCGTGCGTCCGCCGAGAAGGACACTCAGGCGACCAAGATGCTGGCCGAAGCAAAGGCTGCGGATCACGCTGCGATCGGTCTGGCAGACGCGGAAGTGATGGTCGCAACAGCGGATGCGACTGAGAAAACAGGAACCGCCGAAGCGAATGTCCTGCAGAAGAAGGCCGTTGCCGAGGCGAAGGGTATGGAAGCGAAGGCGTCGGCCATCGAGAAAGAAGGCACGGCGGAAGCCACCGTCATGCAATTGAAGTTCAGCTCGGAAGCGGATGGCATTCAGCAGAAGGCCGAAGCCATGAAGCTGTTCGACAGCGTCGGCAAGGAGCACGAAGAGTTCAAACTGAAGTTGAACAAGGAGAAGGAAATCGAGATTGCTGCGATCCACACCCAGAAGGATATCGCAGAAGCTCAGTCCAACATTGTTGGCCAGGCTCTTAAGACGGCTCGGATCGATATCGTTGGCGGAGAATCCACGTTCTTCAATCAGATTGTTGACTCGGTGAAAGCGGGTAAGTCAGTCGACCGGTTCATCCACAACAGCGAAACCATGACTGACATCAAGCAGACGTTCTTCAATGGCGACCCGGACTACTTCCGCAACAAGCTGACGGACTTTGCGGGCCAGTTCAACATGAGCTTCGAAGACGTCAAGGACCTGTCCGTGGTCGGGCTGATCGGGCGAATGCTGACGATGGCCGATACCGACGAAGCCCAATCCGAATTGAGGCGCATGCTCGATAAGGTCACGGGAACGTCACTCGCTTCCCGCAAGGTCTCAACGCTGGTCACTGACCCGGCGGAATCCGCGCAGTCCTGACGTCGCCGAATGTGGCATGTCCCGAATCTTTCGTGGACGTGAACTACCAACTCGTGCGAAGGGATCACTCCGCAGATGCAGACGGGATCATTCGACCATGGCCTCTCAAGCAGAATCTGAAAACGCTGCACCTGCTGCGGACGCGGCTCCGTCTGTTGGTCTCGACAGTAGCACGTACGAGATCATTCGGAACCGTCTGCAGAACAGTGGCAAAGATCTTCGATCGCGACTCGATCAGCTCAATGCAGCCCGCAAGGATGTCTTCGGGTCCATCGAAACATTGCTGCTGAGTACCGAACGGATAACAACCGAGCACAACTGCGTCGCTCGCGACATGGTGGCAATCGGTAACCAGTTTCTGTTTGGCTACAACGTGCATCTGGGCCTCAAGTCAGAAACGGAGCTGTCTGATGTCTTCGCCGTCTACAGCTTCACCGATCAGACATTTCACTCGGAATCACTTGACCTGATCAGCGATCCGGAATTCCAGAAGGACTTTAAGGACCTCTTCCGCTACTACAAGAAGGCGGTCTTTGCGAAGTTCGCGGTTCGCGGCCCGCATCTCTACATGGTCTTTCGAGTCGGCAAGGACGTCGGCGAAATTAAGACGTTCAAATGGTTGCTCGCCGGGCAGGAATCGCCTCGCTACATCGACAATCGCAGCGACCATGAATTCGGGTTTCCCACGCAGCATGAGTTTGAATGGAAGCGGACGCATCGCGACCTGCACCAGTCCGGGCAGCATCCGCACATCTCAATCGAGAATCGCGTATTCGTCGAGACGGTTGGCGGCGACCTGACTATTAAGGTCGAGAACAACACCGAGTCTGGCAAAGGCATCTACGAGGAGGATGTCGACCACAAGGACCAGACGCTCGACGATGCCGAAATCTACTACGCGTCTGTCGGCAACATCATTCTGCTGAAGATCCGTCCGTATCAGGAGCCGGATTTCCGATACATCATCTTCAACGAAAAGCTGCAACAGGCGCGGCGTCTTGATTCCATCAAAGACGCCTGTGTGCTTCTTCCCGACGATCACGGACTGATTTTCTCAAACGGATTTTATCTTCAGGACGGCGAGTTCAAGACGTTCGAAAACAATCTGCAGGACATGCTCTTCGAACGCGTCGTGGCCGCACCGAACGGCGAGGACTATCTGTATGTCTTCTACAACCGCGATTCGGGCGTCTACGTTCTGCTGCAATACAACCTGATCGAGCAGAAGGTCGATACGCCAATCATCTGCAACGGATTGACGTTCTTCGAAGCGGGTGAACTGCTGTGCTTCAAAGGTCAGGATGATCCACAGAAGCACCACGCCATCCAAATCTGGCAGACACCGTATGTCGACGAAGACTACGTACCGCACACTCAGAGCGACTCGTTTCTGAATAAGATCGGCAATAAGGACATCGTCCGCGGCATGGCTGAATGCCATGAAGTTCTGAACCTGATCAATAAGGAAGACACGTACGCGAATTTGTATACCGACCTGGTCAAGCAGGCCGGCGACATCGCGGACTCGTATTTCTGGACGAGTCGGGAAGACACCTTCAATCTGGCCGCCTCGCTGGCAGATGTGAAAGCCGCCGCCGCAGCAGCAGTCGGTGAATTCGAGAAAGTTGTTCGGGTCAAGAAGAACACGGCCGAGCAGACTCGCGACACGCAGAATCAAACAAAAGAGATTCTGTCGAAGATTCAGCATCGACGTTTCGACCACATCAACGATTTCGTCAGCTCGCTGAGTGATCTACGGGGTATCCGCGGCGATATTATTTCTCTCCGCGATTTGCGCTATGTCGACGGTGAATTGATCGATTCGCTGGAGACCGAAGTCGCTGATCAGACGGAACGGCTGTCTCGGAGTTGCGTGGAATATCTGCTGCGTCCGTCATCGCTCGAACCGTACGGCAAGAAAATTCGCGCTGAGCAGTCGCGCATTGAGAGCCTGACGAAGGTCACCGAAGCGAAGCAGCTCGAAGAAGACATCGCAACGAGCGCCAGTGAACTGGAAATGCTGATCGAGATCGTCAGTAACCTGAAGATCGACGATGCGACTCACCGCACGGTAATCATCGACAACATCTCGGCAATCTTTGCGACGGTGAATCAGGCCCGGGCGATCCTGAAGAAGAAGATTCGCGAACTTGCGTCCGTCGAGGGAGTGGCTGAGTTCAACTCGCAGATGAAGCTGCTGAACCAGGCTGTCGTAAATTACCTGGATATCTGCGACGCGCCGGACAAGTGTGAGGAATACCTCACCAAAATGATGATCCAGTTGGAAGAGCTGGAAGGTCGATTCGCGGAATTCGACGAGTTCATCCTGCAACTGACGGAGAAGCGAGAAGAGGTCTACAACGCGTTTGAACAGCGGAAGCTTGCGTTGGTGGAAGCTCGCAACAAGCGAGCCAACTCACTGATGAAAGCTGCCGATCGAGTCCTCAAAGGAATTCAGTCTCGAATTCAGAATTTTGAGACGATCAACGATATCAACGGCTACTTTGCATCGGACCTGATGATCGAGAAGGTCCGTGACATCGTCGAGCAGCTCAAGGAACTCGACGATAGCGTTAAGGTCGATGATATTCAGAGTCGGATGAAGACAGTTCGCGAAGACGCAGTGCGGCAACTCAAAGACCGCAACGAGCTGTTTGTTGAGGGCGAGAACACAATCCGGTTCGGGTCGCATCTGTTTACGGTCAATGTCCAGGCATTGGACCTGACGACCGTGATGCGGGACGACGAAATGTGCCTGCACCTGACCGGTACGAATTTCTTTGAGGCAATCGCGGACGAACGACTTCTGGCGACTCGGAATGTGTGGAACCAGGAAGTTGTTTCTGAAAATCGCGAAGTGTATCGCGGTGAGTATCTCGCCTGGAAAATGCTGGACGCCCTGGGAACCGACGACAATCCGACCGCCGATGCCCTGCTGGAGATGCCGGATGCGGAACGGTCTGCGTTCGTGCAGAAGTTCATGGGGCCGCGTTACACCGAGTCGTACACGAAGGGTGTCAACGACGTTGACGCGGGAAACATCCTGACGGCTCTGGTCAAGATGACGCAGACCATTGGACTGCTGCGATACCACACGCGGTCGCGATCAATGGCAAGCCTGTTCTGGCATTCGTTTGGTGACAAGAAATCCAAATCATTGATCGGTGCGACGCTTGATGGAGTGGGCGCGATTGCGGACGTGTTTGCCGAGGTCTCGGACAAGACGCAGTTTGTCAACGAACTCCGTGAGATGCTGGCTGGTTTCAACGCCGAGAGTGGCCTGTTTGACGATGCCTGGCTCGATGAGGCGGCCGAGTATCTCTATTGCGAATTGACGACCGATACCCATTTTGCAGTGAGTGCACTCGCACATAATCTGAGTCGGGAGTTTGCAGTTCACCTTAAGCGGACAAACTCCAAAGAGCCGTTTGCGCAGTCCGTCGAGGCAGTCCGCCGAAACGCCGCGAGCTGCTTTGTCCTGCTGAGAAACTGGGTTCAGGCGTTTCTCGCAACAAAGAACGATCCAGAGCTGAACGACTACGTCGATGAAGTTGCACTGATCCTGATGCCAGGCAAGCCAGACGGAAAACAGGTAATTGACGGCGTTGTTGCCACTGAGCTGACTGGCATGGTTGGTTCGCACGGCGTCATTGACGGAGGTTCCTGTCATCTCAACTTCAACGAATTCACTCATCGTCTTGATCAGTTTGAACGCGTCGTCGTACCGCGGTTCAATGATTTTGTCGCACTGAAGCACGAGATCGTTGACCACGCACGGGGTGACATGCGACTGGAAGAATTTCGCCCGCGAGTGCTGACGTCATTTGTCCGCAATCGGCTGCTGAACGAAGTCTATCTGCCGATGATCGGCGACAATCTGGCGAAGCAGATTGGCGTTGCTGGTGAGGGCAAGCGAACGGATCTGATGGGACTGTTGCTGCTCGTTTCTCCGCCGGGATACGGCAAAACGACGCTCATGGAATACATCGCGAATCGCCTGGGTCTGATCTTCATGAAGATCAACGGTCCGGCTCTGGGGCATAACGTCACGTCGCTCGATCCGACCGAAACAACGAACGCGGGAGCCCGCGAGGAAGTCGAGAAACTCAACCTCGCCCTGGAGATGGGCGACAACGTCATGATCTATCTGGACGACATCCAGCATACGAATCCTGAGTTTCTGCAGAAGTTCATTTCACTCTGCGACGCACAGCGAAAGATCGAGGGAGTCTATAAAGGTCGAACGCGTACATACGACCTGCGAGGCCGCAAAGTCTCTGTCGTGATGGCCGGCAACCCGTACACGGAGAGTGGTGAGAAGTTTCAGATTCCAGACATGCTTTCGAACCGTGCCGACATCTACAACCTGGGCGAAATTATCGGCGAATCGAGTGACGCGTTTGAGATGAGTTACCTCGAAAACTCCCTGACTTCGAATCCTGTGTTGAGCAAACTGGCCAGCAGAAGCCAGCAGGACGTCTACGCAATCATTCGCATGGCGAATAACGAGTCGCGTGAAGGCATCGAGCTGGAAGGCAATTACTCGATGGAGGAGATCAACGAGCTTGTCAGCACGATGCAGAAGCTGATGCGCGTCCGTGATGTGATCCTCGCCGTCAATAAGGAGTACATCCGCTCGGCTGCTCAATCTGACGACTATCGCACAGAGCCACCGTTCAAGCTACAGGGTTCCTACCGCAACATGAACCGGATCGCGGAGAAGGTTGTCGCGATCATGAACGACGACGAGCTGACATCACTCATCGTGTCCAACTATGAGAACGACGCGCAGACGCTGACGTCGGGTACGGAGGCGAATCTGCTGAAGTTCAAGGAGCTGACGGAGCTTGCAACGAAGGACGAAAAAGAACGCTGGGAAGACATCAAACGCACGTTCCGACAGAACGTCAAAATGCGGGGCATCAGTTCCGACGACAAGACCGGCCAGGTGATCGCCCAGTTGGGCGTGCTCAGCGACGGCCTCGATTCGATCCGTCGCGCCATGTCGGACGGGATGGTTCAACTGTCAGAACAGCGAGCCGACGAAGCTCGTGAACTGGAATCGCGTGATGACGAGGACGACGACGCCCTGGCCAGCGCAGCGATTCAGAGTCTGGCGGAACAGTTCTCAGGCCTGGAGGCGGGACTGCAGTCGATCAACGAGTCGCTGTCCTCCGGGATGAGTGAATTCGCCGAACTGGCCGAGAGGTCGGTCGCGGCCAGTGTCGAGCCGCCGCCGGCCGCCGTGCCGACTCCCGCTGCAGCGGTACCGGTTCCCGATGCTGCCGCTCCAGCATCCGATGTCACAACAGATGATGAAGGCGCTGAACCAGCCGAGGATCCACAGAAGATCACCATTATCAACCGAGTCCCGAAGGTCCTGACCGGGATTGTCAAAGAGCAGTTCGCTCTGATGAACGCCTGGATGGAGCCGATCCACCAGGCAACACAGGGCCAACGATCCGACATGCGCCAACTTGAGAAGAAGATTGATGCGTGCCTGAAAGCGTATCAGTCGCTGATTGACCGCATCGATCGCAAGCAACCGTAGCGTCGCCTTCCCGGCCGCCATCGCTCCCGGGGACTGCCCTTCCGCCGAGAATGCACTCCGCAGCGAGCGTCTTCGACTGCCGGGACTCATCCAGCACCAAACGCCAAGTGGTTGATCAACATCCGTCCGGATGCATGCCGTACGACGGCTCTCTGGAGATCGCATCGCTATGCTATCCAGCTGGCTCAATTGATAGGAGACAGCGATGGACGACGAAAACCGGAAATCGGGAGTCTTATGGCGACGAATGGCTCGCCTGGAATACCTGCTAATTGTCCTCACCGCTGCTTTCGCATGTGGGGAGATTCAAGGTGCCGAGGGCGGCCTGCGAGCATTTCCTGGCGCCGAAGGTTTTGGTGCAGGCACGCAGGGCGGTCGTGGCGGACGGGTTGTTCATGTGACGAACCTCAATCGCCGAGGGGCCGGTAGTTTCGCGTGGGCTCTCAACGAGGTGAAAGAGCCTCGAACGATCGTGTTCGATGTCAGCGGTGTGATTGACTGTCGGGACGAGATCGCTTTTCTCATTAATGCAGACAATGACCACGTTACGATCGCCGGTGAAACGTCACCAGGCGGGGTCGCGATCTACAACTATCGCAACTTCGTCATCCGAGGTGACGCGGAGCAGGTCATCATGCGATTCCTGAGGTTTCGCGGGACCAGAATTCACCTGCGAAACGATCCGGATGGCCTGCTGATCTGGCATGCGAAAAACGTCATTGTCGACCACTGCAGTTTTGCGGGAGCGTGTGACGAGACTATTTCCGGCAGCGATGTCGAAAACGTGACGATCCAATGGACCGGTTTCGACGAATCCCGCAAAGAGAAAGCGCACAGCGACTACTTCAACAACAAAGGGCAGTGGCACAACTATGGCGGTTTGTATTCTCGCGCACGAAACGTCTCGATTCATCATTGCCTGTTCGCGCACCACAGCAAACGCAATCCACTGGTCGGGAAGAACTCATATGTCGAGGCCGTCAACAACGTCATCTACAACTACTCCAACTCGCAGCAAACATGGGGAGCCGCCGGTGAGGGGCTGAAGATCGCGCACTGCTATTTCAAACTTGGGCCGGATCGTCGGAAGCGTCCGATTCCTGTACGCGACAACGTCCTGGCGATCAGTGGCTGTGTATCGAAAGAACGTGACGGTACGTCCGGGCCGGCTGTCGACGACCTTCGAGAACTCGACTCACTGAATCTGGAAACGGTCGAGACGGCACAGCAGGCCTGGAACAGCGTCCTTGATCGAGCCGGAGCGCTGCCGCATGATGCGACGAGTGCCCGTATGGTCCGCGAGACTCGTGACGGAAACGGGCGTCAGGGCTACCAGGCGTTGATTGATGCTGACCGAGCCGCCATTAAACCCGGACCGGATCCGAATGACTCCGACAAAGACGGGCTGCCGGATGCCTGGGAAACAGTGCATGGCCTCGACCCGAAGATGGCGACTGATTCGAGCAGAGTGTCGCCATCCGGCTACAGTTACCTGGAATTGTATTGCCATGAACTTGCTGCACGTCTGATCGCCGCTGCCGGAAACCGCACGGCACGCTGAATGAGGACCAGGCTGAGTTGTTTTCAGTTGCTAAAGACAGCAGAGGCACGGCATGAACGACCGCAGGCAGGTATCCCGCCGCGATTTTCTGGCACTGACCGGAGGTGCCGCAGCAGTTGGTATGGTCGGCGCCCCGGCGTATGCGGCTCAATCAGACAAGACGTTTCGGATCGGAGTGGTGTCAGCCGCGATTCTCGGCAAGCCTCAGGTTCGCAACGGACACACCTGGCACTTCGGGCATTACCTGCATCCCGAATGCGACTTCGATGCGCTGCAAAAGCACTATCCGCAGGTTGTTCCAGGTTGGCGCAAGACGTACCGGAATCCTAAATATCACTTTGACATGCTGCCGTTTCCCGATACGCGGATCACGCACTACTACGATGCCGACCCCAGCGTCCCCCAGGCATTTTCTGAAGTCTTTCCCGGAGTGCAGGTCGCGACGAGTCTGGAGAAGATGGTCGAGGAAGTGGACGCCATCTGGATGGGCGACGCATCTGGCAAGGGCGAGGATCACTTCGATCTTGTCGCGCCGGGTCTGGCCCGCGGACTGCCTACATTCTGCGACAAGCCGATTGGCGGAACGGTCGAGGGTACGCGAAAGATTCTGGACTTCGCCCGCGAGCACAAAGCGCCGCTCATGTCTGGCAGCATTTTCAATTATGAATGGGGCATGGAAGCAGCCTTGCGGATGCGGGATTCCGGGGACTTCGGTGACATCGAACACGTCTCGGCGAGACTGCACAGTCGGTATCAGTTGGACGCCTGGATGATCTACGGCCAGCATCCCGTGTGGGCGGTGATGACGCTGATGGGAGCGGGCGTCGATGCTATCAGCATGTACGAATACAAGGACACCTGCCACGCGCTGATCACGTACAAGGACCGCTACCCCTGCCACGTCTGGTACGGACAGCCCTACGAGAGATTCGAGTACAACCGCACCGACGTGTACTTCAAGAAGAAGCTTTACACATTCACGCCATCCATTGCCGGTGATTTCAGCTTTGGCCATCACTACGAGATGGTTCGTATGGCCGCGACTTTCCGGCAGATGCTGCTCACAGGCAAAGAGCCGAATCCCCATGAAGAGATTCTTGAAGTCACTGCCATCGTGCACGCTGCGGCTCAGTCACTGAAGGAAAAGAGCCGCCTGGTAAAACTGGCTGAGGTCATTGGCTGAATCCGCGAAGCATCCATGCGGACTTCAAGGCATAGGGTTCCACTCATGACGATCCCAACCGGGTGCGGGATGTATCGGTTATCCTGCGTTACGCTAGAACTGGCAAACATCCGGGTGTGGTCGGACGTAGCGACTGCTCAAACCTGTTCGGTTCGGCTGGCGAGGCTGAATGTTCCGATTCGTGCGGACATCCATTGGCTGCGGTCCATGTTCCGGTGGATCGATCCTTTTGCTGGCCGGGTAACGCGGATAAATTGGGACTCCGCGGCCCGTAACATTCTCTTGCTGATCGTTCATATTCCTGTGCCCCGGGACGCACCTGCTGAGGACGTGGATTCATCATGACGGTGTCTGGAATCGGTCTGCTGGCGGTCGAAATCACTGACGAAGCTATCCCTGCCTGGCAGTGGTGGAGCACGACCGGTGTGGTGCTGGCCATGTTTGGCGGTCTGCTGGGAATCAGCTACGGCACTCGAACGGGCGTCATTGCCCGGGCCACGACCAAAGAAGCCATCCGTCAGCCGCTGTTTCTGCTGCTTCTGTTCCTGGGTCTGCTGTTGATCGTGGTCAACACGTTCCTGCCGTTCTTTTCGCTCGGCGAAGACATCAAGATGCTCAAGGAATGTGGATTGGCGACCATTCAGATCAGCGGTTTGCTGATCGCCATTTGGACTGCCAGCACCAGCATCGCCAGCGAGATTGAAGGGAAAACGGCGATGACGCTGTTGTCCAAGCCGATCACTCGCCGCCAGTTCGTGCTTGGCAAATACCTCGGCATCCTGCAAGCGGCGCTGGCTTTGCTCATTCCGCTGATGATCGTCTTCTGTTTCTTCATCTTCTACAAAGTCGGGTATGACGCGCGCGAGTCGTCGAAAGAGGTCCCGGAATGGTGGGACTCGGCGACGATGATCCCCAATACCGCGCGGCTGCAGGAAGTGCTGCATGTCCTGCCTGGATTCGCACTGATCTTTCTTGAGATTGCTGTCGTCTCTGCCATCAGCGTCGCAATTTCGACGCGAGCACCAATGGTGGTCAACATGACGAGTTGCCTGGCGATTTTCGCCGTCGGGCATTTGACGCCGACACTCGTCGAAGCAGGCGTGCTGCAAATCGAGATTGTCGACTTCATGGCACGACTGATAGCCACGGTGATGCCCAATCTCGAATCGTTCAGCATGTCCACGGCGGCGTCGACCGATAAGGTCATCCCGCCCGTCTATCTTTTCGCCGCTCTAAGATACGCGGTCGTGTACGCAGGAGCGGCGATTCTCCTTTCGTTCATCCTCTTTGAGGATCGGGATCTCGCCTGATCGTGATCGGCCGGCCGCATGGAGGCTGGGTTCTTTTCCTGTGTCCGGGCAGCTTCGCGGCTGACTGCAGGCGGGGTGAAGGGCGGTTCGTTGGCTGGCCCACGGCGCTTCCGGTCCGTGGGTACTGACTTTGGCTGCCCTGCCGACTGATCTGCTCCAGAGAGTATTCCCCACGCGGCGTCTTTTCCGCGGACCGGCTCTCGCATCCCTCATTCTGTGTTTCGTCGGGGCCGTTCTGTTTTCGGGTATGCTGCTGATCACCTCCGTTGTCGTGGCGCTGCTCGACAATCAGGGGCACGTGATTCTCGAAATCGACGAGATTCCTGAGTACGAATCCCATTTTCGGACTGAGTCGGCGCCTGCGGGAGCCACCGCCGTGATTCACAATGCTCCGCTGGAGTTGCGTGATCTCGGAGTGAAAGCCGTTGCCTGGGAGCTACGCAATCGCCCCTGGGGAGGCTTGCTGGTTTCATTGTCGCGCATTCGCACGCTCCAGTCGACGAATTCGGCGATGTTCTATTTGATCGCATTCGTTCTGATTCTGGGTCTTGTGAACAGTGCAGTCATGGCCTACGTGAAGATCTTCGCGGGCCGTGCTGCCGCCCATTCCGCTGGACAGTTGCGGCAATCGCTGCACCGGCACGCGCTGCGTATGGGGACCAGCGATCTCAAGAATGAGCACACAGGTGAAGTGCTCAATCTGTTTACGACTGAGGTTGAGAAAGTTCGCAACGGGATCGAGTCCTGGATTGAGACCGTTTTCCGCAGCCCGTTCAGATTGCTGGCGCTCGCTGCTCTGGCGAGCGGCATCGACTGGATGGTGACCTACGAATGCGTCGTGCCTCTGCTTGCCTGCTGGTACCTCATTCGCCGTGAAAAATCTCACGTCCGGCAGGCTGAGCGATTGAACGAAGACTGGGCCTCCACGGAACTTAAGTTACTCGCTGAGGGGATTCGTAAGAGCCGACTGATTCGCGGCTACCAGATCGAAGAATTCGAGCATGGTCGATTCGAACGGCACTTGGGCCGGTATCACGACCATCTTTCACTCATCGATCGCCAGGAATTGCGGACGCAGTGGGTCGCCCGCGTGCTGGCTGTGGTCAGCTTTGCGCTGGTCCTCTTCATGATCGGAGCGAGGATTCTGGTCGTCCCCTCGGAACCCCATTACCTCACTGTCGCTGAAGGCGCCATGTTGCTGGCCTGCTTCGGCCTGGGCTGGGGCCCGCTCGAGTCGCTGGCGGATTTGCGATTGAAACGCTCGGAAGCGGTCATCGCAGCCGACCGCATCTATCGCTACCTCAACACCATTCCGGAGGTCGGGCAGGCAGTCGGGGCTCGATTTATGCAGCCGCTCGATCAGCAGTTCGCATTCGAGAATGTCACGTATGAAATGGATCGACGAAAGTTGCTCGACGGATTGAACCTCAGGATTCCCGCCGGAGGCAGTACCGCGATAGTGGCTTTCAATCCGATTGAAGCCCGCGCCCTCGTCTTGATGTTGCCGCGATTCATCGAACCACACGAAGGCCGAGTGACGGTCGATGGTGAGGACCTTGCCTGGGTGACGCTTGAATCGCTCCGCACGGAAACGCTGTTCGTGGGCGGGGCT
>CAUZFZ010000131.1:0-31668 GCA_963579025.1 Planctomycetota bacterium | reverse complement strand
AAGCGAAAGTGGCACTCAGAAAGTCATACGGTTTCCGCACTAATAAAGTCTACGAAACCGTGCTATATCACGAACTCGCCCGCCTTCCAGAACACGATCTCGCCCACCAATTCTGTTGACGAGGCAACTTTTTGAAGTTGCACAGTTTTCGCAATCCATTAAGCCAACGGCCAAACGTGTGGGCGACCGAAGTGTGCAACTTCAAAGGATAAACTCAGGGGCGCAAAGCGCACGGACGTGTCTGCGAGCAGCATCACAATCGCTACTGGCCGGTGAATGCCGACACGATGCGGGTCGAGTTCCGCAACCGGTTCCTGGCCGGCCTGAAACGGCTGCACCGCAAGGGCAAACTGAAGCTGACCGGTGAGTGGTCGCACCTGGCCGACACCGAGGTCTTCAAGGCATGGCTGGAGCCTCTGGAAGAGATCGACTGGGTGACGTACATCGAAGCTCCGAAGAACGAGGAGTCGTCGCCCGAGCATGTCGTGAAGTATCTGCCGCGTTACCTCACCGGTGGTCCGATCTCAGACTCTTGAAGTTGCAGTGTTTTGGAGTGCGACGATGCATCGTCGCTTTCCCCTTTTTTCCATGCTCGGCGAAGTCGCTTACTTTTCGGTGACTTCTCCCCCGTTCGTCCAGGGCGAGATGGAAGACACGCCATCGAAATGAGATGGAAAGTGGCTCCGCCACGATGGGGAAAGCGGTGATGCATCACCGCAGTCCAGAAATGTGACTCTTCCAGGACTTGGAGTGAAGACTGCTCGCACGTGAACACGGCCAGGTCGCGTCGCTGCGGCGGCTGGAGCAACGATTGCAAGAAGGACTACCTGGCCCGCTGCTGGGAACTACTGCCAGAGTGCGACACGGAATCCGCGGCCCCGCCTGACTCCGACCCCGACCTCAGTGCGGAATCGGACACGGACGAGACCAGCGTGGGCCTGTGCTGCCCGCACTGTGAAGGACCATTGCGCCTGGTGTCGTCGCAGCATTCCCCGAGCTGGCGTGAGGTCCTGAACGGCCCGCACCGTCCCCGGTAGTACGCCCGCGGCAGTCCCCGGAAAACGGTCCCGCCCGGACGGATGATGAATGCCCGACCATGACCATCGACCCACCCGCAGATCACTCTCCGCCACATCTCGCGACTCGCCCGACGGGCGAGCAATCAACTGCTGCGCCCACGCCGCACGACAACCCCGAAAGCGTCGCACCGAACGACCGGCAACCCTCCCCATCGAACCCGTGCCCGAGCCAGCCGGCCGACACAATCGGCACCACTCCGGCAAGCGTTCTACCAGCTCCGAGAAATGAACATATGACACGATCCGTCTGAGACAGTAGTCTGCCGAGGTGCGGATCAGGCACCTGCATTGAAACCGCAAGGGCCACCCGCCCGCGAAGCGGAAAAGTTCAACGCACGATCTATGAGTCTGCATCCATGCAGCCGCATAGATCGCAATTCGTTATGTCGCAGCATGAAGATCACACCAACACCCGAAACGATCTGGAAGCGACCGGCGTTCTTGCCGTATGTGCACCCCACGCTCACCGACGACGCACTTGGTGCCGTCGAAACGCAGTTTGGCGTCACACTTCCGGACGACTTTGTGTCGTTGTTGCGCGTGCAAAATGGCGGACCTATACGCTTCACGTTGCCGAATGCAGTTGGCGAGCTGATCGCTGGTATCGGGCAGTCCTTTCCGTCACTCACGCACTATGAGCTGGCAGACAATCAAGAGTACGTTGACTTTTCGCTCGACGGACTGGTCCCATTCGATGGCGATGGCCACTGGTACAACTGCCTGGATTTCCGAAACAACAAGAAGAACCCCGAAGTCGCATTCATTGATGTCGAATGCAATACGCAACGCCGCATCGGCAGCTCATTTGCCAACTTCCTGACTCAACTCGAACTGGCACTTGAAACTGAAATGGTGGTCAGAAATGTTGTTGACATCGAAGACGCAAGAGCTCAGCTCGAAACGGTATTCGGAGCATCTTTCGAACGGTCCGTGTCGAATGTCGGCGTCCCGTATTGGATGTGCAAAACAGGTACTGAAACGAATGCTTGCTTCTGGCTCATATCCAACACGGTTGCTCGCGGCTATTCCGGCCGCAATCCAGACTCCTTCCAGTTTGAAGGTGAAGCACTTTTGTTTCCGGAGCTAACTCACGATGCAGTAATCTTCGAAGCGCCGGAAACCCGAATGGAATCGTATGCCGAACAACTCGGCGAAGCTGGCCTCGAACTAATGGGCATCGAAGACGCGGCAAAGGCGACATAACCCCAGTGGATTAGAAACTCGTGAGGCGCAGCCGAGCCGAGTTCTAATCCTTTGTTCGAGAAGCCCGGGTGTTGTGCTCGGGCTTTTTTGTTGCGCGGTGTGAGGTTTGTTGTGAAATGAGCGCTGCATCGCTGTGGGGCAGTCCGGTGTGTGTCGTGTCGACGTGTTGCGGACGGTATCGGGTGGACGCGGCGCGGACCGGGAGCGGGCTCGCTGATGGTGGGTTTCAGAAACGAGTGGGCTGATTCACGGGGCTGAGTTTCAGCGGTGTGTCAGCGGCGGTGGGCGGATGCGGTGGAAACTCTGGAAGATCAGTCTGCCTCCGCAGATCGGGCAGCGTGGTCCGGCGTCTTCGGTCGGACGCACAGCGGGGACCGACCGGTCTTCCAGTTCCAGGTCCGGTTCGACCTCCCGCAGCGATTCGAGGATCGCGGCACGCAGACGATCGAGGTCGATGTTTGAGCGGCGGCTCAGGAAGCCGTAGTGCCGGATCCTGTGGAGACTGCGAGGCAGCACGTGTTGCAGGAATCGACGCAGGAACTCGAACACCGGCAGTGTCATCTGTCGGTCGTGGTGCTCTCCGCTGCGACGATACGAAAACGTCACCTGGCCAGCCTGCGGGGAAAGGATGCGTTGAGTCGTAATCGTCGTGCGGAACACATACCGGCTCAGGTATTTCAGCGTGGCCACTCCATCGCCCACCGCTTCGACATCAGACACGAACTCGCGACGGAACTCGTGCGCCGGTGGCAGAACGGACGCACTCAACTGTGCCCGGAGCCGTCGTTCGAACTCCGTGCGGAACAGCTTTGAGAGCAGTTTGACAGGAAAGATTCAAAATCAACGGCAGCAAGATCATCGACCAGACGTTGCCCGCGGAATGTCGTGACGAGCCGGTCAGTCGTCTGTCGGTATTCGTTGAATGTCCGGGCTGTGATTTCTCTGGAATCAAGCTGTTGCTACTTTGCCGTGAGGAATCGGTTGCAGAGTTCGCTGACCGCCAGTCCCTCCGATGACGTGGTTCGCGGAGTTCGACCTGCGTGAAGGTCGTCGGCCTGAGTCTTGTAGAGTGCAAGGGCTTCTTGCCAGCCGTCGTCCGCCAGGCGTTCCATGTTCCCGTTGACTCTGCGTCCCCATCGCCCGAAGTAGCACGTACTACCGCAAATCTTCTTCTGCCATTTGCCGCTGGCGTGAGGTGTGAGCGGGAAATCGGGATAAGGCCTTTTCGGTCGCTTGCTGGCGGATTTCCGAGAACTCGTCGAGCGGGTAGACTTGTGCGACATGCGTCACGCCTGATCTCAAGGTTTCAGGTGGCGTCGCCCCTGTCGGGTACCATCCGGCGGGGGCAACTCACTGATATTAAATACATTGCCCTCGTAGCTCAGTCGGATAGAGCGACGGTTTCCTAAACCGTAGGTCACAGGTTCAAATCCTGTCGGGGGTGCTTTGCCAGATAAGGACTTACGTTAAATCCTGTCTGGCTTATGATGCCGTTGTCCGAGAACTTGCGGTGAAAAACAGGTCCCGGCCGGGGAACAGTCGGCTCGGGGCCTCGAAGCGAACCTTGCGGTCGCCTCTGTTTGATTCTTCCGATTCAGACTGGAGGGTTCGCTATTGCTCATTTCCCAAAGCCGTTTTTCAAGAAGGCTCGCAAACGCTGGTACGTCGAGATCAACCGTCGTCAGATCAATCTTGGCTCGGATCGCGACGAGGCGTTCCGCCGCTATCACGAGCTGATGGCCTTGCCTCATGAGCACGAAGTCTCTGCAGAGTCGCTGGCGGCACTTGTGGATACGTTTCTCGACTGGGTGAAACGGAACCGTGCTCCCGATACGTTCGAGTGGTATCAGTACCGGCTTGAACGGCTCGTCCGGATGTATCCCGACAAGCGGGCGATCGACCTGAAGGCGATGCACGTCGATCGGTGGGTCGCAGCCAATGAACCTCGAGCAATCTGGGGACCACGGTGGGTCACCAGAATGTCGACGTAGTACACAATCAGTCCTGTAATCAGCAGCGTCCGCAGCAGACTGAACGAGGAATAAATCACCCCACCGCCCCGTCTGAGCCACGCCTTGTCCTCGAATGGCGAGTAACGAGCCATCGCAACGCTCCGGCGATTCGGCCGACTTCTTGCGAATGCCCGGCCTACTGTTCCCTTCCTGTTCTTAACAGCCGGAAGGTAATGGTGATGAATTCCACCAACGGACCACTCCACTCAACAGCGCGACCGACGACTGTGGTCGGCGCGTTCATGCAGGTTACGACGGGACTCCTGGAACGGACCGAATGTGCGAAAGGCCGCTCCGACGAAACACAGCAGACAGACAAGTGGCGAGAATTGGACAGCGTGCAGTATTCGAGAACGCCAGGCTCCGTCGGCAGGGACTGCGGACCGAGAGGTTCGCTCCGTCGCGTCGAGCATCCGAGGACTGAAATTGCTCGTGGTCCTGGCACGAAGTATCTCCGCGATGGGACCAGTGGAAACGGCCGCAGGTATCCCTCTCGACAAAGCCGAGCCGTGGCTTTTGTAACGGCGTTCGGCTGAGTTCCTGGAAAGTAGAGATCATGAAGAACTTCGTTCACGCTGAGCCTGTAGCGGTCGACATGCCGCAGAATCTCGAGATCGCGACCGCACAACGGGCGAGCTGGTGCTGTTGGTTGCGTCCCGATCAGAATCCATCGACAGGGACTCATCAGCACGACAGTCGGCGGCACTCGCTCGAGTCTGGATCGCCTGGAACTCGAATCTGGTCGACCTGTGTGGCTTTGTTCGGTCGCCAACATGCTCCATGGTGTGGCTGAACACAGCCACGAACACGCGCCAGTCTGGCTGAAGGATTCGACCATGCGACTCGCAGCGTTCTTCTTTGCTGGTGGTTATGCCTTCTATTTCGCAATCGTGCTCCTGGCGACATCGGCTCCATTACTCGCTGTGAGCCGTCGTATCTGGCGCCGTTTGGGGTCGATGATGTTTGTTTCTGGAAGCCTCATTTATGCATGTTGTGCGACCTTAGGGCTGACGTGGATTCCGTTGATTGTTGTCCCGGGAGTCGTCGCTCTGTCCGCTGGACACCGCTGGCAAGGGACCACTGGACCGTTCCTGTGGAAGCAATCGTTTCTGCAGATTGACTCAACGTGTGAGAGATTTGTTTTCGCAGGCAGTCTGGCGACCTTTGCGCTGGCTCTCGCGGCCATGTGTATTCAGACAATCCAATCATGGCCTGTGCCAATTCCACTCCCGCCTGACGTTCCCGTACACGTCATTGGTGACTCACTCAGCGCCGGTCTGGGAGAAGGTGGCCCCCCCTGGCCAGATCGTCTGGGGAGTTATCTCGAAGTGGAGACTGTCAACCACGCCAGAGCTGGAGCAACAATACAGTCTGCACTGAGACAGGCAGCGGATCTTCCCGCTGAGTGTTTTGTTCTGATTGAAATTGGTGGCAATGATCTACTGAGCGGCATGTCGTCAGACGAGTTTGCCCGGAGACTTGACGAGTTGCTGTCCGAGGTCTGTCAGTCGGGGCGGACTGTCGTCATGTTCGAGTTACCTCTGCCGCCGTTCTGCAATGGGTACGGAACGGCTCAGCGAGCAGCGGCGCATCAGCACTCAGTGTCTCTGATCCCACGAAGCGTGCTTGCATCTGTCGTATTTGGTGGCGACGACGCTACGCTCGATTCGCTTCACCTGTCAGACTCGGGACATCAGATGATGGCGGCGCGGATTGCCGGGATCCTGCAACCTTCAAAGTAATCCACTCATCGGCAGGCAGCATGCACACACCTCTCACAATCAGCGATTTCCTGAACCGTGCCAGTACAGTTTTCAGTCGACGCACTGGCGTTGTGGATGAACCCGGTGATGTCGGTGCATCAATTGGTGAACTGAGCTACGGGAACGTCGCGAGGATGGCGAGCGCTCAGGCGGCGACGCTGGACGCGATGGAGATTGGTCTCGGGGAACGGGTCGCGATTGTGTCGAAGAACTCGGCACGCATGCTGGTTTCGTTCTTCGGTGTCAGCGGTTTCGGACGTGTGCTGGTACCGGTCAACTTTCGGCTCAATCGTGACGAGATCGCGTATATCCTTGAGCACAGCGGAGCAACGCTGCTGCTTGTGGATCCCGAGCTTGACGAGTTACTGGCAGGCATCGGACCGCGCCGGATTGTTCTGGACCATGACGGCGACCGTCAGATGTTCGCGGCGACGGCGGAACCACAGGAGTGGGCTGGCTGTGAAGATGATCTGGCCACAATTAACTACACGAGTGGGACGACGGCACGTCCCAAGGGCGTGTGTCTGACGCACCGTAATCTGTGGACCAATGCGACCGTCTTCGGTCTGCATCTGGGCGTGACCGATCGCGACGTGTATCTGCACACGCTCCCGATGTTTCACGCCAACGGCTGGGGCATGCCGTATGTAGCAACGGGACTCGGAATGAAGCAGGTCGTGCTGCGGAATGTGGATGGAGCCGAGATCCTGCGGCGGGTTGAGCAGCACGGCGTGACGCTGATGTGTGGAGCTCCGACGGTCGTTGCGTCGGTTCTTGCGGCGGCTCAGCAATGGGAAGGACCCATTCCCGGACGCGATCGCGTGCGAATCGTTGTCGCGGGAGCGGCGCCTCCGACACAACTGATTGAACGTGTTGAGACCGAGCTGGGCTGGGAGTTCATTCAGGCTTATGGGCTCACCGAGACCTCGCCGATTCTGACGGTCAATCGGTCCAGTCTGGAAGACAATTCACTCTCTTCCGCAGAACGAGCCCGACGTCTGGTCCGGGCCGGCGCTCCGGTCCTGGGCTCGTCGCTGCGCACAGATTCGGTGGGCGAAGTCATGGCTCAAAGTAACGTTGTCCTGGATCGATACTGGGACGATCCGCAGGCAACGGACAACGCGATCCGTGACGGCTGGTTCTACACCGGCGATGGCGGACGCATTGACGACGGGGGGGTTCTAACCATCTCGGACCGCAGGAAGGACGTGATCATCACCGGCGGCGAGAACGTGGCTTCGATCGAAGTGGAAGACACTCTGTTCTCACATCCGGCCGTCGCCGAAGTCGCCGTCATCGGGTTGCCGCATGAGAAATGGGGCGAAACCGTCGCGGCAATCGTTGTCCTGAATTCCGACGCCGTCACGACGGAACGCGAACTGATCGACTTTGCCCGCGAACGACTGGCGCACTTCAAGTGCCCGACAATCGTTCGGTTCTGTGACTCACTCCCGCGCACAGCAACCGGCAAGTTGCAGAAGTACAAGCTGCGGAAGTTGCACCAGTCGGACGAATCAGCCACCTGATTCCAGCAGTGTCGTCACTGCTCCGAACAACTGAAACATCATGCTGGGCGCGGCAGTTTCGTGACGCTGTACCGTTCGCTCTGGAACGACCGGCGGCGCGAATTCGAACGAACCGCGTTTTCCGTAGCGCATGTGGTCGATCACGAGGTTGTCGGCTCGAAGCGCAGTCAATCGCCCCTCAGGCGAGACCCGCAGCTCGACGATGTGCGGCACGGGCTCGTCCATCTGCAGCGAGATCCATCGCAGTATTCGGTCCCCTGTGTCGGCGTCGTTGACGACCTCGGGAAACGAGCCGCGCTTGATTCCGGCTGACAGCAATGCGTGCAGCCTGGCTTTCGTCGACAGCATCGGCGACGCGAACAGTGACTGCACTGAACCTTGCCCCGCCTGACTCTTGTCGCCAATCGCCGCGTTGAAGTTGAAGCTGACCGCGCCCTCAGGTGACTGACTCAATTCGAATTTCGGTTGAGGCAGACTCGAACCAGTCGCGTACATGTGCTCCACGTCTTCTCCAGGCAACGAGACACTCGCTTTCTCACCGTCGATGCGAACGGCCATCACCAGGTCGTTCTTGCGAATCACGGCGTCCGCGAACCTGCTGGCTTCGTCGTACGCCAGGTAGAAGGCCAGCGGAGCACCCTCTTCGGGGACGTATCGTCCCGAGATTTCGATTGCCTGGTCGCCCTTGAGAAACTGCTGACTGATCGCATGCAATGCAGTGGCATGAGCATCCAGAGCGGCTTCGTGATCTGGCAGACTCGCGGCCAGTTGCCGCGCGGATTCCTTCGCCGGGTCACTGGCATCCTTCACGATGCCACCCAACAGTTGCAGTGCGGTGTCTTTGTCTCCGGATGCCGCTGCGGCCCACGCGGTCCAGGTCACGAGCTGCACATCGGAGTCCTCATTCTGCAGGCCTTTCAGAATCGGGTACGCCTCAGCGAGCTTGCCGTCGCGCAAATACGTCTTCGCCACAGCCAACTGGACGGCACTGGAGTTCTTCTCCGCGGCAGTCATGCCCGCCTGCAGGTAGGGCAGAATCCGGCGAACTCCGGATCGACCGGAAAACGGTCTCAGAGCCAGAAACCGCTCCGCAGACGACGGGTCGACGCTCATAAGGATGCGTGCAATCTGTTGCGTTTCTTCGTTTGCCGACTGCAGCTTCTCACGCACACGTGTGACCACCGTTGTTTTTTCGGATGCGCTGCCAGCGAATGCGCATTGCAGCAGAAAATCTTCGTCCGACAGCAGTTCGTGGCCGTATTTGTCCAGCCCAACGTTGACTCCGAAGGCGAAGCGTTCCAGTATCGCGGAAGGAAAATCAGAACGCACGCCTTCTCGGAAGAACTCCTGCAGAAACTCCCGGCATTTCTCCGGCTTCGGAAAACTCCTGACAGCAAAAACTGCGTACGGACTCAACGGGTATCTCTTCAGCAGGATTTTCTTCAGCTGCTGCTCGCCCTTAACGTTGTCGGTCACGCTGAGCAGAAGCATCATGTCGAAAGTGACGCGCGGTGCCTCAGGTGAATCCGTGTGATCGCGGAGAAAAATCTGGGCGGCCCGCGCGTACTCCTTGAACCGTCCCGGCTCCTTCATCGATGGCACGACGGGCGGTGAACCGACCTGCTGTGCACGGGCTTCGACGGATCCCAGGACGACGACAGCAAACAGGCATGTGGCACAGATCAATCGGCTCATCATTTCCTCCATGTCACGACTGGGCATGGACCGCTTTCCGTCGTGCGGTCGAATCGAGGTCTGTGTAGGGTGTTTCACAGCGTGTGACAATGTTTATTGAAGACTGCCTGCCTTACGCCGAAGGCGTTTCACCCAATAGCCTGGGGTCGATGCGAAGCGGCGCACCCCAGGTTGGGATGTCAACCAGCATTTCTACCCTGAAAGGGTTTTACAGACGGATTGATTTGTGGAACGCCTTCAGCGTTCGGGTCTCTCAGGTTTTCTAACTGGGGTGGCGCTGCGCTTACCCCAGGCTATTGGGTAAAACGCCTGCAGCGTATCTACGACGATTCACGATTCGGCGCGGGTCTCCGACCCCGCCGAAAACCTGACCGAAGGTCTCCCCGGTCAACTGCGCGATCGATAAACCACTCATGGACACGGGAGACCTGCGGTCAGCACCGCGGCGGGGTCGGGAGACCCGCGCCGAACAGAGCGCGCCGAACAGAGCGAGTTTGCCACTGGCTGGCGACAACTCACGGTCCGAACGGTGACTCTTGTCACGGTCCAACTCGCAGCACGATTCGAGTCGCTCACTTCCATCAGTTAAGGCATGTCCGTGAAAATCTGGTTGAACATCGCACTGGCTCATTCCATCGTGTGGCTGGCAGCAGGAAATGGATTCGCCCAGCAGCTTGAGAACGGCGACACGAAGTTCGACTCTTACCGTCTGCCAAAGCTCAAGGTGGGGAAACACGACTGGCCGCAGTGGGGCGGGACGAGTCTGCGGAACAATGCTCCGCGAGGGCGGGGCATCCCGATTGAATGGGACACCGAGACCGGGAAGAACATCAAGTGGTCAACTCAGCTCGGTTCGCAGACCTTCGGATCGCCGATTGTGGCCAATGGCCGCATCTTTATTGGGACGAATAACGGGGCCGGGTTGATCAAGCGATTCCCAGCGAGAACCGTCGATCTTGGGTGCCTTGTTTGCCTTGACGAATGCACTGGCAAATTCCAGTGGCAGTACTCGGTCAAGAAGCTGGAGACCGGTCGTGTGCAGGACTGGCCGTATCAGGGACTCGTTTCGACTCCGGTTGTCGATGGGGAACGACTTTGGGTTGTGACGAATCGGGGCGAAGTCGTGTGTCTGGACACGCTCGGTTTTCAGGATGAGCAGAACGACGGGCCATTCACGGCCGAGAGTGTGCGTGCGGACGACGAAGCGGACGTCGTCTGGAAGTTTGACATGATCGGGAAACTGGGCATTTCTCCGCACAACATGTGTACGTGCTCATGCACGTTCGCGGGCGATGCATTGTTCGTCGTCACGGGTAACGGAGTCGATGAGTCTCATATCAACCTGCCGGCACCGACCGCTCCGGCGTTCATCGCTTTGAACCGACGCACGGGCGAATTGATCTGGAAGGACAACTCGCCAGGGGCCGCTGTCATGCACGGATCATGGTCGTCTCCGGCGTATGCCGTGCTTGGCGGCCGACCGCAGGTACTGTTTCCCGGTGGCGACGGATGGCTTTACAGCTTCGATCCGGCCGGTGATGGCCAGGGCGGCTCGAAACTGCTGTGGGAATTCGACTGCAATACGAAGCACTCGCAGTACGTCCTGGGAGGACGCGGAAATCGCTGCGAGTACATCACCGTGCCCGTGATCTACGACGGCAAGGTCTACGTGGCGATCGGGCAGGATGTTGAACATGGGGAGGGACCAGGTCATCTGTGGTGCATTGATCCGACCAGACGCATGGATGGCTCGGATATCAGCCCGACTCGGCTTCGAGGTCGCACCGGACACGCGCGTACGCGCCGGGAAGCAGTCAGTGGCTTCTCCGGTGAACTGATCCAGCCGAATCCCGATTCCGCAGTCGTCTGGGACTATGCTGGCCAAGATCACAACACGGACGGCAAGCTGAGTTTCGACGAGCGGATCAATCGTTCGTGCGCTCAACCGGCGATCGCCGACGGTCTGCTATTCCTCAGCGATCACAGCGGAATGCTGCATTGCATGGACGCTGCGACCGGCAAGTATCACTGGAATTACGATCTTTTCGCGGCCACATGGGTATCCGCCCCGTTGATCGTCGATCAGAAAGTGTATGCCTGCGACGAAGACGGCGACGTCGCGGTGTTTGAGCTGTCCAGCAACCGCAAACTTCTGGCCGAGAACTACATGGGAAATTCGGTCTACTCAAGCCCCTGCGTTGCCGGAAACACGCTCTATGTCGGCGTTAAGAATCGCCTGTTCGCGATCGAGTCGACTGACGCAAAGTAAGATAGGACGCGGTCAACTGCGATTGACAGTTCCGGCCTCCCGCACGCTGAACCCTGCATCGCGACAGGCGGCGGAATTGGTCACAATCCGCTCCCGGTTCCGACCGGCCGAACTTCGCCGATCCACGGTCCGCCGTTTTGTAGAGGCGAACGGGCGGAAAGAACACCAGCGTTACACGTTAGCCCGACGCGCAAGTTTTGAAGTTGCACAGTTTTGCTGCCCCGGAGGGGTAAAGGCGAGTAGCCCGGGGTTTCAACCCCGGGAAACAAGCGGTGAAAGCTTCAATGAGCCCCGGAGGGGCGACGGCAGAGACCGAAACGGAATTGCCGTCGCCCCTCCGGGGCTGTGGTTCAGAAATGGCTGATTTTCCCGGGGTTGAAACCCCGGGCTATTTGCCCACGTCCCTTCGGGACTGAAGTGTGCAACTTCAAGACTCATGTGTCGGGCGCATTGGCATGTTCCTTCTCGACGTCTGCCTGATCGACACGACACCACATGACTCAGCAACCCGACACAAACGAATGGCGCGACGCCGTCCGCCAGAAGCAGTTTCTGCAGGTCATCAGCCGGGATGAAGCGACCGAACGGTTCACGGAACATCTCGACTCGCAGCCGCGACAACGCGAATGCATTCCACTGAGTCAAGCGCTCAACCGCGTGCTGGCGGTTGATGTTGTTTCGCAGATCGATGTTCCGGCTTTCGATCGATCCAACGTGGATGGTTTCGCATTACAGGCGGCCGACACGGCGGGTGCGATGGAAGAGACGCCGCGTGAATTGACGATCAACCCGGAAGTCCTTTCGCCGGGGAACGCGCCGGCCCTGGAAGTTCATTCCGGTACGGCGACTCCGATTGCAACCGGCGGCATAGTGCCGCGCGGGGCGGATGCGGTTGTCATGATTGAGCACACCGAAGCCGTGCACGCGGAGAGTTCTGATGGCGCTCAATTGCAGGTGTTCCACGCCGCCGCCTCTGGCCAGTTTGTCACGTTCGCCGGAACGGACATCGCTCGTGGCGAAACCGCGCTGCGTGCTGGTCAGGTTTTGACGTCGCGCGAGATCGGTGTGGTGGCCGCGCTCGGGCTTGAAGCCGTGGAAGTCTGGAAACGGCCGCGAGTGGCCATTATCTCGACCGGGAACGAGATCGTTGCACCCGGCGAGTCGCTGCCGTTGGGCTCCGTATATGACTCGAACGCGGCGATTCTCACGGCTGCTGTCAGTGAACTCGGTTGCGAGCCCGTTCCTCTGGGAACGGTGCGCGACGACGTCGAACGACTGCGGGAAATCGTCAAAGCGGCAATGGATTGTGATGCCGTGATTCTGTCAGGTGGCACGTCCAAGGGAGCTGGCGATCTTTCCTATCAGGTCGTCAGCGAACTGACAGACCCCGGCATTGTGGCTCATGGAGTCGCCCTGAAACCCGGGAAGCCGATCTGCCTGGCCGTGACCGGTGGCAAGCCGGTTGTTGTGCTGCCTGGTTTTCCGACGTCAGCAATCTTCACGTTCCATGAGTTCGTCGCACCCGTGCTGCGTGCGATGGCCGGCTTGCCGCCGGAAGCGAGTCAGACTGTCGAAGCCACCGTTCCCATGCGGATCAATTCGGACCGTGGTCGCACCGAATATCTGCTCGTCAGCCTGGTGCAGGGCGATGACGGCCTGACAGCGTGGCCGATGGGCAAGGGCTCTGGTTCTGTCACGACGTTCAGTCTGGCCGATGGTTTCATCACCATTGATCAGCACACAGAAATCCTGGACGAAGGCAGTCGCGTTCCTGTGCAGTTGCTGGGAAGCAGCCTGCAACCAGCGGACCTGGTGGTGATCGGCAGTCACTGTGTTGGACTGGATGTGCTGTTGAGTGAACTGCGTCAGCGTGGCGTCACCGCCAAGGTGTTGCATGTGGGAAGTATGGGAGGAGCAACAGCAGCGCGGCGCGGCGAATGCGATATCGCTGGCGTCCATCTGATGAACCCGGACACCGAGACCTACAACGAGCATCTGCTTACGGACTCACTGCAATTGCAGACCGGCTATCGCCGACGGCAGGGCATCGTGTTCCGTCCAGGCGATAAGCGGTTCGAAGGTCGCAGTGTCCAAGAGGCCGTTGCCGCGGCGCTCGCCGATCCTGACTGCACGCTGATCAATCGCAATCCCGGCAGTGGGACACGCGTGCTGGTTGATCAAATACTGAGCGATGCCCGTCCCCCGGGGTACAACGTACAGACGAAATCGCATAACGCCGTGGCCACAGCCGTCGTTCAGCAGCGAGCCGACTGGGGTGTCGCGATTGACACGGTAGCGAATGAGTATGGCCTCGGGTTTCTGTCTCTCCGCGATGAGCATTATGACTTTCTGATTCCCAACAGTCGACGGGATCGACCTGCCGTCAAACTGTTCCGCTCGCTGCTGGCAGACCCGGAAATTCAGCAACGGCTCACGCAACTGGGATTTGCGTTTTCGAGTGGTCAGTGAATCGAGTGTAGGCCGGAACAAGCGCAGCGCAGTTCCGGCGGTGATCGCGCAACCGTGCCGGAACTGCGCGGAGCTTGTTCCGGCCTACGTGATTGGCATTCACGTTTCCTGGTAATCGATGACCTACGCGGGTTTCTCTGGCTTGGGCACACGGCGGCCGCCGCCAGATCCGCGGCGTCCTCGGCGCTTCTTTTTCTGTGGTGATGACTGTTCCGAATCGCTCAACGGTACGGCCTGCCCGATCTGCTGTTTGAGTTGCAGGACGCGGTCGCGTAACTGAGCCGCCCGTTCGAACTCAAGTTGCTCGGCGGCTTTCATCATTTCGCCTTCCAGCTCGTTGATGAACTCCTGCGTGACATACTGCGTCTCGTCGACGCCTGCCGATTCCTGCACAACACTGCGGGCTGCGATCTCTTCTTCAATGCCCTTGCGGATCGCCTTCTGAATCGTTTCGGGCGTAATGCCGTTCTCAGCGTTGTAAGCAACCTGCAACTCGCGACGGCGGTTCGTTTCTTCGATCGCCTGCTGCATCGAGTCCGTGATTTTGTCCGCGTAGAGAACGACTTCAGCATTCACGTTACGGGCCGATCGACCAATTGTCTGAATCAGACTCGTCGCGCTTCGCAGGAATCCCTCTTTGTCCGCGTCGAGGATGGCGACCAGTGAGACCTCTGGCAGGTCGAGGCCTTCACGTAGCAGGTTCACACCTACAACCGCATCGAACTTGCCCTCCCGCAGCTCACGCAGAATTTCGACACGCTCAATCGCGTTGAGTTCCGAATGCAGCCATTTGCAGCGGATTCCTTCCTCGATCAGGTATGTGGTGAGGTCTTCAGCAAGCCGCTTGGTCAGAGTAGTGACGAGCACACGCTCACCCATCTCAGCACGTCCGCGGATCTCGTCCATTAGATGCGGCACCTGACCGCGAGCAGGTACGACGCGAATTTCCGGATCGACCAGCCCGGTTGGCCGGATGATCTGCTCGACGATCTCACCGCCAGTCTGCTCCAGTTCCCAGTCCGCCGGAGTCGCTGAAACAAACAGCCGCTGCTGCGGACGTTTGTCCCATTCTTCGAATTTCAGCGGCCGGTTATCGAGTGCCATGGGCAATCGAAAGCCGTGCTCGACCAGCGTCGTCTTGCGGGAATTGTCACCTGCCCACATTGCTCGTATCTGCGGGATCGTGGCATGCGACTCGTCGATCATGACCAGCGCGTCGTCGGGGAAGAAGTCGAGTAGCGTGTATGGCGGCTCGCCCGGCTTGCGGCCTGCCAGGGCTCGGCTGTAGTTCTCGATGCCCGGACAGAATCCGGCCTCACGCAGGAGTTCGACGTCGTATTTTGTGCGCGCCTGCAGACGCTGAGCCTCCAGCAGCTTGCCCTGTTTCTTCAGCTCTTTCAGACGATGTGCCAGTTCGCCTTCGATCTCGATGACTGCTTTCTCGATGCGTTCCAGAGGCAGAACGAAGTGCTTTGCCGGGTAGATGTAAATCGCGTCCTGCTTGCGAGCCTCTTCACCAGTCAGCGGGTTAATGACGGAAAGGGTTTCGACCTCATCGCCCCACAGTTCGATGCGGTACGCGAATTCCTCGTACGCCGGCCAGACTTCCACTGTGTCGCCCCGCGCCCGGAAGCGTCCGCGGGCCAGTTCGTAGTCGTTTCGCTGATAGTGAATATCGACCAGCTTCAGCAGCAGCTTGTCGCGATCGACTTCGTCGCCCACCATCAGCGGGACCATCATGTCGAGATAGTCCTTCGGGGAACCTAGACCGTAAATGCAACTCACACTGGCCACGACAACGACGTCTCGGCGACTGACCAGAGCACTCGTTGCGAGCAGCCGCAGCCGGTCGATCTCCTCGTTGATCGACGAGTCTTTTTCGATGTAGATGTCGCGCTGCGGGATATACGCTTCGGGCTGATAGTAGTCGTAGTAGCTGACGAAATACGCGACCGCGTTGTTGGGGAAGAACGCGCGGAACTCGCCATACAGCTGAGCGGCCAGCGTCTTGTTGTGCGACAGCACCAGCGTCGGACGATTCAGATTCGCGATGACGTTCGCCATCGTGAACGTCTTGCCTGAACCGGTAACGCCCAGCAGCACCTGCTCGTGTTTGCCGTCGGCGAAGCCCTTCGTCAGAGCTTCAATGGCCTGCGGCTGATCTCCGGCGGGGGAGAATTCACTGACGAGCTGGAAAATGCCGGACATGATCAGGCCGACCTTTTGGCCGCAGCGTGCGCGGGTCCCATCTGATGTCCGCCACTAACGACCTGCAGTCCAACGATGGTCAGTAACAGGAACCCACACGCCCACACCGTCAGCATCGCGACCTGCTTCTCGGCTGGTCGATCCGTCGACAGAAGCCACAGAAAAAAGCCCACCATCACCAGCCAGCCGATGCCGCTCCCAATGACAATGGGATCCGACACAACGTCCAGCAGTACTTGATTCTGCCCAAGCAGTACGCCCGCCAGCATGCCCAGCGTCAGAGTGGGAACAGATACGACGACTGCCAGGCGGTTCCAGCGGGCCAGTCGAGGCAGACTCGGCAGATGCACGCCCGTCTGCATTCCCTGACGGCGCTTCAGGCGACGATGCTGAACCAGATACATCACTGCCAGGATCAGGCTGACGGTAACACCGACAATTCCGAACACGAGCAACGCCGCATGCAGCATCAGCCAGCCGCGGCGTGGATCGAGTTGCCCAGGTGAGTTCGGCTCCAGTCCGACAAACGGTGAAACCGCGACAAGAAGCAGCACGAGTGGCAGCACAAACACGCCCAATGGCAGTTCGCTGTCCAGGATCGTCAGGAACAAATACAGCAGGATGGCGACCCAAGCCACGACCAGAATCCAGTCATGCGTCGACGCCAGCAACGGCGGCAGATCAGCATTGCGGCTGCGGACGATCAGATAAATCGTGTTGGCGACGAAGCCGGCCATCGTCATCAGCAGCGTGGTCCAGCGATTGATTGCGCTCCGGCCTCGCAAACGCAGGAACGCGAACACGACCGCCACAACGTAGCTGAAGAAAATGCAGGCAACGCTGACTTTCTCCATGAGCCGGCTCTCCCTCTCTCCCTAACCCTCTCCGCCCAAAGGGGAGAGGGAACTCCTGGCAACTCTACGAATTCGAATTGTCGAGCCCGTAATCCATCACTTTCTTGTGCAGTGTATTGCGGTTGATGCCGAGCTTCTCGGCCGCCTTGATCTGCACTCCCTGACAGCGACGCAGCATCTGTGCGAGTAATTCCCGCTCGATCAGGGCCATCACTTTTTCGTACGGTTTCGGGTCGTCAGCGTAGTCGGTCAGTCCCAGAGTGACCAGTTCTTCCGCGGCCTTGCTCGCTCCACCAGATCGCGTTCGACCAATCCGCACGGGAGCCAGCCCGCGAACATGCGGCGGCAACAGATCGGGAGTGAATTCGCCACCCCGCATCAGCACCAGAGCCCGCTCCGCATAGTTCTGCAATTCGCGCACGTTGCCCGGCCATGAGTAGCTTTGCAGCGCACCCAGGGTCTCCTTCCCGATTGCCGGAGTCGGCCGACCGGCCGCCGTTGCGTACCAGGCGACGAAGTGCTCGACCAGTTGCGGAATGTCGTCCGGTCGCTCACGCAGCGGCGGCAGATAAATGGGGACGACGTTAAGCCGGTAGTACAGGTCTTCACGAAACTCGCCGGATTCGATTTCGTCCAGCAGATCGCAGTTAGTGGCCGCGATGACTCGACAATCGACCTGCACGGTTCGCGTGTCGCCAACTCGCTCAAACTCATGTTCCTGCAGCACGCGCAACAGCTTGACCTGAAGTGTGACACTGACCGAGTTGATCTCGTCGAGAAAAATCGTGCCGCCGTGTGCCGCTTCAAACCGTCCCGTTCGGTTTTCATGCGCGCTTGTGAAGGCACCTTTCACGTGCCCGAACAATTCACTTTCCAGCAGGCTCTCACTGAGCGCTCCGCAGTTGACCCGGATGAACGGTCCGCTGGCTCGTGGACTGAGTTCGTGAATGGCGCGTGCGACCAGCTCTTTTCCGGTCCCGGTCTCGCCCGTCAGGAGAGCCGTCGTGGTCGTCGGTGCAACCAGTCGAGTCAGCTCATACACCTGCTGCATGGCCGGACTGGTACCGATCATGCCGGCCAGCGGGGTGTTTTCGGATTGGGAAGTCATACGGGCAAGCGTCGGGCGTGAATGAATTGAATGGGGCGAATCCTGCACAATCTGCAGGCAGTCGGTCAACCTGCAATCGGACAGAAACACCCAAACGTCCGAAACGGGCCGGAATTGGAAATCACAAAGAGAGTTCTCTGCCAGTCAAATAAGCAGGCACTGTTCGCTCAACAGGCAAGCTGAGTACTCTTACGGCTGCGACCAGTTCTCGACTTTCAGCCCCGGTACGTCTGACAGGTCCGAGTCTTTAGTGACGACAACACAGTCACCGAGAGTCAGGGCAATTGCGGCAATCTGAATGTCGACCTGCTGCAGCGGTCGGCCGAGGCGGCGCAGTTCCGCGTACGTTCGGCCGTATTCCCACGCGGCTGCGGAATCGAACGGCCAAAGCGCGATGCCACGTAAACCATGCTGCAGGGCTTTGCGCTGACGCGGAGGATCGTTGCAGTGTTCGATACCCCCGACCAATTCGCCCAGGACGGGCGTGCCGATGCCGAGGCGGTCTCCGCGCTGCATCGCTTCGCGGGCCTTCTGCTCGACTCCGTTGCGGCGGTTGATGAGGTCGCTGGCGATTCCTGTGTCGAGCAGATACCGACTCATTCTTCTGACGGCCCTTCAACTTCCCAGCTCTCGCGGACCAGTTCTTTCTGTTCGGCTCGCGAGTCCTGCCAGAACGACTCCATACGGGTCTGTTCCTCCGGTGTCAGGTCCAGTGACCCGCGCGTGTCGAACCAGTTCAGCCAGAGTTTGCGTTCCTGTGGTGTCTCCGGCCAAAGCGATTCGTCCAGACCGACTCCTGTCGTGTCGTTTAATGCGTTCTCGAACTCTGGACGGATACCGCCTGATTCGCCTGCGATGGGAATATCTGGAACTGAACCCACAAGCGAGACCTCAACGCGCGAACCCTCAGGCCAGTCAGCAGCCGAGTCGATGATGACTCGGCCATTCTCGTATATGCCGGAAACTCGGTTCATTCGGGACCCCGTGAGTTGTCAGCCTGCGTGCATTCTACGACTGTTGCCTGCACACAAACAACGAGGATTTTCAGTCGCCGAGTTCGGCGAGGACGCTGCGCACGTCGCTTTCCGGGACATCACTGAATGTCTCGACATGGCCCAGTCGAGTCGGCAGGACGAAGCGGAGCTGGCCGCTGACCGTTTTCTTGTCGAGCCGCATCTTTGCCATGATGTCATCCCCGCCCAGGTGGCTGCCGGCTGGCACGCTGACTGGCAGTGACACCTGCTCCAACAGCCTTTGCTGTCGTTCGGTGATCGAGGCGTCAATCAGCCCCTGCTTCTCGGCCAGGACACTCGCGTACCGCATTCCGATCGCAACAGCCTCGCCGTGCAGCAGTTCGCCGTATCCACACAGCGCTTCGAAAGCGTGTGCGAATGTGTGCCCGTAATTCAGCACGGCCCGAACTCCCGTGCGTTCGTGTTCGTCCTGCTCAACGACATCAGCCTTCAACTGGCAACAACGAGCGATGACATGCCGCAGCACTGCCTGGTCGCGACTGTTCAGCCCATCGACGTTTTGCTCCAGCCATTCAAAGAATTTGGCATCAAGGATCACACCGTACTTGATCACCTCGGCGAGTCCGCTGCGATAGTCGCGATCGGGCAGCGTGTCGAGGACTGCGGTATCAATGAAGACTCCCAACGGCTGATAGAACGAACCAATCAAATTCTTGGCCGCTGAGTGATTCACACCCACCTTGCCACCGACCGAACTGTCGACATCGGCCAGCAGGCTGGTTGGGACTTGAATGAACGGCACGCCGCGCCCGTAGGTTGCGGCGAGGAATCCGGCGGCGTCCCCAATCACTCCACCACCGACGGCCACGACGGCCGTTTTGCGGTCTGCCTGCATCTCCACCATGCGGTCGTACAGGCCGGCGATGACAGACAGCGATTTCGTCGGTTCCCCCGGTTCCAGCTCAACCAGTTCCGCAGTCCAGCCGCTTTCCGTCAGGCTGTCCCGAACAACTGTCGCGTGTTGAGCGACATTGCGATCGGTCACGACCAGTGCCGTGCGCCGATCTGCCGACCCCGAGAACTTCTGCTCGTACCACTCGTTGGCTGACACGCCGATCGCGCCCAGGCAGCGGCTGGCGATCCGGATGTCGTAACTGCGCTCCGCCAGATTGACGTGCACAGTCTCTGTGTTTGATGAATCACTCACGTAAGAATCCTGAAGTGGCGCGGCCGCTGCGAGCCCGTCGGACTTGTTCGGCGCGGGTCTCTGACCCCGCCGCGGACCCGACCGAAGGTCTCCCCGGTGGACTGGACTGTAAAACTGACGAATTGCCCTCTCATGGGCGCAGGAGACCTGCGGTCAATATGGCGGCGGGGTCGGGAGACCCGCGCCGAACATTGCCGATCAACCAAAGTCTGGCGACTTCGGCTACTCAAATACGCGTCTAATACCCACCGGCACTCGGTTCATGTGAGCCACCGATCGGATCGAGGCCCAGATGCTCGCGGCATTCGTCGAGAATCGTTTTCGTGCGGCTGGCTCCGCAGCGTGTGACGCCGATCTCGCGGACGGCAACCAGACCCTCGAAGTCGCGGACTCCTCCCGCCGCTTTGACCTGCACGTGATCCGGAGTGTTCGCCACCATCAGACGCAGATCGTCGTGTGTTGCCCCGCTGGTACCATATCCAGTTGACGTCTTGACCCAGTCAGCGCCGGCCTCGGTGCAAATCTGACAAAGACGAATCTTCTGGTCATCGTCCAGATAGCAGTTCTCGAAGATGACCTTCACTTTCTGTCCGGCGTCGTGGGCGATCTCGACGACACCCACGATTTCAAACCGCACGTAGTCCCAGTTTCCGGTGAGGACCTGGCTGATGTTGACCACCATATCCAGTTCTTCGCAGCCATCGGCGACCGACTGCTGAGCTTCGGCCAGCTTGATCGTCGTTGTGTGGCCGCCGTGTGGGAAACCGATGGTCGTACTGGCTTTGACCGTGCTACCGGCGAGGATTTCCGCGCCGCGTTTCAGGAAATACGGCAGCATGCAGACGCTCGCAACGTCGTAGTCCAGCGCCAACTGGCATCCGGCTTCGAGTTGTTCGACGGTCGTTGTCGGAGGCAGCAACGAGTGGTCAATCATCTTCGCGTAGTCGGAATACGTCGCGGACATGGGTTGCCTTTGCTGGTTGATCGATAGCGGCATGCGCCAGAATGCGGCGCGGAGTGTAGCTCGAACTGAATCACAGGCCGAGGAAACGGATGCAACGACTGGCTCAGGAAATCGAAGCGGTTGTCTTTGACTACGGCAACACGCTGATCGAGTTTGGACCCGCACAGGTCGAGACGTGTGATCGTAAGTTGAGTGCCGCGATGCACGAGATGTTCGGACCTCACGACTTCGATCAACTCACAGCAATCCAGCACGAGGAACGTCGATCACCCTACCAGGGCGAATTCGTCGAACACGATCTGGCCACGATCACGGCCAGTCTGGTCCGCAAACTGTACGAGACGGATCCGACCGAGAATCAGGTCGCGGAACTCCTGGAAGTTCGTTTCCTGGCCATGACTGGCTGTGTCCGTGTTGATCCCGAAGTCCATGAGCTGCTCGAACGGTTGCAGGAGCGATTCCAGCTCGGACTGATTTCGAACTACCCCTGCAGTCGCTCGATCCGACACAGCCTGGCCGAGCACGGGCTCGATCAGTGGTTCGGGTCAGTGATCGTCTCGGGCGACGTCGGGCACGTGAAACCCCATCCGCGACTGTTTCAGCAAGTGGTGTCGGATTTGAACGTGTCTGCCGACGCGGTGCTGTTCGTGGGCGACAACTGGCTGGGCGACATTCAGGGAGCTCTGCGATTCGGCATGAAGGCGGCATGGATTCAACAATACGCTGCCTACGAGAAATTCGATCGCGAACCAGACCACGGCGACGCCCACTTGGAACTGCAGCATCTGTCCGAACTGGGTGGTCTATTGAGTTGAGGTAAAACGCACTCAAATCAGTTGATATGTCGGGCTTACGGCGAGTCCGCTGATTGGTTGAATCGCGATTCCGGCATGGGTAGAGTGGCTCTTCTTCATCCCACCACAAATGCTGCCCGGGGACTTGAGGGCGTCGAGTTGTCCCTGGGTACGCCTCAATTTCGGCAGGCCAGCCTCGCTGGCACCTCACGTCAGGATGCGTCCGAACAAGCCTTGTTCGGAACCGGTTCAGGATGCTCCACCAATTCACCTAACGTTTTGCCTCTGGCCTGCACACGGATTCTCCGTTCGTGTCAGCCCGACTGGAAACCCTCATGCGGTTCACGCTTGTTGATCGCATCGTCGAACTTGATAAGGGTCAATCAATCTCGACGGTCAAGAATTTGTCGCTGGCTGAAGAGTACCTGCAGGACCATTTTCCCGGGTTCGCTGTGCTACCGGGTGTAATGATGGTCGAAGCACTGGTGCAATCCGGTGCCTGGCTGATGCGGGCGACCGAGGATTTCCGGTGCTCGACGATTCTGTTGAAGCAGGCGAAAGCCGTGAAATTCAACAGCTTTGTGACGCCCGGACGGCAGCTTCAGGTTACGGTCAAGACGCACAAGTGGGGCGAGGACGAATGCACGTTTAAGGCAGAGGGGATCATCGATGGAACGGAGTCGGCCGTCTCGGCACGAATCACTCTGCAGCAGCTCAACCTGACTGACCGGAATCCGGCACTGGCGAAATCCGACGAGGAGCTGAAGACGAAGATGCGCGAGCTGTTCGCTCAACTCTACACACCACCGGCTGAATGACTCGTCGCCGAATTCACACGAATCGAGCGGCTTGACTCCTAAGCGAATACATACAACAGGGCGTGATTATGCGACTTGCAGGAAGAACAGCGCTGGTAACTGGCGGCAGCCGAGGAATCGGCAAGGGAGTTGTCTGGGCGCTGGCCAAAGAAGGGGCCAAAGTCGCTTTCACGTACAACTCGAACGAGGAAGCCGCCAGCAATCTGGTCAAAGAACTGGAACTCGACCAGCACGAAGCCATCGCGTTTCAGGCGGACGCGGCCAACGGTGCACGAGCTGCGGAGGTCGTTGATGCGGTCGTCGAGAAGTGGGAGAAGCTCGACATTCTCGTCAACAATGCAGGCATCATCAGGGACAACCTGCTGGTACGCATGAGTGAGACTGAGTGGCTCGATGTCGTCAACACGAACCTCAACAGTATGTACTACTACTGCAAAGCGGGCATGCAGCACATGATGTCGGCTCGCTACGGGCGGATTATCAATATCTCCAGTGTTGCCGGTCGATACGGCAATCCGGGGCAGACGAACTACGCCGCGACCAAAGGTGGCATTGACGGTTTCACACGATGCCTCGCCTATGAAATGGGCAAACGCAGCATCACGGTCAACTCAGTCGCGCCGGGCTTTATCGCTACGGACATGACGGAAGCCATCCGCAACGCGGCCGGCAAGGAAATCAAAAAGCAGATCGCAGTGCGGCGTCTGGGTGAACCAGAAGACATCGCCAACGCGGTGTTGTTTCTTGCCAGCGACGAGTCCTCATATATCACAGGTCAGGTGCTGACGGTCGATGGCGGCCTGACTCTGGGCAGTGGAATGTAAATCAGAATTAACTGGGTCGGTCAGCAGTGGTATCGCCGAACTGCTGACGGAGAAAACTGGGTCTTTCGGCGAAACAATTCGCGGACGGTGTTCGCTGGGTCAAAGTTGAAACCGTCCGGCACTGAGGAGATACCTCGATGGCTACATCTGAAGAGATTCTGGAGAAGGTGACTGCAACCATGGTCGACGCGCTGGGTGTCGATGACGACGAAGTCAGCCCGGAAGCGACGCTGGTCGATGATCTGGGTGCCGAGTCGATCGACTTCCTGGACATCGTGTTTCGTCTGGAGAAGAACTTCGGCGTCAAGATTCCTCGGGGCGAGCTGTTCCCCGAAGGTCTGGCGGCCGACGCAACGCTGGTGACCGACGGAGTTGTGAACGCCGACGGGATCGCGGCTCTGCGCGAGAAGCTACCGCACGCCAACGTGGATGGATTCGCGGAAGACCCCAAGGTCGAGAACATCCAGAGCATGTTCACAGTCCAAATGATCATCAACTTCATTGAGAACAAGCTGAAGGACACTGTCTAGTTCTCACGATGAGGAACGAGGCCCGGTCTTTTCGCGTTCATGTGAGTTGCCGGGCTTCTGGAGATCTCCACCATGCGCTGGTTCTGGATCGACCGATTCGTCGAATTCGAACGAGGCAAGTACGCGAAGGCCGTGAAGAATGTCTCGCTGGCCGAAGAGCACCTGCACGATCACTTCCCCGGCTTCGCCGTGATGCCGGGATCTCTGATGATCGAAGGGATGGCTCAGACCGGCGGCATTCTGCTCGGCGAAGTCAACGACTTCGAGCACATCGTGATTCTTGCCAAAGTTCCGAAGGTGACGTTCCATTCGTGGGCGGTGCCGGGCGATTCGATTATCTACACGGCGAACCTGATCAGGGCTGAGGAAGAAGGCGGTTCCGTCGAGGTGACCGCACACGTTGGTGATCGACTGGTGGCCGAGGCGGAGATCATTTTCGTCCACCTCGATCAGAAGGATCCGACGTTTGGATCGATTGATCAGAAGAATTTCGTGTTCTCCATGAACCTGCTGGGTATCCTCGACGTCGGCCAGGCCGGCGATGGAACGGCGGACGACGCGTAATCGAGAGTTGTTAGAGTTGCCGCACTTGTCACAGGAAATCCCGTCTCAAACTTTCACGAGGCAGACTTATGAGACGCCGCGTTGTCGTTACAGGAATGGGTTGCATCACGCCGCTCGGGAATACGATCGACACGATGTGGGAATCGATGATGGCGGGCCGCAGTGGCATCGACACGATCAGTCACTTCGATGCGTCACACTTCCCGACGAAGTTCGCATCCGAAGTCAAAGACTTCGATCTGTCGAAGTACATTGACGATCCGGAACGCTTCCAGTTCTGCGGTCGCAACATCCACTTTGCCATCGGAGCGGCCGCTCAGGCGGTCAGCGATTCCGGAATCCTCGACACCGAAAGTCTCGATCCCGCGGATCTGGGCGTGTACCTCGGCGCCGGCGAAGGCAGCCAGGACTTCAACCTGTTCATGGGGCTGATTGCACAGTCGCGAAAAGACGGCGAAGTCGATCTTGAGCAGTTCGCCCGGCTCGGCATGGAGCAGCTTCACGCCGACAAGGAACGCGAGCAGGAACCGAACATGACCGCCGGCCACCTGGCGAGCCTGTTCAATGCTCAAGGACCGAACATGAACTGCCTGACCGCGTGTGCCGCGTCGAGTCAGGCGATCGGCGAAGCAACCGAGATTATCCGCCGCGGCGATGCCGAAGTGATGATCTCGGGCGGCGCTCATAGCATGATTCATCCGTTCGGAGTCACGGGTTTCAATCTGCTGACAGCTCTGTCGACGCGCAACGACGATCCGCAAGGCGCGTCACGACCGTTCGATAAGACTCGTGATGGTTTCGTACTGGGTGAAGGAGCCGGAATCCTGATTCTGGAAGAGCTTGAACACGCGAAGCAACGCGGCGCGAAGATTTACGCCGAGGTCGCCGGCTATGGCTCGACAGCCGATGCCTATCGGGTCACCGACATCCATCCGGAAGGCCGCGGAGCCACGGCCTGCATTAAGATGGCGCTCAGGGATGCTGAAGCAAATACGGATGAGATCGACTACATCAACGCTCACGGGACAAGCACCAAGGTCAATGATCAGGTCGAGACTCTGGCGTGCAAGCAGGCTCTTGGACAAGACGCCTACAGCTCACCGGTCTCCAGCATCAAAAGCATGATGGGGCATCTGATCGCCGCCGCCGGCAGTGTTGAAGCCATCGCTTGCCTGATGGCGATCAAAGAGAATGCACTGCCGCCCACGATCAATTACCAGACTCCCGATCCTGTCTGCGACCTGGACTACATCCCCAATCAGGCTCGCGAGTCGGAAGTCACAACGTGTCTGTCCAACAGCTTCGGCTTCGGCGGCCAGAACATCTCGCTGATCTTGCGGCAGTTTGCGGTGTAAGACGGCTACGGGTCGTCTGCGCTGAAAGCCGCTCGCAGGAATCGCCCGGGCGGCGAAGTCAGGTCCAGCGGATTGCCGCCTTCAACCACTGGCACACCGTTGACCAGAACGACTTCAACACCCTCGGTTCGCTGGTTCGGGTCGTCATAGGTTGCTCGATCGGTAATGCGATCAGCATCGAAAACGATCAGATCAGCAAAGTTGCCCGTCTTGATGACGCCGCGCGACTCAAGCCGGAAGCGATCGGCCGCGTGCGCACTGGCCTTGTAAACCGCGTCTTCCAGACTGAACAGACGCCGGTCTCTGACAAGTGGTCCCAGCAGTCGTCCCGATGAACCATAAGCCCGCGGATGCACGCAACCGTCGGGGAAGTAAATGCCGTCTGAACCCAGCATAAACAGGTCGTGCTGAAGAAACGGCTCGACCAGCGCGTCGTCGCCTTCATCGAAGACCAGCAGCACAGCCAGCCGTTCTTCGATCAGCAGATTCAGCAGCGCCTCCGCTGCCGAAAGTCCAGACTCGTCGATGTACTCGACCACTGTCCGTCCCTGCCAGTGGGCATTCTCACGACTCTGCACCCACGCGATCCGCAGCCGGTCGAGTGGCAGACGGTAGGCTTCAAGGCCATCTTCGAACCGCGCCTGAACGACGGGATCGTTCAACTTGCTGAGCGCCGCCAGTGGACCGTCTTCCCAGACCTCATAGGGCAGCAGGTAATTCAGCATCGTCGAACCGGGCTGGTAGGGGTACACGTCGAACGTCAGATCGACCTGGTGCCTCGCGGTCGTGTCGAGGTAATCAAGTACCTCCTCGACCTGACCGGGCGACTGTCCCTTCAGATGCGAAATGTGCAGCGGCACTCCCGCGCGTCGTGCAATCTCGACCGATTCTTCAAGCGCCGGCAGCAGGCCCTTCTTGTACCGGACGTGAGTTACATACAGGCCGCCGTAAGGCGCCATCGCACTGAGGGCTTCGACGAGTTCGTCGGTCGGCGAGTGATGCTGCACGATATAATCGAGCCCGGTCGAGACACCGACGGCTCCGGCTTCCATCCCGATGACAATCTGCCGTTGAATCTCGCGCATCTGAAAGTCATCAACGACACCACTGCCGAATCCGCGAGCGATGCTGCGCATATTCGCGTACGGCAAGTGCGAGCACGCATTCTGAGCCGTGTGACCGTCGATGGTCTGCATGAACTCTTCAAAGGTCTCCCACCCGGTGTAGTCCAGCAGCCGCAGGCCGTCGAGCGATCGCAGATAGAACAGCCATTCACGCGCGACATGGGCATTGACCGGCGCGTAGCCAATACCGTCAGCCATCAGGACTTCGGTTGTGAATCCCTGAGTGGTTTTGGCGGCGAAATTGGATTCACGGACGAGCCAGCCATCGGAGTGATTGTGTACGTCAATCAGGCCAGGAGCGACGACTCGCCCCGTCGCGTCGATCTCGACGGTCGCCCGAGCATCGTCCAGTTGACCAACGGCACTAATCCGATCTCCGTCGACTGCGATGTCCGCGCGCACGCCCGGTGCTCTGGTGCCGTCGATGACGGTACCTCCGCGGATGATCAGGTCAGGCACGCTTGTCTCTTTTCTGTGTCATGAAAATCTGTCTTCTGCGTCCGATTCGGACGCTAACAGTCTCGGCCTGGAACGACCATGATCGATTGCCTGTGATCCCGGGCATTTCAGCGGACGACTGTCTGCGTTTGCCTGCTCGACAGCAGTTGCAAATCGCAGCACGGTTATCGAACGGCACTGTGCGGGATGTCACGCGCATCTCGACTTATGCGGTGTCCAATGTCAGGGTCGCCCGGGTAGATGCAAACGGCCTCGTGACAGGACTCGATCGCAGACAAACGGCCGTTGTCGTGCGGTTCCGGCAGCTTCGATTGCCATCGATCTGCCTGTCGTCGCGTGTAGTGAACCAATCCTTGAATCCGTCAGAAACTGCCACTCTGTTCCATCCCCTGCACAGCGGACGACTGTTGCTCTGCGAAGACCAAATAAATTGAGATGAATAGGATCAATAGGTAGACTCTGTTCGATCGGCCTCGATTGACAGATTCTCCCAATCGATTGTCTGGCCATAACATGTTATGTGACAACGTGTTGTGGCCCGACACTCGTATTCGGACGTGAGGCCCGAATCGAACCTGAGCGTTCAGTTTGTCCGCTCAAACCGTTTGTTCGTGGGGCCGAGCATGATCGTGGCATTAGACCGCTGGAACAGATGGCTCCGGATGCTGGTTACAGGCAGAACGCAATTCGGGCGGGTCCGGAAAGCTGCGCGAAGAAAAGCCAGATGCAACTGCACACCGTTTGCTGCCCGCATGACCGAGCTCTGGAACACTGGGCTGCGCCACGATGGCATGACTGGGAAACATGCAGTCAGTCGGCGTCGACGGTTGGCATCGCGTTCGTCTATTGAACAACTTGAAGAAAGAGCGTTACTGGCAGTCAACTTCAACGAGGCAACTGGACTGCTCGCGATCGAGGGGACCAGTTCGAACGACGTGGCCATCGTCGAGACCACCGACGCTGCCATGATCCGCGTCGTCTTCAACACGGCCGAGTCGACCTGGCCGACGGCTGCGGTCACTCAGATTGTGTTCCTCGGACACGCCGGTGACGATCGCTTCGAGAACTTCACTGCGATTCCGTCTCACGCCGATGGCGGGGAAGGGAATGACACCCTGCTCGGCGGCTCCCGGAACGACACGCTCATCGGGAACACTGGGCAGGATCTGCTGCAGGGGGGCGACGGAGACGACGTGCTGGGCGATCGGGATCGGGAATTGCGAACGGTTCACGTAACAACGCTCGATCCGGTCGGACCCGGGTCACTGAACGAGGCTCTGTCCGAAGGCAATCGTCGGATCGTCTTTGACGTAGCCGGGACGATCGATCTGCGGTCTGCATCGGCCAGCGGACTCAATCACGTGATGACCATCGAGCACTCGAACATCGAGATTGCCGGTGACACGGCTCCGTCGCCGGGAATCACGATTCTGGGTGGTCGCGTTCTTGTCAGGGACGCATCGAACATCACGATCCGTCACGTGAAGATTCGTGGAGGGGGCATCGTCAACGAGGACGCGCTGTCGATTTTCCGATCGAGCGACGTGCTGATTCAGAACGTCTCGCTGTCGTGGTCGCTGGATGAACTGGCCGAGGTCTGGGACGGGTCGCGGAATGTGACGTTCGACCAGGTTCTGTTCGCCGAACCGCTGAATGCAACGGATCACGCTCACGGGCTGCTGGTGGGCAAAGGATCGCAGGAAGTCACCGTCGTCCGGTCAGTGTTTACGAACCTCATTAAGCGAGGGCCGAAATTTGCCTACGGAACTCCGGCGGAGGGCGGCACCAGCGGGCTGCTTGTGAACAGCATCGTCTACAACCCGGCGACCCGCGCGTTGATGGCTGGCAATCAGTCGCACGTCGCGGCCATCGGAAACCTGGTCATTCCAGGTGGCGACACGACCGGCAGTATTGGTCTGCTGGAGGTGCAATCAGGAGTTCAGGCGGGGACTGAGGTCTTCCTCCAGGACAATCACTTCCTCGACGCCGATACGGTGATGCGACCGAACAGCGGACGCACGACTCCGCTGTTCACGAGTCGGGCCACGATTTCGAATCCTGAGGCGGCCGACTGGGACGTGTCGTATCGCAGAGGCGTCGGAAGCATTCGGGGCCGCGTTGTTCCGGGGGCGCACAATCCGGAAGTCTCTGCGCCGCCGGATGAGTGGATGCGGCAGCGACTCGCTGAGATCGACGTGCTTCCGGCGAGCGCGGTCCTCGATGCCGTGCTGGCAACGGTCGGCGCCCGGTACTGGGAGCGGGATGCAGTCGACCGCCGCGCCGTGAGCGATGTGCGGAATCGAACCGGGCAGATCATCGATACCGTCTCCGAGGTCGGCGGATTGCCCGCGATTACGGTCGCAGCGCCGGGCGTCGCGATCGTATCAGAGCTCGATGGGGATTCGCTGTACGGGCAGGGTGGCGACGACCTGTTGTTCGGAACTCACGGACCCGATCTGCTTGATGGTGGCGCGGGTGATGACCGGCTCACCGGGCGTGAGGGCGACGACACGCTCGAAGGCGCAGCCGGCAACGACGTGCTCGAAGGCGGTTCAGGAAAAGACCGGCTTGCGGGGCAGGCGGGGATCGATCAGATCGACGGCGGCGTCGGTGATGATCTGGTGCGGTGGGAATCCGGCGATGGTCCCGATCAACTTGATGGCGGGATCGGAGAGGATGCGATCCACGTAACCGCGACGAGGCTCGACGACACACTGCGTCTGCGATCTCCGGGGGACCGGCTTGAGATCGACATCAACGCTGAGACGGTCTCCGCGGTCAACTTCGAGCGGTCCACTGTGACGGGCGGTGCGGGATCGGACCGATTTTCGACCGACGACCTCCAGGGATTCGGCACTGATTTTCCGACGGCGCTCGCGAGTGGCTTCGCCCTGACTCTGGCTGGTGGTGACGACGACGACGTCGTTGACACGACTGCCGTTCGCGATCCGTACATGCGGTTGCACTTGTCAGGCGGAGACGGCAACGACCTGCTGCGATTGCCAACGAGCGTCGCCGGAGGATCGCGAGTTCCGGAACTGATCAAGGCGGCATACGGTGGACTCGGCGACGACACGCTACTTGGCGGTGCGCTGAGTGAACGCCTCATCGGCGGCCTTGGTGTCGATGTAATCGACGGCGGTGGCGGCGACGACTTGTTCAATGACGTGGTCGATCTGCGGAGTGTGCGGATCCTGTCATACGGCGGGGATCAGGATTCCGCTGGTGGTACCGCTGTGTCACCGAATGGGACCGCGTTTGAAATTACGGGCAACCGCTGGAAAGCGATCGAGCTGCCGTACACCGTCACGGCCAACACAGTCCTTGAGTTTGACTTCCAGAGCAACCAGCAGGGCGAAGTTCACGGGGTCGGATTTGATTCCGACCTCAATGTGTCGATCGAACACGCGTTTCAGATTTACGGTACCCAACAGACATCACTGCGACAGTTTGCGACCTATACCGGAGCCGGTTCACAGCACTACCGGATTCCGGTCGGAGAGTTCTTCACCGGCGACTTCAGATATCTGGTTCTCATCAACGACCACGATGTTCGTGAAGCCAACGCTCACGCGGTGTTCAGGAACATTAGACTCCACGATGGCGAGCAGCCCGTATCCGTCCCGCAGACTGCAACCGAAGACGGTGTTCTCGATCTTCAGAACGTCCGGCTTCAGTCCTACGGTGGCCCGCAGGACTCGCCCGGTGGGACTGTCGTAACTCCCGATGGAGCAGGGATTCAGATCACGGGCAACCGCTGGAAAGCGATCGAGCTGCCGTACACCGTCACGGCCAACACAGTCCTTGAGTTTGACTTCCAGAGCAACCAGCAGGGCGAAGTTCACGGGGTCGGATTTGATTCCGACCTC
>CAUZFZ010000130.1:0-31749 GCA_963579025.1 Planctomycetota bacterium | reverse complement strand
TCCGATTTCGACGCCGAAGTGGGTCCGTTTTGCACGCCTATCTCCAGACGCAGATAGACCGTCTGCCGGAATTCGTATCCCCCCGGTCTCGTCCGGTACATGATGCGGTGCAATTCCGGTGAGTCGATAAAGATGTCTTCGTCCTCGACCTTCAGGAGGGTCTGTTGCTCGCGCAATCCCTCCAGCAGCGCCTTGTGGGCTTCCCTCGCCTTTTCGAGCGATTTGGCTTTGCTGGACGTCGTGACGCACCAGACGACGGCCCGGGCGGATTCCTGAGCCAACGCAGTCTGTGCCAGACCGACGGTCAATGTCAGGAGTAACGTGGTCAGTTGGAAATTGAGTTTCATGGTCATCGTCCTTCAAAAAACGGGAGACATCAAAGACGCCCAGTCGTTGTCCTGGGCAATGGTGATCGTTAACGGTGGCGCGTTACACGATTTGATTAGGACGTTTCCCCGAGCAGTCGATACAGACTCTGGGCGCAATGACCAGACATGCTTTGCCACCGGGCCTCAATGTCTGCAGTCTCGGGATGTCCTTCCCGCAGCAGGACGTGTCGCAGTCGGAGCACGAACATCAAACGGACCGCGCCCGGCACGGGCATGCGGTGGGAGCTTCCGGGAGCCGTATCAATGCTCCACACACGCAGCGTTGCACTCAGCGATGACTGGGACGCATACCACACCTGGCGGATCGCGAGAGAACAACACCGGCTCCAGCTACGCTCCAGCCGCGTAGAGGAATGCGAGTCACGCCCAACGGCCAAAGTCTGGCGACTTCGGCTACGAAAATGCTTCACAGCGTTGCCCAATAGGGCGATGCGACACGTTTACGACCCACCAGAGTCCGGCGTGTCCAAACTTCCTCGAGCCACAGCAGTCGTCGACTCGATTCGCCGCAACAGTTGCTCGCCGGCCAGTTCGTCATCAAGGCTCGTTCGCGACTGCACGTCGATACGAGCGTCGGCTCGGAGTACGTCAAGATTCGTGAGAATCAGCTCGTCACTCACGGCCAGCCCACTGGAGATAAAGGCAAGTCCTTCCAGTCGGCGAGAGACTGTAATAGCTCGTTCAACAGCCCGGCCTTCTGAAACCAGGAACACATGACCATGACCGAGTCCATTACCAACAATGGCCTCCCGCGGCACGACGAGGCTTTCAGCAAGCTCCGGACCTTCGATTCTGGCCTGGACGAAAGTTCCAGGTAGTAACGGCAATGCGAGTTCGCGATTGTCGACCTCAACAAAGACGCTGATGGTTCGCGTCTGCGAATCGGCTCGCGGCGCGGCACGCACCACTCGACCTTCCCACGTGGCCTGGCCAGTTTCGTTCTCTGCGAGTCGCACGCGGGGTTGCCCACCGGCCCGAAGCAATCCGGCGACGCTGGCAAAGTCCTGCGGGTGCAGCGGTATCTCGACTTCGACAACATCCAGTTGAATGACGTGAAACAGCGGCGTCCCAGGCTGAACGTACTGACCTTTCTCGACGTGCACGTCGCTCAGCACGCCTGAAAATGGCGGAAAGATCTCGGTGCGTCTGACGTCAATGGCTGCCAGGCTTCGCTGAGTTTCCAGCCGATCGCGTTTCGTTTGAAGCTGCTTGCGGCGAGCGGGGATCAAATCACGCTCATTCTGCATGCGGATTCTCGATTCCTCGTACGTCTGCAGTTCGAGCAGAGACTTCGAGAGTTGGCTCTTCGTAATCGAATCATCTGCCGCCAGCTCCTTCATCCGTTCGTGCTCGGTCTGGGCTTCCTTGTAGTCTCGTTCAACTTTCACCAGCAGTCGCTGATTATTCGTGTCCTCACTCGCCAGAGTCGCCAGCTCAGCGTCGACCTCAGCGATCGCGTTTTCACTCTGGACGTACTGCTCCTGATAAGTCCGCGGGTCAATCGAAAGCAGCAAATCGCCCTCGGAGCGTCGTGACTCAGAGGGAGTCCGGTCCGGAGAAGCCGCGATACCGGGCCCAGTCACGGACACGCCGATTTTCAATTGCGGACTGGCGGTGACAATCTCACCCGCAACCTGGGCGGAGTACGTCACCTCCTGCTCGGCATGTACCGTTCCGAATCCGACGACGATCTCTCGCAGGATCGCTGGTTCGGTCGTGAAGACTTCAACATTCAGAATTCGCTCGACCTCGGGTCGCAATTCTGGAGCCTTCTTGAGCGATTCGAGAAACTTGAACGCTCCACCGCCGATGCTGAGTATCGCGAAGCACAGAGCCAGCATGAGCAATGAGTTCATTCGCCGCGGACTCGCGAGCGCTGCCGACGTGTCATCCGCAGGTAATTCTGCCGGGTCAGGACGGGTCATTCTTCGATTCCGTGGACGAGACGAGACGTTCTACGACCGCGTGTCACTTCGCCGTCATGCTCGACCTCAGGCTGAGGGGCAAACAGCTATCTTAACACCAGTAACAGGCCGGCAATCACCAGCATGATGCTCAATCCATAGTACACGGAACCTCTGCGTCGCAGGTGTTCGATACCGTCTGACAGTCCCGATGCTGAGAATCGCCACGCCTCTTCGCGTCCGCTGCTGATGAGATGACGATCAATTGCAGTTACCAGAATTGACACGACTCGGGTCGGGCCCATCACGCCGAATTTCCAGATGTGTTCCAGATAGAACCAATTGCCACTGAGTCGGCAAAGTGATTCCAGCCCGCGAATTGGCTGCGTGGACTCTCGGGACTCGGGCAATCGGTACAGCAGCCATGCCACAACAGCTCCCAGCAGAGCGGCCGGTGTCGCAACTCCGAATGTCAGGAAACTGCCGAAGAATACTTTCGCATCCGACTGCTGCGCTCCTGGAGACCCAGGGTCCATCGGCATCAGGCTGGCAGCCACGATCACTCCGACAGTCACTGCGGCGGTCATGACGACACGGACGGACGTCAATCGCGACGATGCCTCGGTTTTCGCAGCCGCATGGCGCTGTCGCATCACGCCTCTGATCAATGCGAACGCGAACAACCATTGTCCCAGAACGCATGCGGCCCAGACGACATTACAGACGCGTTCTCGCGGCAGTCCGAGCGTCAGTGTGTCCGGCGAGGCCAGAGCTTCGGCGCGTATCAGATGCAGGATGGCATTCGGTCCAGCCAGTCCGCTGATCAGCACGGCAATTCCGAAAGTGCGGCACATTCCAATAACCTTGAATCGAGTGGTGTCCTGCCCGGCCGCACCAGATTCGAATTCAGACGACAGCAGCAGGACGGTCGCCAGCATTGAGATTTGAATCAACAGACTCCGCATGACCACGCCTGCGTGGTCGGGCTCGGTCACGAGACTCCCTGCGCATCCGAGTGCCACCACACAGATACTCAACAGCGGGACTGTCAGTCTCAACGACGTCTGAGTCGCGGCGATCGCAGCCACAACGATGAGGGTCAGTGCTCCCAGGCCGCCGATCAGCATGGCGCCGTCCGGGACGGTAGCCGTGATCGCACCCAGGTGTGTAACCAGCGCGAAGCCCGGAAGAACTGTGACCAGTAGTATGTCACTGAGCTCAGGCCGTTCCGTGGACACGTAGTACTGGCGAAGCCACAGAATTCCGGGAAACAGCCCGCACCGAATCGCCGCTGCACCGGCCAGGCAGGCACTCAACCCAGCCACCACCTGCGCGGCGTCAACTCGCTCATCCGCAGCAGCGCTGCGTGCGAGCTGCAGCAGGTCGGTGGTGTGATACCGGGAAACTCCAACCAGCACGCCGACCAGCAGGCAGGCACTCGACAGACGTAGTATCCCCAACGGCGCGCTTCGCCAATCAACTTCAGATCCGCTCACATCCCGCTGCGATCGCAGGCACACACCTGCCAGAACGCCCTCCAGCAGAATCCAGATGATGACCAGCACGACCAGATCAGTCGTCAGTATCGCACACGCAGTCAACGGCAGCAGTGCCAGCCGACCGACCGCAGCGACGCTCGCGTCTGTTGATCGGGACTCCGGGAGACGCAGAATTGCCAGACAGGCAACGATCAGCAGCAGTGGAGTTGTGCCGGGGGCGAAATGCAGAACAGGGCTGATGGTGGTTTCGATGCGCGCAGGCAGGACAAGCCACTCACCCAGCGACACCGATACGTGCGGCGTTGCATCCGAAAACGCAGACCATCCGGCAACCGTGATCAGGATCACGACCAGGGCGGACTCCACACCGGATGCGATTCCAGTGCCACTAATCAACTTCGGCGACATAAGTCGTTTACCGCGAACGGGCAGAAGTGAGACGATGTAATCATCGCGAGTCCGTTGCCTTCCCCCAACCGATCCGCGCGCTGACTACCACGAATTCCACATGGCAAAACGAGGACGCGGCAAACTACAGATCGCCCCACGGGGCCGGGTCCTCTGGTGCGTCATTCCACGAATTCCAGACCTTCCAGAATTCGGGCATGTCGGCGCCGTACGTTTCGCGGGCCAGGTGGTATGCATCGCCGAGCCGTATGTCCAGGAATTCAGATTCCGGCCGGCCGGATTTTTTTGCCAGATCAGACATCGCCCGATTCAATGCCGGCGATGCTGTTCGCGGGTTGAATTCATGGTCTGCCGCGGAATCGTCCATTGCACTGCGTCCCATACTTTTTGGCGGACAGCCGTTGAAGATGCCTCGCAGCGAAACGTATACGACCCGCTGCTGCGTTACATGTAGTCTGGCAGCTCAGTTGCCGGCGCGTATCGCAGAGGTTCCATGGAATACGACGCTCGCCCCTGAGTCTGACTGCGGACTCCTGACGAGTATCCGAACATCCTGGCGAGCGGTACCTCGGCATCAATTGTGTAATAGTCGCCTCGTTTTTCCGAACCAGTCACCATCGCCCGCCGCGAATTGAGGTCCGACTGGACCGCGCCGGCGAATTCTTCCGGGCACGCAACTTCCAGTTTCATGAGTGGCTCCAGCACGACAGATTGTGCCTGCTGAAGAGCTGCCTGGAATGCCTCGGCTACTGCCGCGTAAATGGCCGTTTCGTTCGTGACCCCCGCCTGATCCTTGAATCCGGTCACGTGCACTTCCAGTTGTGTCATGGCGAATCCCTGAATGCCCGTGGATGCCTCATCACGCACGGCGTTTCGCAGGGTTTCGCGATGCACCGCAGCCATCGCCTTCAAGTCGAGGTCCATCTCGACATCGACGCCAACGACTTCGCGCTTCGGAACCAGCCGTAGTTGTACCCAGGCATAGTTCGGTCCGGATGACGTCTCTCGATCGAACAGACCTTCGACCTGCACTTCAGCCGAGATCGTCTCCTTGTACGTCACTCGCGGTTTGTGCACGCGAATCATCAGATTGAAGTCCCGCTCCATGCGGTTCTTCAGGACTTCCAGATGCAGTTCGCCCATGCCCGAGATAATTGTCTGGCCGGTGTCCTGATCGACGGCTGCAGTGAAGGTGGGATCCTGCAGAGCCAGTCGCGTCAGTGTCTGCTCCAGTTTGTCCTTCTCTGCGCTGGTTTCCGGTTCGACGGCCATCGAGATGACAGTCTCTGGGAACGTAATGTCCTCAAGCACAACCAGGTTCTTCTGATCGCACAGCGTGTCGCCGGTCACTGATTCCTTCAGACCGATGATGCCGACAATGTCGCCGGCAGTGGCTTCGTCTCGATCGATGCGTTCACGCGAGTCGGCCTGGATGTGCCAGATTTGCGTGATCATCTCCTTGCGACCAGACCGCGGATTCAGCATCCGGGCACCGTTCTTCACAGTCCCGGAATACACGCGGACGAAGTACAGATCGTTGTGTTTGTCAGAGACGATTTTGAAGACCAGCCCGCAGAATGGAGCCTTAGGATCCGGCTTACGGCTGACCGGCGGCTTGTCGTCCGATTTGGCCGACGGATCGAACCCGGTGACCGGCGGGCGATCGAGCGGGCTGGGCAGATAGTCAACGACTCCGTCCAGCACGGGCTGGACCCCAACACACTTCAACGACGTGCCGGTAAACACCGGCGTCAACTGCCCTTGAAGTGTTGCGTCTCGGATTGTTCGCTTCAGTCGATCTTCCGGCAGATCGCCCTCCTCGAAGTACAGCTCCATTGCTTCGTCGTCAAACAGGCAAACCGTGTCAATCAGCTTTGTGCGCCATTGCTCAATACCGTCCGCCAGTTCCTCCGGCGGATCGTGCTCGCTCACGGCCCATTGTTTCGACTCGTCGGCGAAGACAAGTAACTTGCGTTTGATCAGATCGACGATCGTGCGATCGGGGTCGAATCCATCAACCGTGCCTGTGACGTGCAGCGGAACAGTCACCGCAGCGATATGTTTTTCTCGCCCCGCATTTCGGCACAGTCGCGTGTTGATCTCGTCGAACGTCCGCTCGAAGTCGGCCCCCATGCGATCCAGCTTATTGATGAAGCAGATTCGCGGCACGTTGTAGCGATCGGCCTGTCGCCACACGGTTTCACTCTGAGCTTCGACACCTTCCACAGCACTGAAGATGACAACCGCTCCATCGAGCACCCGAAGCGATCGTTCGACTTCCGCGGTGAAATCGACGTGACCTGGCGTATCGATGATGTTGATGACCGCGTCTTTCCAGGTCGTCGTCACGCACGCGGAGTAAATTGTGATTCCGCGCTGGGCCTCCTCGGGATCAAAATCCGTTGTTGTTGTGCCATCATCGACCTGCCCCATGCGGTGAGTCGTCCCGGCAAAGTACAGAATCCGCTCGGTCGTCGTCGTCTTACCGGCGTCGATATGAGCGATGATTCCGATATTCCGCAGTTGTTCCATTCCGGCGGTCATAGTTTTGCCCTCTGACAACTCACATGTTGCAACCATGTCAGCTCGGCTGATCGCGATACAACCCAGCAGATCGCCATACAAGAAAAGCCGACACGGCGCACGCGCCGCGTCGGCTCATTGTCAATGTCTGAGTCAGCCTCTGGTCACGCGAAGTGCGCAAACGCCTTGTTGGCCTCAGCCATACGATGGACGTTTTCGCGCTTCGTAATTGTTGTTCCTTCACGCTTAAACGCCGCAATCAGCTCGTCCGCCAGACTGGCGGCCGTGGTTCGGCCTTTCTTATTGCGGACGGCTTCAAGAAGCCAGCGGATGCCCAAAGCTTGCTTGCGCTTGGGATTCACGGCCGTCGGAACCTGATACGTCGCACCACCCACTCGCTTGGAACGTACTTCGATCATGGGCTTGCAGTTTTCGATCGCCACGGCGAAGACGTGATAAGGTTCTTCGTCCTTCAGACGCTTCGCAATGATGTCGAGCGCGTCGTATACGACCCGAGTCGCGATGCTTTTCTTGCCGTCGTGCATCAGACAGTTAATGACCTTGGTCAGTAACTGTGAGTCGTAACGTGGGTCGGCTTCGATTTTTCGGTGAGTCGCGACGTAATGTGCTTCAAGTGGATCGCGGTCGGCCATGGTACTGCTCCTTTCGCGGAGACTCTTCCCAGGTGAATAAAGATGAAAAAGACGATTGGCAACGCTGCCTATTTGGGCCGCTTGGCACCGTAGCGGCTGCGAGCCTGACGACGACCGTCAACACCCAGCGTATCGAGTACACCCCGAATGACCTTATATCGGACACCCGGAAGGTCGCGGACTCGGCCACCACGCACCAGCACAATCGAGTGCTCCTGCAGGTTATGACCTTCGCCAGGAATGTACGCGGTCACTTCCTTGCCGTTTGACAAACGGACGCGTGCCACTTTACGCAGAGCCGAGTTCGGCTTCTTCGGAGTGACTGTCTTGACCAGCAGGCAAACGCCTCGCCTTTGCGGGCAGCCCTCAAGCAAAGGGGTCTTGCTATTGGACTTCTTTGGCTTGCGTGGCTTACGGACGAGCTGATTGATCGTGGGCATTGGTAAAGATTTTCCTGAATCGATTGGTTGGAGCCTCGCCTTCCAGCAAGACCCACCGACTTACGTCGGAACGGCATCCATTATGGTTGTTGCGGCTGCTGCGGCTGCGGGCTTTCCGGTTGCTCGGGAGCGACGTAAGAGCCAAACAGCAGCGACTGGTCGTTGCTCTCGTTGAGCAGGTTCATACGGGCTGCCAGAATCCGTTCTTTCTCGGCCTGAAGCTCCTGAAGAGCCTCCGGACGAATCCGAACATCCGAGTCCTGATGCGAGTGGAATCCCGTACCCGCCGGAATCAGGTGGCCCAGAATAACGTTTTCCTTCAGGCCGACCAACTCATCGATACGACCACCCAGCGCGGCCTCGGTCAGAACCTTGGTCGTCTCCTGGAATGAAGCCGCTGAGATAAAGCTCTCGCTCTGGACTGCCGCCTTCGTAATTCCCAAAAGTTGGGTCACAGCGTTCGCCGGCCGTGATTTCAGGTGTGTTGCCGGAGCACCACCGTCGGCTTCGATCTCGGCGTTGACCGCCTCGATCTCGTCGAGCATCACCACGTCACCCGCGCGATATTCAGAGCTGCCCGGTTCGTCGACGCGGACCGACTTCCTGATCTGCTGATTGGCCCGACGAAATTCGTACTTGTCAATTGTCGACCCGGGCAGGAGCGTCGTGTCGCCAGGCTCAGAGACTTTCACCTTGCGCAGCATCTGCGAGATGACGATTTCTATGTGTTTGTCGTCAATCTCGACGTGCTGCGATCGATACACCGTTTGAATTTCGTGCAGCAGATACTGCTGGACCGCCTCGACGCCACTGACCCGCAGAATGTCGTGCGGAACGAGCGGACCGCGGACAATCGCGTCACCCGCCACAACGATGTCGCCAGCGTGAATGAGCAGTGGTTGTCCCGGCGGAATGATGTGTTCAACTTCCGAACCGTCTTCGCCACGGACGATCACGATGCGCTTACCGCGTTTCCGTTCCTGAGGCAGTTCGATCTCGCCGTCAATCTCGGCAATGATCGACGGGTCTTTTGGCTTACGGGCTTCGAACAGTTCCGTCACACGCGGCAAACCGCCGGTAATGTCCTGTGTGCCGGCAGACTCACGCGGTGTCTTCGCCAGCACTGTACCTGCAGTAACTGCATTGCCTTCCTTGACCTCAAGACTGGCTCGTTCTGACAGGTAGAAGAAACCAAGAATCTTGCCTGTCGTGTCCTCAAGCACAATCTGCGGCTGCAATTCGCCCTTGTGCTCGATGACGGTCGTTCGCGTCATCCCAGCTTCCTGCTCGGTGCGGATCGTCCGCCCCTCGATGCAGTCCTCGAATCGCACTTTTCCGCCTACGTCAGCGATGATCGGCACAGCGTGTGGATCCCACTGACACAGGACCTGGCCAGCGACGACAGGATCGCCTTCTTTCACAGAAAGCGTGGCACCATTTGGAATCGGGTACTTATCCAGTTCCCGGCCTTTTTCGTCCATCAAGTGGATTTCAGCATTACGAGTCAGAACGATCACGTTGCCTTCCGTGCTCGTCACGTTCTTCATGCGGCCGAAACGAACTACGCCGCCTCGTCGTGCTTTCAGGTCCGACTGTTCAACGTCCGTTGAGGCGACACCACCGATGTGAAATGTTCGCATCGTGAGCTGAGTACCTGGTTCACCGATGCTCTGTGCGGCGATGATCCCAGTTGCAAGCCCTTCTTCCACCATTCGACCGGTCGACAGGTCCATTCCGTAGCACTGGCGGCACAGTCCCAGCACAGCCTCGCATGTCATCGGGCTGCGGACCTGGATCTTCTCCAGTCCCAGTTCTTCGATTCGCGTGGCGATGGCGTGAGTCACCAGTTCGCCTTCTCGCACAATCACTTCGTCAGTAATTGGATTGACGATGTTCGAACGACTCACACGCCCGCGAACTGAGTCAGCCAGGCTGACTTCGACCTTCTCACCACGGTAGACGATTCCGCGGGTGATACCCTGTGTCGTACCGCAGTCGTGGCACGTGATCACCATGTTCTGGCAGATGTCGGCCAGTTTACGTGTCAGATACCCCGAGTCAGCAGTCTTAAGTGCCGTATCGGCCAGGCCTTTGCGGGCACCATGTGTCGAGCTGAAATACTCAAGGACGGTCAGCCCTTCACGGAAGTTCGACTTGATCGGCGTCTCGATAATCTCGCCACTCGGCTTGGCCATCAGACCTCGCATACCGGCCAACTGTCGAATCTGTTCCTTACCACCACGAGCACCCGAATCTGCCATCAGGAAGATCGGGTTCACGTACGAACCATCGCCGCGAATGTCGTTTTCCAGCTCAGTCATCATGGATCCCGTGATTTCTTCACGGGCGTGTGTCCAGATATCAAGCACCTGGTTGTATCGTTCCTGGTTCGTGATGATGCCCCGGTCGTAGAGCTTCAACTGCCGCAGCACTTTGGTTTCAGCATCGCTAATAATGCGATCTTTTTCCGGCGAGGTCACCAGGTCGCTCGTCGCGAACGACAGGCCGGACTTCGTTGATTCCCGGAAGCCAATCGCCTTCATGCGGTCAAGCAGACCGATCGTCTCTCGCCGCCCCAGCTCGAGATAGCAGTCCGAGATGACCCTGGACAAATCGCGGCTGCGCATATTGATGTTATAGAACGCCATCTTCGGATGAAGAATGTCGTTGAAGGTCACGCGTCCGGCACTAGTTTCAATCAGTCCGCCTGCGACGTACTCGTCCGCTCCCTCGCCGAGCACACGTTTGTCGGCGGGCATCCGGACTTTGATTTTCGCATGGATCGAAACCTTGTCGTGACCGAGTGCCGTGTGCACTTCGTTCACCGACGAGAAGATCATGCCCTCACCAGGACGACCCGGTCGTTTCAACGTCAGGTAACCGCAACCCATCACGATGTCCTGCGACGGGCTGATAATCGGGGCACCGTTCGCGGGACTGAAGATGTTATGCGTCGCCATCATCAGCGTGTGGGCTTCGACCTGCGCTTCAATTGAGAGTGGCAGATGGACAGCCATTTGATCGCCGTCGAAGTCCGCATTGAAACCTCGGCAGACAAGCGGGTGCAGCCGAATTGCGTTGCCCTCGACGAGGGTCGGCTCGAATGCCTGAATACCCATGCGGTGCAGCGTCGGTGCACGGTTCAGCATCACAGGGTGGTTCGTAATGACTTCGTCCAGGATGTCCCAGACTTCCTCGTCCTTACGCTCAAGCATGCGCTTCGCGGACTTGATCGTGTCAGCGTGCCCGAGTTCCTTCAGCCTGCGAATGATGAACGGCTGGAACAACTCCAGCGCGATCTTCTTAGGCAGACCGCATTGATGCAGGTGCAGTTCCGGACCCACGACAATCACAGAACGCGCGGAGTAATCGACTCGCTTGCCCAGCAGGTTTTCACGAAAACGACCCTGCTTACCTTTGATCATGTCCGTCAGCGACTTCAACGGTCGGTTTGAAGATCCGAGCACCGGACGCTTGCAGCGATTGTTGTCGAACAACGCGTCGACCGATTGCTGCAGCATGCGTTTTTCATTCCGCACGATGACTTCCGGAGCGTTCAGGTCGACCAGTTTCTTCAATCGGTTGTTGCGGTTGATGATACGACGATACAGATCATTCAGGTCGCTCGTCGCAAAGTTGCCCGAATCCAGCAGAACGAGCGGACGAAGGTCCGGCGGGATGACCGGAATGACGTCCAGCACCATCCAGTCAGGTCGATTACTCGAATCCCGGAGTTGCTCGATGATCCGCAGTCGTTTGATCAGCTCTTTCTTCTTCTGCTGGCTGCCGGTCTCTATCAGTTCCTGTCGCAACTGAACCGACAGCGGCGGCAGATCCAGCTGCCCAAGAAGTTTCTTGACGGCGTCCGCACCCATCTCGATTTCAAACGTGCCTTTGCCATATTTCTTGCGTTTTTCACGAGCTTCGTCTTCAGTTAGAAGCTGTCCAATTCGCAGCGGCGTGTCACCGGGATCGACGACGACGTAGTCCTGAAAATAGATAACCTTTTCAAGACTGGTCGTCTTCATGTTGAGCAGCGCGCCAAGACGGCTCGGCATCGCCTTGAAGAACCAGATGTGAACGACTGGTGCGGCCAGCTCGATATGGCCCATGCGCTTTCGGCGAACACGGCTGTGCGTCACTTTGACGCCGCAGCGGTCGCAGATCATGCCCTTGTATTTCATTCCGCGGTACTTGCCGCAGGCGCATTCCCAGTCCTTTTCCGGACCGAAAATCCGTTCGCAGAACAGCCCGTCACGTTCCGGCCGGTACGTCCGGTAATTGATGGTCTCAGGCTTCTTCACTTCTCCGAACGACCAGCTACGAATGTCGTGCGGGCTGGCGAGAGAAATCCGCACAGCGCCGTAGTCGTTGACCCGTTCGTATCCGGTGGTTTCGCCAGTGCTCATCCCAGACCCCCTACGAGGAAATTGTGATCCGTTTCCGCATCACTGCGGTGATTGTGTTGGCCATCAGAAAACTACCTGCACTACGTGAGGCAGATGTGCCACCTGCCAGGCAAGGTGCCACCCCGCTCCGCCCTTACATCACGGCTTTTTCAAGCTGCAGGTTCAGTGCCAGTCCTCGGATCTCATTTGTCAGTACATCGAAGCTGGCAGGCGTGCCCGCTTCAAGCGTGTTTTCGCCCTTGACCATCGACTCATAAATCTTCGTCCGGCCCTCGACATCATCACTCTTAACCGTCAGCAGTTCCTGCAGAATGTAAGCAGCTCCGTAGGCTTCCAGAGCCCAGACTTCCATCTCACCGAATCGTTGGCCGCCGAATCGGGCCTTACCGCCCAGCGGTTGCTGAGTGATCAGTGAATATGGACCTGTTGCTCGAGCGTGAATCTTGTCGTCGACCAGATGGTGCAGTTTGAGCATGTAGATGTAGCCCACCGTCACCTTCTGATCGAGCTGCTCGCCAGTGCGTCCATCGTGCAGGACTGCCTTGCCATCCTCGGGCAACCCGGCTTCCTTGAGCAAGGCGTTGACCGTTTCTTCCGTCGGTCCATCAAACACGGGGCAGTAGCAACGGAAGCCAAGCTTCTCAGCCGCCCAGCCAAGGTGCGTCTCCAGAATCTGCCCAACGTTCATTCGACTTGGCACGCCAAGAGGATTCAGCAGGATGTCGACCGAAGTGCCGTCTTCCAGATAGGGCATATCTTCCACGGGCAGAATCTTCGAGATGACACCTTTATTGCCATGCCGGCCGGCCATCTTGTCGCCCACGGAAATCTGTCGCTTGGAAGCGACGTAAACTTTGATCATCTGCAGAACACCATTCTGCAGCTCATCACCACGCTTAAGGCTGTTGATTGCGTGATCGCGACGATCGAGCTCCCCGCCGACGGCGCCCCAGCTCTCTTTGATCACGTTCCGACACGCAGACAGTTTCTGTGGACTGCGGAGTTCCAGCTTATCAAACCAGCTCAAGAAGCCCGTTGCGAATTTGGCTACGATCGTGTCGTCAGTCGACTTGGCAATTGCGTGGCCTTCCTCGTCTTTCACGGCCTCACCAAGTGCCGGCTCAAACTCACCCAGGAACGCTCGGAACGTCCTGGCAATGGCCTCGTTGCCTTCCTGCTCCGTGTCCTTGATCTGCTGGTCCAACTGTTTTTTCTCAGACTCCGAAAGGCTCATCTTGCGAGAGAACCGTTCGGTGTGCATCACGATGCCTTCGACGCCGGACGGCACTTCGAGCGACTCGTTCTTCACGTCTTCACCAGCCCGGCCGAAAATCGCGTGCAGCAACTTCTCTTCCGGAGTCAGCTCGGACTTCGCTTTTGGCGAGACCTTTCCGACAAGGATGTCGCCCGGCTGTACTCGCGTTCCGATCTGGACGACGCCGGTCTCGTCAAGGTGGCGAAGAGCCTTCTCGCTGACGTTCGGAATGTCGCGAGTGAATTCTTCACGACCAAGCTTCGTTTCACGAATCTCGACATCAAACTCGTCAATGTGGATCGACGTGTAGACGTCTTCTTTGACCAGGCGTTCGGAAAGGATGATTGCGTCTTCGAAGTTGTAGCCCTGCCACGACATGAACCCAACGAGAACATTGCGTCCCAGAGCCAGCTCACCGTCCTGCGTCGCCGCCGTATCAACCAGCACCTGCCCTTTTTTGACCTTCTCCCCCATCGAAACCAGCGGCTTCTGATTGAGACACGTGCGTTCGTTAAGGCCGGTGAACTTCCGCAGCGGATATCGCTTGCCATCAATCTCGACGACCAGACCGTCGACATACGTCACTTTGCCGGCCTTCTCGGCAACGATCGTCATTCCGGAGTGAGAGGCCACGAGTTTTTCCATACCCGTGCCGACAATTGGCTTCTCCGCAATTAACAGAGGCACCGCCTGGCGTTGCATATTCGAGCCCATCAAAGCCCGATTGGCATCATCGTGCTCAAGAAACGGAATCAACGCTGCGGAGACGCCGACCATCTGAGCTGGGGAGATATCAATGAATTCAACGTCGTCCACGCTGACCAGTCGCACGTCGTTACGGTTTCGGGCCAGCACCCGGTCACCGATGATCTTGCCTTTTTCAACCGGCGTGTCTGCGGGGACCACGTATTGCTCTGACTCTTCATCGGCCCGCAGGTATTCGATCTCGTCGGTAAGCTTGCCCTTGCGCACACGACGGTAGGCCGTAATCAGGAATCCGTAGTCATCGACCTGCGCGAAGAGACCCAAGCTGGAGATCAGCCCGATGTTGGTCCCTTCAGGCGTCTCAATCGGGCAGATTCGGCCGTAGTGAGAGATGTGAACGTCACGGACTTCGAAACCAGCACGTTTTCGATTCAAGCCACCCGGACCGAGAGCACTCAGACGGCGTTCATGCGTCAGCATCGACAACGGATTCGTCTGATCGACCACTTGAGAGAGTTCGCTGCGACCAAAGAAGTAGTCGATCGCGGCCGAAACCGCCTTGGGGTTTACGAGCGTGCGCGGTGTCATTTCCTCGACATCTTTGAGGCTCATCCGTTCCTGCACGGTGCGCCGAAGCTTCAGGAACCCCTTACGGATTTCATCGGCAGCAAGCTCGTCAATGGTCCGCAAACGGCGGTTGCCGAGGTTGTCGATGTCGTCGATGTACGCCTTCGGATCACTGGTTCGAAGCCGAACCAGATAGCGAATGGCGTTAATAAAGTCGTTCGAGTTAAGCGTCATCTCGTCCCGGGGAACGAGATCATCCTGCTGGAACTTCCGATTGATACGGAAACGCCCAACAACCCCCAGGCGATAGCGATTCAGGTCAAAGAAACGATCTCGAAACAGCTCGATCGCCTTGTCGAGGGCTGGCGGATTTCCGGGACGCAGTCTCTGGTAAATCCGAAGCAGCGCTTCTTCGTGACTCGCGGTGACGTCATCCCGGATCGTATTGAGGAGTAGAGAGTCTTTGACCTCCTCCATGATCGGGATCTTCTTGAACTTGGCGTCCTTGATCTTCTCAATATGAGCGGTGGTGATCATCTCGCCAAACTCAATGATGATCTCGCCGCACTGTTCGTGACCGGGAGGGAAGATGACGTCGTCAGCAACAACCTTCTTGTCAATTTTGTCGCCGACCGTTTCCTGTTTGATCGGGAAGAATAGTCCTGCGATCTGCGCGTTGGTCGAGAAATCCGGGCTCATTGCCCGCAGCAGAGTCGTTGCAGCAAACTTACCGCTCTGGTCGATACGAACAGCCAACCCGTCCTTCTTGGTAACGTTCAGCTCGATCCAGCTGCCACGTTCTGGAATCACTCGGCACGAGTAATTTTTCTTTTCGCCCGGTTCAGACGCCAGAACGAAGTCCACTCCCGGAGAACGGTGCAACTGGCTGACGACAACCCGTTCGGCACCATTGATGATGAATTCGCCACCGCCCAGCATGATTGGCATGTCGCCGAGGTACACCTCTTCCTCCATCGGCTCTTCTTTATTCAGCCTCAGGAGAACACGGAACGGCCGACCGTACGTCAATCGAAGCTGGCGACATTCCAGAGGTGTGTAGCGTGGCTTGCCAAGTTCATACCGCACGTAATCCAGCGAGTATTGCCCGTCATAGCTTTCGATGGGGAATATTTCGCGCAGTATCGATTCAAGTCCCTGACTGTCCCGTTCACGCGACGGAAGATTCGCCTGCAGAAATCGCGCATACGAGTCGTTTTGAAGCTGAGTCAAAGTGTCAATCGGGTCCGAAGTTTCCAGGGAACCCATATTCCTGACTTCGCCCGTAACGACAGTTCGCTTCGAAGGGATCGGCATGCGTCAGCTATCCGTATTTAAAAGGGGAGATATCGCAAACGGCCATGAGCGTTACAGCAGTCTCGGCGACCCGCCGCAGTCCTGAAAAGCCACGGAACGAGTAGGACTGGTTAGCGTTGAATTGACCAGCCGACAAATCCGATCAGACCGGGTAGGCATCGACGCACACGGATGACAAATGGCGCGCTGACGTAACCTTCTGTCGGCGATAGGGTGAACACGATCAACACGGTTCACCGGGCCGAGTTGCGATGAGCCAGCCTGGGCGCAAACCACGGCGGGAATCCATTCGATGGACGAGGATCGATCGGGACCGGTCAGGCCGTCAATGCCCCGACACGGAACCAGCGAAGAGGAGGCAGGCAGGGATTATGCGCAATCGGAACAGAATATGCACCCCAATCGGGAAACAATGCTGAACTTTGGCCTTACTCGCCCGGCGCACACGACTTACGAACACACCACAGGTGCACGGCTTGGCCTGATCAGACGGGATCAAAACACAGAACCGGGCACCGGAAACGAGGTGACCACGATGCGAACCATCAGGTTCACGTCGTGCCATTCACCTGCATGATGCCCAACCTCTGCGCCAGACGAACCAGCCTATTTGATCTCGACCGTTCCGCCAGCACCTTCGACCTGCTCCTTAAGCTTGTCGGCTTCTTCCTTCGGAATGGCTTCCTTCAAAGCCTTCGGCGCGCTTTCCACGACTTCCTTGGCCTCTTTCAGGCCAAGTCCGGTCACGGCACGCACGACTTTGATGACGGCGATCTTGTTGTCGCCGTAGCCGGTGAGCACGACATCAAAGTCGGTCTGTTCCTCTTCGGCTGCAGCACCATCGTCAGCCGCAGGCCCGGCCATAACGACACCACCGCCGGCTGGCTTGATACCGTGCGTATCCTCGAGGTAATCGGCGAGCGATCTGGCCTCAAGCAAAGTCAGTCCGGCGATCTTGTCGCCAAGTTCCTTAGTCACATCACTGTATTCGGCAACAGCAGCTTCTTCGCTCATTGCTCAACTCCAAACATAACGAAAACCTGTGAGTCGTTCCCGACCTGACACCAGAACTGCAGGGCTATAAAAGCCTGTTTCCAGCAACCTGTCGGTTGTCAAAACCAAACGCAAAACTCCCGATCCCGCCCGCTCCGCAACTTCTTTGAGACAAACACATGTGAGTCAAAGGTCCATTAGCCTCTGGACTCGTCCTCGTCGCCGTCCGCTATGCTCTTGATTGCGCCCACGACTGTTCCCCCAGGCCCGAGCAGTGCACCGGCAACCGTTCCGCCGGGGCCGAGAATCGCTCCCGCAATGATGGAGAGCAATTCGGGGCGACCAGGGCTCTTACTCAGTCGATCAACGCCAGCAGCGTCCAAGGGACTTCCCTCGACTGCTCCGCCCTTGATCTGCAGAGTCTTTGCATCCTTAGCCCACCTAGTGATTTCCCGCGAGAGGGCGACGATATCCTCACCGCCCCACACAAACGTTGATGGCCCGTCAAGCACGGAAGCCAGCGCTTCCAGTCCGACATTCTCGCACGCCCGTCTGGCCAGCGAGTTCTTGACTGTCAGCATACCGATCCCCTTTGCTTCGAGATCGATACGCAGGACGTTGGCATCGACGCCACTCATCGCAGATACGTCGACTACCAGCACTTCGCCGCGACCCTGAAGAGTCTGTTCAAGCTCAGCGATGATGTGATTCTTAACAAATTTGCTCATCGAACCATTTCCCTCAGACGCCCAAGGTTCAGATCGCTTGCGAAACTAAGCTCCGTTGGCTTCGGCCCGCACAAAGCCCCAAACGCAAGTTTCAGATTGAAACTGAAACGCCTGGCAGCATCGTCGCCGAAACCGTCACATGCCGAATGTAAACACCCTTGGCCGCCGTCGGCTTGAGGGACAGAATATAGTTCAACAGCGAGTCAATGTTTTCGTGCAGGCTCTCTGCTGAAAACGACAGCTTGCCCACGATGCAGTGCACGTTCGCCCCTGCGTCCACGCGGAACTCGACTTTGCCTGCCTTGTACTCTTTCACGGCAGTGGCCACATCCTGCGTCACAGTGCCCGCTTTTGGCGTCGGCATCATTCCGCGAGGCCCAAGCACTCTTCCCAGTGGGCCAACGACTTTCATCATGTCGGGTGTGGCAATCGCGACATCAAAATCGAGCCAGCCGTCCTTGATCTTATCTGCCAGTTCCTTTCCGCCGACGTGATCTGCCCCCGCCTCTTCGGCAACGGCGACATTTTCACCTTGAGCGAACACCAGAACCCGCTGGGATTTGCCGATGCCGTTTGGCAACACAATCGTTCCACGAACGAGCTGATCTGCCTGTTTGGGGTCGACACCAAGACGAACGGAAAGCTCCGCACTCTGGTCGAACTTGCAGGGACGGACACCCGCCGGCAGGCGCGTTTCCATCGTCTTCAGCTCTTGCACGGCGGTCTGCAGATCGACGCTGCCGAGTTCTCGCGCATAATTCCGCAGGAATGTGATGCGCCGGGATGCCTTTGCCATATTGATTCCTTATCGACTGCGAGTTGCAAGTCTGCCGTCGTGAGTGATATCTGGATGACTATTGCGGCTGCACCGACGACGGTCAGGCGATTACAACCGGGTTGCTGGCTTTCAACGACTTTCCGTGGACACCTATGAAACGACTTCGATGCCCATGTTGCGGGCAGTTCCTTCGATGATCCGGCAGGCCTGGTCTTCATCCTTCGTATTCAAATCGGCCATTTTTGTTCGGACAATTTCGAGAATCTGTTCATGGCTGACCGAGCCAACCTTTTCCGTTCGCGGATTGCCTGCTCCCTTGGCGATCTGTGCAGCCTGCTTCAACAGGACTGCCGCCGGCGGGCTTTTGACGATGAAGTCAAAGGACCGATCATTGTAAATAGTGATAATCACTGGCACGGTCGTGCCGGACATGTCCTTTGTCCGCTCATTGAACTGCTGAACGAACTGACCGATATTCACACCGTGCGGACCAAGAGCCGTTCCCACAGGCGGGGCTGGTGTTGCCTGCCCCCCGGTGATCTGAACCTTCACCTCCTGGGTGACTTTTTTTGCCATCTCTAACTTTCGATTCTCAGTGAAAACAGCGACCGCGGCTCAGTGGAAAACTGCAAGTAACAACCAGCCGGGGACTATGGCCTTTCCACCTCGTGATATTCAAGCTCCACGGGGGTCGGCCGTCCAAAGATTTCGATCAGGACCGAGATCTTCCCCGTCGTCTCATCGATAACGTCGATTGCGCCTTCAAACGACTCAAATGCTCCGGTCTTAATCTTGACGACCTCGCCAACCTTGAAGTCGATTCGAACTCGCGTCGGGGCATCACCCTCGGATTCCTTCTTCTCTTCCAGACCAAGCATCCGCTCAACTTCGTGGCTCTCCATCGGGTGTGGTTCCCCGGCGGATCCAGTGAAGTCACCGACACCGGTGGTGTCCCGAACCAGATACCACGTATCGTCGTTCAGGACCAACTGAATCATGATGTAACCCGGATAGAGCTTCTGCTCCCGGATCCGCTTTTTGCCGCCGCGTGTCTCAGCCACTTTCTCCGTCGGGATGATGATCTGTCCGAAAAACTCCTCGAGACCCTCTCGCTTAATCCGTCTCTCCAGAGAATTGCGAATCGAGTTTTCCCGATTCGTCTGAACCTTCAGGACGTACCACTTCAACTCGGGATCAGGAGCTTCGCTTTGAACTTCTTCATCCACGAATGAGCCCTCCCCATTGATTGAAGCAGTCGCCATGACGTTCTCGGATAGAGTCAGGTGGCTTAGGGTGCCCCAGTCAGTTAAACGAATTCAAGGAACCCGATGTACGAGAAAACTTCTCGCCAGATCATATCGAACACGAACAGCATCGCCCCCATGAGCAGCATGGTGACCATGACCACGATTGTTGCTCTATGAACGTGTGGTCGATCCGGCCAGTGGACCTTTTCAACTTCTGATTCAGTGGCAATCAGGAACTCTGCAAACTTCGGATGGTGAATGACGCGAAACCCCAGCCAGACGCCAAACGCGCCAATCGTTAACGGTATCCCGTATTCGATCACCCAATTATCTGATCCAATCAGGAACGAATTCCGCAGCGCCCAAGCACCGAGAATAGCGATCGCCGAAATTGCGGCCCACGTCAGCCGACGCGCGAGCCGACCCTGATTGCGCTTGTAGAAGCTGGTGCTGGCCAGCTCCGCCAGAAACGTGTTGGCAGAATTCTGCGACACGATCAGTATCCGATGATTGAAAACCGCCGACGTCGAAAACGCCGGCGGTCAAGGATTGTCAAGTTAGCCTGTTGGCCGATCCAAATCCCCGACGCGTATCGGAGACAAGGTTGTTTCCGAAACACGGGCGGAGGGACTTGAACCCCCAACCGCTGGATTTGGAATCCAGTGCTCTGCCAATTGAGCTACACCCGTACTCGGTCGCAAACAGCGGCCAAGTGTGCAGCCAGCGGACTCCAGTTCCCTCGGGCCGCATATCTTTAAAGTCGACACTGGTTTCACTCCGAAACCGATGCCAGCCAGCGCTATTTCTTCCGCGATTCCTTGTGGATCGTGTGACGCCGAAGCTTCGGACAGTACTTCTTCAGCTCCAGCCGTTCTGTACCACGAGTCTCTTTCTGCACGCGGTAATTCCGCATGCCTGTTTCGGTGCATTCAAGCCAGACGTACTCTCGCATCCCAAATCTCGCTTTCAGAAGTTGCCGGGATCGAAACTCGCACCCCTTACGCAATTCGACGCTCGACGCCTACTCAACAACTTTCGTAATGACGCCCGAGCCCACTGTTCGGCCGCCTTCACGAATTGCGAAACGGCTGCCATCCACCATGGCGACCGGCTTGCCGAGCTCAACCTCCAGAGCAACATTGTCGCCAGGCATACACATCTCAGCACCGCCAAGTAGATTGGCAGCACCAGTAACGTCCGTTGTACGGAAGTAGAATTGAGGACGGTAGCCACTGAAGAACGGCGTGTGGCGACCGCCTTCTTCCTTGCTCAAGACATAGACCTCACACTCGAACTTTGTGTGAGGCAAAATACTGCCCGGCTTGGCCAACACTTGTCCGCGGTCGATCGCATCCTTCTTAATGCCACGCAGAAGCAGGCCGACATTGTCGCCAGCCTGCCCGGTATCAAGCGTCTTATTGAACATCTCGACGCCCGTGCATGTTGTCTCGGCAGTGTCCTTCAGGCCGACAATTTCAACTTTTTCGCCAATGTGGATCGTCCCTTGCTCGATTCGACCGGTCGCGACTGTTCCACGCCCCTCGATCGAGAACACATCCTCGACTGCCATGAGAAAATCACGGTCCGTAAGTCTCTCCGGCTCCTTGATGTGGCTATCCAAAGCATCCATCAACTCACCGATACACTTGTTGCACGCTTCGTCTTCTGGTTTCTCAAGTGCTGGCCGCGACGAACCCTGGACGATCGGAATCGAGTCGCCGTCGAAGCCGTACTTGTCGAGCAGTTCCCGAACTTCCATTTCGATCAGTTCAATCAGCTCTTCGTCGTCGACAAGGTCGATCTTATTGAGAAAGACAACCAGCTCGGGCACATTCACCTGGCGAGCAAGAAGGATGTGTTCACGAGTCTGCGGCATTGGACCCGCGTCTGCGGCGACTACCAGAATTGCCCCATCCATCTGAGCGGCGCCGGTGATCATGTTCTTGATATAGTCAGCATGACCAGGGCAGTCGATATGAGCGTAGTGCCGAATTTCAGACTCGTACTCGACGTGCGAGACCGCGATCGTCACTGTCTTGTTCTCGTCACGGACAGTACCGCCCTTGGCGATGTCCGCATAGCTTTTCACCTTGCCGAGGCCCTTGGCTCCCTGCACAGCCAGAATGGCTGCGGTCAGTGTTGTCTTACCGTGATCGATGTGGCCAATCGTTCCCACGTTTACGTGTGGCTTGGTCCGTACAAAGTTTTCTTTGGCCATTGGGGTTGATTCCTGTCCTTACAAATCAGGTACGAGAGGGAGTGCGGGCCAGAAAATTGTCGAACAGTCGAACAGAATCGCCCGTCAGACGCTAACCGCGAGTCACACAAATTTTGCCAGTAAACTCAATCCAGAGCTGCTGATGGGACTTGAACCCATGACCTCGTCCTTACCAAGGACGCGCTCTACCAACTGAGCTACAGCAGCAGGTCAGGCCAGGGATCCGGACTGAAGAACTCAGAACAAGTCCCGTGGCTCCATGTCTCCTGTCAAAAAGCGGGTGATGGGAATCGAACCCACACAACCAGCTTGGAAGGCTGGGGCTCTACCGTTGAGCTACACCCGCAACCACCCGAACTTAACGAAACATAAAATCACACACATACCAGGATTGGGGGCGGCAGGATTCGAACCTGCGAAGGCGTACGCCGCCAGATTTACAGTCTGGCCCATTTGGCCACTCTGGAACACCCCCGCAACTCCAGAGGAACAGTGCCTGACGGCGTCTGCAGATACTCCTCGCAGAGTGACCGAGCAGACCAGAAAACTGACCCGTTCGGAAGCGGTTCTGGCCTCCGGACATCCCCCAACAGAGGACGTACCGGCATCGCGGCCCTCAAAGCGGCGGAAATTTAGCGACTTCTTCAGTCAATGGAAAGGAATTGATACGCCACTTTTGATTTATCTGAAAGGAGACGGCAGCTCAGGCTGACCCGAACCCGCTTCAGTCAGCCTGATCCAGTCTCAGAAAGCCAGCGGTGGGACTCGAACCCACAACCTCCGGTTTACAAAACCGGGGCTCTGCCAATTGAGCTACACTGGCAACAGATGGACACGTTTCCCGAAAAAATGGCTCGCTCTTGAGTCGGAATCTGAATCACCAAACCAAGTTGCGCCGCTAGAAAGGTGGAGCAGGGCTCCGCGAAAGCGGCGGGATAATACCAGTCGCGCCTGTCGTTGCAACATCAGGTTTCGCGTGAGCGAATCGCCGCCAGCACGTCTGCTGTACGTGGCGACTGATTCTCTCGCTCATAGATTCTTTGCGGTCACGTATGGTTTCTTACTTGTCCGCAGGAAGACATCGTCGTCCGAAAATGCTGGCGCCAAATTGCACGGTGACCTCGACCAACGGCGGAGCATCAGGCATCGGCCAGCACGTCCCTGAGTGGTCCCAGACAAGGCTCGAACCGCTTCCATCTCGCGACGGATGAGCGGTAAATCGGCTGGCGGACGCTCAGGGGATTCGTCTTGATGAGCCATACGCTTCGGTGTTGGGGCGGGAGGACTCCTCCGCCGCGATCAAATTGACGGAAAAGAGGAACAGGGAGGACAGCAGCAAAAGGCTGCCGACTCTGCGCGAAGGATTTCTTATCTTATTCTCCGAATGGTTTCTCGCGCGCTTTGACCCGCTTTAACACTACTCGCTGCGTGTCAGCTACGGTCGCGTAGTGTCGCCGTTTCTGGATCATAAAAGTAACTGGCAATTGAGCCGTCTTTGATTCTCTCCACAACCTCGGCGATGACCGGCAAGGGGACCAGGAACCATTCACGAGGGCGGACTTGTTCACCGAAGCGATCGGCCAGGGCGACGTCGAGGCGGGCTTTGGCGAAGAACTTGTGCAGCGTCGATTCAAGTGCTTTGCGATTGATGTTGGCCAGTTTGTAGGTGGCGACCAGTTCGGCGTCGGCCAACAGATACGTCGGGTCTTTCTTCGCTCCCGCGATACGGGTGTTTGGATCACCGCCGGTCACGCCGATCTTATGGAGCACCTCGCGGTTCGCTTGGATGAGCGAATCGTCCGACAGGCTGCGGGCGATGTAGATCGTGCCTGATGCCAGATCGTCGTCGTCTGATTGATCGGAAAAGAGCGGGCCAGCGTCGCTGTAATCCTCGTCGGTTTCCGGTTGCGGTGGAATGATGCGCCGGCTGTATTCGTCTTTGTTCAGCGCCCGGCGTAGCGATCGCATCAACAAGTCCGACTCGGTACCGTTGTCAAAGACGATACGCAAACGGCGATCGCGTTCTCCGTGTTCCGGTGTGAACCACTTGCGCGCCTCGGCAACCAACGCTTTGTGCCCATCGACAATGAACCAGTCTCCCTCAGCGATCTTTGATCGACGACTGAATTTGAAAAGTTCGGTCGTTTGGCGACCGGATTCGATGTCGGCTTGAACCGCTTCGAAATTGGAACGGAATTTTTCGAAGTCCTCACATGGCTTCCGCTGTGCAACTTCATCGGGCGAATTCCGCTCCGCATTTCTCTCGACCGCTGTGCGGACGTGCTTCATCGTCGTGATTTCATCGACGGCAGCGGAACCGACGCCCAGGGCTTCCAACAATTCGTCGTCGGAACTGACCTCGTAATTCTCGCCAGGCTCGGCGGCGCGGCCGGTCAGCAAACCGTCTTCGTCCAGCGGCCTTAGCAGTTCAAGGCAATCCGCATCGGCGAGGATGCGGTCCCGCCGAACTGCGTAAAGTCGCTCGAAGATGTCGCGGTCTTCACCGTGCTGTGGAACGCGACCGTATTCGCGATAGAACCGCTGGATGTCTTCGAACCCAGCGATGATACGTTCTTGCTTCGGCATGTAGGTTTGAACCGACTTCGCTTCCGCTTCGACACCCAGTTCCGCGAGCAACGCGTCATCGGCATCGGTGAAGCCCGCGTCCTTTGTCCTCTTTTTAGCCACCCGCGGCCTCCTGCTTCATCCGAGCCAAAAATGCGATGCCCTCGGCCATGCGTCCTTCCCAGGCGTCTTGACTGGAAATCGACGGCAGACGACCACGCTCATTTTTGAACTTAATCGCACGCTTCGCCAAATCACGAGCATCCTCTGGCGACAACTGAACTCGCCGGCCCGCGATCGCAGATTGTACCTGACGCAACCGGTCCTCGTTCATCGTCTTCGCCAGGATGTTGTACGCCTCGCCAAACGGGTTAATCGAGTCGATCAAATCGACATTCAAATCTCGAACGTCCGTAACGTAACGACGAATCCCGTCGATGAGCGACGTGTTGGCCGGTGCTGTCCCGCTACCGCCGGAACCACCACCCGCTTGTTTTCCACCCTGCTGAATCAGATTCAGCGTGGCGACGGCCCGTTGCCGGATCGCTTCCTGGTCCGGTTCGGACAGGTCCGGGTACTTGTCACGGATGATCTTACCCATCCGCTGTTGAGTTGTTTCCTGCGGAGGCAACTCTTCGTTGAACAAGCCATCCTGGACCGTTCGCGTGTTCTGCACAAAGCTGGCCACGACCTCGTTCAAATCCTCGCGGCAAATCCGCGTCGCTTCCTCGCTTTCCGGTTCGGCCAGACCGTTGATCTCGATTTGAACCGCACCGGTTTCGCTGTTTGTGCCGACGTTGCAACCCCCTTCGTCGTAGCCATCAGGCCCGTAATCGAAATCTTGCTGTGGGCCGCTGGTGGTTGTCTTGGGGCGAAACTCGAATCGAGGAGCCAATACCTGTTCCATCAGCAAGCTGGCCGCGATCGCTTTCAGCGTATCGTTGACCGCCTCGGTGACCGCTTGTTCGCCGGCGTCCGGTTCGGCGATCAGATTTGTAAACCGTGCTCGCGTCTTACCCGGCGCGTCCCGAGTCGCGCGACCGATGATCTGCACGATCTCTGTCAGGCTGGATCGATATCCGATGGTCAACGCATGCTCGCACCACACCCAATCGAAACCCTCCTTGGCCATTCCCAAGGCGATAATGATGTCCACGTGATCGCGGTTGTCACGGTTCGCCGGATCGCGGAGTGCTGCGGCCACTTTCTCGCGTTTGGCTGGCTCATCGTCGACCAGGTCAGCGATCCGCAGTGTGCGTCCGTCGGATGTTTCGACCAGTTGGAACCCCGTCGCTTCGTCCGTGCCACGCCACTCGCCCAGCGTTACGAGGATATCCTCGACTTCTTTGTGTTTGTCCTGCGTACTTTCGCGGCTGTTGACGTTGGGAATGTGAATGATCGTCTTTTCATCCGGCTGCAACACCTTGGGCAAGTCGTCGATGTAGCTGCCTGAATAGAAATAGTAGCCGATGTCGAGCTTCTTCAGATGCTCGTAGCCGCCGAGTTGTTCGTAGTACGTGTAAGTGACCGTTTCGAATCGCCGTTCGTCCTCGGGCAACAGCACGGCCGCGGCGTCGCCCCGAAAGTAGCTGCCCGTCATCGCGACCAGGTGCGTCTTGTCCCGCTCGATCAGCCCGCGTACGAACTCGCCCAGCCGATTGTCTTCATTGACCGAGACGTGATGAAACTCGTCGACCGCGATCAAACGATCGTCGAACGCCTCGGCGCCAAACTTTTCGAAGGCGAACCGAAACGTCGCGTGCGTGCAAACCAGCGTCTTGTCATCCGACTCAAGGAATTTGCCAACTGCGGCGACCTTGCCGCCGTCGGTACCGGGCGAGTTGCACAGGTTCCAATGCGGGGCGACGTTCCAATCGGTGAAGAAGCCGAAGTTCTTCAGCGGCGTGTCAGCGAAGCTGGCGCCAATCGACTTTTCCGGCACGACCACGATCGCCTGCTTCAGCCCCTGGCGATGTAGTTTGTCCAGCGCAACAAACATCAACGCCCGGCTCTTGCCCGACGCTGGCGGTGACTTGAGCAGCAGGTATTGTTCGCCCCGCCGTTGCCAGACACGTTCCTGCATCTGCCGCATGCCCATCGCATGCCCATCGCATGCCCATCGCATTCGATCGAGTCGACCGTCCGTCGCCGGAGTAGTCGACGCTGATGCCATGCATCGTTTTGTTATTGCTCATTCCGTTTGCTCTTCATCTTGTTGATTTTGCTTCAGTTCAAGTTCTAACTCTTCGATCTGACGAAGGTCTTCGGTGTCCGCCTCCGCGACCTCGGTAATGCGTCGCTGAGCATTGAAGGTTTCGTACCGATCATGTGCGACCCGCGTCATCTCGTCTCGACTGACCGTACCGGGTCCCTCCAGCACGGCCTGGTCATTAAATCGCAGCAGGTCGTCCACGTTCCTGCGCCAATAGTCGAGAGTCAGATCCTTTCGCTGCTTCACTCGCAACTCGGCCTGTTCCAGAAAAATCACGACCAGGCGATTGAGCGTGTCGATCTCGTCCTGGGTCAGATAGTTTTTGGCGACGATCACGTCCTGCTTTCGGACACGCGACCCTTTCCAGTTCGTCAAGGCCATGTTGGGCTGATTCGGGTCCGCTCGGCTGACGATGATTTCGGCGGCTGTCTGCCCGGTGGCGGCATAGTGCAGCTTGTTCTGTGCCTCGGCGAAGAATAGCGAAGTAGACGAATCGTCGGCTTGATAATCGCTACTGAGAGAGAACAGGTCACGGACCTTCTGGTAGAAACGCTTCTCCGATGCGCGGATTTCGCGAATCCGAGCCAGCAGCTCGTCAAAGTAGTCCCATCCGCGAGGATCTTTGAGCCGCTGGTCGTCCATCACGAATCCCTTGACCAGGTATTCGCGCAGGTGGGTCGTCGCCCACTGCCGGAACTGCGTGCCACGCGGCGAGCGGACGCGGTAGCCGATAGCCAGAATCAGATCCAGATTGCAGAGCTGAATCGAGCGTTTCACCTCGCGTTTCCCCTCAATTCGAACTGTCAAGGAATCCTTGACAGTTGCCTCAGGCTGCAATTCCCCTTCTTCCAGAATGTTTTTGACGTGCAGCGAGACGTTCTGCTTGGTCGTCTGGAAAAGCTCGGCGATTTCAGCCTGACTGAGCCAGATCGTCCCTTCGTCCGCCCTCAGTTGCATCCGGGTCTGGCCATCTTCCGACGAGTACAGGATCAGATCACTCATTTCCTGGCCGCCTCTCCCGCCGTCATCTCCGTGTACATCTGAAACAGCGTTTCGAGTCGTTCGGTGTCGTTCTTGAATCGGCGGCCGATGTAGATGCGTTCGAGCGTTTCGTCATTGCGATCGTGAGCCGCCCGCAAATCATCAGGCATCTTCTCCGGGGCATACAGCTCCGCGATCGTCGCCGGCCAATGAGCCTCGCGGGCCAGCAGGATGTCCTCGGCACACCGCGTCAGGTCGGACTTGTTTTGGTCGGAAAGAGGAGGGACGGGGAACGTGTTCCAGCCAAGCGTGTTGGAGTAGCGGTAGTCGGTCTTAAGCTTGCCACACACGGTTGCGATCCACGCCAAATGAAGTTTGGACGCGATCAGGGATAAATCCCAGAGAGGTCCGTTGTAAATAACCGACGCTAGATTCGATACGACAGTGAATTCATCCGTCAGTTCGCAAGGTAGATAGGGACGTGACACGGATGATACGTTAGGGACGGCGATTGCCGGATTTCGGCTGTGCGGTGCAAACACAAACCGGTGCGGTGTAATCGGCATTATCATTCGCTTGTTTACCACGGCTTGCAGATCGAAAGTCATGTACATTGGCCACTCGGCGTTCGATTGCGAGGATTTTCTTTGCATTCCTGAGAGTTCTATCGTCCAACCAAATGCACCAACGTCCGCCGCCATTGATAATCTCTCGCGACCCAACGTAACGCTTCAGATAAGAAAATGCGTCACGACATTCAGACAATAGAGCCACTTTCTCATCGGTATCCAAGATTAGATTTCCACCATCGGTCGGTTTATTGCCCGATTGCATGGCATTTACTGCACTTAATGGTAGGGTGCGTTTCCGCACAATCACCGATGGTGAAGGCACCAAGTACGGACTGATATTGAGAACTTCCCAAACGTCATCGTCTCGATAGAGCTTCTTCGGTCCATTAGATGTCGCTGACAATCCTATTATAACGCACGTCACAGCAGCCTTGTGGCTCGCTAGGTTACTCCAAAGAAAACTTGTCTGAGCGAAATGGATCGCATTGTTCTGCTGAAAAATCAATGGCCAAAGCATTCCAACCTGCTCGCCTTGGGTAATTGAGTTTGTGGTAACGAAAGCGCTTACTGATTTATTGACATTGTTGTAGCGCGACGCTTTGAGCACGAAGGCCGACACATAATCGAGATCTTTGTATTTCTTCAAAACAGGTTTGAAAACATCTGCCATGTCCTGCTTCTGGCCTTGAGTCTGATTGACGCTGCCTTGGTACGGCGGATTGCCACAAATGTACGTCTCGCCGCCTTCGTTCTCGAAATCGATCTCGGGTTGCTCAAGCCGCGTTTGAAACAGATCGTCTTCGGTCAGCTTGACTCCCGTTCCTGTCGGAGGGCAGACCTTCAACCAGTCGAGCCGCAAGGCGTTGCCGTGTGTGATCCAGTTCTCGTTATCGAGCGGCAGGAATTCGGCGAGAGCCAAACGCTGACCGCGGTGAACCTCATCGCACTGATACTCGGCAATCACCAACGCGAGCCGAGCGACTTCGGCCGCGAAGTGTCGGATCTCAATGCCGCGAAAATTTGTTAGCGGAATCTCTGTCAATCGATCCGCCTCGCCACGACGACGATTGATGTCCGCCTCGATCTCACGCATCTGTTTGTAAGCGACCACCAGGAAGTTGCCGCTACCACACGCCGGATCAAAGACTCGGATACGAGCCAGCCGCTTGCGGAGGTTCAGCAACTTGCGAGCGTTGTTGCCGGCTTCGTCCAGTTGCGATCGCAGGTCGTCCAGGAACAGCGGGTTGAGCACCTTGAGAATGTTCGGCACACTGGTGTAGTGCATGCCGAGCGCGCCGCGTTCTTCATCATCGGCCACTGCCTGAATCATCGACCCGAAGATATCGGGATTGATCTGCGTCCAGTCCAGCGAGCCGATGTGCAGCAGGTACGAGCGAGCAATTTGTGTGAACTTCGGAACGTCATCAACGCTTGCGCCGCCACCAAACAGGCCGCCGTTGACGTATGGAAACTGGTTCGCCCACGCTCGCAGCTCCGCCGCGTTGCGGTCCTTCGTCGGGACGTCCATCGCTCGAAAGATTTCGGACAACACAACGTGCGTGTTGTCGCCGCTCGGTTCGCTCATCTGGCGAATCGTGTCGGTGAACAGATCATTGCCGTGAAAAATGCCGGTGTCTTCGGCAAAGAAGCAAAAGATCAGTCGAGCGAAGAAATGGTTCAGGTCTTCCCGCCGCTGGTCTCCATCCCAATCGGGGTTGTGGCGGAGCAGTTCGACGTACAACCGGTTCAGCCGTCCGGTCGCTTTGATGTCGAACGCATTTTCGCGAATCTGACGAACGGTTGAGATACCGGCCAGTTCGAGGAAGTACCCGAAGTGATCGTCCAGCTCTTCGTATTTACAAACCAGCGGTGGTTCGTCGGAATTCAAACTCGCCGCATGGACTGTCCCGCCATCGGTCGCCAGAGCAAACTTCGCCTTGTGCTTCGCCGTGGCCGGGCTTTCGGTCAACTTGCCCAGAAGATCCGCGACGGCATCGGGGCCAGCAGCGTCGCACGTGGCGACGTGGATATTGTTTCGCTGCAGCACCGCAACAACGCCATCGCCGGCGACATCACTCTTGTTGGTCGTATTCTTACCGCTACTCCGCAGTCGTTTAATGGTGGCGGCTTTATTCCCGAACGCTTCGAGGAAGGCAAACGAAAACTCGTCTGCATCGAATGCCTGTTCGACGAGCTTGCTGACCGCTTCCTCGATCTCAACGGCGTTCAAGTGTCATATCCCGCGTACAAGTAAGCATGAAAGTGCCGGCTCGCCACATGGTGCCTGCGACGTGCTGCAATCGTAGAGTATTGTGATTCGCCAACAAGCGGCGAGTAGATTGCTAACGCGGGGTGGCCCTGGTTGATTTCCATCCTCAGGGGTGGCCGTGTTTGCTTGCAAACAGGGCCGCGTAGCGGCAAGAGGTGACGGAGCTTGCTGGTTGAACCACTCTGATCGCCCAACCTCTTGTGGCTTCGCCATGCCGGTTGCACAGCAACCGCCACCACACATTCAGATTGGGCCGATTTGGTGGATCGGGCCTGGTTGATTCACTCGTTCGGCGCGGGTCTCCTGACCCCGCCGCTGGTTGACCGCAGGTCTCCCGGATCTATGCGGAGCTCGTCAACTCTTCGGTCGCCCGGGGAGACCTTCGGTCAGGTCTCCGGCGGGGCCAGGAGACCCGCGCCGAGCTGGCGTCCTCACCGTTCGTAGTAACCCGATTTATCGCGTTCGCCTTGCGTGAAACGCACAAACAGCGAGGAGGCTGCTCTCGGAGAACCGCATAAATGCGGTTACTACGAACGGAACAGGCGTCAGGCACACTCAGGAGCGTAGCAGCCAGGCGAGCAGGCCTTTCGCGGGTGGCACAGGTTGATTCACTCGGGATGGGTGGCCGTGTTTTTCGTTCTCCGGAACAGATGCACCTGATCGTCGTCCGTCCGATGGACATGACGAGCGACCTCGTTGTACGGATCAGTAGACACGTGCGGCTTCAGGGCGAATTGCCTCGCAGGGACGACAGATAGGCGAGCAGGTCCGCGGCGTCCTGTGCGGTCGCGTCCCGTAACAGCATTTCGGGCATGAGCGATTTCTGCTGCGGGACGATCAGTTCGATTTCACCGGTTGGGATCACGACTGACTTTCCCGTGACATCTCTCAGAGTGACTGCGTCGTCCGTTCGCTCTACGAGTAGACCGGAATGGACGAGTCCGCTGTCGGTCTGCACCAGCCAGGTTCGGTACTTAGCGTCGATCTTCTTTGACGGGTCCAGGATGTTCTCGAGAATCTCGGCCCGACTATACCGTTTGCCGAGGGTCCAGTCTCTGTGGGGCGCGGATTATGCGGCGGTTTTTGCAGCGTGGGAGCTGTTTTCTCCGTAAGGTCGCAG
>CAUZFZ010000129.1:0-32195 GCA_963579025.1 Planctomycetota bacterium | reverse complement strand
TTCGATTTCGTTGCCATGCCAGAATGACTCCTTTCAAGAGAAGTCAATCTCATGGCGCAAATGCTGTACCCAACCTTCGTCAATTCACGCTTTTATCAACATCTATCTAAAACAAGTGCCATTCGGCTAACGCCCAATGGCCCCAGAGTTGTGGAAAAAGTAGGTCCTCTCTGCCGGAGAGGACCCGGCAGGACGGGTCCTGCCCGGCAGGCAGGACCTACTGAATGCGAATCTGTTGGTCCTGCCCGGCAGGCAGGACCTACTCAAAACGCCAACTCTGATGCCATTGGGTGGACCCCGTCGGAAGAAGACCTGCAGGCAGCCGTCAGGGACGCCTGTCTGGACGACGTGCTCACGGACCGTGACCTGGGCCTTGATGTCCGAGTGGCGTCACGTGGCGTGAACTTCAGTGGCGGACAGCGGCAGCGCATCGAGATCGCCAGGGCACTGATTCGCAATCCGTCGATTGTTATCCTGGACGAGGCGGTTGACTCGCTGGAGCCAAGCCTGGAAGAACGCATCCTGCAGAACCTGCGTCGTCGCGGCTGCACGCTGATCGTCATTACGCATCGAGTCAGTACGCTTCAGCGATGCGACGAAGTCATTCGATTCGAACAGGGCCGGATCGTGCCCGATGGCGACCGGCCGTCCTCTGTGGAGAAGGAAGACAGCGAGCCTCTCACAGACAGCCCGTTTCACCCTGGAAGCGATTCGGCACCGACGAAGTCTGATGAACCGTTCGCCCCTGCAGAGGACGCGTTGCGTGAAGCGTTCAAACTCGTTTCGCAGGCATCAGGATGCCGGCCCAGGTCCGCTGAGGTTCCAAACGACGGCTCGTCGGAAACGCAGCGGTCCAGAATCGCGTGCGGTGACGCGGGTGTGGTCCAACTCGCCCGTGATGCCGGACTGATGTCTCGCCGCGTGAGATTGGTCAATGACAACTGGTGGCAGCGCGACAACGGTCCGATGATCGGTTTTCTGGGAGACGATCGTCACCCGGTCGCGCTGTTGTCGCGAAGCGACGGGCCGTGTCTGATGATTGATCCTCGCGATGGAACGCGTCGCTGCCTGACGGCAGACGTGGCCAGCCAGATCGACCGTCAGACGTGGTGTCTCAACTCGCGCCTGTCCGACCGCGTTACGCGACTGCCGCAATTGGTCAGCGCGTCGCTGCCATTGGCTCGGACGGATGCGTTGCTCGCAGTCCTGTGCAGCCTGTTTCTCAGCGTGCTCGCCCTGACACCCGCGGTTGCGGCTGTTTTGTGTTTCGGAGGGGAAGTAACTGTCCTGGAAAGCCGTAGGTCCTCTCTGCCGGAGAGGACCAGCAGCGTGACGCGACCAGACGGCCGGGTCCTGCCCGAGCGGGTCCTGCCCGGCAGGCAGGACCTACTCAGGTCCAAAGTCGAGCGGCCCGGTCTGATGCTGGCCGCAGTGGGTCTCACGGCAGTCAGCACGCTGTTGTTTGCGATCGTCCAGACGCTCGCCGAGATGCGTTGCCAGGCAAAACTGGAGTACGCGGCAAATGCCGGGTTGTGGGAACGCATCTATCGGCTACCGGTCGCTTACTTTCGCACACGGCGGGCCGGCGAACTGTCACGTCGGACCAGGAGCGCATCGGACTGGTGCACTGGTGCTGTCGAAGCAATGTTCCAGCTCGTGCGGTCCGGGACCGCAATGCTGCTGGCCATCGCACTGATCGTCTGGTTCAGTCCGCTGACCGGGGCAGTGGCGATCGGCCTGCTGGTCCTGCCGCTGATCGTCACCGCAGCTCAGGCCGTTCGAGGGCTGCCGGACGAACGAAAACGCCGTGAGCTGTCGATGAAGAATTCCGCGTTCCTGTTCGACGCACTCCGAGGCATCGCTCGATTGTGGTCCGCTGACAGCGAGCGACCGGTCATCAACGAATGGATCAGACGCTGGCGGGGCGAAGTTTCGCTGGACGAGCGACTGCGACGACGGCAGTTCCTGCAGAGCCTGTGGGAAGACTGGTACCCGCCAGTAGCCGTATTAACGCTCGCCTGGGCCATCCTCGCCAGCGCCATCGAGCCCACCGTAATTTGCGGCGTCATCTGGGCATTCGGCGTCGCAGTGTCTGTACTTCCCGCGATGACGAAGACGATCGCCGACGTGGTGCGGCTGCGTCTGGAGCGTGAGGAAGGCGAGCGACTGCTGCAGTCGGACTTTGAATCCAGCGAAGGTGATCGCCATCGCGCGGAACTGCGTGGCGGGATCGAAGTACGCGGTGTCACCTTCAGCTACGACGGCACGCGTGACCAGCGAGGTTCTGCCGACCACGACTCTTCGCCCGACGAGCACAACAGCAGTCGACCAGTGCTCCGGAATCTTGATCTCCACGTCGCGCCTGGCGAGTTCGTCGCACTGGCAGGTCCGTCCGGCGGCGGCAAATCGACGCTCCTGCGCGTGATGCTGGACTTCGAGCGACCTCACGCCGGTCAGGTGTTGTTTGATGGAATTCCCCTGGAACGCTGGGACCTTTCACGTCTGCGTTCCCGAATCGGGGCAGTGCTCCAGGAAGACCGACTTGACGTCTGCTCGCTGCGTGGCAATCTCGCCGGTTCATCCCCGTACGGCATGGACGCGATCTGGGAAGCCACTCGTATCGCCGCACTGGACGATGACATCCGCCGCATGCCGATGGGTATCCAGACCATCCTCCAGGACAACATGCTTTCCAGCGGCCAGAAGCAACGGCTGCTGGTCGCTGGAAAGGTTCTGCGCGAACCGCGGGTCCTGCTGCTCGACGAAGCAACCAGTGCTCTGAATGAGGACCTGCAGACGCGGATCTTTGACAACCTCAGGTCTCTGGGGATCACCTGCGTTTTCGTCGCTCACCGAGCCAGTACAGTGAAGTTCGCCGACCGCGTGTTCGTGATTGATGACGGCAGCGTCGTACAGTCGGGATCGCCGCTGGAACTGTTCAACGTCGACGGACCACTGTCCCGCCTGCATGCCAGAGAACGGGAAGAAAGTGGATGAAAGTAGGTCCTGCCTGCCGGGCAGGACCGTCAGTCTGCTGGTCCTCTGACAGGACCGTCAGCATCAGGTCCTGCCCGGCAGGCAGGACCTACTTTCCGAAGTCTGTTCACACAGGGAGCCGCGTATGCCCCGACGTTCTCTTTTCCGACAAGAAGTTCTTGAGCGATTTCAGGGACCATTCGAATCCGACGCGCCGCTGACACTCGTCTCAGGCCGACGGAGTCTCGTCTGGATGGCTCTGCTGTTCATGTTGCTTGCCGCCGCGTTGGCTGCCGCCGCGCTGTGAGTTTCTTTGATCGCCCGGCCCGATTCTCTTAGGGGCCGCGTCGAAATTAAACCGGCAACTGCCGGCATGAAGCAGGCGCAGCCTGCAGTAGGTCCTCTCTGCCGGAGAGGACCATCGTTCGGCTGGTCCTGCCCGGCAGGCAGGACCTACTTGCCGGTTGAATTTCGCCGCGGTCCCTTAGCTTAGCGGTGACGACTCGATGAAAATGCCAACTGAAATCGTGCGGCTGGAACTCCCTGATGCTGCGGAGTTCTCCGGACTGACGTATCCACGAATGCGGTACATGCTGACCGGCGAGGACACCGACGAGTCTGAGGATGACCTCCGATTACGGATCGCATTTGGCGTCTGGTCGGAGGACCGAACACCGATCGGACTGGCATTGCTGTCCGCTGACCATTACGGGCAGCGACGTCTGAATTCCGTGATGGTCGACCGGGCGTACCGCCGCCTGGGACTCGGACTGCAACTGTTACAGCGCTGCGAGCAGGCCGCCCGGGAACATGGAACGAACCGGCTAACGGCGTTCCATGTCAGCCGCATGGCCAATCCGGTTGCGTTCGAAGGACTGTTGGAAAAGGCGGGTTGGAACAGGCCGGAAATGGTGCAGTACCGTGTGGCAGGACCAGCAGACTGGTCACTGCGAGCCGCTCAGGACTGGGCTCCGTTTTTTCGCCGGCTTGATCGAAGCGGCTGCACGTTTTCAACATGGGATGACCTGACCGACAGCGACCGTGACCGAATCAATCAACTGGTCGAACACCACCTTGCCCCGGAGGAGAAGAACTTCGCTCCCTGGAAGACTCAGGAGGACGCGTCCTTCATTCCTCAATGCAGCGTTGTCATCCGCAGGCAGGGCGAAGTGGTCGGCTGGATCCAGTGCCAGGAGTCGCCCCTCAAAGACCATTACTACTACGTGAATGGTTATGTCCTGCCGGAATTGCGACGCGGAGGCTGGTTGATCTACGGCGTTATTGAAGTCTGCCGTCTGCAGACCGAAGCCTTCGGTCCCAAGACGATCTCGGTCTACGAAACAGCTGCCGACAACGAAGGCATGTTCCACTTCATGCGAGACCGCCTGGAAACCTACCGCACATGGATGGATATGAAGTTTCGCAGCGAGAAATCCCTCTGACGTAATCGGACTCCCTGCCGCATTGCTCGTACACGCCGCGCGCCGATGATCTTGCCACACATGGCGTAGGCCGGGGAATTGCACTCGGCCCCAACCCCAAACGGGCGTGCAGGTTTTCCTGCATCCGGCTGTCCAGACGTTTCTCAACAACTCCGGCAGGTCTTCCCCTTGTGAAATTCCAGGCAGAGTGTCTGGATGTTGTCCCAGGAGTGAGCCTGCCGATAGCTGGCAAAGCTGTTGACGGGCCTGATGTGATCGGCCTGTGATTCCTCGTACGTGATACGGGCACCGCACTGCCGGCAACGGTAACCGTCGCGAGACAGTGCCAGTGTTTTGAATTCCATGATGCCCGAACGGTGTCTGTCATACGAAGGGAATTCCACTTCCCAGTCCACGTCTTCTGGATAGTGTTCGACTTGAGGCGGCTTCTGGTCTCAACGGGTTCAATCCGAGTACACTTTCCGGCACCCTGCGAATCCTGTCCGCTGAGGGAGCCACGATGCCTGCCAGCCGATTGCGATATTCACGACTTCTTCTTGTCACGTTGTGCTGGGCCCGTATCGCATCGCCACTGGTTGCGGAGACTTCGCCCGAAGACGCACTGATTAAGAGTGTCATCCCGCTGCTGCGGGCGTTGACCGGTCAGGTCGATCGATTTGAACTGACTGTCAAAGTTGACGTCCCGATTGATGGGCGGCTGCAGACGATTTCCGGGCGGCTGTTGCGCTTTGGCGATGAGTCATTTCGACTCGAATTGAAGCACAGTGATTATGAAGTGCTGTTGCAGCGCGATGCACAGGAAACGGCTTTCGCGCTGCCCCTGCATCAGGTGGTATTTCTGGGGCGTGGACAGGTGGATTCCACCGACCGGCTGGCTCCGAGTGGAGTCCTGTCGCGGTTGCTGAGCCCTCGTTCAACGGCGGCCGTGATCTCCCCCATCCTGTCAGCAGTGGGTGTGCAGGGGGCCGGCTTTCTGCTGATGGCCTTACCGGACTGGAAGTTTGATCCAGAGTCCGGCGTCTGGAACGGGAGTCAGGGTACGCTGGCACCGATCGATGAGGGAGTCATCGAGTTTCACTCCGGCAAGGCTCAGGTTCGTGTCGCCATCAGCCATGACGTCTCCGCAGCGCCGTCATTCGATGAGTGGCCTGGCTATCGTATGGTCGAACTCGACCGCGTCGAACTGGAGCGACAATTGGCTCGCGGCGTACGACGGGCATCAGAGATTCTCGCACCGGCTCCTGTCCTGACGACTCCCCAGCGGATCGAGCGCAATGTCCAACACGGTGAGTTGCGGTGGATCGGCGGACAGAGGGTTGCATTGTTGCAGGGGTCTCCCGAAGAAGTCGGGCAAGCTCACGGCGAACTGCTCAAGTCCGAAGCTCAGGCGTGCATCGATTCGGTGCTGTTCACATTTGGCACAGCTCAGACGATACGCACGGGCCGCTGGTTCCGACACGACCTGGAAGCGGCTTACAAGCGACTGGCACCACACATCCCGGAGCGACATAAGGTCGAAGCACGGGCCATGGCGGCGGCGCTGGGACTTGATGAGCAACTCGTCGAGGCCCTCAACGTGTTCCCTGAATTGTTCCACTGTTCTGGATTCGCAGTGTTCGGAAAGGCGACGAAGGACGGAAAGCTGTATCACGGTCGCGTATTGGACTACATGACCGCGATCGGACTGCAGGATGCGGCAACGACGTTTATCGTCAAGGTCGATGGGAAAATTCCATTTGCGAATGTTGGATACGCTGGATTCATCGGCAGTGTCAGTGGAATGAATGCCCGGGCCATTTCGCTTGGTGAAATGGGTGGACGTGGTGAAGGACAGTGGGATGGTGCTCCGATGGCCACACTGATGCGACGGGCTCTGGAAGAGTGTGATACGCTCGACGAAGTTATGAACCTGTGGAAGAACAGCCCGCGGACGTGTGAGTACTACTATGTCTTCGCAGACGGGAAGACGAATCGGGCGGTGGGCGTGTCCGCGTTGCCTGAGTCGATCGAGTTCGTTCTTCCGGGTCAGACACATCCGCGACTTGGTGAAGGAATTGAAGACGTGGTCGTGCTGTCATCCGGAAGCCGTCTTCAGAAACTTCGCGAACGGGTTGAGGAAAAGCACGGCCAGTTAGACGCAGAGCTTGGGAAGTGGCTGATGAGTCGGCCGGTGGCGATGAAGTCGAACCTGCACAACGTTCTGTTCGTACCCGCAGACGGCGTCCTGTACGTTGCTAACGCCGATCACAAGTCTCCGGCGGCGGAACGGCCTTATGTACGGCTCGACCTGACAGCCCTGCTGAAATCGATGACGCCTGCGGATCAGAACCAGTCAGAATAGAAGTGAGAATGTTGTATGCAGGCTGTGCGAGTCATCTGCTGCGTTACTGGTGTGACGCTGATCTTGCTGTCCGTTGCCCGAGCCGAAGAGTCAGTCTTCCCGGCGACCCGATCGTTTGCCACGACAGATTCGCTGGACGTGGGTGACGAACCGTCTGCCGATGCCCGTGAATGTCTGGCGGGACTTACCTGGGACTCCGCTGCGTTTGACGTGCATCTTGAAGACGCCCGACTCGATCGCGGCGATGTACTTGTCCGCTACCCGTCGCCAGTCAGCAGTGGAGATGTCCGAAACGACCGCGTGGCGATGGAGTGGTATGTCGCACGGGATGGCACCAGTTCACCGTGCTCCGCACCGGCCGTCATTGTTGTTCACGAATCGGGTAGTGGAATGACGGCCGGACGGTTTATCGCTCGAGGTTTGCAGCGCCGCGGTCTGCACACGTTTCTTCTGCATCTGCCGTTCTACGGCGAGCGGCGAACGGGACGAAGCAGACCCGACAATGTCGATCTGCCGACAGTGATTCGACAGGCCATTGCAGATGTACGGCGAGCACGCGATGCCGTGGCTGTCCTTCCAATGGTTGATCATCGGCACATCGCACTGCAGGGAACGAGTCTCGGCGGATTTGTGTGCGCGACGGCAGCCGGTCTTGATGACGGTTTTCAAAGTGTGTTTCTACTACTGGCTGGCGGCGATCTGTATGACCTGATCCAGACGGGCAGCAGGGACACAGCCAAAGTTCGAGAGAAACTTGAGGAAGCAGGTCTGACAAATGAGCGGCTGCGGTCGCTCACGCAGATTATTGAGCCGACGCGCATTGCTCATCGGGTCGATCCGGCGGCGACATGGCTGTACTCCGGGACGCATGACTCTGTCGTTCCGATCCGAAACGCAGTTGTCCTGGCGGAAGCGGCCGGGCTGGACAACGTGCATCACATCCGCATGCCTGCGAATCACTATACCGGGATCGTCTTCCTGCCACTCGTCCTTGACCATATTGACCGCAAGATTCGACTGCTTCACGCCCCGTGAGTCTTAATCTTAATCCTACTCTTAATCCCCTCGCGCCTACGGAGAGCCCGTCGCAATCAGGAGTGGAGAGTAAGATTACGAGTAGGATTAAGAGATAAGAGGTCGTGCGACTCCTACCTTGCGGGATTCGAGGTGTGTTGCCACATGCCTCCGCCGGCGAGCAGGCAGAGCAGCGAGCCTGCGATGACCAGACCGATGCCCATCGAGTCGGAAGACACCAGCGAGTGGCGAGGTTTCATCCCCGGTACCTGCTGCAACGTCTGAAACGCCGTTTGCTCAACACGGTTGAGCTGCAGGAGCGGAAGCGATCGTTCGTTGGGATAGATGACAATTCGCTCGGTAAGCAGCAGAATCGTCCCGTTGAGAGCGACGGTCATTCCGACAGCAAAAGCGACGGAGTGCAGAAAGCGAATCAACCTCATCGCTGAACTCCTGGACGTTGCCGACGATCACATCAATGTGGTCGTGACAAGGCTTACGGGATGCGACTCGGCCCGGTGTAGACAGCGAACAACTTAGAACGCATCATCAAAAATCGTGCGGATCGCGGCCTGTTGAATCAGATTGTCGATGACATCTGAGGCGGCTTTCGTGCGGGCTTCGGCCTGCAGCTTGCGATTGATCGCGTCCTGCACGTCTGCGAATGGTGTGTAGCCGCCGTCGTCGCGTTCGATGACTTTCACCAGCGTTATCGAAGAGTCACTTTCCAGTGGTTCACTGATCTGGCCTTCGGGAATTTCAAACAATGCCCGGTCGATGCGTTTGTCAGCCAGACTGTTCTGCCCGGTCCAATCCCATTCGCCACCATTGTCCGACTTGGGGCCGTCCGAGTACTTCTTTGCGACCTCGCCAAAGTCTTCGTTGTTCTTCAAGCCGGTAATGGCATCACGCAACACCGTCACGGATTCCTGCTTTCCGCCAGGACGCGTCTTGCTGATGCGAATCTGCTGCCAGCGTACTTTGGGGTCCGAGTAGTACTGCTGCTTATTGTCTTCGTAGTACTTCAGCAGGTCCTTTCGGCTGAACCGGACATTGGCGCTGGCCTTCTGTCCGATGTAGAGCATCGCCATTTCGCGGGCCGCGAAAGCACTCTTCTGATTTGCCAGAGACGTTCCCTGAGCGTCCAGAGCGCGCCCCAGTTCCACTCGTGTCCCGACCTTGAACAGATTCTGCAGCCGCGGGACTTCATTGTTGTTGAACAACTGATCGACCTGCGCGTCCATCTCCTGGAGCCGTTCTTCATCCAGCTCATCACGCAGTGCTCCGATGAGCACGGCTTTTTCGATGTGCTGTTTCAGGTCCTGTCGGATCAGTTTAGCCCGCAATTTACTCAGTTGATCGGGAGTCAATTGTTGACTGGCCTGGGCGAGTTGACCCTTATATGGCTCCAGCACATCGTCGGCGAAGATCGGAGTCGCGTTCACCTCTGCCACGACCTCTGCCCCGGAAAGTGTCGGCGGCATGAATTCGGCATTAGTACCTTCAGAGAACTCCGCAAGCTGAACGCGCCCTCCATCACTCGTTGGGGTTTCACCATCAAGAAGACTGGAAACACGGGCAGTCCCCTGCCGGGTGTCCTTCCGCTTGGGCTCAGCATCCGACGCCACGTCACGACCAGTCAACCTCGAGAAAAACCCGAAGCCGGGCAGATGAGGCGTTTGGCACCCGGCGCTGGCAAAGAGTGACAGTGAGAGCGCAGCAGCGAATCGAAATGACATGGTTCTGCATCCATTCAGAACGTGCCGGACAGCGCGATCGTGGGGAGGGATGGTGAGGTCGGATCGACCGGAAGTGGGGCGAAGTTGCCCATAGGAAAGGCGGCGGACTATAGCCCCACCATGAAAATGGCCGCAACATCGGTTTGAGCGCGGCGATCTGGGGTGGCCTGCGGGCGGCTACTGCGAACAGATTTAACGGACCAGCGGACGGTATCTGACGCGTGTTGGCTGGTCCGCGTCCGCACCCAGTCGCTCGCGGCGGTTGAGTTCGTACATCTGATAATTGCCCTCGAACCAGTACACCTGACTGTCGCCCTCGAAGGCGAGGATGTGCGTTGCGATGCGGTCAAGGAACCACCGATCGTGACTGACCACAACCGCGCAGCCGCCGAAGTCCGACAGGCCTTCTTCCATCGCTCGCAGCGTGTCGACGTCGAGATCGTTCGTCGGTTCATCGAGCAGCAGCACGTTTCCACCGGAACGCAACAGCTTCGCCAGATGAACCCGGTTCCGCTCACCGCCGGAGAGCTGCTGCACGAACTTCTGCTGGTCCGAGCCCTTGAAGTTGAATCGGCCGCAATACGCCCGGGCGTGAATGTCGACGCCGCCCACTTTCAGAGTGTCATGGCCGCCGGAGATCTCCTGGTAGACGGTTTTGTCAGGAGCCAGCGCGTCGCGGGACTGATCAACGTGTGACAGCATCACTCGATCGCCGATCCGCAGGGAGCCCGAGGACGGTTCTTCCTGCCCCATGATCATGCGGAACAGAGTCGTCTTGCCGGCACCGTTCGGACCGATGACGCCCACGATGCCGCCTTTCGGCAGATCGAACTCGACGTTCTCGAACAGCAACAGATCGCCGTAGGCTTTGCTCAGTCCCTCGGCGCGGATGACCAGATCGCCCAGCGACTGGCTCGTCGGGATCTGAATCTGCGCGGCTCCTTCGCGTGCGTCGTATTCCTGTGCCTGCAGTTCGCTGTATCGCTGCAGGCGAGCTTTGTTCTTTGTGGAGCGTGCTTTGGGGCTCATGCGGACCCATTCCAGCTCGCGAGCCAGCTCTCTCTGTCGTCGTGTTTCCTTTTTTTCTTCGACCTTTAACCGAATCTGCTTCTGCTCCAGCCACGACGAGTAGTTGCCTTCGTACGGAATGCCCTTGCCACGATCGAGTTCCAGAATCCACCCCGCGACGTTGTCCAGAAAGTACCGGTCGTGAGTGATCGCGACGACCGTTCCCGGGAAGTCCCCGAGAAACCGCTCGAGCCAGGCGACCGACTCTGCGTCCAGGTGATTCGTCGGTTCGTCCAGCAGCAGGATGTCTGGATTTCGCAGCAGGATCTGGCACAGAGCCACACGCCGTTTCTCACCGCCGGAAAGGTGTTCAACCTTCGCGTCGTTGGGCGGCAGACGCATCGCGTCACAGGCCATTTCCAATGTCCGGTCCAGGTCCCACAGGTTGAGCAGGTCAATCTGGTCCTGGACTCGGCCCTGCTGCTCGATGACCTTTTCCATTTCGTCCGGATCAAGATCTTCGCCGAGCTTCATGTTCAGTTCGTCGTAGCGATCCAGGATCGCTCGCGATTCAGCGACGCCCTCTTCGATGCACTCAACGACAGTTTTTTCAGGATCGAGCCGCGGTTCCTGCGGAAAGTAGCCGATGCGGATGCCTTTCGCCGGCCGGACTTCGCCCATGAAATCCGTGTCTTCGCCGGCCATGATTCGCAGCAGTGTGCTCTTGCCGGAACCGTTATTCCCCAGAACGCCAATTTTGGCGCCCGGATAGAACGCCAGCCAGATGTTGGAGAGGACCTCTTTCTCGTCGTACATACGAGTCAGAGATTCAATGGTCATGATGTATTGTTCGGCCATTTCAACTTGTCCTGAATGCGTTATGCGCTTCTCCGACGTGGTCGGACATCGCGTCTGTCATCAAACCTGTCGACTGACTAATTGAGTCAGAAACTCCGACACTCTGTTGTAGATCCCGGGCTGCTGACTCTCCCTCGGTCCTGCCACGTTAAGTGTTTGAATCGAGTTGGTCGCCAGCCATTCGTCTGATACATCCGGAGTCGGGTTGTCGCGGAGATCGACGACGAAGACCGGCTTCTCCTGCCTTCGAGCCAGCGACTCTGTCAGTGCTGTTCCGCCGGTCAACGGTCCGCCCGACAGGATCAGTGTGCCATCCGAGTCTCGTACGTTCAGTTCCGTCCGTTTCGCGTAATTGACCGATTCGGCTTCACGCAGCGGATACGAATCCGGAATGCGTCCGTCTTCTGCTCGACGGCCGCGCGGACACCAGCCTCCCACTGGAATGCCCAGCTCGATGGCCACGTCCAGAGCCGCCCGGTCAACGCCTGTTTGTCCGCCGGACACGATTTTCTTGATCACCATCACTCCCGCGTGGACAAACATGCGGCACATTTCGGACAAGGAGGACGCGGATCATGTCCGCGACTATGGGCTCTGCAGCCAGCACAATCGGCTCAAGCCATTCGAACAAACTCGGGACTTTACTGATTCCGACAATTAACTCCACCAGCCCACTCTGCCAGGTCGCAGATTTGTCTGCCGCGTTGTCGGGGACACGCCACTGCATGCTCGTTGGGCGTGCTGGCCGCGATTCGGATTCCATTGCCCCTCAGCGAGTCGATTCCAAGTACCAACAGTCAGCCATCGACTGTGCCTTGTTCTGGAAGCGGAGAAAATGGACACACTTGGCCTGAAACGCACGATCTACCGGTACCTCGACTACTATCAGTCGTCGATCGAACACTGGTGGGACACGATCGGTCCGGTGGACTACATGGTCATACTGAGTGCCACGCTTCTGCTGGGCTGGATTCTGCTGAAGGGGAATGCCCGCGCGACGTGAGGTGTGCGGCACGAATCCCGTTGAGCGGTGCCACTCCAGGGCTGAGTGCGAATCTGAGGCACGGTGTGCGCACATGGCATCGTTTTCCAGGCTCTACTAAGATGCTCCGCCTGATCAAACCAGAATGACAGCGGCATCAAACGGGTAACCGGATGGATTTTGACAATCGCCTGGAACAGGCCATCGAACGGGGCCAGCGGATTCGTAATTCGCGCGAACAGACCGAGTATCAGAAAACGCTCAGCGAAGAAGAGCTGAAGAATCTGCACTCGTCCGTTCGACTGAATCTTTCCGAGCACATCGAGATCTGCCTGCGCAGCCTGTCTGACCACTTTCCCGGTTTCCGCTTCGAGACCGTGGTCGACGACTCAGGCTGGGGAGCCCGCATCAACCGAGATGACCTGGCGATGGGTCGCGGTCGTCGGGACAGTCACTACAGTCGACTGCAGGTTCTGGTGAAGCCGTATTCCGAAGCCGCGAAAATCGTCGAAATCACGGCGAAAGGTACTGTCCGCAATCGCGAGCTGCTCAATCGCACTCACTACCAGTTCCTTGCCGAAGTCAATGAGGACGGTCTCCAGGAAGTCATCGACATGTGGATCCTCGAGTTCGCCGAACAGTATTCGGCTCAGAACTGAACGTTGCCAGGAATCACACCATGACGCGTGAGCAAGCCCTGCAGAAAGTCCTCGACGGCGGCATCGTCTCGATCATCCGAGCTCAATCCGGCGAACAACTCGTTGATGTTGCCAAAGCCCTGTACGAGGGCGGTATCGATGTGATTGAGGTCACGTTCACGGTGCCGGGTGTGCTCGACATTATCTCGGCCGTAAAGCGGGAACTGGGCGACCGCATTCTGCTGGGAGCCGGCACAGTGCTCGACACAGAAACGGCCCGGGCCGCGATTCTGGCTGGCGCCGAATTCATCGTCACGCCAACCGTCAACCCCGACGTGATTCGACTCTGCAACCGCTACAGCAAAGTCATTATGCCCGGCGGATTCACCCCAACAGAAATCCTGACCGCCTGGGAAGCCGGCGCGGATATCGTGAAAGTCTTCCCGGCCGATGTGGGTGGACCGTCATTTCTGAAAGCGATTCACGGACCAATGCCGCACATCCGTCTGCTGCCGACCGGTGGCGTTGACCTCGAAACCCTACCCGCCTTCGTAAAGGCAGGAGCGTGCGCCGTCGGCCTGGGATCGGCGCTGGTCGAGAAGCAGGCTGTGGAGTCAGGTGACATGAACCGCATCCGTACGCTCGCGGAACAGTACGTCGCACTGGTCAAGCAGACGCGAGACTCACTGGCCTGATTTCGGTCCAGACATGGAGGCACGCGGGCTACTCGTCCTCCGAGTCCTCGTCACGGCGAAGCCACTGCTCGTACGGCTGGCCGGGGCCGACTTCTTCTGTGTTCGCACCCGGCGTTTCGCCCAGGAACGTTTCGATCTGCCCGCCGTCCAGCAGGCGGAAACCGACAGGCGGGTTCTGTGGAGTGTCGTACGCGGCCATCCATATCTCCTCGCGCGAGCCCGCGTAGTCCACTCTCCGGTGAATCGATCTTGATTCCTCGACGTTCTCCAATTGAGCCCACTCGGTCAGGTTTGCCGGAGAATCATCGGTTGATGGCAGGTCGTCGTCATCTTCGATCAGGCCGACGAATGGGCCGGTGAAGATATTGCGCTCGCCGTACCAGTGCAGTTGCTCGATCGTCCTGCCGCGTCCGCCGAATTCCGATTCGATGACCACCAGCATGTCGTCGACGTCGAATACAACTCTCTCAGCTCGGAGTTCCAGTCCAGGTTCATCCTCGTCCAGTCGCGTTGGTTCCATATTCAGCCAGAACGACTTCCCCGCCAGAATCGTCGACTCACTGATCTCGAACGAGACATCCCGCGCGAGCCCATCAAGAACGAACGCTGTCTCGGCTGTTGCCACGCAATTGCGGATGCGAGCTTCGCCGTGCTCGTCGAGCGACCAGCTCAGAATGCAGCCCCGAGGCGCGTGCAGCTCGCAGTTCGCGAGGTCCAACTGTTCCACATGCTCGGCCATGATGCACGCTCCGGTCGGCTGAACGACAAATCGGCAGTTGACGGCCTCAAAGGAACCACCACGTGCGCGAACGAGGCATGCTTCAGAAACGTCCTCACGTTCATCTGCATTCGGATCGTCGACCTCATTCAGTCGCAACTCCAGGCCGCGCAGTTCCAGACGTTCGTGCGTGGTGAACAGCTCGCCGGACAGCTCGTCGTCGCCAACAAGTCGGATGACCGGCCGGCAGCCAGACGCCGCGGCGATGATCAGTTCATCCTGATGGATCTCGATGCCCGTTGTTTCGAACGGTCCGTCGTCGCAGATCAGGATGGTGTCGCCGTCATCGGCCGCCCGGATCGCCTGCTCAAGAGAGTCGAAACCCACTTCGGCGCCGTCTTCATTGGAAACCAGGAATGGATGATCGGCGGCAATGGGCGATACAACAATCGGTGCAACTACGGCGTCGCCTTCTGGATCACCGATGGCATCCGGTTCCCGAGTGATCGGTGGATTCGGTTTTGGCTGGATGACCGGCCCGACAATTTTCATAGGCGGTTCTATCGGCGCGATCGAAGATCGCACTGGCTCGGCTGGAGGGCTGGTGATTGGAATTGCGAGCGTTTCCGAACCGGATTCCAGCGGCGCCACCGCTGCATTCGTTACGCCCGTTGTCGATTGGCCACCACCAATCCATGTTGCAATGCTCAGCGCGATCGCGAGGAGGGCGGCTCCACCGGCGGCATACCAGAGGCGTGACGTGTCAGCAGTGGTTTCGATGCAGGAGATGGATTCTTCGCTGGCCGGCAGCGTCGAATTCGCTTTGCTGTTCGACGGGACGGGTTGGAAACCCATCCTGCCTGAGGCGACTCCACCTGGAGACGACCCGTCTTTCAACTCGCGGTAGCGCTGTTTGAAGACGCGCTTCAGCTCCGCAGCCGATTGCGGGCGGTGGGCCGGATCCTTTTGCAGCAGATGAGCGATGAGTTCGTCGAGCCAGATGGGAGCGTCCGGGTTCAGTTGCTGAACGGGGGTGGCATCCTCGTCAACGACTCGCTGAAGCGACTGCATGGTGCTGTCGGCCTGAAACGGCAGCTCGCCGGTGGCCATGACGTATAAAAGGCAACCGAAGCTGAACAGGTCCGCTCGATGGTCCGCTTCGTGACCGCTGGCCACTTCCGGAGCGATGTAACCGGGCGTGCCCACCAGCATGCCGCTTTGGGTGAGCGTGTCGTCTGTTGTGACTCGTGCGAGCCCGAAGTCCGTCAGCCGCGCGCGTCGTGTCGCGGTCTCCAGCAGGATATTGCCGGGCTTGATGTCGCGATGCACGATGCCCTGTGCATGAGCCGCATCCAAACCAGACGCCACCTGGTAGCCAATACGAATGATCTCTCTGGTTTCGAGCCGTCCGACCTGATCGAGTCGCTGGCGCAGTGATTCGCCGTCGACGTATTCCATCACAAGGAACGGCAACTGGGCGGTTTCTTCAACGGCATGCACGGTCGCCACGTTGGCGTGATTGATCGCCGCGGCCGATCGAGCTTCTCGCAGGAATCGCTCGCGCGACGTGTGATTCGTTGCGAGTGACGGGGCCAGCACCTTGATCGCCACGGTCCGATCGAGTGAACGATCACGACCGCGGAACACGACCCCCATTCCACCGCGACCGACAAAGTCGAAGATGTCGTAGCCGCCGAGAAGGCCAAGCAGTCCCGGTTCGTCAGCCGGTTCAAACCATTTCTCGACGTCCGCGCACGGAGAGAACTCGTCGGTCGGACCCTCAGGACTCTTGATTAAGTCACGCTTCGAGGCAGCTCCGGGAAATCGCGGGAGCCCGGCCGAACTCTCCGCTTCAAGTTGATTCAATGCGTCGTCCAGCACGGTCAGCTCGGCGGACTCGCGCAACAGTTGTGGCACGCGATCGACGAACCCATCCGAACCGGTCATCTGATCGAAGCGGTACTGGCAACCAGGGCAGGTTCCGAGGTGCTCTGTGACTGCCGCCTCGTGGTCAGTCGACAGCGTCCCTTGGATCAGGTCCCGCAGGACATCGATATCGGGGCATGTGGCGGATGGCTGACTCATGGAGGCCCGTGGATTCGTCTGACCGCAGGGAAGAGGAAATGACAAAAGTCGTAGCCGGAGTCAGTAGTTCCAAGTCTGGGGTAGCCGAAGTCGCCAGACTTTGGCCGAATCGTTGAAAACTCGGAGAAATCCAAACTCTGGCGAGTTCGGCTACGGCGCGATCGAGCCAGACTTGGAACTACTGGGCGTCGCAAGACTTCGAACGCTCTGACCAGACGGGCCCGAATTCTTGCGAATCCGGCTACGACCAGTCCCACTATTCGTCGTCAATCTCGCTGATCTGCTGCTTGAGTCGGGCGAGAATGCGGTTCCGTGAGACATAAACCGCACCAACGCTCATGCTCAGTTCACGAGCAACCTGAATCGGCTTGCGTCCATCGACCGCCGTGCGCCAGAACGCTTCCCATGTCGATTCGAGGACCTGACCGCGAACCTCTCGCGCGGCGCATTCAAACACCGTCCGTTCGTATTCCTGATTCCAGTCCTGCTCTAACGCGTCCGAGTCGTCCGCCACGCTTTCGAGCTTGCGAATTGTGGCCGTGTCTCCCGTGCCACCGGGTTGACGCGCTTTGGCCTGCCGCATCTTGATCAGCGTGTATCGCGCGACAGTCAGCAGCCAGCCGCGGAAGCGTCCGAGTTCCCGGTCGTAATCGAACTGGCCGATCTTCCGACACACCTCGCGTAACACTTCCTGAGTCAGATCGGCCGCGTCCGAATCCTGAAACCCGTGCTTGCGGGCGAAGCGGAAAATCAACGGACCATAGACCCGATTGAACTGTGCCCACGCTTCGGCATCACGCGGATCGCGGATGCGAACCAGAAGGCTGGCCCGTGTTGTCGATTCGGTCGATGGCATTGGGGTTGCCGGTGGGCTGAGCATGAATTGCCCTGGTCAAATTGAAGAGCGGCACGTTGGACTCCGTCCCGACCGATGCAAGGAACACTAATCCGCACTAATTGACGCTAATGATGCACGTGACGACCGTCGCCCGGGTTAGCGAAAATCGGTGTCTATTAGTGTTCCTTCATGGCCGGAAACGAAACCTGGCTCAACTGCAACATGTCATGGTGAATACGCCTGGCTGAAGACGCTTTCCTGATCGGGACAGATTCCCAGGCTGCTTTCGCTCCACCACAACCCGTAGACGCGAGCATCGGGCTGCGGTCGGCGGGGCGTTGACCTGCCGACGCGCACGCCTCCGGCTTGTGATGAAACGATTCGAATCGAAGCGTCTCCACTCGTACTCCCCGCCGTCCGCGACCTTACTCCCAAATCGCACGAATTCTCAGAAATTCGTGCCTGGCCGTGTAAGAAACCGGGTTCTCGCCTCCAAGTCCCTTCCAGACGGCAAGTGCACGAACGCCGCGAACAGCACGTTTCAAGTCTCAGATTTCACATCTCAGATCAAATCGAACTGCGATCTCACATCTGGCGGGGCGGAAGGCGAATTCTCATGTTGAACTTTGACTGGCTGAACAATCTTCGTACCGGAAAATCACGACGCGCGGCCCAACGCCGCTCGGCAAAGAAAAGCCGCGTCCGTCATGCAAACGTTGAAGTCCTGCAGATCCGCACAATGCTCTCCGGAGACCCGATCGCATCTCTCGCAGGCGACGAAGTCGCGGCCGAGGCCGCGGAGGCAATCGCGCCCGTCGAGACAGACGAAGGCGAGGACGAGGCGACCGAACCCGAGACGGACAATCTGGCAGAGCTGCTGGATCAGGTCCGTGCCCTCGACGATGAGCAGGTCGAGGAACTGATCAACGGACTGGACGTCGACGAGGAAGAGCGCGAGGAAACCGCCGGAATCTTCGAGGAGATTCGCGGCCTGAGTGATGAAGAGTTGGAAGAGACGCTGGACGAGTTCGACGAAGAAGAGCTGCAGGAGCTTGCCGAGTTCCTCGGAGATGCCCTGGGAAGCACAGGCGACGATGAAGAACCCGGAGACGACGAGGGTTCCGGCGAAGATGATGACGGAGACACGGGCGACGATGACCACGATCATGGAGACCATGATCACGAAGACGACGGCCAGGGCGACGACACCGGCGGCGATGGTGAGCACGATCATGGCTCGTGCGGAGCCCATATGGACAACCCTGTGTTCGCGGGCGAACACTGTGCCGCAATGGCTCTGGCAACTCCGGAAGCAGCGACTCATTCAGCAGTCGCGTCTGGTGACTGGTCCGACTCCAGTATCTGGACGAATGGAACGGTTCCGACGGACGGCGCTGACGTCTACATTCCGACTGACACCACTGTGACAGTCGATGGTGTTATTACAGAGACTCTGCACACGATTCGAATTGATGGCACGCTGCGGTTCGCGACCGACGTCGATACGCAACTGCATGTCGACACGATCGTCGGAGCTCCGGGCAGCCTGCTGGAGATCGGGGCTGAAGCGAATCCGATCGCAGCCGATGTCACGGCCCGCATCATCTTTGCCGATGGTGGCGAAATTGATCGAATGTGGGACCCGACGCAAATCAGTCGTGGTGCTGTTCTGCACGGTACGACGACCATGTTCGGCGCCGAGAAGACGGCCCGGACGACTCTGGCCATTCAGCCAGGAGCCGGAGCGACGACGCTCGAACTGAGTGGCATTCCAGTCGGCTGGCGGGTTGGTGATGAACTGGTCATTGCCGGCACGGATCCGAATGATCGGGCCAGCGATGAGGTCGTGAACATCGCGGCGATCAGTGGGACAACAGTGACGCTCGACCGGGCGTTGCTGAGAGACCACATCGCGCCGGCTGCCGACCTGGATGTGCACGTTGCGAATAACACCCGCAACATCCAGCTTTCGTCGGAGAACGCCGAGCTGATGCACCGTGGGCACGTCATGTTCATGCATACGCTGAATGTTGACGTGAACTACGCCGGCTTCTACAGCCTCGGGCGTACCGACAAAAGTCGACCGGTTGATGATTACAGTTTCAATGACCTGGACGCGAGTCAGATTTCTTACGGTGAGGGCAACAATGTCCGCGGTCGTTACTCGGTGCATTTCCATCGCGGTGGCACGGATGTTTCCGCCACACCGGCTCGCGTGAGGGGTGCTGTTGTGTCTGATAATCCCGGCTGGGGTTTTGTCAATCACTCGGCGACAGTCGACTTCATCTCCAACGTGGCGTACGGCGTCACTGGAGCGGCGTTTAACAACGAAGCCGGTGATGAACGAGGTTCGTACGTTGGTAATATCGCACTCAGAATCATCAATCCGAACGATCCGCTGAACAGTGACAACGAATTCGATCCGGATTCCCGTGAGGCGGCTCAGGACTTTGGCTTCCAGGGTGATGGCTTCTGGCTTCAGGGGGCCGGCACGCGGCTGGAGAACAACGTCGTCGCGGGAAACAGCGGCACGGCGTTCTTCTACTGGCCGGAAGGGATACTGCAGCCGGGACTGGGGCAGACGCAGATCAATGCGGCCAATCTCCCGAACGGAGAACTGCTGGCCGGCCGGGAAGACCAGAACATCAATACCTGGTGGAATCCGGTGGCCGGCTTCCAGAATAACACGGCGTACAACGTCGGCGTCGGTCTGGACATCATTTACCTGCACACGACGTATCTTGCCGGCGACGACGAGATGTCGGATGAGTACGTCGATCAACTGAACGCGACATTCGACGGTCTGACCGCGTGGAACGTGCGGCATGTGGGTCTTCAGGTCGCGTACACAGAGCGGGTGACCTTCAGCAACATCCGCCTGCACGGATTCGGCGATGAGGACACAATTGGTGTGTCAGCCAATCAGTATCAGAATCAGAAGACGCTGAACTTCAACGACTTCACGGTCGAGGGATTCGGCGTTGGAATGGCGACGCCGCCTCAGGGCGACATCACGATCAGCGGTACGTTCAGCAACCTGCTCGACTTCGACATCGAGAACCCGCAGCGCACGCAGCGGACGATGAACTTCAACGACATCACGTTCGGTGAACTGAGCGACGCGTTCGACGAAGACCTCGCCTCGGAACGCAAACACTTCCATCTGACTGCAAACTTCGAGGTCAACGATGACAGGCACTCGGCCTTTTTCCTGCTGCCGGATCGCATCAACCTGAACTTCGGCGAGTTTGAAGGCAAGGCTCTGTACTTCAACGAACAGAGCCCGGACTTTGTCCCGATGCCATCGCAGCCTGAGGACTCGGAAAGCGTCGTCATTGCTCCGGAGTTCCTCGGCAAGACAAACCAGCAGCTGTTCGACGAGTTTGGTCTGTCCTTTGGCGGAGCCCTGCTGCCACTGGACGCGACGACGGATCCGGGTGTCGAAAACGGCCTGATTGGATCGGCTACTGAGCCACCGACGATCTTCCCGCCGGGTGGATTCCCTGAAGAAGACGAAGGCGATGAGGAACCCGGCGACGATGACGAGGATGGTGATGACCAGGAATCGGGCGATGAAGACGACCCCGGTGAGGACGACGAAGAGCCGGGTGACGATGAAGAACCCGGTGAAGACGACGAGGAACCGGGCGATGATGAAGAACCCGGCGAGGACGATGAGGAATCGGGCGACGATGAAGAGCCCGGACAAGACGATGAGGAACCGGGCGATGATGAAGACCCCGGTGAGGACGACGAGGAGCCGGGTGACGATGAAGAGCCCGGTGAAGACGACGAGGAACCGGGCGGTGAAGACGACCCCGGCGAAGACGACGAGGAACCGGGCGACGACGATGAGGACACGGGTGACGATGAAGAGCCCGGCGAGGACGACGAGGAATCGGGTGACGATGAGCCGGCATTGCCGGAACTGGAGACTCCGCAGGGGCCAGTGACGATCACGTTGTCTGCCTCCGAGGACGGCTTCGAATTTGTCGTCTCCGGATCGCAGATGCTGGTCCTCGACGGTGACACTCCGACGCGTCACATCGAACTCAGTCAGGCGACATCGTTGACGGTCGATGGCACCGGGATGTCCGACCTGATTGTCATCGACCTGGAAGAAGCCTTGGCAATTGGCCTTGAGTCGATCACGGTCAACGGCGGTGGCGGTGGCGATCAAATCTACGTCGAAGGCTATCGGTCTGACATCGCCACGACGCTGACGATCAACGGCGACATCGGCAACGACGTCATTGCGGCTGGATCATCTCAGTCAGCCGTGAACCTGAATGGCGGCGACGGTCGCGACGTGCTGGAAGGCGGACAAGGTGACGACGTGCTTGATGGTGGCGCCGGTAACGACCTGCTTCAGGGTCGTGGTGGTAATGACGATCTTCGTGGTGGCGATGGCAACGACCGACTCAATGGCCATGGCGGCCACGACACGATGTCGGGCGGAGCCGGCCGCGATCGCCTGATCGGCCATGGCGGCCGCGATGTAATGCGAGGCGACGACGGGAACGACGTCCTGCGCGGCGGCGGCGGACACGACGTACTGATCGGCGGGCAGGGCCGAGACCGTATGATGGGTCAGGGTGGACACGACACGATGGTCGGCGGAGCCGGTCACGACATGATGAAAGGCGGTGGCGGCAACGACGCGATGTCTGGTGGGCTCGGGAATGATCGGGCCGCGGGCGGTCCGGGCGACGATGTGCTTGTGATGGGTGATGGCGACGACGATGCCAAGGGCGGCGGCGGTCGCGACATTGTGATCGCGGGTGCTGGAAACGACCGCATCGCCGGTCAGGCAGCGCGCGACACCATTGTGACAGGTGAAGGTGACGATGAAGTCACCGGCCCAACCAGCGAGATCGACGAAGGCTTCGAGCTGCTCGCCGACTGGGTCGATCTCGTGTGAGTTTTTGTTGAGTGACTGACTGCAGCGACAGAACTGCAGTCGAGTGAGGTCGCAGACCCGGTTTCTTCGGAAGCCGGGTCTGTTTTCGTTTCGGAGACACGAAAAGAATTCTCTTTGTGGCTTCTTGTGTTTTTCGTGGCCCATCCGTCCGAGACCGGCAATTCAGTCGAGGATGGCGTTGCTGGCCGCGAAGTGACTGCGTTGATCCGGCGTGTAGAGCGCTCCGCGGAGGTCGACCAGGTACCAGTCGGTGCCGGTGACTTTGGCGCCGGTCAGGTCGGCTCCGCAGAGGTTGGCTTTGCGGATTTCTTCCGGGGCTCGGAATGACTGGTCGTGGTAGTCATCGGTGTAGAAACCCGTGCGCGTGCCTTCACTGGCCAGCGGACTGTCGACGAGGCCGCTGCGGCTGGAACCGAGATGGAAGGAGGCTCCGTTGAAACTGACATCAGTGAGGTCGGCGCCGGGCCAATCGATGTCTGCGAGGCCGGCACCGTCGAGACGGGCTCCGGAGAAGTCGGCGTCTGGCATCCGCGAGCCTGTTAACAGGGCGCTCTGCAATACTGAGCCGCGGAAGCGGGCGCTCGGGAGTTCGACGCCTTCGAGATTGCAGCCGATCATTCTTGCGTTGACGAAGACAGCACCCGAGAGACTGGCCTTGCAAAGCGGCAACGCCGTGAGCACAGCGGCGCTGAGGTCGGCTCCCGTAAAATCAGCTCCTTCAATGTCGGAACTGGCAAGATTGGCGGTTTGCAGATTCGCATGTGCGAACACGGCGTCGCGAAGTGTCGCGCCGTTGAGGCAGGCACCGATGAGCGTCGCTCCGGTGAGGTCTGCTCTGAGCAGCGTGGCACTGGGAAGCTGGGCGTTGGTCAGCTTCGCCTGGATGAGGTCCGTGTCCGCGAAATTGGCCGCCTCCGCACGAATAAACTCCAAGTCGGCGGATCGCAGGCACGCGCCGCGGAAGCTGGTTCCACCGGCTCTGGCTCGTGTCAGCACCGCGTGCGCGAAATCGGAGCCGTCGAGTTTCGCCACAGATAGTTCTCCACGGGTCAGGTCGATACCGGACCACTGGGCTCCGCGGAGGAAAGCGCCGCTCAGGTTCGGGAGTCGTTTCGGATTGGGTCGCCACTCGCGTTGACTGGCATGGAGCAGACTGGCGGCCATCGCGTGCAGGTCGCGGTCGCGGCCCTCGACGTGTTTCACCAGACGTGAGTAAAGGTCGTCGTCAATCTGCTCGGCGATCAGTTCAATCGTGCTTTCGTTAAAGGAGTGTTCCAGAATTTCGGCTCGACGATTTTTCCGCAGAGATGCCACGACGGCATCGGACAACAGGACTTCGAGGACAAGATCCAGACGCAGCAAACGCTTCAGGGCCGGATTGAACTCGATGTCACGCTGTGCCCGCGAAACGAGGTCCTGCCGCTGACACGATTGGCCCAGGACGAGGGTCTGCACGCTTTCGATTCGCGTCCGCCCGGTTAGCGAGTCTGCGACTTCCTGACGCAGTGCATCGAACGGCGACGTGAGCTGCTCGTCGTCCGCCATGCGGTCGAGCACGATCCGGCACAATTCCGGCAGTCCGTGGAGTCGCACAAAGTGAGGCGAGTCGGCCAGTCGCTGCAGCACGGAACCGCATTGGTCGGGGTGTGTCGCAAGCAAATACTCCATCAATTCATCGCGGCCCCAGGGAGCAAGAGGCAGTTCCAGCAGAGGTCGCAATGTGCCCAGTTGCATCGGCCCGGCATAAAACGTGAGCCGGTCAGGATCGATGGCCGAGATATCGCCCATCGCTTTGCCGGAATCATCGACGAAGTGGAGTCGCGTCTGTGGTGGAATCACGGCTTCGAGATGAGCCAGGGCGGTCGATCGCCCGGAACCGTGTTCTCCCAGGATGCAGATGACACCGGGCTCTTCGCCACCCAGCCACGCTTCGACAATGTCTTCCAGTGGCAGCACATCGCCGGTTTCAGGGGCAACGACTCGTGGTCGAACGGGTGCTCGCAACGGGCTCATGGATTCAGTCCCGTGGAGAATCGAAAGTGTTCCTGGCAGGATACCATTTCTGGAAACGCAATTCACAAGCGGACTGCTTTCCTTTGAAATCTGGTCGCCGCTTCAAACTCTGCAGACGAGACGCTGGTCAACCGTCTGAAGACGCTCTGAATAGAGGCATTGCCTCGTTTGCCTCATCGTGATATCAGCCGCGCGACATGGATGTTCTCAGTCGTCTGATCAGGAGCATGGTTATGACACGGATGTCGTTTCACTTTGTGCATAGTCGCGCGATTCAGATCTTGCTTGCATTCGTGCTTGTTGGATTTCCGGCCACGGGTGGCGCTGATGCCGACGACGCGGCGTATCCGTATCACGCTCCGGCTGCGCAGAGTTCGGGCGTTGCACATGAGTATGCCGGTCGGCTGGAAAAACAGCTCGGGACTCTGTTTCCTAACAGCCGGATCTATCTGACACCGCTGAACGGTCGGCTGATCGTTAAGGGCCAGGCGACAAATGCCGAGGCGTCGGCCCGGATTCTGCAGATCGTCCGTAGTGCTGTGGCGCGCGAGGGGCTGGCCACTGCCAACGCGACTGTCGATCCCAACGGTGTGATCGTCAACATGCTGGAAGTTCCCTCACCCGACCAGGTAATGCTGCACTTGAAGATCGTTGAGATTAAACGAGCTCCGTTTGCAGCAATCGAGACCGCACTGGAAGCGATGCATGACGGCAAATTATTGAGCAGCGGCGGTGGTCCGGGCGTTTACCGGGTGTTGGGAAATGAAGCCGTTAACAAACTGCTCAATCAGGTCGCGAGCAAGAGGATGGGACGGATTCTGGCTGCACCGACTCTGACTGTCCTCAACGGGCACACGGCAAGTTTCCTTGCAGGTGGAGAATTTCCCGTCCCCACCATCGTTGGCCTCTCAGGCGTGCCGGGCACTGCAGATTCATTTCGCCAGATTGGCCCGTCGCTGATGGTCAGGCCCGAGGTCATCGACTCTGACTGGATCAAACTGAATATCACGCCGGAGTTCACCGAATTGAATGGCACGCCTGGGATTGGTTCACATCGCTTCATGATGGTCAAAGTCCGCGAAGGGCAGTCCGTCGTTATGACCGGATTGTTTTCGGCACCGAACGCACAGGCGGCCAAGGTACCGTTTCTCGGCGAGCTGCCAGTGATCGGAGCCACGATTCGGCAACGCCGGGAACGTAAATCGGACGAAACTCCGGAAGTCCTGGTCGTCGTGACTCCGGAACTGGTCAAGCCGATGGACCCAGACGACGTTCCACCATTTCCGGGATTTGTCACCACGTCGCCGAATGACAAAGAGTTGTACTCGTTTGGCAGGCCCTGGGAGATTCAGCCTGCCAGGCCTGACGAACGGCCGCCAGTTGCTCCACTGCCTCAGGCGCACCATCTGACAGATGATGTGCAGTACTTCCCGCCCGGTCCAATGTACCCATACCAACCGGGGCGACCGGCCGCACAACCAGCCCCATACCCCGTGCCCTCGCCGATCAAACGCGTTGGGTATTCTGAACGCGGTAACTGGGTACAAAGAACTGCTTCAACTCCGTTTCCACAATCAGCACCGGACTGCCCGCAACCGTATCCCGCGTCCGCACTGCGACCGGATAACTCGCCGCATCGATCCGACTGGTGGCAACATGATTCTTCAAAGGAGCGACTCGGGCATCTGCACAGGGCACTTGCTGCGTTGCAGGCTGCGGGACTGTCCCAACAGGTGACGGCGGTTCAACGCGAGATCACAAAAGAGCAACTGGCTCGGAAGGAACGCCAGGCAGAGGCACTACAGCAACAGATCCAGTTGCTTCGCCGCACACTGGGAGTTCCCTCGCCGATTCCAGAATCTCCATTGCCGACGGCAACACCGTAGGCCGCTCATTTCGCGGGTCTGTTACGTCGCTGCTGGCCCGACGTCCGGCCCGCTCCTGCTTGCCCGAGTGGCGTTCTGGAAGCTGGGAGTTCGAAGACAACGTTCCGTTTCCGCACATGTCTGCGGACTACATGTTGATTTCGTAACCCCTGCGGTTTTCGCGGGAGAGGAACGAGTTCGCCTGGGCGTCTCCGATGATTTCTCGTTTGACCGGATCCCACTTGAGTTCGCGATCCAGACGCATGGCGATGTTGGAAAGATGGCAGATCTCGAGCATGCGGTTGTGCGTCCAGACGTCGGAGATTGGTTGCTTCCGGGAATTCATGCCTTCGATGAAATTGGCAGTGTGATTTTCGCTGACCTTGCCGCCATAGACATCCTCGACAGCTCCATCCGGCAGCGGATTGTCCTTCAGGTCCTCAACGGGCTTTCCGACGATCTTGCCTCGGTTGACAAAGAACCGACCTTTTGTGCCTTCAAAGAGAATGCCGTTGTCACCTTCGTTTGTTATAAGCAGCTGAATGCCGTTCGGCATGTCGGCACGAATGTTGTACTCAGTCGCAATGTTGTACTGGTCATCGACAACCGGGTGACCGTCCTTGTACTCGACGGGAAGTTTGTAATTGAGCGGCGTGACCTTGCTCGGGCCAGTGTGACTCGCACCGATGGCCCAGCAGGCGATATCAACGTGATGGGCGCCCCAGTCAGTCAGTTTGCCACCGGAGTATTCATGCCAGTTGCGGAAGGCATAGTGGCAATTGCTGTAAAGCGGCACGCCACCACCGTAACCCTTGCGCATTTCGGGAAGAGCCCGGTAATCAACTTTCGGTGCCGGGCCGAGCCAGAGGTCCCAGTCAAGTTCTTGTGGAACCGGCGCCACGGGAATTGTGGGTGAAGCGCCAAATCCGCCGATGCCGCACGTCACTTTCTTGACCGTGCCAATGCGTCCGTTCTTCACCAGAGCGACGGCCTGAAGGAACCGCTGTGCCGACTCGGTTCGCTGCATTGTGCCGACCTGGAAAACGCGGCCGGTCTCTTTGACGACTTTCTCAATCAACTTGCCTTCGGCAATGGTCAACGTGAGCGGCTTTTCACAATAGACGTCTTTGCCTGCCTTCATCGCTTCGACTGCGATCTTCGTGTGCCAATGATCGGGCGTGGCGATCATGACCGCATCGATGTCTTTTCGATCCAGAACTTTTCGATAGTCGTTGTAAGCCTCAGGCTTATTGCTCTGTTTCTTGGCAGTTTTTTCCACGTTGGCCCCGAGAACATTCGAGTCAACGTCGGCGAGGGCCGCGAAGTCAGCAAAACGAAACGACTTCGAAGTAATGGCCCAGCCCTGATTTCGAAGGCCGATGGTTCCAAAGACCGGGCGGTCGTTAGCAGACCGGTAGCCGAAGGCTCGATTGGTTGAGGGGCACAAAACACTGGCGGCCCCTGCGGCGGCCACTCCCTGAAGAAAACTGCGGCGAGTTGTCTGGCGAGACGTTGACATCGAACGAAATCCTCTTTGAGAAATAAATCAGAAGTCATGCCGGCAAATATGCCAGGGAGCAACGCTCCGAGCATTTGGGCTGCACTCACTGAGAACGACGCGATTCGGATCAGAAAACGTACACGAAACCGCCCATTGATTACACGTAACACGGGCCATTTTAAAAATGGGGGCGGCTTGATTCGAGGCACACGCAATCGGACCATTTCGTGAAAGCCCAGATCATCTACAAGCCGCCCGCCCAAATCGCCGAGTCGAACAAGACTGCTCGACCTGCCGCTGTTTCTGCCGTTCCGGCAATGGCCTGGCCCCAGAGTGTCGCTCCGTTCGACTCGATTGCCTGAGGCCCAGGTGCGCGATCTGTCTCCATGTGCCTCCCTGCGCACACCTCCTCCCGTGCCGAATTCTGGAAAACCCGGTAAATTGGGCGCGACGGGCCAGCATTGAATACGCATTCCTCTGTAGGGAAACACTTCGGAATGGTGGATTCCACGGATTCTTTGATTGAGCGGCTCAGACTGGCTCGAGATGGGGACAGCACGGCACTCGGCAAACTGCTGGACGAGTTTCGGCCGTATCTGCGGCTACTCGCTGAGCGGGCGATGGATGGACGGTTGGCTGGTCGGGTCGACGCATCCGATGTTGTCCAGCAGACTTATCTGTCGGCTGTCAGGAAGTTCGATGAGTTCACTGGTGCGGATGCCGACGCCCTCGCAGGCTGGTTGCAGTTGATTCATGAGCGGAATCTGATCGACACGGCTCGGAAGCATATTCAAGCTGATAAGCGGTCGGTTGACCGCGAAGCGACGATGGTCGAAGACGATCCAATCGAGGACGTGGAATTGACGAGTCCCAGCCAGCGATTGATGCGGGGTGAGAGTGCCGTCCGACTGGCTCGGGCGCTGATTCACCTTTCCGATGATCAGTGTCAGGCCGTGCGGCTGCGGCATCTGGACGGCTGGTCGCTGGAGGACATTGCGAAGCGGATGGATCGATCGAAACGAGCAGTCGCGGGCCTGCTGCATCGTGGAATGGAGAATCTGAGAGAACGGTTGTCCAAGTAGTTCGGAATTCTCAGGCTGCAATTCAGGCGCGAAGGCACAATATGACAAATCCGTCGGACGCGAACCCGGTCACTGACGAGCAGCTTCACGGATTGATTGCCGAGTATCACGATCGGATCGATCGGGGTGAGTCGATTGACGCAGCGGGGTTCTGTGCCGAACACTCGGCTTTCGCTGACCAGTTGCGTCGATATTTCGACAACGTCGCGACGGTGGAAGACCTGGCCGGTCCGACAGCCGGAGCCAATCTGGGCCCGGAGGGGACCATGGTCACGTCCGAGACCGCGGCGGTCGGACACGACCAAACGGTCGTCGAAGAAAGTGCTTCTCAGACGAACAACGTGCGGATCGCGTCTGATGCTCCGCCGACTCAGTTCGGACGGTATCGCATTCTGAGTGAACTTGGACGCGGAGCCATGGGTGCCGTCTATCTGGCTCAGGACGAACAGCTCGATCGGAAAGTCGCGCTGAAGATTCCGCAGTTCGGCGGCGCGATGAACAAGGGTTTGCTGGAACGCTTCTATCGGGAAGCGCGTGCGGCGGGGAATCTACGACACACCGGCATCTGCCCGGTCTACGACGTCGGCGAGATCAGTGGGCAGCACTACATCACGATGGCCTACATCGAAGGTCGACCGCTGCGGGATTTCTCGAAGAGTTCCAAGCGGCAGACCGGGAAACAGACCGCGCGCGTCATTCGCAAGATCGCGCTGGCGATGGCGGAAGCTCACGAGCACCACGTAATTCACCGCGACCTGAAGCCGGCCAACGTGATGATCGACACAAAGAACGAACCGGTCGTCATGGACTTCGGCCTGGCGCGTCGCACGGCGGACATGGAGGAAAAGCTGACGCACACTGGTACGGTCATCGGGACGCCAGCGTACATGTCTCCGGAGCAAGTTGATGGTGACAACTCAAATGTCGGTCCGCCGGCGGACATCTACAGCCTGGGTGTGATGTTCTACGAGCTGCTCACCGGCGAGTTGCCATTCCAGGGCAGCCTGATGTCGATCCTTAAGCAGATTTCGATGAAGGACCCACGGCCTCCTGTCGAACTCCACGGCGACATTGATCCGTTTCTCCAGGACCTGTGCCTGAAGATGCTGGCCAAAGAAGCCAGTGACCGACCGGCTTCGATGGCGGATGTTGCGAAGTCCCTCTCCGACTGGCTGCAGGGTCTGCACGCACCCACCGACGAGAGCGGCATGCTGGAAACCTCGCGCGTTCCCGGTCAGAAGAAGAGAATGAAGAAGACGGAGCAGCTCGAAGCGACCGAGCCGATCACAGTACCGGGCGAGCCTCGATTCGAACCCGATCCGGAAAAGTTCGCGGTCAGCGACTCGGACGAAGGACTGTCAGAAACGCAGCCCCGCGTCCAGAAACCCCCGCCATCAAAGAATCGCGGACTGCTGATCACGGCGGCTCTCGGCGGCATCGCGCTGCTGACCGGAATCGTGTTCTTCGTGAACCTCGGCGGCAAGTACGACGTGAAGATCACTGTCGACGATCCGTCAATCTCACTGAAAGTCGATGGTGACGACGTGATCATCGATGGAGCTGGGTCACCGATTCGCCTCTCTGCCGGAACTCACTCGTTGCGTATGGAACGCGACGGTCTGGAAGCGGACCTCAAAGAGTTTACGGTCAAAGAAAAGGGCGAGAACCTCGTCCACGTCGTCGTGATCGACGGACGTTTCGCCGTCAACCCACCTGATCAGCCGGACGTAAACACGGCACCACTGCCTTCCGGGACCGAATACGCCCTGCAGTTTGATGGCGTGTCCAGTCACGTTGTCATTCCTGAGACGATGTTCGAAGACCTCGAGAAATTCACAATCGAATTGACGATTGACGCAGCAGAGAAGCGAGACGAGGAATCATCTGGAGCGATGCTTTCAGTCGTTCATTCCGATCGCCGTCGAATTCGAATCTCTGATGCCTCCCGCCGAGGCATGTTTATTAGAGAGGAACAGCAGCAGTATCGGGTCGTTACCGAATACGAAAGCGGGCGAATCCAGGTCGCTGGCGTGTTCGATGGCTCGGAACTGCGGGTGTACCAGGACGGCGCGCTTATTGGAAAGGCCGCCGCCGGCGGGAGGGGTGCTACACACACCGGGAAGCCTCACGCCTTGATTGGGGCCGCAATGAAAGAGGCCCGAGTCGGACCGCCGATCAAGGAAGCGTTTCTCGGTACAGTCGACGAAGTTCGCATCTCCCGTGTGCCCCGATATGACTCTGACTACAAACCTAAATCCCGACTTGAGTCGGACGAAGACACAGTCGCCCTCTACCACTTCGACGAAGGCCAGGGCGACGTCCTGAAAGACTCTTCCGGCAACGATCATCACGGAAAGATCGTGGGTGCGACGTGGGTCAAGAGCGACAGCCGTCCGGCGACGAGGTCGAATGATACCGTGCCCGTTGTTGATGTTCCCGAGAGCGAAGCGAGTGGCAACTATGCTTTGCAGTTCACACGGGTTGAAGAGGGAGAGACCCTCCATACGGTTCAAGTCCCGACGCTTGAGGACAGGACGGCTTCCCTGACCATCGAAACCTGGTTCAATCCAACGAATCCCAACAATCACGATCAGCTCGAACCGATTACCGTTCTCGTTGGATTCGGCGTACGCCAACGGATCGGAGGGGATCCACGTGGAATGTACAATTACCTCGCAGGGTCCGATCCTGATGGGCCAAACGGATTTCTCGCTGTCACGGTCCCCACGGCTGACGTCCAGAAGAACCGCGGCCTGCCCCATCTTGCTGCTGTGCGCGATGCCCTGAACGAGGAGATCCGTTTCTACGTTAATGGAAACACAGTGGGCAGCCACCCGTTTGGAAGCGTGGAAACCGGCGGGACATTGACCTTCGGGTTTGAGCACTTCAGGACCCAGGTCAACGGGCGGGTCGACGAAGCTCGCATCTCCAGCGTTGCCCGCTACGCCGCGAATTTCACGCCGGCACGAAGGTTCGAATCCGACGCGCACACGCTCGCGCTGTACCACTTCGACGAAGGCCAGGGCGACGTCCTGAAAGACTCATCCGGCAACAACCACCACGGCAAGATCGTGGGGGCGAAGTGGATCAAGAGTGGCAGTGCATCATCTGGAACGCCACCCGCGGCTGGAATTTTCGGTCTGAACTTTGATGACTGTACGGACGAGTCGGCCGTGACCGCCGAGTTAGACGTGACTCCTGACGCGTCCACGATTGAAGCCTGGATCACACCGACGCGCTTAGGGGCAAAAGGCACTTTTGCGTCAGGGACACATTTCGCAATTATTACTGACCGTACAGGCAACAGCGAATCGCGGGTGGACCTGGGGGCGCGCACGTCAAGCCAACTCCGAGAGGGTGTGATCTCTCTGAGGCGACAACACGTGGGAGTTGTGAGTTGGAGTTCTTCGGCTTTTGCCGTGAGTTGAAGTGGTCTTGGAGAAAGCGGCGTCCTTTGCGATCCTGATTTCTGAACGGAA
>CAUZFZ010000128.1:0-32555 GCA_963579025.1 Planctomycetota bacterium | reverse complement strand
GGAGCGCCACCTACGGGGCAACTCTGAGGGCCGCCTATCCCGCCGGACTGCGACCTTACGGAGAAAACAGCTCCCACGCTGCAAAAACCGCCGCATAATCCGCGCCCCACAGAGACTGGACCCCTTGAAAAGGCCCGAGGCGTCTACCAGCGCATCGTCTATACGTACCGGGACGCGATCTCGAAGAATCAGCAGGCCAGTCGTCCAGCAGCGTCATTGATGAAAGAGACACACGACAACGCGGCACTGCAGCTTGGCACGATCGAGATGACCGCCAAACGCACGGGCGAGGCAATTAAGTGGCTGGAAAACGTGCGTTATCACACGGAGTCGATTCAGCGGGCGCGACTGATGCTCGCCAAGCTGCATTATGACCGTCGCGACTTTCCGCGAGCGATCAGTACGCTGACGGCGAAGGACTTCATCACGACCGTCACGGATTCGGCCATCAAGTCAGACATGTATCTGGTCCTTGGTCTGGCTGAATACTCGCGACCGGATGGTGACTTCACACAGGTCGAGCACGCGCTGACGCGGGTTGATGAAGAATCGAAGAACTACGTGCAGGCGCAACGAGTCCTCGGTGATGCACGCCGCGAACGTGGGTTGCTCTCAACAGCTCTGAAGGCCTATCAGGCTCTGTTCGAATCTCCGGAGCATGAACCGCACGCGCTGTACGCGATCGGGATGATCTATCTGGAACAGGCCGAAAGTACTGATGACTCGGCTCGCGAGAAAGAACTGCTGCAGCAGGCGTCGACGATTTTTCATCGACTGTTTACCGACTACCCGCTGGCACCGGAGGTGAAGGAAGCGAAACCGCACGTCGACAAGCTGCAGAGTCGCGGCTACGACGTCAGCTTCGCGCTGAGTGGTGACGAGAAGCTGGAACTGTGGATCAGGATTGCCGCGCAGCAGCCGGGGACGGTGCCGGGTGCTCAGGCGTTGATCAGCCTTATCCGCGAGTACGCTCGGCAAGTTAACGACGAGAAGAGTGGCAAGATCGTGAAGCCTCCGGACTTTGCGGCGTGTGCCGCGGCATGCGACCGGCTGCTCGATGAGCAGGTCTTTCAGGGGCAGGGTTTCGATGCCGCGGACTGGCAGGCACTACGGGCCGAAACGTCGTATTACCGTGCTCAAAGCGAACTCGGTTCACTCGAACGGTTGAGTGAAGAACAGGTGGTACCGACGCGAATCGAGGGAGCGACGGCGGCCGTTGCAGCGAAGTACTTTGGGCAGGCTCGGGAACTGGTTGATCCCAAAGAACTCGCGCTCGTCAAACAGATCCGGCTCGGACTGGTTGAGGCGATGTTCAAGAGCGGCGATGAGGAGTCACGTAAAGCCGCCGAACAGGAGTTCGAAAAACTCGAATCTGATTACGGGAATGACGCGCGGTTTCAGAAACTCGCACTGGAACTGGCTGCGTGGTATCGCGATCAGGGGGAGCTTGCGCCGGCCGCTCGACACTATGGCGGTGTGGCTGATCGCGGGCAGGAGATGACCCAGGAGCAACGACTGCAGCTCTACTTTGCGGCCGGTTCCCTGTATGGACAGGCAGCTCGTGAGTCTTTGAAGGATCCTGGAAACGTCACATACGCCGTGATGATTCAGCCTCGACAGGTAATCGACCTGGGTGCCAATCGTCTGCTGGCAACCTGGCATCAATTTCGACGCACTGTGAAAATTGAGTTGCCTAACGGCGGTAAGAAGATTCGAGCATCCGACGCGCTGCGTGAAGTTTCTACGAAGTCCGGCATCCCCTTTGTGTGGATTGCTGACGCGAAGCGAAACTGGATCGGAGCGTACCTGCGAGACAAGCGAGTTGATCTGCCACCGAAGACTTACACCGTGAAGGAAGCACTCGAACGCATTCTGGATCTGAAGAAGCACCGACTCGTATTTGATCTCGGTCTGACCGGAGCGAAACCGACTGTTTCACTGGCAGAGCCAAAAGACAACGAGTCACAGGCGGTGTCGCGGATTGTCGAAATCTATTCGATCGATCAGGCAGCCGAGCGAAGGCAACGCTTTGCGCCCTTGAGTCGCAATTACGGTTCGTTTGAAAAAGCCTTCGGGAGAGGCAGCTATGAGATCACGCTGTACCGCATCATGGAGCGAATGGAAGAAATCTCGCAGACACGTATTCAGTGGGCGGACGGACTCGATCGCGAGGATAAGCTGGCAACGCAGTACAAGGACTTTCCCGGTATCAACTCGCGACAGGACCGGCGCTGTCATGACGTCCTGGCAAGCGTACTGAAGGACCTCGGGCTTGAGTACGAAATCGTGCAGCGTCCGCAGGCGGCCGAACTGTTCGAAGCGGGACTGGCTCAATACAGCAAGATTCGCCAGATCAATCCTCGCAGCGAGTTCGCCGAACGATCACTGTTTCAACTCGCGCTGGATTTCTACAGCCAGAAAGAATACGGGCGGATGAAGATCGTGCTCCGTGAATACCTCAAAGTGTTCGACGGGCCAGAGTATCCCAATTACCGCAACGCGTGCTTCTGGGTTGGCTGGGCATTTGAGAATGACCGCAATTTCCGCGACGCGTGTCAGTACTACCAACGCGCTGCGGCGGAGCGGCTAGTGCTTGTGTCCCGCTCACGTCCTGCGGATCTCGATACACAAAATGAGACAACAAGAGAGGACGCAGAAGCGACCGCTCCACTTGCGCCGAAGGGCGAGCTGTTCAAAACGCTCAGTTACGAGATGCAGTTTTCCATGTTGCCCACGGTTCAGGGTGACTTTCGTGAGACGACGCTCCGTCAATTCACCGACTTCCTGCGATTCAACACGCACGTGGAGTTTTCGCTGGACGCATCCGCTCGGGGACTCGACCAGACGCTGAACTTCGGCTCGTTTCGTGACCTGTCTGCCTGGGACCTGCTTTACCGCGTTCTGGATGAGAACGAACTCGCGCTGCGCATCGAGAACGCCGATCCAGCAATCGCCGAGAAGGCGTACTACCGCATGGCGTCGTCGTATCAGAAAGACACGCTGATGCAGCAGGCTCTGGAGAACTGCGAAATCCTGTTGGACCGCTATCCCGACACCAGCCGCCGCGGCGACACCTATCGTCTGATGATCGACATCTATCGAGGTTTGAAGGATTACGGCAAAGCCCTGGCGATGCTCGAACAGTTCCGCCAGGTCGCCGGCGATTCGGTCGAGAAGTTCCGCCTGGATGCGGAGATCGCCGGGCTGTACTTCGACATGGCGAACTATGAAAAGGCGAGAATCTTCTTCCGGCAGGCATTGGAAGCCGCGGTGACGCCGGCAGATCGACTGGCTATCCGCGAGGGATACGCGCTCACTCTGTATCGGCTTGGGGAGCGTCCCGAAGCGCTCAGTCAGTACGCGACATTGGAGCGCGAACAGGTGAATCCTTTGCGTGAGTTCGCAGCCAGACAAATGGCGTGGCTGCTGAAGTTCGAACTCCGACAGGTCAAGGAGATTGAGTATCCGAAAGCCGATCTGCAGTACATCACTCAATATGAAAACCTGAGTGATGAGGAACGCGGCCGGTTGTCGCCATCACATTTCGCGAAGGCAACGTGGATCTACTATGTGCTGGCGCAGGTCGATCTGCAGAAGGACCGCCGAGCTGCCGCGAAGGAGAAACTGCGAGGCGCAACCACTTCACCGGATGAAGCGCTGGCGGGGCAGGCGGGATACCAGTTGGGCGAGGTCCACATGGCTGACGGCGATACGGACGCCGCCCGTGAGGCATTCGAACATCTGCTGTTCACCAATCCGTCGACGGATTCGGTCGTGCGCGGCACGTATGCTCTGGCTCAATGCTGGTTACGATTGAAGCAGCCGCAACTGGCCGGCAACCGATTCGCTCAACTGATCGAGCGGTATCCGGAATCCCCGTATGTGCGTCGGATCGAGCTGGATGACGACTACACCAGATTCGCAAACGAGGCCGCTGCGAGAAAAACAGCAGCAAAGAAGAAGAAGAAAGACTCTGCAGATTAGAGAATTCGATGGAGCTTGTTTCAGGCAATGAATCAGATCAGGATGAGTGTATGAGTGCCTCAACTGTCTATCCACATCTGACGTTCGACGCCACCGGCGCCGCCCGGATCGGGACAACTCGCTACACCGTCCAGCATCTCGCTACTGAGCACTATCATCATGGCTGGTCGGCGGATGAGCTGCTGCGGCAGCACACGGATCTTAGTCCGGGTGAAGTCTATTCGGCGCTGACCTTCTTCTATGATCATTATGCCGAAATGGTCACGCAGATGAGGGAATCGGCGGCCACGTTGAATGGCCGTTCGACGTCACAACCGGTGTCGCGCGAAGAGCTGATGCGTAGAAGAAACGACCGGGAGGCCTGAAATGGCCAATCGGCTTTACATGGACGTCCACGTTCCATCGGCTGTAACTGATGCACTCAGGCGACGCGGCGTCGATGTCGTCACTAGTCAGGACGATGGAACCAGAGAGCTTGACGACAAGGCACTCCTTGCTCGTGCCACAGAATTGGGGCGAGTTCTGTTTTCTCAGGACGACGATCTGCTCGCGATTGCAGCGGGCTGGCAGAGTGGCGGGAACCACTTTCCGGGTCTTGTTTACGCACATCAGCAAGGACCGGGAATCGGGCAATTGATTGAGGACCTTGAACTCCTGCTGTTGTGTTTCGAGCCGGCTGAACTCACGAACTGTGTGATTCATCTCCCATTGAAGTAGCAGATCTTGGCTCTGCCAGAAGTTGAGCACGAATCTTATGCGGTCATCAGTGTTCCTTTTTCTCCTGACCTGTCACACGGCGACGCTGGCGTTCGCCGCCGATACGCCGGAGCAGTTGCTGGCCAATGCGCAACGACTTGAGCGATCGGGAAACCTGGTTGAAGCGTCAAAGCTGTTTCAGCAGTTCATTAAAGAGCATCCGAAACACACGCAGTTGCTGGCGGCTCATTACCGGCTGGCGAAGTGTCTCGACGGACTGGGGCAGATTGAGGAGTCAATTGCACAGCTCAAGGTGGTCGTGCAGTCGGATCAGAAACGATTTCGGAACCGCGGCGAAGCGTTCTTCATGCTGGGTAAGCAATACGCCGCACTGAAGGACTATCAGAGGGCCGTGGCTGTTTATGAAGCCGTGTTGGGCGAGGGCGCCGGTCTGTATGAGGATGAAGTTCTGAACCTTTCAGGAGGCTGGTATGCGGTCCTTGGCAAGTACGAAGAAGCTGCTGCGAAGTTCAACATCCTGAAAGGGAAGGACGGTTCGCTGCTGGCTGAGGATGCGTTCTACAAGCTCGCCATGCTGTGGTTGAAAGTCGGTGAACTGGATCGTTCGGTTGACTCAGTACAAGGACTTGCTCGCAGCTATCCCAATAACAAGCAGATTCCCGGACTGATCTTCCGGCTGGCTCAACTGCTGCGGGAACAGAAGAAGTACGACGAATCGATCGCCTTGTGTCAGCAGTTGAGGACAGGTTTCGCCGATTCGTTTGAGGCCATATCTGGCCGGTACATCGTGGCGCTGTGTTATCACGATCAGGCCGACCACTCGAAGGCCGTTCAAACGCTGGAGAACCTCACGAAGGATGGCAAGGCGAATCGTGACGGGCTGGCGACCGAAGCCATGTTCCTTGCTGCAACAATTCACGAATCAGACCTCGACGATAAGAGCGGCGCCATCAGTCGTTTCGAACAGACGATCCAATTGTCTCGCAGTTCACGCGGCGAGCGTACGAAGCAGGTGCTCGAACAGTGCCACTTCAAAGTCGGTGAGCATCACTTCCTGAACGAGAACTATGGAGCCGCTCTGGAGCATTACGTCGCCTTGCGTGCACTGGGCACGGGGATGAACGTGCTCGGCCGGATTCTTGAATGTCAGGCGGCATTGGATGAAGCCACGGCCATCGGAGCCTTCAGCACTTCGGACATTGACCTGATTAAAAAGAAGATTGAAGAGAACCCGGGCACGGCTGCATCCGCCGAAGCTGAGGTGATGCTGCTCGATCGGCAACTCAACCAGGCTCTGAAACGTCGGGGAGCCGTTCCGGTTGCGATTGCGGACCAGTATCGCGAACTGCTGACGAGGTATCCGGACAGCGTATTTGCCAGCGGGGATTTGAAAGCGTACGTCCTGGGTCAGATTGGGAATGTCTATTTCAACGGGACCGAGCTTAAGCAGATGCAATCGGCGATTGACTCGTTTCAGTCAGCGTTGCAATTGCTGCCTCGCAACCACGACACGTTGCGCGTCCCGACACTAGAGAACCTTGCTCTGGTCGCCGAACGGGCCGGCCAGTCAGCGACTGCGGTCAAGGCCTACGACGAGCTGATGGACATCTCGCAGAGGCGGCTTGCGGACAAGCCCGAGGACGAGGCTCTGCAGCGGCAGACTGTCGATTATCTCCGCAGTCTGGTCACTCGGGCAGAGACCAGTGATCTGCTTGGCAGTTCCATCGCCATGTGTCAGCAACTGGCTGACTCGGCGGATCAGCCCGTGCTTGCCAAAGAAGCTCGCTACTACCTGGGCGAGTTGTACTACATGCAGAAGAACTACTCGGCCGCCGCGAAGGCCTTCGAGACTTACGTGCGAGCCTACGGCCCCTCGCAGACTCCCGCCGGAAACCTGCTGCAGAAACCATGGCAGCCAAAGAAGATTGACGATGCCGTAAAGCGTGTGCATCTGGCTCAGGCACGAATCGCGCACGCGTGGTTCGTTCAGGGTCATCACGACAACATGGTCAAGACCTATCAATGGATGGTCGAGAATTTCGCGCAGGGCAACCCGCACGTCGCGGAGGCGCAGTATTGGCTGTCGCTCGAACTAGGCAAGCTCGATGCCGAAGCGAGGCAGAGCGACGACGCCCGCAAGCTTGCCTATTCACGAATGGCGGAAGCGCTGTGGACGCGAGTCGTGAACAAATCGCTGGACTTTCGCGGTGACGCATTTCCGAAGTCGTTTCATCCCTGGGTGAAACAGGGACTGGGCCGCAAGCATGCGAAGGCCGCGATGCTGAAGTCCGGCGAATACTTCTCGAAGGCCGGACAGTCCGAACTGGCCGCTCGTGTGTTCGAGCAATACCTGAAGCACTTCCCGCGTTATCCCGTCGATCCGCGGACGAGGAAACCGGATTATTCACGCGGGCCAGATCCCATGTACGACATCGCTCACTATGCACTTCTGCGTGAGTACACGACGCTGGGTGAAATCGGACGCATGGTGAATCACACCGAGGCGTACATAGACGGCTTGCGAAACAGCCGTTTTCGGATCTCGACGCTGCAGCAGGTGGGATTCCACGCGGGCAAAGATGGCCGCTTTCCCGCAGCGATTCGCGCCTACGCAACACTACTCGACGAGTACGGCAGTAACGACCTGAACGACGACGATAAGCCGATCCCCGTCCCGGTTGAGAAGCGATTGCGACAGGAGAAGCTCACATGGAATGGTATTCGTGAGCCAGTGCCAGATGGCCTGGATCAGGGCAACGTCCGCTATTCGCTGGGATACTGGTACTGGCAGCAGGGCTTCTACGACCGCTGCGCCGAAGTACTGGACCCGTTCCTGACCGATGAGGATTACCAGGCACGCAAGGTGCGGCCACAGGCCTTGTACATGCTCGGCAAGAGCCACTGGGAACTGCGAAATTTCCCTGCCGCAATTCCGGCACTGGAAGTGGTCGTGCAACAGCACGCCGATTTCGCCGCCACTGAAGAGGTCTGCACTCTGGTCGCAGAGGGGTACATCCGCACGCAGCAGTGGGGCGACCTGGCGCTGCTGCACCAGCAGTTTGTTAACGAGTGGCCCGATTCCTCGCGGCGACATCGCATGGATTACTGCCACGCCGTCGCACAAAAGGCCCAGGACAAGGTGAGTGCGGGCGTGGCCACTCTTGAAGCACTGGTCGCCGGTGAGACCTACGAAGACGTAAAAGCCGATGCGTGTTACCGCCTGGCCCTGCAGGCGATGTCCGGGTCAGAACCGAACGAAGCGCGGGCGCTGGAGTATCTGGAACAAAGCATGTCGACCTTCGTGCGGGATTTCTCCTGCTTGGAGGCCGCACGGATCTACATGAAGCTGAAACATTGGGAAGACGCGGAGCGGGCTCTGTCGCGCATCGTGAACGATTTGCCCGACGGAGACCCGGCCATTCAGACGGAAGCCCGTAAGTTGCTGCCAACGGTCCGGGAAGAATTGCAAAAAGCAAAGCAACAGCGAAAGAGTGCATAGCCGTCACATCGCACCAGGTGGCTACATCGCGTTGGCTCTGCTGGTATAGACTCATCGATCACACCCACTGGCTGAACCAGATCCTCATTGAATAAACATCATGATGATGCGGAAGCTCTTCATTGCCCTGGCCCTGATTGTCTCCGTGAGCCCGGCTCTGGTGACGGCACAGGAGCTTGATCTCGACTCACTGGTCGATGCCCAGGAAACGCAGGCGGCCGATCCAGCGAGCCAGTACGGTCCCGGTGACGACGAAGAGTTCTCGGCCTCGACGGAAGACGACATTACGTCGCTGGAGAATGGTGACCTCTACAAGAACAACAGCAGTCTGTTCAAAGTCATTTCGATCGCCTCAAAAGGGGAAAAGGGCGGCACGTTTACAATGCAGCGGATCGGCGGAACCAACGATCCATCGCCATCCTGGGCAAGAACGAGCGGCTCCGGGCCGCCGTCCATTATCACGCGTGAGTCGCTGTGGGATCTTTATCTGGCCGCCGGCTGGACAATGCACGCGATCGCCGGTTGCCTGTTTGTCACGATCATTCTGGGCGTGAACAGCCTGTGGATTTATCGACGCGGGAGACAGTGTCCGCCGCGTTTTGTGGAACAGGCGCAGACGGCGCTGCAACAGCGTGATCTTGGCCAGCTTCAGGAACTGACTCACGACGAAACCGGTTTGCTGGGCGGTATCTGCCGCGCGATGGTCACGCGATTCGAGACGTCCACTCTGCAGGACATCAGCGATCGCTGTGACTTGGAAGCCGGACGGTACGTGCGCGTTCTTCGTGTTCCATTGAACGGCCTGAGTCTCATTTCCGCGATCGCCCCGCTGCTGGGTTTGCTGGGCACGGTGATCGGCATCGTGACATGCTTTGACACGATTGCTTACGAGGCCGCCAGTGCAAGCAAGTCACAGGCACTGGCCAGCGGGATTCGAGTGGCTTTGTTTACAACGGTCGGCGGGTTGACGGTCGCGATTCCCGCTCAGGTGACGCTGTTTATCTCCAACCTCAAGCTGACAACCGTTGTGTCAGAATGTGAGTTCATTGCCGAACAATTCCTGCACGAAGTGGCGTTGATCAAGCGGGCCGAGCAACCAGCTCCGGTTGTCATGGCCGCCGCCCCGGTCGCGCGAAAGAAACGCCGGGCTCCCACGGTGGTGGAGGGACCAGTAACCGAGTCTGCCCTCCAAACTGCGGGTCCAGTAACGGCACCTGAATCAGTCGCCGCCGCCGAGCGTGCAGCGCATGAAGAGGAACCTGTAGCGGCTGTTCTGCCGGCTTCGGTCGATCCGTCAGAATCAGCGGTAGCACCACCGGAGGCAAGTACGGCCGCGCCACCGGAGTCGATCGCGCAGGTCGCTGCCGCACAGTCCGACCATGTCTCGGCCATTGCGGAGCAGCAACCGGCAGCCGCCCCAACGACACCATCCGAACCGAGCGCAGCGCCGGCCGCCGCGGTCCCGAAACCGGTGCGTGGCAAGTCGAAGAAGTCAAAGGGCCGATCGAAACCTGCCGTTGCGAAACCGCCGGCTGCCGCACCTACCGCGAAGCCAGTCGCGGGAGGGTTTGTGTCTGGTGGTCTCGTTTCCAATGAGGAATTTGAAAGCCAGCTTGAGGAAGTGCGTGCGACGCCTGCGACATCTCAGGCACCCAAAGCGACACCGGCGCCTGCTCCACCACCCGCTGTCGTCACCGATCCGACAGACGACGACGAAGACGGTATCGAATTCACCGAGTGGTCGGAGTAACCCATGCGACTCCTGACCGAAGATGAAGAGATCAAATACGAAATCAGCCTCACGCCGCTGATTGATATCTTCTGCCTGCTGATCATCTTCTTTCTGCTGACGACGTCGTTCATGCAGCTCGAACAGGATTTGGATATTGAGCTGCCGAAGCAGGGCAAGCTGAAGGTCAAGGCTCCACCATCGAAGCCGGTCGTCGTCAACGTGCGGCATCTGCCCGGCGGCAAGGCGTATTACCACGTTGAGAATGAGCCGATGACACTGGCGACGCTGACCGCGCACCTCAGCCGAACGAAGGTGCGGAACAAAGACCAGGGCGTCGTGATCCGGGGCGACAAACGCGTCAAGTGGGAACACGTCGCTGCGGTCATGGGCTGCTGTGGTCAGGTCGGGATCACGAAAGTTTCGGCGACAGTCGAAGTCGATCAGTCACAGTGAGCCGAGTGACCGAGGCGGGCTCGCTTCGTTCCGATCGAACGTCCAAAGCGGCAGAAGCGCAAACAGATGACCTCGCGCGGAGACGCAGAGGCCGATGCTGGCAAAACAAAACTCTGCGTCTCCGCGCGAGATTTCGAAAACGCGCGCACGGCGCGCATGTCCGACGGTGGAAGAATCTACGCGGCTTCCGAGTCAAGCTCAGAAGCCAGGACCCCTTCGCGGCAGTCCGCTTTGAGTGACAGAAAGATTGATGACAGAAAGATTGATGACAGAAAGATTGATGACAGAAAGATTGATGACAGAAAGATGACGGTATGGCATTTTTCTGTCATCAATCTTTCTGTCAGCGATCACCTTAATAGCGCCGGTCCTTGGGGGATAAAACGCGCAAGAACCACGGCTCGCGGCTATCGCCGTTGGCTCACGAAATCAACACTCATCAATCGATGCTGCCGTCTCGTGTCTGACTTGGCCGGACAGTCAGGTGGGACAGCGCTTCGCAGGGCCTGTCAGGCGAACCATGTTGCCTGATGCCTTTGATGTTGCCGGCAACATGTTGCTCTGAGGCATCAACATCACCCGTGATTGAATGCAGGGTAATTTTCGGACCAGTTCTTAGTGATTGCTGCAACCTACTATGCAGTAGTGGGTTGCGGCTTGTTCGGTCGCGGTCCTGTCAGCTTGTCTTGGCGCTGGACGGGGGTTTGGCATTCAGCCTGCTTTACACCCCTGACATGAGCCAACGCGGTCAGCCAGCCGCGAGAAACAAAGCAAGAAAACCTGACACCTGCGAGGAGCACGCCATGACGACTCTCATGACCAACCTGCTGAACGACGAAAACGGTTTCCTGGTCTCGGCCGAGCTGGTCCTGATCTCGACGATCGCAATCCTCGGACTGATCGTCGGTCTGTCGGAAGTCTCCTTCGCAATCAACAACGAACTCGAAGATGTCGCCGCAGCGTTTGGTTCCATCAATCAGTCGTACCACCAGTCGGGTTCGTGGTCGGCCGGCAAGGGCGGGTCCAGCGGAAGCAGCTTCGAAGATGAATGGGACGACTGCGACGACCAGTGGGACATTCAGTCGAGCGGCTGGCAGGGCGAACGCTGAGTCGCGTTTGCCATTGCGAACGGGTTGGAGTTCTTTGTGTATCGAGCGCAAGCGGAAGTAGACTGCCCAGTCTTAAGAAGCCCGGCTCTGTAGTAGAGCCGGGCTTTTTGTTGTGCGCGGTGACGAACGACACCGGACGCGATGCACGGCCACGGTGCAATGCTCGTGCTCCCCTCAAACTTCCCCGGTCAGTCGCCCAGCGCGGGGTAGTTCTGCCCACTGATGAGCAGTTCCACATCCGGCCGCTGCTTCCGAAACGCAGCCACGTCGTCCGGCGTGAAGCTGCGGAACCTGGCCACATCCCCGGGCGACAACACATCGGCAGCGACGTGCAATCGTCGGAGGTCGGGCATCGCCGCAATGCGCCGCAGCCCGGGACCATCGACCGCGACGTCGCCCGCAATGGTCAGGTCCAGTAAACCCGGCATCTCGGTGATCGGAGCCCACTTTTCACTGGTGACCAGTCGAGTACCACCGTACGCACGGAAGCCGAATCGTTTCAGTTTCGGTGCCAATTCGGGTAACTGCTCCAGGTCTACCGCGATCGGATTGTCGACAAACAGGTCCTCAAAAACTGGCATGTTGAGCAGCATGTCGACCCAATCCCCGTCGAGCGAGTTGGCGTGGGTTTGCAGCCGTCTGAGTCGCGTGAGGCGAGCGAGCGGATTCAAATCCGGAATCGTCTCATCATCAATCCACAAGTCCCTCAGTTCGGGACATTGTTCGACGATACGTTGCAGCCCCGCGACGCCCACCCGCTGCGAAGTCGCGATTTTTGTGAGCCGAGGACACGGAGGCAACGACTCCCAGCCAGCGGCACTCATCGGTGTGTGGACAGCACTGATCTGAGTTAGCGAAGGGCAGTTCGTTAGCCAGCCAAGGGCCTGGTCACCGACGCCCGTTCCGCCGACGTCGAGCGTCTTCAGAAACGGTAGCGATCCAAGTTGCGTCAGCCCTGCCGCCGTCAACTTCGCGTTCGCTCTGAGATCGAGCGATTCCAGCCTTCGACAGCCGACAAGGACCGCGAGTTCGTCATCGGTCAGATGGTCACCCTGAAATTCCAGGTCGAGGATACAAAACGGTTCGGCGGGCAGCGGTGCCTCCAGGATCGCGATCCATTGCCGATCCTTGTGGCCGAGCTTCACGACTCCCTTTCCCAACCGCAACAACCGCGCGGCCGCTGTGCGTTCGGCGGCGAAGTCGATGACGTCGGGCGTCGCAGGATTGGCACTCTTGCCCGCCTGATCTAGCAGGTCGGACGGACGGGCGGGAGTGCCCATCTTACTTTCGTCAACGATCTCGACCTTCGAGCCTTCCGGGACTTTGATCTCGGTGACGGTGCCGTCTTTGCTGGTGATCTTGATGATGATCACGCCGCACACGATCAACGCGGCCACTCCGCTAAGCAGAAGGGTGAGTTTGTTTTTCGAGTTGGTCGTGGCGGCCCGTGATGGCAGGCGGGGGACTTCGACGGAAGGATTGCCAACAGGCTGAGCCGCGTTTGCGGTTTGCAGCGTGACTCGGCCTGTTGGGTGCCGGCAGTTGATGAATTGATCGTCGAGTCGGAGCGGGCGGCGGCGATCCGGGATCGACCGTGCGGCGCCAGCGCGGCAACCAGTTCTTTCGCCGCCTGGAACCGGTCTTCGGGCCGCTTCGCCATCAGCTTACGGTAGATCGCATCGACTTCGGGGGTGACTTCGTCGCCTTCCAGCTTATCGCGCCCGGCGATGGCTTCGCGGCGGGCCTCGACCAGGTCGGGGACGTCGTCCAGCGTGTGGCCTTTCATTTTGGAAACCAGCGTCGCGTACTGCGATTCCGAATACGGAGCTCGGCCAGTCAGCAGGTAGTGCAACGTGCAACCCAACGCGTACAAGTCGCAGCGGCCATCGACCGCATGCGTGTTTTCCCATTGCTCGGGAGCCATGTAATCCGGCGTGCCCAGCATCTGACCCTGACTGGTGATCGCGCTGCCTTCTCCGGCGGTTTCGTCGTCCTGCGATCGGGCCAGACCCAGGTCGAGGATTTTTACTTTGCCCCGTCCGGTCAAGAACAGATTGCCGGGCTTGATGTCGCGATGGACCAGGCCGTTTTCGTGCGCGTGAGCCAGCCCCAGCGCCGCGTGCCGCACCATTTCGCACGCATCCGCCACCTTCTGCGGGCCGCGTTTCTTGACCCAGACGCTCAAGTCGTGGCCTTCGACCAGTTCCATGATCAGATAGTGATGCCCTCGAAACTCGCCGGCATCCATTGCACGCACGATGTGGGGGTGTTCAAGTTTTCCGACCGATTTCATCTCCCGCTCGAAACGGCTGAGCAACGCCTGATCGGTGTTCCAACTGGTCGGCAACAACTTGACTGCGACATGCTTGTCCAGCTTCAAGTGCAGCGCCTTCCAGACCGTGCCCATGCCACCCTGGCCGATCTGGCTGACCAGTTTGTATTGACCAAGCAGGGCTCCCGGGAACCCGAGGAATGGGATCGATTCCGCCGACATCCCGGATTCGGATAGCGTGTTCGCATGCCCGATGTCCGAACTGCTGTCAGGCGACCTTGCGCAGTTCACGCCGGTATCGCTCAAGTTGATCGACGAACCTTCGAGCGAGCCGCTATGCAGCGTATCCGGCTCTGGCGGAGGATGCGGCCGGGACGGCGGCCCGCCCGCCACATCGTGAGCGTTTTCCTGAGAGGCGACGGGCTGGCCGTCTTCCTGAGACTCAGGTACCGAGGAAGAATTCGGCACGGCGACGCTCCTGGGAAAGGGAAAGTGCCAGGGCTCCTCATGACGGAGCAGTGAGCGGCGTTCGGTTCGGACGGACGAATCGGCCAAGCCACTCTATCCAGACGGAGGCCAGCGCAACAGCGAACTCTCGTCGGCCAGCGCCACGTTGACGTCAATCGCTGAACTGAGTCCGGCCGCGTCATCATGAACAGGGCGAGCTGGACCATCGGGCCATGCGCCGATCAGGACGACCTCGCGAATCCATATTGATCGTCTCGTTCCAACGCTCCGCGTTGGAACGGGCCACAGGACGCTCTGCGTCCCATGACTACATGCCGGGGACGCAGAGTGTCCGCCGGGCATGCCAACGCAAAACGTTGGAACGAGTTCGGTTGTGGCCCCAGGCCGCTCCAGGCTTGTTTCGACCCGCTAGAACTCCGCGCTTTTCGGTACCCTCGGGAACGGTATGCAGTCGCGGATGTTCTGCATGCCGGTGATGAGTTGGATCAATCGCTCGAATCCCAGGCCGAAACCCGAGTGTGGCACTGTTCCGTATCGCCGCAGATCGATGTACCACCAGTAATCGTCCGGGTTCATTCCGCACTCTTCGATTCGTGCGGTCAGGACGTCGAGTCGCTCTTCACGCTGGCTGCCGCCGATGATCTCGCCGACGCGCGGGACCAGCACGTCCATCGCCCGCACTGTTTTTCCGTCGTCGTTGCAGCGCATGTAAAACGGCTTAATCGACCGGGGATAATCGAACAGGATCACCGGTTGTTTGAAATGTTGCTCGGTTAACCAGCGTTCGTGTTCCGATTGCAGGTCGTGACCCCACTCGACGGGGAATTCGAACTTGTGGCCACTCCCCTGCAGTAGTTCGACCGCTTCCGTGTACGGCAGACGGATGAAGTCGTTCTCAGTGATGTTTCGCAGCGTCTCGAGAACTGTCTTGTCGATCCGCAGATTGAAGAACTCCATGTCTTCCGGGCAACGCTCAAGCACTGTGTTGATGACATGCCGGATAAACACCTCAGCAAGTTCCATGTTGTCGGTCAGCTCGTAGAACGGCATCTCGGGCTCGACCATCCAGAATTCGGACAGGTGTCGCGTGGTGTTTGAATTCTCGGCCCGGAATGTTGGTCCAAACGTGTAACAGTCGCCGACAGAACACGCGAAGATTTCGGCTTCCAGCTGACCGCTGACCGTCAGGGACGCGGGCTTACCGAAGAAGTCCTGAGAGAAATCGATCTTCGTCTGAATCTCAGCGATGCGGTCGAGATTCAGTGTGGTGACCTGGAACATCTGCCCCGCGCCTTCGCAGTCGCTCGTCGTAATGACTGGTGTCTGGATGTTGCAGAAGCCGCGTTCCTGAAAGAACTCGTGAATCGCCGCGGACGCCGCGTTGCGCACGCGTGTGATGGCACCGAACGTGTTCGTTCGCGGTCTCAGATGGGCGATCTCGCGCAGGAATTCGAAGCTGTGCCGCTTCTTCTGCAGCGGATAGGTCTCGGCATCGGCCGTGCCCAGCAGGCGCAGTTCTTTGCCCTGCAACTCGACTCGCTGACCCTTGCCGGGTGATTCCTTGAGTTCGCCGGTGATCGACACACTGGCTCCGGTGGTCACGTCTTTGATCGCGTCGAAGCCCTCTGCGTCGGAATCAATGACAGCCTGAAGCCCACTGAAGCTGCTGCCGTCGTTGACCTCGATAAACGAGAACCCCTGCTTCGAGTCGCGCCGAGTCCGCACCCAGCCGCGGATGTTGACGGTCTCGCCAGGCTGTCCATCTGCAAGTACTTTCGCAATCCGTGTGCGAATCATTAGTCGCTCCGTCGGTTGTTGATCAGGCGAATCTATCTCCAAAGACGCCTTTACGATAGCGGGAGAATTCGAACGCGGCATCGGTCCCCGTTTACGACGACGAGAGCCCCAGTGAGAAGATCGTCTTCGTAGCGTTCGAGAGCCGTGAGAACAAGATCACCAGGATGCTCGGGTAGCGTGTTCGTCCCGCGAAGTTGTAGCACGCTGGGGCCATGCGCGTGTGTGAGCGCCAGCATCGTCCCGAAATCAAGATCGTGGGTAAAAACCAGTCGGTGTTCGTTTCGCGCCCACGCCATTATCTCCGTGTCCGGCGCGGACGGATCGCCGACATCTGTCCAATGCACGGCATCATGCCCGGAATCGTTCAGGACACGCGTCCACTCGGGTGACAGGTTCATATCGATGACGAGACGGGAGCTCATACTGTTACCAGCGACTCTTCGCGTTCCTCCAGTCGCCAGGCCGCGTAACTTAGCGCCGCGTCAATGTCTTCGGACTCCAGATAGGGATAGGCTTCAAGGATTCTCTCCCGGGATGTCCCCGCAGCGAGTAGTCCAATGACTGATCCAACCGTGATGCGCATTCCGCGCAGGCAGGGTCGGCCCCCCATGACGGCAGGGTCGAGCGTGATTCGTTCCAGGTTCATTTGCACTACTCCAGCTTTGCTCCGAGTTCAGTCAGATGAAGGATCCTCGTTCAGGATCTCTTCCCTGAGGCGCCGAGTAAAGGTGTAATGGTCTTCTCTGAATTGTGGTTCGAGGTTTCACTCCATGCTCAATCTTCAGGCAAACAGTTCCGTCAGCTTCTGCGATGGCGTGAATCGGCGGACGGCGCTGCAGGCCGGGTCGTTGGGATCGCTGGGTTTGTCGCTGCCTGGACTGCTCGCGCGGCAGGCCCAGGCTGCTCTTGGACGGACTGAAACCAGCTCGGTTTTCGGGCGAGCAAAACGCGTAATCCTGCTCTTTATGTGGGGTGGGCCAGCCCATCAGGACACGTGGGATTTGAAGCCTGACGGGCCTGTCGAGAACCGCGGCGAGTTCCTTCCGATTGCCACGAATACCTCGGGAATCCACATTTCCGAGCACTTTCCGCTGCTGGCTCAGCACGTGGACAAGCTCGCTCAGATTCGGTCCGTCGGACAGGAAGACAACAACCACTCGACCGGAGCCCATGCCGGCCTGACCGGTCGACGGCACGAGCTGAAGCAGGAGAGCTTCGCCGCCCGGCAGACGGACTTCCCGCACTTCGGATCGGTGCTGACGTCGCTACGACCGAATCAGTCTGGCCTCCCGACATTTGTTTCGTTGCCAGAGATCATTGCGACGACCAACGGAGCGGTCACGCCGGGTCAGGGTGCAGGACTGATTGGCCGCAAGTTCGATCCGTTCCGTATTTCTCAGCACCCCGATGAACCCGACTTCTCCATCGACTCGCTCCGATTGCCGGAGGGAGTCGGCTTGGGTCGAATGGCGTTGCGGCGGGGTCTTCTGGATCAGGTCGATGGACTGGCTCGCATAGCAGACCGCTCGAATCAGACCGCGACGCTGGGCAGCTATTACCAGCAGGCCCTCGATATGGTACTGGCACCCAACGTGCGTCAGGCGTTTGACATCGCCGCGGCAACCGAAGCCGAACGATTGAGGTATGGCTATCACACGTTTGGCCAGAGCGTGCTGATGGCACGGCGGCTGGTCGAAGCGGGCGTGCAACTTGTCACCGTCTATTGGCATCGAGAGAAGAAGTCGGTCGATTCGACCTGGGACACGCACGCGTTGAACTTCCAGGAATTGAAGTTGCGACTCATGCCGTCGGTCGATCGCCCGATCGCGGCACTGCTTGAGGACCTGTCGCAAAGCGGATTACTCGACGAAACTCTGGTTGTGTGGAACAGCGAGTTTGGCCGTACTCCCAAGGTCAACGGCAATGCTGGACGCGATCATTGGGGCGCGTGCAACACGGTCGTCATGGCCGGTGCCGGAGTGCCGGGCGGTCAGGTTTACGGCGCTTCCGATGCACGGGCCGCGTATCCGATCGCCAATAAAGTCACGCAGGACGACATCGCGGCGACAATGTATCACCTGCTCGGTTTTCATCCGGAAGATGAAGTCCACGATCGTCTGAACCGTCCGCACCGCCTGGCACTGGGCGAGCCCATCTTCGATTTGCTCGGCGGCAAATGCCCGGCCCCTGCGTCCGCAGACCCCGCCCCGCTTGTCGGACGTCCAAAGCTCGGAGCGTTCACCCGCATGCTCCGTGAGCGCGGCAACCGACATCTCACATGCGACGTCGGAAACGTCGACAGTGAAAAACAGTGGACGCTGACAGGTTGGTCGAAGGCGACCGGTGAAGGGCTGACCCGTTGCCGCCGCACGGGAGAGACCTCGTCGTCGATCAAATACAATGGGTTTTTCTACACACACTTCGACTACGGACACTTGGTCTTTCGACTGGCCGAACCACGATCGATCGAAGGCTGCGAACTGAAGCTGACCGGTCGAGTGATTCCCGTTCCCGAAGAGTTGCAGCAACAGGGCCAGCAGTCGGTCTGGCAGATTCCGATTCCAGCGGGAATGGTTGCCGGCACAAAAACGTTCGACCTGTCGGTAATTGCCCCCGACTGGCCCGTCACCGACTTCGCCATCGTCGGCGACCAGATTCGCGACCTGCATCTGCAGCAGGTCGAAGCGTGACGTCCGCACCAGTGCATCTCGTGCCGCTCAGCATATAGGTCGACGAGCGTGTTCCCGCCGTACGTCTGTAGGCAAGCTGCGCAGCGCGAGCCGGCTTGGGGTTATACCGTTCGTCAGTGCGTTTTTACGGCGCGACTTGCATCAGCGTTACAGGCAGACGGATAATCACAAAGCAAACCGTCCATCAATGTGCAAGCAACGAAACGGGACTCCACCAATGAAATTGCAACGTCCGAATTCCAACCGTTCCGAAACGGAACGAGATTGTCGATCGCTTCGGGTCCTGACGGTTCTTGTTCTCCTGGGCGTACTCCCATTGGCGGGATGCGATTCGTCGGAAGACGAGAGTGCACCTGAATCACCACCGGCCGTTGATGCAAATGCGTCACCGAACGGCCCGGTCACGCAGGTTGTCAACGAGCCTGCCATCCCACGATCAATCAATGTAACGCACGAGTTTGACGCCGACGTGTTTCATTATTCGGATCAGGGGAGTGGTTTCTTTCCCATGTCAGTTGTCCGTGCATTGACCGACAGCGAAACCGGTCGGCCCTACCTCGAAAACCTGGAACGATTCGGACTGTTGCCTGGCAGAAAGTCCGAACGCAATCCGGAAGGGTTTCCCGTTGGGATCGTGACGAACAAAATTACCCTGGCTGGCCGACAGGTCGAAATGTTCGGCTTCACATGTGCGGCCTGTCACACGTCCGATATCCGCTACGGTGGTGAGACCGTCCGCGTGCAGGGGAGTTCCGGCCTGTATTACGTCGACGCGCTCGGTGACGCCATCGCCAATTCGATTCAAGCCACGTTTAAGGATCCTGAGTTAGCGTGGGATTTTCTGAAGAGACACCACGAGGGGGCGGGACACGGTAAGTCGTTCCTCACGAAGATCGCCGATCTGGCGGATCTCAAGCAGCATGCCGAATGTGGGCGGTTGATCGGTGAACACGTCATCGGACGTCTGGCCGAACTCAGAAAGACGGTGCAAGCGGAGCATTCCGCAGGCGATTCGTACCTCCGAATGGCGGCGGACGATGTGAAGAAGCTTGCCGCCACCATCGCAGGCGCGGCACGTTCTTCTGCAAACACAGTCACGAAAGACCTGAAGCCCGAGCAAGTCGAGTCGGCTCTGACGAGTCTCGAATCTTCACTAAGCGATGTTCATTACCGTCTCAAGTTTCTGAAAGTCCGCAAATGGCTGTCGACTCCGGGAAATCGCCTGGCGGCGGGATTTGGTCGCGCGGACGACTTTGGCACGGCCCGCGTCGAATTGTTTGCCGGCTGGAACAAGAAGAACATGGTGCCCGTCACCGCACCTGTCAGTACGCCGCCTTTGTGGAACGTCGACAGCTATGCGTGGTTGCACTGGAACGCGAACACAAATTCTGTGATTCAGCGCAGCATGGGCGAGGCCATTGGCGTCGGCGCTACTTTTGACAGCAAGACGCTGGTCACCTCTGTCAACATCGTCAATCAAATGCTGATTGAAGAACAACTCAAATATGTAACTCCGCCGGACTGGCCGAGTGATCTGCTGGGCGCACCCGATACCGCCAAAGTCGAGCAGGGTCGCGCTCTTTATGCGGAGCACTGTGCGAATTGCCACAACCCCGCTGGCTTAAGTGATCAGGGGCTGGTGCTCTTTAATCTCTCCACATTGAAGGAAGTCGGAACCGACCCCAACGATGCCGTCAACTTCGACGCTCCGGTGTATCGTGAAGATGGTTCGATTGTTGGCTTCGCGGAAGCTATCAGTGCGCTGCTCAACGATCTTCAGAACACGGCAAAGAAGTCCATGTCAGCCGAGAACCAGGCGATGATGGAGCGTCTTGAAGAGCAGCATTCGCCCGCACTGTGGCGCGACACGATGAGTGCGACCGGCGGGCCCGTCTATCCTGCGAAGCCGTTGCAGGGCGTGTGGGCGACCGCGCCGTATCTGCATAATGGATCAGTTCCGACACTGCACGATCTGCTGCTTCCGGCTGATCAGCGGCCCATGACGTTTCCTGTCGGTCAAAAAGACTATGACCCGGTTCATGTCGGCTTTGAAACAGATCCGAAAAAAATCACCGATGACAGCGTCAAACCGTTCACATTCGATGCGTCCAAACCCGGCAATCTCAATACAGGCCACGAATTCGGTACGCAATTATCGGATGATGAGCGTATGGCGTTGGTCGAGTACCTGAAGGTGCACGTGGATCCACCGGCACCAACCGCGAAGACACCGTGAAGCTCCAGTGTCGTGAATTAGAAGTTCGCTTCATAATCGACGACCAGACGCACGATCTCGTAGGGCCGGTTCCGGCCCGTCCCCACCGGCCGCAGCCAACGCGAAAGGGCCGGTAGGAACCGGCCCTCTACGGGAAACGCGTCTGTTTCACGCGTCCTCCGCGGGTCACGTTGGCAGGTTGTTGCTTGCTAAACCAACCGGTCGGCAAGCTCAGCCAAATCCACGTGTCGCTCGTTCGCGTAGTTTGTGGCCAGGTCAATCAGTGACTGCAGGTTTTTCGGACTTGTGTCGTCAAGGGCGTCGTTTGCACCTTTGAGGCTAGGCTGAAAGCGGTAGTACTCACGCAGACCGGATGTGTGCTTTGGAAGCAATTCCTGCAGGTTGGCATCGACGGTCCTGGTGGATCCATCAAACATGACATCCACAATACGCTCGGCCCACCCCAGCTTGCCCCAGCCCTTGGCTTTATCGTAGGGAATCGGTTTTACAGAACTGCCCGTGCCAATCGACACTATCAGGATTTCACGATCGGGAAACAGGCGTCTGGCCTGCACATAAGCTGCCATCGCCGGGTCATTCGCCGCGACTCCGCCGTCTACCAGCGCAAACGTCGTTCCGGCGGAACTCTGAATGTGCGCTGGCGGAAAATACGTCGGTGCTGCCGACGTCGCGCGCGATGAGTCGCGCATGAAAAAGTTCTGATTGGGATCCTGCTTCGCAGCTTCACTGTGAAAGATATGGACGTTCCGACGTTCGATGTCATAGCTGACCATGACCAGCGGCTTCAGAGCGTCTTTCAATTCCAAATCAGCGAATGTTTCGTGCAGAAACGCATCGATGCCATCGGCAGGATATTTGGGGCCATGCATGCCATCGAGCGATTCCACTTCGTAGGCCGTCGACCTGGAAAAGATCTGCGTGCCGTTCTTTGTGTAGAAACCCTGCAGGTCTCCCGCGGTGAACTTAGGGGCACCGGAGGAGTCAGGAGCTATCAACCCGGTTGCGATCAGTCCGCCTGTCGAAGTGCCCGCAACGACATCAAACAGGTCGAAAACAGGTTTGCCTGCCAGTTTTTCCAACTCGATCAGAATTGCCGCCGGAATGACACCTCGAATACCGCCACCGTCCAGTGAGAGAACGCGAATTGGACCTTCTGACGCCATGGGACAACTCTCCAAAAGTGGTTTCGCAAACGATGACTCAGTTACGGACGCGCTTCAATTGGGATTCTCATCTCCGGTCATGACGTCGATTTTGACTCCCCGCTTTTTCAGGCGGTACGACGCGATAAGCGGATAGACATGATGACGAAGACGATTCAACGCACCCACCGGACGATGAACCTGAAGACCGTTCCAGGGCGAGTACGTCAGGTCCTCGACGAAGTTATACTGCTTCTCGAAATCGATGTCCTGATGTTCCACGGTCAAGCGGCCCACCGTGAAGAACGGAGACTCCTGTTCGGACCACGGAATAATGATGTTGTCGATCGACATCTCGTCGGTCGTTTGAAATTGAATTCCAACGTTCCAGCAGTATTTAGCATTCGGCCGAGCCAGCTTCTCGATTAAGTCCTCTCGATAGTAGTTCTCGGGAATCTCACTCTTCGGGAGTTCGATTTTCTCACGCGGCACGTCGAGAAATGGTTCTTCCGGCATGCAGGGCGTGAACGCGTACTTCAACACTGCGGGGTACGTCGCTGAGGGAACATCCGGACATTGACCCTGCGTAGTGGCGAGTCCAAGCGCGTATACTGAACCGCTCCAGTAACGTTCCGTAAGCAGACTCTTCGGCGCGAACCCGGTGATCCGTTTCAGCGCCAGAAACTGCCGCAGATGAAATATCAGCCACAGCAGGGAAAACAGAGGCAGCTTATAGGTTGCTTTCAGGAAGCTCAGGTAATAGGCGATCGTACTGATAAAGAAAACGTCGCCGTTCTGAGTAATGATGTCCTGGACATTCGTTTGATAGCAGTCCGGGAGTCGGTCGCCCTCAACGTTGATGATCTTGACCGACATCGCTCGCGTGTCGCTCTCGCGGTCGGGACTAACCTGGGGACGACCGTTTGCGAACCGAAGCCATACGGGATAACGGCCAGGGCTGGTAAAGACTCCCTGCTTGATCTTGATCCCTTCGATCAACGTTTTGGGCAGTTTCGTCCGCTCAGCCAGACCCTGCTTTATGGCGTCTTCGTCAATGTCGAAAATCTCGATGTGCGCCTTCACCGCTGCGTGTGATTTGGCATGCGTGTCGCGGAGTGCGCGTTTCGCTTTGCCGTAGACTTTCTCTTCCTCCGTTTTGATCACTACGGAGTTTTCGGCATACAGTGTTTTTTCGTTCCGCTCTGTGTACTCGGTGAACATCTCAGTGGTCATTACCAAGCTCCGTGTGAAAAAAGTCCAGGCAGCAGGCGTTTATAAAAAGACAGCGAAGACAGTATGAGTAACGCAGAACGTCCGCATTGAACGATTTGGATTCAGCAACCCAAAAGAGGACACGTCCCGACAGATGGGCCCGCACGGCAATCCTAATGCTGTAACTCTTCCAATAGTGCGGCCGCATCCTTGAGGTCAGGAGTGGTTAAGCCTTCCGTCCAGGTATCGTATACGCTGGACAGTGCGATGTGCGCTTCTTCACGGCGGTTCTGTTGCTGCCAGAGGCGAGCAAGACTCATGGTGGATCGAAGCTCCCAGGCTTTGCCATCCTGACGCCGGGCAGTTTCAAGAGCCTGTTGGAAACAGCTCTCGGCGGCGGCCTGGTCGGAGAGTTCGGCCAGCAACAGCTCACCCTTTATGCGGTACAGCTCGGCCTCCTCACAACGCTCTTCGTTCTCCTGGACAAGCGTCAGACCACGGTCGAGAGCCTTGTGGGCGTCCTCGAAGCGTCCGGCCGCTGTATAGGCCTTGCAGAGAGTGCTGAACTGATACGTCAGCGTCAGTTCCGCACCGGTCGCCTGCCACGCCTGCTCGCCTTCTTCCATGAGCGGTAACCCACCTTCCACGTCTCCCTGCAGAAACATGCCGGCGCCTTTGTAGAAGGTCGCCGAGGCGTGCCAGAATGCGAACCCCTGCTCACTTGTGATCGCGATCTGCTCTTCGGCTGCTTCCTGAAGCCTGGCCCCCAGTCGACATTGCAGCAGGAACCAGCCGGTGTGGTGGAGTACATAGGCCAGCGTGAACGGGTGCGCGATCTCACGTGCCATCGCGATGGCCTCTTCGTTGACGCGCAGAGCGTCATCGGTATTGCCGAGGTGCCACAAGGGGAGAAACAGATAACAGCGATGAGCCACGGATGAATTCTGTCCCGTGCGGGCCGTCCAGAAGCGGCACACTTCCGGATCATCACAAAGGGAAATCGCCTCGGCGGAATGATCGCGGGCTCGGGCGTAATCGCCGCGGTACTGCATCGTCACCGCAGGCAAGTGATGCGTTTCCATGATGATGCCACGATCACCACCAGCTTCCGCCCAGTCCATCGCTTCCTGCGCCAGATCACGGCACAACTGGAGTTTGCCGCACACGAGATTCCAGACCCAGATTCCCCACATGACGGCCAGGAGTGCGGTGGGGTCGCCAATTTTTTCACAGAGTTCGCGCGCCCGAGCGAAGATCGGTCCGACCTCGGGAGAGGCATAGCCACGCGAGGCGATGTACGCCGTGCCCAGAGGACTGAGAATCTGCAGCTCCATGACGTCCCGCTCGGGCGACTCAGGCAGCGTTTCGACCAGCTCACGGCCTTTCGTCAGGTGACCGATGGCTTCGATTTCCGCTGACTGTTCGCGCGACCGCAGTCCCGCCTTCAGCCAGTAGGTGACCGCCTTTTCGGTCACCGCTGCTGCAGTGAAGTGATGAGCAAGCAACTCCGGCTGCGCTTCGACGGTTTGCGGGAACCCGGATTCCAACGCCTCGGCGATACGCTGATGACACGCCTGCCGCTTTGTCGTGAGCATTGATCGATATGCGGCGTCCTGCAGCAACGCGTGCTTGAAGATATAGCCCGCGTCGGATCCCTGTCCCTTCCGAAAGAGGATCTCGGCTTTAACGAGCTTGTCGAGTTCGCTGTGCAGATCGGCTTCAGGCAGGTCACACGCCGCGGCCAGAAGTTCGAAGCTGAACTCGCGACCGATTGTCGCGGCAAACTGAATGACCTCACGGTCCGCCGCCATGCGATCGAGCCGAGACAGCAACAGGTCGTGCAGCGTCGCCGGGATGACATTGAGCAGCGACTCGCTGCTGGCCTGGGTATCGGTCGAATCGAGAATCCCGGACTCGATAATCACGACAGTAAACTCCTCGATGAACAGCGGAATTCCGTCCGTCCGATCGATGACCTGCTTCACGATTGCCTCGGGGATGTCCTTGCGATTCGTGCGTTTCCGCATCATCTCGCCGATCTGCCGCTTCGTCAGTCGGTTCAGTGCGATCTGCGTTTGATGTGGCTTGCTGCTCCATGGCGTTTCGAACTCAGGACGGAACGTCAGCACGCTCAGGACACGACCGCGCTCGAACTCGGAAACATGTTTTTCAAGTAGTTCCAGAGTTGACGGATCGAGCCAGTGCAGGTCCTCGACAATGAACAACACGGGGCTGGCATCTGACATCTGCCTGAGCCAGTGCAGCAGGAATTCCTGCGTCAGCTCCTTGATCCTGAGCGGCGAAAATGTCAGCGCCGGATAGCGCGAACCCAAGGGCACACTCAGCACATCGCAGAGCAGCGCGATATTCTCATCCGATTCGAGTTTCAAGTCCCGCAGATAACTCACGACTCTGTCGAGGCGATCCTCCGGTGAGCGGTCTTCCAACTCCAGCATGAGCGAAAAGAACTCGGCGATGGGGAAAAACCCTGTCCCCTGGTGGTACTGAGAGCAGCGGAGTTCCACGACCGCGGCGTCTTCCGAGTCCTCTTCAATGACATGCTCACGTAGTTCACGAATCAACCGCGATTTGCCCAGCCCTGCGTCACCGATGAGCAGCACGATCTGTCCGAGTTCATCGACCGCCTGTTCCCAGCGATCCTTGAGAATTGTCAATTCCGTGTTTCGACCAACCAGAGGCGTGAGATTGCCTGGATCGACCAGCTCGACTCGATTCCGCGAGGCGGCTTCTTTCTTCACTTCGAAGAGCTCAACCGGTTTAGCGATGCCTCTGACACGTTGTGGACCGAGAGATTCGCATTCGAAGTACAAAGCGACGCGCTGATGTGTGGCCGCGCTGATGACGATTGTCCCCGATTCGGATATCGCGCTCATCCGGCTGGCCGCATTGCGGGCATCGCCAACCAGTGACACGGTCGTTCCCGTGCCGGAATCCACACTCTCGGCCACGGCCTCCCCCGAGTGAATGGTGACCCGCGCCTGCGCCGCGGCCGGCAAGTCCGCCTGATTCTGTTCGGCAGCCGCCAGGTCACGCATGACCTGCAGGCCGACACGTACGGCTCGCTGGGGAGCGTCTTCAAACGCATGCGGAAAACCGAAGCAGGCGGTGACTTCCTCGCCCAGGGCATGGACTGTCACGCCTCCCAGCGCAGCAACTTTCTCGATGACAAACGCCGCGAACATTTTCGCCTGGCCGTGCAGTAGTTCCGAGTGCGACGCCGAACTGTCGGCACTGGTGGAGTCGTCAGGCTCGTAGGCGAAGATCGCGATCGTGACCTGCCTCAATTCGGCTTCATGCTTCAATTGACTGCTGGATGACGCGGGCTCCTTTTCCGGACGGAAGATTTTCGTGGGTTCCCCAACGTCGGATTCGGACGGGCAACGGGACAATTCTGCAGCAAACTCGGCCGCAGTCGCGTGACGTTTCTCTGGCGTTTTTTCCATCGCCTTCATGCAGATCGTGTCAATCGCGGACGGCAATTCGCGACGCAACTTCGACGGCGCTTCAGGAGTCTGCGACACGATTTGTCCGAAGATCGATGCTGCCGATCCCACAAACGGACGCTTCCCCGTGACCATCAGATACAGGGTGACCCCCATAGCGTAGATGTCAGTGGCGGGTCCGATTTCAGCGTGCCGCGCCTCGACCTGTTCAGGAGCCATGTACGACGGACTGCCCATCACCGCGCGGGAATGAGTTAATTCGGTCTCACCAGCCGCCTGTCGGCGAGCCAGTCCGAAATCCATGATGATCGGCTCGCCATTCTTCGCCAGCATGATGTTCGCCGGCTTGAGATCCCGATGCACGATCCCCGCTTCGTGAGCCAGGTGGAGCGCCAAGGCGACTTTCTGCAGCAACATGAGGGCCACATCCATGGCCATGGCACCCGAGTCCTTCAGTTTCTCAGCCAGCGTTTGACCGTCGACATAGGCCATCGTCAGATAATGCCACTGCTGAAACTGGCCGACATCGAACACCGGACACAGATTGGCGTGCTGCATGGTCGCCATCGTGCGGGCTTCGCGGAAGAACCGTTCGATGGCTTCCGTCCGATCGGCATCGTCCGTGAAGAACGGAATCTTCAGCGCCACCTTGCGATCCAACTGGCTGTCGTGCGCCAGATACACGGCTCCCATCCCGCCGCGTCCGAGTTCCCGCTCGATGATATATCGCCCGAACTGCTCTGGTGGAGCATCGGGTCCGGGGGTTGCCCGTTCCGCGGCCAGAGGCTCAAAAGTTTGCCCGGAGTCCTGGATCACCGTCTTACTGAAGGCAGTCGTCTCACCTTTCGAAACGGGTTCGCCTGATTCACTGTTGGACGAAGCTGGTGAATCGATCTTGACTCGATGCGGATCGTCATTGCCTGAACGCGAAGACATAGGTGGCCCCCATTCGCAGCGTTACGTCAGGTCCAAGTTTTCGTGTATGAAGTGAGCTGCCGTATCACAACACACACTTTCAATCCGATTTTGGATGATCACATGACTCGAAGTATGTCTTGAAGTTGTCCGAGAAAAAATGGTAGTCGATGTACGGATTGCCAACGGCTGGCGTGAATAGCAGTCCGTCGCCGCCTGGCAAATCGTCCTTGCCAAATTGCCGCTCAAGTTCGAATCGGGGGAACTCGGAGCCGAATGGGCTGAGCTGTAGATTGCCGAGGCTACATGATCCACTTTCACCTGCCGCTCGCGCCGGCCAGCGAGCGAAAGAGCGGAACGCGATGAACGATCACTTCGAAGCGGACATTGACCGCATTCGCACGCACATCGCGGAACTGACTCGCGTACCACGTCCCTGCCACAGCGTCGAATTGCAGGAGGCGCGTGGCTACGTCACGGGGCTGTTCGAGGCATCCGGCTGGACCGTGTACGGTCACGAGTTCGACGTGTTCAATGATGCCGGCGACCTGAACCTGGGCGAGAACCTGCACGGCGTGAATCTGCTGGCATCACGCAAGTCCGGCACGGTCGCCGGACGGCCACGATTGATCGTCGGGGCGCACCTGGACTCCCGTCCGGATACACCGGGGGCAGACGACAATGCGAGTGCCATCGCGGCCCTGATCGAGATCGCACGGCTCATCACGCCTGCACAACTCGAAGACGCGCAGCTCGATCTTGAGCTGGTCGCGTTTGACCTGGAAGAGAACGGCATGCTGGGTGGTCGCGAACACGCTCGGCTGGCGCGGCAGGCGGATGTCGATCTGCGGGGTATGATCTCACTGGAAATGCTCGGTTACTGCGATCACACGCCAGGGAGTCAGTCGCTGCCGCGAGGACTGGTTGGCCAGTATCCCGACACGGGCGACTTCATCGCTGTGATTGGCAATCAGAATTCGACCGAATTAATTGAGCGATTCCGCGCGGGGGCCGAGCAGACGCCTGGCCTGCCGGTCGAAACGCTGCAGGTGCCTTCCAACGGTGAGTCCTTGCAGGCGACGCGCTTGAGTGATCACAGTCCGTTCTGGGACGTGGGGTATCCGGCACTGATGATCACAGACACGAGTTTTCTGCGCAACCCGCATTACCACCAGCCGACCGATACGCTGGACACGTTGGATATGGACTTTCTGCACCGTGTGACGGAGGGCTGTCTGCGGGCTGTCCGCCATCTCCTGCAAACCGGTCTGCCAGTCCAGACGTATGCGGACGATTGAGATCAGGTTTGAGAATTCACATACTGACGGCATGAACATCCCTCACTGACGGATCACTTGGTGACTGGGCCTCATCAAGGTTTGCCCGCTCCCTCACTGACCACTGTTGACTGCCCATAGATTGACTGAGAAATCCTTGCGTCCACCAATTGAAGATTCGTCGACTGAACCACCAACCGTTCGTCGATCCTTCGGCGAGACCACGAACCTGTCGTTGATCGATCGTGTTCGCGATCGCGACACGGAGTCGTGGCGACAGTTCATGAGCATGTATCGTCCGCTTGTCAGCTACTGGTGCCGTCGCGGTGGCTTGCAGGGCTACGACGCGGAAGACGTCTGTCAGGATGTCTTCTCGTCCGTCGCAAAGTCGATTGTTCGGTTTCAGAAACTGAATCCAGGCGACAGCTTCCGAGGCTGGTTGCGAACGATCACACGCGCCCGCATCGCCGACTTCATTCGTCGTACGACGAATACACCCAGAAGTCCCGGCGGTGACGAGGCTCATCAGTTTCTGTCGCAACTGAGCGAACCGGTTCGTAACGAAGAGGCAGATCCTGGCGAACGCGAAGCATTTCGTGACGTCTTCCGCCAGGCGCTGGAAATGGTTCGCAGCGGGGTCGAGAACCGCACATGGCAGGCGTTCTGGCGAACAACGGTTGACGAACTCAATGCGACGGAAGTGGCCGACGAACTGGGCATGACGAGCGCGGCCGTGCGAAAAGCCAAATCACGCATGACGATTCGGTTGCGGATCGAATTGGGACCACTCCTGGATGAAATCTCGCGGGATGCGGGGATCGACCTCGAATCCTGAAGCTCCCCAGCAACCGGCCCCGGATGGCCGGATCGGAGCATCGCCGCCGCTGAGACGAGGCAAACAACCACCGGGTCTGATTCAGAGAGTCTTGTGAGCGCCAGCGATGTCCCTGTCCGACAACTCTGTATTTGTCAGCTACCGTATCCGTGATTCCAGCTATGCCGTGGATCGGCTGGACGAACGGTTGAGGCAGGCGTTTGGAGATCGGGCGGTCTTTCGTGATGTCCGCGGCCTTCCCAAAGGCCAGCCGTTTTCAACACAGATCGAAACCGCTCTGCAGTCTGCTGCTGTCGGACTGGTCATCATTGGAGTCCTCTGGCTGGAGCAGGATGCGGAAACGGGCCAGCGACGAATTGATGACAAAGACGACTGGGTGCGGCGTGAGGTCGAGACACTGCTGGGCCGACAGACGGACACCGGCCAGCCGATTCCTGTCATCCCGGTTCTGCTGGGCGGCGAGAAGCCACCAGCCGCGGACGATCTGCCCGAGTCCATCCGCGATCTGGCCGGACGCAATGCCCAGAACCTGCGCCCGGAGCCGGACTTCGAGGAATCCGTACGGCAACTCATAGCCCACATCGCGAAAGCCCTGAACGTCGCGCCGCAGCCGTTCGGTCCTCGTGAGCCGACGGCGCCAGGCGCGGGCCTCGTAGGCCCCCCGATTCACAGGCGCCCGACGCTAGCGCGTTCGGCTCACCGCCGCGCATCGCGCCCACCCGACTCAACGTCACAGGACGGAAATTCGTGGGGCGCGAGCAGGAACTGCTGCTGCTGGACGAAGCCTGGGGCCGAACCGATCCGGCTCGAGGCAAAGTCAACATCGTGTCCCTCATCGGGCAGGGCGGCGAGGGGAAGACCGGGTTGGTGCTCAACTGGTACTCGCGTCAGGCAAAGCGGCAGTGGCCGAATGTCCGTCGTGTGTTTGACTGGAGCTTCTACAGCCAGGGCAGCAGCGATCAGACCAGTGCGAGTGCCGACGAGTTCTTCATCGCCGCCTTCCGGTGGTTCGATCCCACCCGCGAGGTCCCGAAAGACGCGTGGCAGAAGGGCGGCGAACTCGCCACGCTGATTGCCCGGGAGCGGACGCTGCTGATCCTGGACGGTCTGGAGCCGCTCCAACAGCCTCCCGGCAGCGGCTTCGGCGGCGAGTTCAAAGACCCGGCCATGACGGCCCTGCTCCGCGGTCTGGCGGTGCATAACCCGGGCCTGTGCCTGTTAACGAGCCGGGTCGATGTGGAAGCCCTGTCCAGCTTCGAACACGACGAGGGCACGTGCGTCCGGCACCGGCTCGACTCGCTCGACGAAACCGCGGCTCGAGGTCTGCTCAGACAGCTCGGCGTCCAGGGCCCGGACAGCGAACTCGACCAGGCGGCCGCCTGGTTCCACTGTCATGCCTACGACCTGAACCTGCTCGGCAACTATCTCAGCAAGTGTACCGACGACGCCGACATCCGTGGCTGGGAGCAGCGTTTCCCGATTCTGCGCGAAGACGAGCGCATCCACCCGGTCCCCGACGAGTCCGGTCGCCGCACCGGCCACGGCCGCCGCATGCTCCGCGCCTACGAACGCTGGCTCGGCGCGGACAGCCCCGCTCTGGCCGTTCTTCGGCTGCTCGGCCTGTTTGATCGCCCCACCCAGCGGGAATTAATCGACGTGCTGCGAGCCGAGCCTGTCATTCCCGGTCTCACCGATTCACTCATGACGCTCTCCGACGACGACTGGCAGCGAGCCCTCACCGATCTCACCGACCTGAGCCTGATCACTCGCGAGGGCACCGCCATCGATTCCCACCCGCTGCTGCGGGAGCACTTCGGAGCCGACCTCCGCGAGACCCCGGACGTCTGGCAAGCCGCCCATCGTCGGCTGTACGAACACCTCTGCGAGACGACGCAGGAAGGCGACCAGCCCACGCTCGAAGATTTGCAGCCGCTTTATCAGGCCGTAGCGCATGGGTGTCAGGCGGGGTTGCAGCAGGAAGCGCACGACGATCTTCACTTCAAACGCATCCGGCGTGGAAATGACTATTACAGCATGAGAAAGTTGGGTGCATTCGGTTCCGATTTGGGGGCCGTCGCTTGCTTCTTCGACGCACCATGGACTTCGCCGTCCAACGAACTAAGAGACTCCGATCGAGCCGTACTGCTTGTGCAGAGCGCCTTCTATTTGCGCGCGCTGGGTCGGCTGAACGAGGGGCTCGAACCGATGCGGGCCGGGCTGGAGATGGGAGTCAAAGCGGAGGACTGGAAAGCGGCCGCGATCAGCGCCAGCAACCTGAGCGAGCTGGAGCTGACGCTGGGCGAGGTGGCCGGTGCGCTCTCGGACGCAGAGCGTAGCGTGACCTACGCCGACCTCAGCGGCGATGCGCCACAGCGGATGAGCAAACGCACGACCCATGCCGACGCCCTGCACCAGTCGGGTGGTGGCTTGGGCGCGCAGCCCAAGTCTGCGGCTGGAAGCCACAGCCACGCGGAGTCGCTCTTCCGCGAGGCCGAGCAGATGCAGGCCGAGCGCCAGCCCGCCTACCCGCTGCTGCATTCCTTGGCGGGCTTCCGGTATTGCGACCTGCTGTTGGCCCCGGCGGAGCGGCAAGCGTGGCGGATCCTCCATCAGCCGCTGGGCGTTAGCCCAATGGCACTTGGTTTAGATTCAGTCATTCGGGTTTTGGTTTTCGTTTTGGTTTTCGTTTTCGTTTTGGTTTTCGTTTTTTGAATTGATTCGACTTGGGGCGGCGGGGGTAGGCCTCGCGGTCG